>JARJFC010000029.1 GCA_029310945.1 Leptospira sp. 96542
GGAAAGTGTAAAAATTTCTTCCGCTATCCAAACAATCAGAGATACTACGTAAAAAGTTAAGAATAAAAGTCGTACTCGCCTTGTCCCCATCGTATGAGAATTTCATAACAGCGTTTCTTGTGCAAGGAAGTTTCATAGGTAATGACCGCAAATGTGGGGATCAACCATTGTTTTAAGTGCATGTCGATGAGATTATACTGTATGCCTAAGTTTTTTCGAATGAAACTATCTTTGTTTGTATTCGCAACATTCTTATATTATGGTTGTACAAATATCAAAACAGAAACGCGTTTGGAATGTTTAGAGCGTTGTATGAACACACAACTCGTTTGTGCCTTGGTTGTAGGAAACCAAAGTAGAGATCCTTTTGTAACTGCTATCGGTTGTATGTCGATCTATACCGACTGTTCGAATCGTTGCCCTCTACCTTCGTCCAGGTCAACTTCTAGTTCTTCTCGCAGTTCAAGTTCGGGAGGTTCAGGTTCTGATTCATCGAAAAGTAACGATTGATCAGACTGCTTGCCTATAAATGATTTTTGCTCCAATTTCTAGGTTTTTGTAGAGATCTAAAAATTGTTGGTTGGGAACAAGTCCATCTTCATCACGAGAGAATTCTGGTCTGAGTCGTTTCAAAAAATACATTCCCATCTCACCTTTGTTTTTTGCCTCCACTTTACCTCTGTAATCACAAACAAAAAAGCGTTTGACTTTTTCATAAGTGGCGAAAGAAAGATTCACTTCACCAGGATCACTGGAACTTTCCATTCGACTCGCTGTGTTCACTGTATCTCCCCAGACATCATATGCAAATTTAGTTTTGCCCACAACACCTGCAACCACTGGGCCCGTATGAATTCCAATTCGTACTTCCCAAAAATCTTGATTTAACATTTGTTTAAAGGAACGAATTTGTTTCATAAAGGATTTTATTTCCATTGCGAACAAACAAGCATCGACTGGATGGGTGAAGTTCCCTTGCGGAATTCCACCTGCTGCCATATAAGAGTCTCCTATAGTTTTTAATTTTTCAAATTTATGGCGAACGGCAATGTCATCAAATTGAGAAAAACAGCCATCTAATTGTTCAATGAGATCTTCTGGCGATAATGATTCAGCTGAACTCGTAAAATTTTTGAAATCGGTAAACAAAATAGTAACAGACTCATATTCCATTGGAACAACTTCGCCTTTTTCTAATAACTCTTCCGCTAAATCCCCTGGTAGAATGTTTTTAATAAAGTGGAATGTTTTTTCTCTTTCGGTTTCGAGATCTCTTCTTAAATTTGCATTGTGAATTGCACCTGCAATTTGATCACAAAAAGAACATATATCTTTAAATTCTTTTTTTGTCCAATCCATCTCACGTGTAATTCTTGTTAGGCAAAGTATCCCTATCGTTTGGCCTTGTACAACTAGAGGAATTTGAGCAAAACTATCCAGCTTAAAAGTTTCAACGATTTGTTTGTCAATGGCAGATAAGGTCTCCCATTTAATGGATCTTCGGAATAAAATTGGTTTTTGTTTTGTGTAAGTTCGAAAGAGAGTTCCAATATTTGTATTGAGTTCTGGTTTAAAGTGATTCAAAAAATTGGCAATGAGAAGACCTTTGTGGAATACTTCCGATCCATTAACAAAGGGTACGAGAGTATTTGATTTTTGGTCAACGAGTAAGATAAAACCGAGTTCTACTCTGTGATAGGTTTTAAGATAAATGAATACCTCGCGGATAATGTCATCAATGTCAGAAAATGAATTGATTTTGCGATTGAATTTATGCAGGTGTTCCAACTGGTTTCGCACCATTTCGATTTTATCTTTTTCTGTTTTGATTTCTTGGTTAATTTCCTTCAATTCGTTCAGTAAAAAACCAGTTTCCACTGAGCCAGCTATATAATCACTTATGATCTTAATCTGATTTAATTCTTGCTCACTGAGTTTTAAGTTGCCTGAATAATCCAAAAGGTCGAGTGTTCCAATGAATTTTTTTCTTAAAAACAAAGGCACAATTAGGAGTGATTTTAAATTTACTGAAATTTTATTTTCTAATTCAATCCCTCGTGTATTGTATTTATCCATATCAGCGATAAAAAAACTTCGTTTTCTCTTTCTAACGTAGGCATGTGCATATGTAGTTACAAATTGATCTGAAACAGGAATATTTCGTTCCATAATTTCCAATTTTTTTGATTCATTTAAAGTTTCAGGAAAATTGCTGTCATAAAATGCTAAACTTTCTTCTTTTTCTTTGAATACATACAAAACATAATGCGGTATGCTGAATTTTTCTTTGATATAATTTGCAAGGATGATTAAAATCTCTTTTAAATCAGAAGACGAATTGATTTCACGGAGTAAACTATCAAGATCTGACAGTTGCGAATAAGATAAAAAAAGTTTATTGGAAAAATCTTCAGATCTAATTTTGACTTCTTCTAGTTCAATTTCTTTCGATTGTATCGAGTTTTCTAAAGTTTCGATGGTTTGGGATTTTTGATTTAGTTGTAGTTCTTGTTTTTCAATTTTTTTTATTAAACTGTATATCCAAAATATTATGAAACAGAATAAAATGCTAATACCAATCAAAAGATAAATCATTTGATTAAAATCCTTGCGCCTCGTTTTTGTTGGGTATAAAGCCTTTCAAATTTTTGGTTAGGCAAAGACCCCGAATCTAAACATAGGTCGGGTTTAAGGCCTGTTAGTTCATAGACGGGGAGATCTTCACCTTCATATGTATTAACAAACCTTTGGTTTTCAATTATAAATAGACGTTTTACCTTTTCCATGGTTTCATGTGAGATATTGATCGGAAATGCTGCTGCTCCTCGGCGAATCGCTTGGGTTTGTGTTACCGTTTTTCCCCAAACATCGTAATTGAACTTTGATTTTCCGATCACACCCGCAACAACTGGACCAGAATGGATTGCTATGGTTACCGAAGTGGGTCGAAATGGAATTTCACGAAAGTCTTCTGCGAGTTTTGCCACTTCATCTTTAATCAGTAACGCGGCGAGGCAGGCATCGATGGGATGTGTAAAGTTTCCAACTGGTAATCCCCCTGCAGCTAAATACATATCACCAGTCATTCGTAATTTTTCCAAACCTTTTGATTTTATGATTTCGTCAAACCTTGAAAAATATAAATCAAGACCTTCAATTAACTCTTCAGGTGTTAGTTGGCTTGTTAGTTGAGAGAAACCTGGAAAACTTGTCATGAGAAGTGTTACGTTCTCAAATTCAACGGGGTTTACCCTCCCTTTTTTTTGCAATTCTTCGGCCACATTTTTGGGAAGGATATTCAATAATAATGTTTCTGATCTTTGTTTTTCTTCTTCAATTTTTTTCATTAAAAAATGATTATTAATGGCACTTGCAATATGTTCTGAAATGCCCACAATGGAACTTACTTCCTCTTTGTTTAAAACCATGTTTTTGTCTTCAATTCCATAAACTGCCATGGCAACCACCTCGTCGTTGTTCACGAGTGGTGATATCAAAAACCCATTCATACCAGATTTTTCAGTGATATTTCTATCAATTTCGTAAGGTAATGTATTTGGAATTTTTTTCATATAAAAATGACGTTTGCGTTTGTAACATTGGAATACAAAACCACCTTTCTCATTTAAGGGGAATCGAAGATTTTTGAAAAATTGTATATTTTCATCATTCAATAATTCAAATCCAGAATGGTTTAGATATCGGAATTCGGAAAATTCTTTATCTAAAAAGTAAAGTACACAATGTTCAATTTTATAATTTTTCTGTATAAATCCAAAAATCTCAGCTAATATTTGTTCAAGGTTGTTGATGGAATTTATATTTTTTGCAAATTCATTTAATTTTTGAATTTCAGCCCGTGCCAGTTCTGCTTTCTTCTTTTCTTCCTCAGTTATCTGCAAAAGCAAAGAATTTTGAATGGCACCCGCTATTTGGTCACAAAAACCAGCAAGTCGCCTTAGTTCCTCGCGGTTCACACTCATTGATTTTTGGAATGAAGTAAAATAAGCCATTCCAATCACTTCGTTTTGAACTATAAGGGGCACAGCAACAAATGAATTTAAACCCAAGTTTGTAAAAATTTCTTCATCAAGTTTGTATTCGAAGTTTTTTGGACGTTTGGGAATGTAGAGGGGTTTTTTACGTAAATATGTTTTGTAAATCATTCCCCCAGATTCGTTTAAAGGAACGCGAATGTTTTTCGCAAATAATAGTTGTGATTCGGTAGCATATTCTGGATTGGTTGTGTTGTATGTGTAAAATTCTTTTGTTTTTTTGTCGATTAACTGAAGGATGGTGGCTTCAATCCCAAATGTTTTAAGTATATAATCGAACATTTCTTGGATGATTTGATTTAAAGAAGATTCAGAATTTATTTTTTTTGTAAATTCATTAAGTTTTACTACTTCATTTTTGGCATTTTCCATCGCCAGGCGAGCACTATCGGCTAACTGTCGTTCCTTATTTGTATCTTCTACTAAAATAGAATTTGTGACAGCGGTGGCAATATTCTCTGCAGTATTTTTAACAAGTTCTAATTGTGATTTAGTAAAATTAACTCCTGATTTTGTGCTGAATATGGTTAACATTGCGATTACCTTCCCTTGTGCGGAAAGCGGTAAAATCATACCAGGGTGTTTTCCAACCATATTCACAAAGTTTTGGTTTGATTCTGTTAGGCGGCTTTCCCAAACTTTAGAAAATCGAAATGGGCGATTCCTATTATAAACAAGGAAAAAAAGTCCAGACTTATCGGAGAGAGGAAATTCTAAATCTTTTAGTTTTTCGTAGATATTTTTGTCTGTATTTGCTGATAAAACGGATTTATGATATTGGATGGACTGGTTTTCTTCGTTAACCAAAAAAAGTAATAAGGTGTCGCAGGAAACTTCTTTGCTCAAATATTCAAATGCTTTTTTAAGGATGGAGTCAAGGTTTAGGCTTTGGTTTAATGTTTTTGCAAATTCATTTAACCGATAGATATATTCGCGTGATGATTCGAGTTCTTTAGTTCTTTCTACGACGATGTCCTCTAACCCTTCCTTTAAAACATTTAGTTCACCATTCGAAACTTCTAAATTTCCTTTTAGTTTTTCGATTGAATAATATGCTCTTGTAAAACCGTAAGAGAGGATATAACCTTGGAAAAGAATAAAACCTAAAAACCCAAATGGAGTTAGGTTCATAGTGTTCACTACATTGTTTTGATAAAGAATGTCATTGACTAGAGTAAAAAATACAAACAAAAACCCAAGTAAAGAAAGACTTGCTCCCACTTTATCATTGGGGAAGGCAAGTAAAATGGAGAAAGTGATTATAAGACAAATTGAAATGAGTATGAGTTGAAAATAAATGGCAAGAGAACTAAATATGGAAACTGGAAGTCCAAGGGAAAGTATAAAAGGAGTAATGATAATCAGTATCGCATAAATTGTTTTTTTGCCCACTGTATTAGGAAATACTAAATGATAAAAGTAGGCGAACACACCTGTAGCGATATATAGTGTGGAAAACTCAAGCTGGATGAGTAAGTCCATTGGAATATTAGGAAATATATTTGCTAGATTCCTCTCTCCTGTAGTTAACAGGCGCAATACTAGAAATAAACTAAATAGTGAAATGAATAAGCTGGCCTTATCTTGGCGGCGCATCAAAAACAAACCGAAATGATACAAAGCCCAGAGAAAAATACTGCCTGCTAAAAAAGAAGTGACTTGGTATGTTCGATTTACTTTGTCATACAAGGATCTTCTTTCACCAATTTCTACGCTTTCCCAAAAACCTCCTTTGGAATAATGAAAGTTTGCTATTTCGAAGACGATCTCCGCTTCATTTTCAACTTTTTCTAAATCGATGAGTACCGATTTATAAGAAGGTTTGAAGTATTCTTCAGAAATACCGAAACTGCCGTTTTCATGGATTAGTTCTCCATTGACGTACATTCTGTACGCAGACGAAAGGTCTAAATTGTGGATTGCAAGTGTTGGCGGAACTTCCGCAAAAAGAATTTTAAGTTTATATGTCGCATAACCAAAACCGCCCAGTGTTTCGCCAAACCAATCCACAGATTTCCAACTAGACGGCACTGTTTGCAGAATGAACTTAGGTTCGCGACCCAATTCCTCTTCGATTTGAATGCCAAGATTGGTTTGTTTCCAATAAAACAACCATTCACCGTCCAATGGTAAATTTCCGTCTTTTTGGAAATCCCAGTCCCTTAGATCGAGGATTCCTTCCTTCGCAAGTGGTTTTGTACGATTGATTTCCGTGCATGAAAAATTAAGGGAAATAAGCAAGAATAGAAGCAATATTGTGCGAAATAGATACATGAACTCGCATAAAAATTAAACAACCTTTCAAAAAAGAAAAGGAAAAATTGTTTAGAAGCTAACTTTTATTTGCGGATGTGAAATCCAATCTACAAAGAGAGAGCGGATATGATCGTAAATCTCCATCGTTTCTTCGGAGGAATACGAAATAATTTTGTCTTTTTTAACAAAATGATGGTATAAAATTGCGGAGTCGTCTCTTTTTGCCACCATCTCTTTCAAAAAATCTGAGTTCATTCGGAAACCACCAAAACTAATTTCAGAAATTTTGTTAGGCGTTAGATTGTCTTTGATGCTATTTGCTAAAGATGTATATTCTTGTTTCCAGTTTTTAACGAGTATCACTGGGTCAATACAAATTCTAACTTTCCAGCCTAAATTGGTTGCTTCTTTCATCGATTGTAATCGAGCGGGTAACGAAGGAGTTTTGTGTTCAATGGATTTGATGACGGAATCTGGACTCAGTGTCCATGCGAGAATAATATTTTCACTGGGTTTGTATTTTGATATAGATCTAAACGATGCAGATTTGGTTCTGATTTCTAAATTTAAATTTCTATTTTTTTCCGCATATTCGATCCAAGCGCTTGTTAATCCAAAGAAGGATTCCAGTGCTAGCAAGTCAGTATCATAAGAAATAGCCAAATAGAGTGATTGATTCTTGGTTAAAAATTGGTCAGTTGCGTCGAAAAAATCTTCCCAATTCACAAATAATACTAAATTGGCAGAATGGAACATACCTTGCAAATAACAATATTCACAATCGTAAATGCAGTTGAGTGCCATCGTGTTATAATAAAAATGTTCGAATTCGAAGTTAGGTGAAAAATTACTTCCTTTATATAAAAATTGGTCATACTTTTTTGCAAGGATGAGTTTTGGGCTCTCTTTTTGGATTCGAAAATTTTGGTTAGACCTATTGAAACTATCTTTATAGTGATTGATAATGATCACTTCTTTTGGTTTTAGTTTTGAAATGATTTTTTGAGTACGTTCTAAGTTAATGACAGCTTCTTCTACGTAAATATGTGAAAAGGATTTAAACATAGAATTTAGTTTTCCAATTTTGGAATATTTGTTTCAGCTGTGTTTTGTCTTTTATTTTGCCAGAAATTGGAAGTTCAGGTAGAGGAATGGGTTCATTCGGATTTGTTAGAATGAAATACCTAAGATAACGTTTTAATTCATGCAACATCGATTCTGTAATTTTGAGATCTATCGCAATTTGTTTCAGTTCTTCCCACTTGGTTGAAAAATTGGAATCGTCCCGAGTCCATGGAATTGGTTTTTGCCATTCTTCGGATAAGGCAGGAATATAGTTGTTTAGATATAAACTTACTGAGTCCTCCGTACAAAATGTACCTTCTAAATGATCGGATACAATTTTTCCCACTTGTATATTTTCACTTGGAAAATATGTGGTTGCTGCCTCAAAAAAACCGCTGGCTTCCATGTCGGCAAGGGCTATAAAATTTGTTTGTTGGGGTTCCAAAAATGAAAATGGATACTTTTTCGTTTTGTTCGAAACAGGTTTGTCAAATGTAGTCAAATGGGTTTCGTTTATGAGTTTGGATTTTTCCAATCTTTCAGGGAAATATTCTTTTCCCGATGAAAAATCCTTAATTTTATTGATCCAGAAAAAATCGCCTAGCGATTGTTCTTTGGATGTTGATCCAGCAATACCTAAATTCCAAACCCGAAACTCAGAGCGTTCTTTTTTTTGAAAGGAATGTGCAAATTCACTAACAGCGAGAGCCATGGAGATTTTACCAACGCCAGAAACCACAATGTAAGAATCATCCGATTGAAATTTGCGAAATCTGCCAGTAGAGGGGAGTGGTTTTGCGTTCAAAAAATTAATCCAGGGTTTTGCTTCCGAAATCAATGCAAAAAAGAGAACCTGCATAGTCTAAGAATTTAAGAGGACTGTTTCATGCAAAGAAAAGTTTTGCTTTTCCTAATTTTTACCTGTATTATCTCTGTAGAAGCTGGAGGAAAAAAAATGTCATTTTATGATTTTAAAACCGTTTCAATCCATGGAAAGGAAGTTCCTTTAGACCAATACAAAGGATTTCCTGTATTGGTTGTGAATGTAGCATCTAAATGTGGTTATACGCCGCAATATGAAGGACTGGAAAAAGTTTATAAAACTTTCAAAGACAAAGGCTTAAAAATTGTTGGGTTTCCTTCTAATGATTTTGGTGCCCAAGAGCCTGGTTCTGAAACAGAAATAGTAGAGTTTTGTAAATTGAACTATGGTGTTAGTTTTGATCTAATGAAAAAAACAAAAGTATTAGGCAAAGACAAGGATCCTATTTATAAATTTTTAACAGAAACCGCACCAGAGACAGGTGATGTAAAATGGAACTTTGAAAAATTTTTGATAAGTAAGGATGGGAAGGTTGTGAAACGATTCAAATCTTCCACCGCACCCGAAAGTATGGAATTAAAAACTGCCATTGAAAACAATTTATAAACTCCTTCTTTTTTTTATCTTTATTTTTGCCTTTCCTGCGGTTGCTGAAGAACTGAATTATGAATTGATTGAAACCCCGACAGGTAAACCTGCTAGTTTTGAATCCATACAGTTACGTTTGGAGAGTACGAACGTCATTGTGCTCGGTGAAGAGCACGATGATCGAGTTTTTCACCAATTAAGTTTGGATCTTTTTAAATCACTCTCTCAGAAGTTTCCCATATCACTTAGTTTGGAAATGTTAGAGAGAGACCAACAAACTATTATAAATGAATACCTTTCTGGGGTCATTGGCGAAAAACAGTTGTTCGCTTCCATTGTCCATTGGAAAAACTTTAAAGAAGATTATTTTCCTTTGGTGCAGTTCGCAAAAGAAAACCAAATCCCTGTTTTGTGCTCAAATCCTCCTAGGCGTTATGTCAATTTAATCACCCAAAAAGGTCTTTTGGCCTACCAAAGTTTTCCACCAGCGGCAGAACCATTTTTGCCAGACGCTTATCGTTTGGAAAAATACTTGGCAGCTGATTACAAAGAAAGGCTGAACCAACTTTTTTCTGGTCACCATGGTGGTGCAGGTCCGAAAACTGAATTTATGATACTCGCGCAAGCCACTTGGGATCAGGGTATGGCCGATTCCATCTCGAGAGAACGTTACAGGTCAGGACGTAAAGTTTTCCATATCAATGGGCGGTTCCATTCTGACAGAGAAGGTGGCGTTGTATACCGTTTGCGGCAAATGGGAGAGTCTGTCCTTGTTTTGTCTGGTTTTTCGAAAGGAAAGGAGGATCCGAGTGATTTTAAGAAAATCGCTGATTTTGTAATTTTAACAAATGGCCGATAAGAATAAAGAGAACCTATATGTCGGCCGTAGTCCCCTCATCAAAATACATATGCCCCCATTGTAATAAGGCATCTCGGTTGCCTGAACCAATTCCCAAAGAGGGCAGGTTCCAGTTAACATGTGCACATTGTTCAGAAAAGGTAGTACTCAAGTTTTTAAATTTTAATTTTGAGATTGAATCTTTAATTCCGACCGCTCCAAACAATACTGAACCAGTCCGTGTTGAAAAAGAAAACATAAATAAGCCAGAAATTCCATCGAAACCTTTTTTTGAAAAAAGAATTATTTTTGAAAAAGAAAAACCAAAACCAAAAAAAAACATACAATTTAGGATTCCCAAGTTTTATAATAAAAAAACAAACAATCGTTCGCTGGTGAGATATGCTTTCACCACCCTTGCCACTTCTATGTTTTTGTTTATTGTAGTATTTTCTTATTTTGTGGCGGGGGTGTTACAAACTAAAAAAGACATTCCATTGTATCTAAATCAACTATCGAAAAATATCCCTACAAAGATTTTAGATCGTAATGGGCAAGTGGTGAGTGAGATCTTTCAAAAAAGAACTTCTACTTTAGATTTAAAGGATTATCCAGAAGATATGGTGTCCATCCTTCTAAATATAGAAGATCAGAAATTTTTTTACCACGGAGGAATCGATTATTCAGCAATTTTACGAGCCTTTTTTAAAAATATAATCAATTTAAGTTATAAACAAGGTGCATCTACCATCACACAACAGTTAGCTCGTATCATTTTGGATGACAGACGGAAAAGTTTAAATCGAAAATGGAGAGAAGCGCAGCTTGCGTTTGCATTGGAATCGGTTTTAACAAAAGAACAAATTTTAGAAACTTATATGAATCATGTGTATTTGGGACATGGAGCATTTGGATTTGGCGAAGGTATAAAGTTTTACTTTCAAAAAAATCCCATGGAACTAACACGAGAAGAAATGGTTTTACTTGCTTCATTACCTTCTGCGCCGAATAAATACTCACCTTTAAAGAATCCCGAATATTCTTTCAACCGTGTGCGAGCCATTCTTTCCATGTTCCGCACTCGTGGGATTTATCCCAATTTGGGGCAGGATCATTTTCAAAAAATATACAATGGTTTTGCAACGAGGTCCCCTAACGAGACTGTGTTTGGTTCGAGGCAAGACATGGCTCCCTATGTGACTGAACATGTAAGATCCATTTTATTTCAGTTAACTGGTGATAAAAATATTTACGAAAGTGGCGGTTATATTGTAGAAACTACTTTGGACAAAGGTTCGCAGGAATTAATTGGTCCAATTGTTCGCCAGTATTTATCCAAATCAGTAAAATCGGGAAAAATTCAGAAAAAAGTAATTCGCAATCAAGTGGTTTCCAGTGTTGAGTTGGAACTCAAAAAAAAATTTGATGAAGTTTCTCTTTTGAATGAATTGTTCTGGGAAAAAGATTTTTCTGAATCAAATAAAGATTTAACGGGTATACAGGCTGCGGTTGTTGGTATCCAACCCGATTCTGGTCAAGTTTTATTTATTCATGGTGGTGAGGAATTCAATTCAAATAATCAGTTTAACCGCGCAACACAGATGAGGCGACAAACTGGAAGTTCGATCAAAGCCATACTGTATGCTTCGGCTATTGATGCGGGAGTGATCCAAGCAGGAACAAGGATACTCGATGCTCCTTTATACTATCGGGGAGGAGGAGGAAAGGAGTGGGCACCAGAAAATTTAGGAGGAACTTTCGACGGAGAAATTTCTCTCCGAACAGCACTTGTAAAATCAAAAAACACAGCAGCTGTTCAGATTGCAGAACGATTGGGAGCTCCTAATATTGAATCTTATTTTACTAAGTATTTTTTTCCAGATTCTAATGAGAAAAAGCAGCGTTACAGATCCGATCTTTCTTTGGCTTTGGGCTCGCTTGAAATTTCTCCTCTGGAAATGGCTTCCGCATTCACTGGTTTTGTAAACCAAGGTGCTATCAAACGTCCTTATCTGATTCGAAGAATCAAAAATGCGCAAGGTGTGGTTTTATATGAAGTAGGCAGCGTGGATGAATTCAAACTTAAACTTCCACCAGAAAGGCAGGTGATCAGACCCGACACTGCGGAAGTAATGGTTTCTCTTTTGCGAGATAGTGGCAGAGCCAGTGGAGTTCGTAATGGTGGTTATGTGGGGGATCTCATAGGTAAAACAGGAACAACCAATGATTATAAAGATGCTTGGTTTGTGGGAGCAAGACCTGATTTATCACTTGCTGTTTGGGTTGGATATGACAATCCGAAATTTGGGATGGGTTCTAGTGGACTCGGTGGGGCAGTGTCGGCACCACTTTGGGGTGAGATTGTAAACCAAATCGATAAAAACCATTTTATACCTAAAATCCAATTTCCGAGCCCTGTGCACGCCAAAATGGTAAAAATTTGTTCTTTATCAGGAAAACTTGCCGGGGTATCCTGCCCTCATGCCAATGAACTTTATCTTTCTGAGCATGTTCCATCAGAAACATGCACTGATGACCATTCAAAGCGTAGCGGATCTGAAAATCGCGATTTGATGAAAGGTTTGTTTTGAAGAAATATTTTATTTTACTACTTCTCGCATCACAACTATTTGGTGAATCTCATTATGAAGAAGCATATAATTTAGAAAAAACGAATACTTTATTTGCTATACCTCTCTACGAAAAGGCTTTGGTTCATAAACCAACGGGGAAATTACAAAAAGCAGTTGTTTCTCGTCTCTTTTATTTGTATAAAAAACATAACAAAATTTTAGATGCTTTATTTTTAGGAAGTCGTTTCCCGTCTATCATCACTTCTAAAGATAGAGCTTGGATATGGAATGATTTGGGTGAAATTTATAAACCTTTGTCAATCACTGAGTTATCTTCCACATATGTGTTTGTAGCGAAGGCAAAAGAAAATCAAACTCTTGAGTTATCGGAACATTTAAAACAATTCAATTCACCCAAACTCTATGAGTTTGCATCCATTTTACTTTTAAAAAGAAAACAATATAAATCAGTATTAGAGATTTTTGAATCTAATCCTACCATGGCGGTGAGTCCAATATTCATCGGCATTTCCGAAATTAAATCAAAAGAAGATTTTGGAAAAGAATATTTAAAAACAATTTTAGCAGAATCAGAATTAGAAAAATCAGATTTGCAAAAATCGGATATTTTATATCTTATGGGAATGTATTATCGGCTAACGGATGATATTGGTTCATCCGTGCGATATTTCCGTATGAGTGGGAGTTTTGCTTTAAAAAACAGATCTATATCAGAAACATTCAAATCATTGGTTTTGAATGTCAATCCGAAAGAAGCATGTTCTTTGTACAAAATATCCCCATCAAAAAATGATGAAATCGAATTGTTAATTCATTATTTTTGTACAAATGATCCAGTTTGGCGTACATTTCGTCCGAGTATCAAAGTTTTGGCAAACCGGGAGGGGAATGAGTTTTTAAACAACTTATTCTTTTCGGAAAATCAATGAAGCTGATCAAAATGATAATTATCATTCTGTTTTTCGTTTTTCCGATATGGTCAAATTTTTTGGTTACTCCCGATATGGAATTCCGATTGGAATCCAAAACAGATCGTAACCAAATCAGTTTGTGTAGGCAAAAAGAAATCTCGCCGCTCGGCAAAAATCCAATTTCCTCCCCTTGTTTTTCGGTTCCCCCCGATCTTACGAATCTTGAATCCATCATGACCGAAGACTTAAACCAATTCAAAGAGGAAACACAATGGGGGTTTTACGATTCTTTAGGAAAACAAATATTTCCAACTGTCCTATGGGAAGGGAGCGAAGGGCATCAATTGATCTCTATCGTTCGTTCGAAACGTGGATCATTCGGGGTACAATTGCAACGTGTCCGGGATGGAGCCTATTTTTTTTACCGTACAAAAATCCAAAATTGGATGATTTAGTACTCAGGATCCGTCGTCCCCCCTTGGTTGTCTTTCGCCAACCAACTTCGCCTCCGCTTTTTATAAAAGCTTCCTATGGGTCGCAAACGTTCGATTCTATTCGAATCCTTCCAATGGTTGTTAGATGGAACTTTTTTAGTTAAAAATTGTGGGTAGAGTTTTGGGCAGGGAAGGATTCGCCCACCCCTCACTCCGCCATCCTGGCTTCGTTCGCTCGGGCCCGTCGTCGCTCTTTTTGACATCCTGTCAAAACTTCTCCCTATGGGTCGAAGTCGAGCTCCTCTATTCGAATCCTTCCAATGGTTGTTAGATGGAACTTTTTCAGTTAAAAAATTAGGGATGGTTTTGGGCAGGGAAGGATTCGAACCTTCGAAGGTAAAACCAGCAGATTTACAGTCTGCCCTCGTTGGCCACTTGAGTACCTACCCGAAAGATGCATGGAGCCGCCTGAGGGATTTGAACCTCCGACCGGCTGTTTACAAAACAGCTGCTCTACCACTGAGCTAAGGCGGCATGCATTAACCAATTTTTGTGAAAACACATTAAGGTCAAATAAAAATTCTTTGTGAGTTTGGCCTTTCTCACAAGATGGTTTCAAATGCCCTTATTTTGGATCAATTTGCTTATGACGGTGTCCATTTGTTTTTTTTATTTAGGGTATGCTTTCAGAAAACAAAATACGAATCTACATAGATTGTTTGGTCTTAGTGGGGTCGTGTTTAATTTATTAGCAGCCGCATACTTATTGTTAATCAAATATGCATTAGGTGGTATAACCAATCACCAAATTTATCCTGTTGCGCCCGATTATATCATCCACACCCATCGTTTTTTTGCGAGTTTAGCTCTCATTTTGATGTTAATAATGGGGTTTTTGGGATGGAAAAGAAAACGCAAATTACATGTAAAATTGCATTACATCTTTTTACCTTTGTACACGATTGTTTATATCTCTGGATTGTTTTTATTTCAATCTCGGCCTCTATAAGGAAAGTTCATGGAAAAAATCCAAATTGCAAAAAAGTTCGCCAACGACATTCGCATCCAAGTGATTAAAATGGTCACTGCCGCTAATTCTGGTCACCCAGGTGGGCCACTTGGTCTTGCTGATATCTACGCTGCGCTTTATACATCCATCCTAAACCATGATCCAAAAAATCCTGAATTAGAAACACGAGACCGATTGATTTTATCCAATGGGCATGTATGCGCTGTTCGTTATGCAGCCATGGCTTTGTCTGGGTACTTTCCAGTAGAAGATCTTCTTACATTTAGAGCTATCGATTCTTATTTGCAAGGGCATCCATCCACACGTTACATGAAAGGAATTGAATCTAGCTCAGGTTCACTCGGACAAGGTCTATCTGTGTCTGTCGGTCTTGCATTGGGAGCCAAATTAAAAAAAGAGACATATAAGATTTATACATGCATCTCTGATGGTGAATGTGGAGAAGGTATGACTTGGGAAGCGGCTCAATCTGCCGTACACTTTAAAACAGACAATATCATTGCGTTTATGGATCGTAATTACATCCAAATTGATGGCAATACAGAAGAAGTAATGAAGTTAGAACCCTTGGATGAGAAGTTTAAAACCTTTGGTTGGAATGTGATCAATGCAGATGGACATAATATGGAAGAAATTTTTTCTGCATTTGAAAAAGCAAAACAACATTCAGGAAGTCCCACTTTGATTGTTTTTCGTACAATACTTGGCAAAGGTGTTTCATTTATGGAAAATAATCCGAAATGGCATGGTACTCCGCCAAACAAAGAACAGGAAGAGCAAGCGTTAAGAGAATTGGTTTTATAGAATAGATTTCGTTGACAATTCTATTGCAATCCTGAAACTCTTTGCATGGGACAATCTTCATTTCCTAATTTTTATCCGGACGATGTCACTCGTCTTTTGTATGATTGGGAAATTGCACCTGCCGAAAAGAAAAGGTTCCTTCAAAAACTAATTGCGGCAAGGATTCCGTGGCAACTATCTTTGGAAGAAGCCTTGGATGAAGTACCAGACCCTTATTTGAGAGTGCAGGCAAGATCCATGTTGCCTGATCTAACAAGGCATAGGTTGCGCCATAGTTTTTATAAATTGACTCTTCGTGGCAATACGGGGCATTATAAAGATTTAGAAGAAACCGTTGTTCAATTATCAAACATTGGTTTTCCCAACCAAAATTATAACCAAATTAAAAATGAATTGGATCGTATTGCACTCCGGATTTCAGAACTTTACGATGACCATTCAACCTACCTTACAGAAGAATTAAAAGTCCAAATTCTTTGCCAAGTTCTTTTCCAAGAGGAAGGTTTTGTTGGAAATATCCAAAATTACAATGACCCTGGTAATTCGTATATATTCCAAGTAATGAAAAGTAGACTAGGCATTCCGATTACTTTGTCCGTCGTGTATTTGTTAGTTGGTCAAAGATTAGGCCTTCCATTGTATGGAACCAATTTACCTTTGCACTTTTTACTACAATATGAATCAGAAGGGTATTTCACGTATATCGACCCCTTCCATGGTGGGGTGTTACTCGATAAATTCACTTGTGAAAAATTTTTAGAAGCCAATGGGTATCCTAATTCACCAAAGTATTTTACTAAGGCTTCTACACTTTCTATTATCAAAAGAATGTGCCGGAACCTAATTCATATTTACCGAGACAAACAATCCAAGGAAATGGAAAACACCCTTAAAGAATACCTGCAAATTTTAGAAAGTCGATCCACTCATGTTGAGTAAGTCAAAAGTTAATATTCTAATTCCTTCCATTATCAAAAAATTTGATAAAAATTTGGAAGGTATCATTAAAGAAGATATAATCATTCTCAAAAAAATTAAAAAGTATGTGGTCTCATCTGGCGGGAAACGAATCCGACCTTTTTCGCATTATCTATTTTGTAAATTTCTAAACGTAAAAGGTGTTAGTTGGCTAGATGTTGGTTCTGTTGCAGAGCTCATCCATGCCGCAAGTTTACTCCATGATGACGTGGTAGACAATGCCTCGGTTCGGCGCGGAAAACCCACAGTGGGCGCCGTTTTTGGCAATAAAACAGCCATTTTGGCGGGAGATTATTTGCTTGCTTGTGGTATCCAACGCCTAAATTCGTTAGCGAATCCTAAACTCATGGATCTTTTTTCGCAAGTATTGCGTGACTTATCGGTCAGTGAGTTATTACAGATGGAATGGGAAAAAAATCCCAAAATGACTTTAAAAATTTATGATTCGATCATTTACGGAAAAACAGCTTCTTTGTTTGGAGTTTGTACAGAATCTGCTGCAATCCTTGCCAATGTAAAACCCAAGGAATGTTCCGCCTATAGAGAGTTTGGTGTAAGGCTTGGTAAACTATTCCAAAAAAAAGATGATTGTTTGGATTATTTTGTGTCCGAAAAACATTCGGGCAAAGAATTTTTAAAAGATTTTACGAACGGATTGTACACATATCCAGTGTTGGTTCTAAAATCAAAAATGAATACTTCGCAAAAAAAAGAGTTGGATGTTTTGTTTGCAAAAGAAGTTCGTGATGAAGAAGACCAAAAAACAATTGTTCACTGGATGCAAGAATTCAATATAGAGGCAGTCATCGCAGGGGAGCTAAAAAAAGAAAAAGTTTTTTTGGTAAATTTTTTAAACCAGTTTCCAAATTCGACCGAAAGAGAATTATTTTTAGATCAATTGGAACGATTGGCATAAATCTTTTCGTAATTCTTGATGCAATTTTCTAGAAAATTATATTGTGGTTAGGGATTTAGTTTTCATTCGGATTGTCTAACCCAACTAATATCTCATATTCTGAATATAATTCTTGCAAAGAGTTGAGTTTGCTAATTCTAGTCATGTCATCAATGCTTAAAAATTTTCCATAGGCATCAGTTTTTCCTGAACCAACAACAAAGAAGAAAAAATAGAATATAAATTTATTTATCTTTTCTGTCATATTGAATTCGTCCTTTTTAGACCTAATTTCACCCAACTTCCACAAAACAATCCACAGGAATCAAAAATTGAAAACAAGTATGTCCAGGTTCAGACTCTAACACGATCTTTCCATGGTGCCTTTCGATAATGGTTTTGGTAATCTCTAAACCCATCCCACTTCCTTCGTTTGCATTTTTAGTTGTGAAAAAAGGTTCAAAAATCTTTTTTTGAATTTCGAGAGGAATGCCTGGTCCGTTGTCTATGATACGAACAGAAACATAATAGTCTTTTTTTTCAACAAATATCATTATATTGCCTTTTTCATTCATAGCATATAACGCATTCAAAATTACATTTGTCCAAACCCTCATCATATCTTCTGGCCATCCGAAGATGTTAGCGTCGGTTAAAAAAGTTTTTTTTATCGATACTTTACCACGCATTCTATATTGATATATCAGTAAAACAGTTTCGATGTTTTCTAAAATCGAAAATTTTCTTTTATCTTCGTTTTTAGGTGTTCTTGAAAAGTTTTTTAAAGCATTGATGATGAGAGAAGCTCGATCTGCTGCTATTTGAACAATGGATAGGTGAAGGTAATTGTTTTTTTCATCTAATAAAAAGTTTCGCAGTGAATCTTTATTGGTTCGTAATAAGTTGATTTCAGAAGGCGAAAGTGTTGTGACTCCTACATCCAAAAATTTTTCTATGATGTCTGAATCGTAATCAAGGTTATTTTGAACCAATAATTGTTTTAGAATATTTCGTTTTTCTTTCCTTTCTGTGTAACTTGCGACAATTCCAAATTCTGATCGAGTTGACAATATATGTTTTAAAGTATTTTTTTCTTCTTCGTTTAATTTTGTGAGAACTGCCTCTTTTTCATTTAGTTTCTGAATTTCTTTGTCTTTTGAATCAATCAAAGTTTCAATGGAAGCTTTGATTGCGCTGAGTGGGTTGTTTAACTCGTGAGCCACACCTGCGATAAGTCTACCAAGCTCAGATAATTTTTCTGAGTGTATGAGTTGGTGTTCTGTCTCTCGGATTTGTCTGAGTGCTTTTTCTAATTCTTCTTTTTTTCGATAAACTTCGTTATCTTTTTCTGAAACCAATGCACCTAATTCCAAATTTTCTTTGGTTACGATTTTTTCTTTTTGGATTCTTTGTTGGATTTGGAATTTCGAAATTGCTGCAGTGAAAATTAACATCTGCAATGCGGCGCCGATTTCGTTGGCAGATCCAGTAATCGGATTGTGCGGAAGAGTTCCCAAATTCATACAAATGTAGATTGCTGTGCCAATTTGCCTAGTGATAACGGCATAAAATAATACTTTGCCATATTCAGTTTTTTCTGTTAGAAAATATATTGTTAAACACAATGTAAAAATGGAGAATAGTAAAGTATTCGTGTATATGAATTTGAAATATAACTGGAATCCAAATATAATAAAAAATGCAGAGAAGAATAAAAATATTAAATAACCAACGATCCATCTGTCAAGAATTGGAAATTTGTTACGAGAGCCGATAAATTCTCGAATGAATAACATAAGCGAAAAAGGACTGAAAGAAATTAAACTAGGCAGATATTTAAATAAACTCGGAAAATCTCCTAAATAATATTGATGTAAAATACCTGATCGAATTAGGTTTACATACAAAATAACTAATGTTGCAAAACTCAAATAGAGGTAAATTTTTTCTCTTATAAACCACCACTGAGTGATTGCAATCAAAAATACAAAAATACATAAACCAATGTACAAACCTTGCCAGATTGATAAGATTCGGCAGTAATCTATAAATTCTTCATTCGAGTAGATCCGAAATTTGATTCTATGAGCATCATCTGTTCTGATTTTGAAACGATAAATCCCTTCCTTTGTTGTTTGGAAAACAAAACCGCCAATGTAGGGAAGGTTAGGGTTTGTGGGACGGTACATCCCTGCCGATTCTAAAAGTTCAAAGTTTCCATTTATATTTTTCCGAAAGTAAACATCCAATTCTGAATACAGAGCATTTTCAAAAAGTAAATATTTTGAAGAGTTTGTTTGTGATTGGTACTCGTATATATGGGTTTCGTTTGAAAAACCAAAATAAAATTGATCGGATGGTGTTGTATTTGGGAGTGGGAGCGGTTTGTTTTCTGCTCCCAAATAAACCAAACCCTCGGCAAATAGAAGTTTGGTGGAAAGTAGTGCGGTTACTAAAAAAAACCGATAAACCAAAACTTACATCATTGCGGAAATACGTTCGGTGCGTTGCATTTGATTGTACCCCGAATGACAACAGGGGTTGCCGTTTCGGAAGTATTCTGAACCAAACAGGTGGTGTTATTGCTTGTAAAACACTGTGTGCTAGAAGTTCCTGAAGTACAGTTGACTCCGTCCAAAGTATTACATTGGTTTAGAACGGTGGACGCGGTCCCCGCAGTTTCGCTGTAAGTTCCATTGAGTGTGAGTTCAATGCTAAAAAAAGCAAGTTGTTGGGCGCCAGTGACGGATGTGTCGATATTCAAACCTTGGTTGAACCATTTGACAGTTCCTTGGGTTCCGAGCACTGTTTTACTCAAAGCTCCACCAGCCAAAACAAAACCTTGTTGTACGTCGATGTTTCCTTGGATTTGATTGCTATCATAAGTGAAACGCATGTTCAATGTTTCTTTGGTTTTAAAAAACAATTGAGAAATCACAGAAAAACGAGTGTTGTTTGTTGTTGAGGTTGTGCCAGTCGTGCCAGTTGTTCCTGTGGTACCAGTTGTGCTCGCGGTCACTGGTGTTGCTGTTCCACAACTCGTGGTCAAATCGCTGTCAATTTCTCCTAAAAAGTAAACAGCAGGTGTCCCATTGGCAAGGAGAGCTGTGAGTTCCGCCTCGTTTTCATTTTTTAATTTGCAACTGAGGAGGATGAGGGCGCAAAAGGAAATGGATAAAATTCGGAGCATGTCTCAATGGAACAAAAGAATTCTCTTTGGGTCAAGAGGATTCAGAATTTCCTTGGGAAAATTCGTTCAAATTTTAATCTTGTCCTATGCGCCTATCCCCCCGAGTGCAGCGGCTATTTTCGATCCAGGGACCTCGGTCTATTTATGTCTATTCCCTCCTCATTGGTATTTTTTCAGGCTTTGGAGCCTATGGATTCAATTGGATCCTCACAGCCACTGAATCACTTACCTTCCAAAACTTATTTGGGTATGATCCAGGAACTCCTTCGGGAGATGTGCACTTCCATTCGGCAGGTGTCACAAGTGGAATCAATCCCCTCTGGATTTTATTTTTGCCGGCCATCGGTGGGCTTTTGGTCGGACTCATCACCAGTTTTTTTTGTTTGGAAGCGCAAGGGGGAGGGACAGATTCCCTCATCAGAGCTTTCCATTTCAATGAAGGGAAAATCCGTGCGAAAGTACCCTTTTTCAAAGCCATTGCCACCATCCTCACGTTAGGTTCCGGTGGGTCAGGGGGTAAAGAAGGTCCTACGGCGCAAATTGGGGCAGGTTTCGGTTCCAGTCTCGGCAATTTGATTGGAGCTGGCGCACGGGCTAGGCGAACTCTTATGCTTGCGGGAACGGCAGGAGGGCTCGGTGCTATCTTTCGGGCCCCTCTCGGTGGTGCCATCACTGCTGTGGAGATGGTTTACCAAGAAGACATTGAAAGTGATTCTTTAGTTCCTTGTATTTTATCCTCTGTCACTGCTTACCTAACATACATTAGTATGGCAGGTCCTGGATCACTTTTTTCTGTTCAGGAATACAGGTTGAATGATTACAGGCATCTTCCCATTTACATTGTACTTGGTTTATTGTGTTTTGGGATTGGTCTTATTTTTGTAAAAGTTTATCATTTCACCCAAGATTCATTTGCTAAATTACCTGTCCCCGTATACTTAAAACCAGCCATAGGTGGACTTGTCGTCGGCTGTATTGCGCTGGCTTTCCCCGAAATTTTAGGTTCTGGTTTTGGACTCATCCAAAGGATGATCAACGGTGAAATTTTGGAATCGGCAAGTTTCGGATTTTCTGGCCCTTTGTTTTTACTTTCGATTGCAATTTTTAAAATTTTTTCAACATCCTTCACCGTTGGTTCGGGAAGTTCGGGAGGTTTACTTGGACCTTCTTTTGCCATTGGCGGTATGTTAGGTGCCTTTGTTGGTTCCACCGCCAAAATGATTTTTCCCGAACTAGAAATCACTGTATTCCCATTTATGTTAGTTGGTATGGGTTCTTTTTTTGCGGGTGTGGCGCGGGCGCCAATTGCAGCGATGGTAATGGTTTGTGATATGATTGGTAGTTATGAACTTCTTCCCCCGCTCATGATTGTTTCTGTGATTGCCGTTATTTTATCCCACAAAATTTCCATTTACCGCCACCAAGTGAAAAATCGTTTTTTATCTCCATCTCACCATTGGGATATGAACCAAGACATTATGGATCGTATTCTCATTTCCAAACATTTTTCAGAATTTAGAAAGTATGCTATCGTATCCGAAAATCTCCCTTTAACAGAACTCCAATCCAATGCACCAGGAATCCAGGCGAGTGACTTTTTACTGATGGATGAAGCCAATCAGTATAAAGGGATCGTCTCTTTGCGAAAGAATCGTATTCTACCTGAGTATGAAGAAGATCTTAAAAATTTAATTACCTGCAGTGAAATTGTGCAGGATGTTCCTTCTGTTTCTCCGAGTGATACACTGGGAAAAGCCCTCCGGATTCTATTAGAATATGATGTAGACAAACTGGCGGTTGTGGATGGAAATTGTCTTGGGTATTTGCGTTACATTGATTTGTTCAATGCTTACCAATCTGAAGTCAAAGTAAAACAGAGAAAAAACTGAAATCTATGAAACACGGCGAAACTTTTATAAAGTCCATTGGGTCTAAACCTCTAATGTATCGTTTTGTTCTATTTTTTGGGATCACCATTGGTTTTTTCGGCTGTCTCACCACTCAAACGACTGGGGACAAAAAGCCAGACTCCCATATCAAACCAATTGTCATACCTCCCCAGTATTTAAAACCGATCATAGGTCGTGTGGAATGGATCGAGTTTCCCAATTGGAAACTCCGTGTCCGTGGTCGTATCGATACAGGTGCAAAATCATGCTCCATTCATGCTGTGAACATTGAAAAAACAACAGAAAATGGTGAAGTTTACATTAGTTTTGATACCTTCCAAGAAGATGGTAAACCCATTCGTTTCAAAAGTAAATTTGTGACAGAAACAAAAGTCACAAGTACAAATGGGCAATCTGAAACTAGGATAGTGATCAAAGAAATATTAAAACTAGGTAAAGTTTCTGAAGAAGTGAACATCACTCTCAACGATAGATCCAATCTTACATATCCATTTCTCGTTGGTCGAAATTATCTAATGGGTAAATTTCTGGTAGATGTGTCCATGTCGCATGCGTTAGGGGACTAGTTTGGATCGTAAAACTCTCGTAACCGTCGTTATACTTTTTTTAATTCCTTTTGTTTCTATCTTATATAAACTGAATGTAGCAAATTTGTCTTTGTTACCGCTTGAAATTGAAGATACATGGAATTTACAAGTGGTGATCTCTCCCAAAGAAAATACGGCGGTCACAGAAGTAAGTTTTCCTTACCCGAAAAATTTTGCCCAAGCAAAAGTTCTAAAATCAAATGCAAACGTGAGCGATTTAGACTTTCAATTGGTTAAAAAACCTTCTGGCAATTTTGGAATTTGGGAAGGCGAAGACTGGGATTCTCCCATTGGGTATTATGCAAAAATCAAAATTTTACCATACCATAATCAGAATCCAGAGCCCGACAAATCAAAAAAAATCGCTCAAAAACTTTTGACCTATACCTCACTTAAACCTTTTTCTCAAAAAGAAATTGTTCGTGCAAAAAATATTATCTCCTCAATCCATCCGTATGACGAGGATAAGGTGCAGGCGGCCAAACAGATCTATTATTTTGTAACGGAAGAGCTGACAAATACCGCCAAGGATCTGACATTAGAAGAGTCAATCCAATTGAATAATGGCAACTCGTTTACAAAGGCAATGTTGTTTTCCTTACTTTGTCGATTGCGAGAAATTCCTGTAAGAACGGTTGCGGGTTTTGACTTAAAAAAAATCGTCGAAAAAGGCAAAGACAATAAAGCAAAATTAGTGTTTTGGAATGAGGTGAGTTTTGGCGGCAAGTGGTATTTTGTTTCCACCACAAAAGCTCAATTTGCCCAGCCAATAGAAGGTTTTTTGCCGATCATAAAATCAGTTGAGGACAAAAGAGAACTTTCTGTAGATTCACCAGTTTATCGTTATACGGCGTATTTAACGAAAGCAAATATCAATCGTTATAATTTTAAAGAATACAGCGAGGATGTTGCTTCGAAAAATAACTTTTTACGATATTATTCGTTGTACAGTTTGCCAACTGCCTTACAGAATTTATTTCGATTGGTCATCCTCATCCCCATTGGGGCACTTGTTCTTTCTTTGGCAAGAAACGTCATCGGCATTCCTACTTTCGGAATTTTTACACCCATACTTCTTGCTATATTTTTTTATGAAACAAGCCTAGTTTTTGGAATTTGTTTTTTCCTACTCATGATAGGTCTTGGGTTTTTTGAACGTTACGGATTGGATAAATTTTATCTTTTGGCTGTGCCTCGGTTGTCCATTTTACTCACAATCACAGTCATTACCCTCATCGTGTTTTCCATAATCAATGAGACAGTTTCTTTATTTAATAATTTAAGTGTAACCCTGTTTCCTATTGTGATTACGACTATTTTTGTAGAAAGGTTCTCCATCATGGTCATTGAAGAAGGAGTTCTGAATACAGCCATCACTCTTCTTGGAACTCTTGTCATCGCTTTCGTTAGTTATTTGATATTTTTTCTTGGTTCACTTCAGATTCTATTTTTTACACACCCTGAGTTACTTTTTATTGTCATTGCCCTACAGCTTTTACTTGGACAGTATAAGGGTTATAGGCTGACTGAACTCTTTCGGTTTCGTGAGATATTCAAATCATGATATCTTTGGTTCAAAAATTCAAATCGGTTGGAATTCTAGGAATCAACCGTCGGATTGGAGAGTATATATTACCTTACAATCCTCGCAAAAATTATCCGCTTGTGGATGATAAATGGAAAACTGCTGAACTTGCTGAATCTAAATCCATTCCTATGCCGGATCACTATGGAATCATCGAGGCATTTGGTGACGTTCAAAATCTAACATCGCTTATATCAGACAAACCGGGGTTTGTTGTAAAACCTGCCAATGGTGGAATGGGAAATGGAATCCTTGTTATTGATAAAATCTTACAATCAGATAAGGGTGAGTTTTCCTTTCAGAAGGTGGATGGAAAAACTCTTTCCAAAAAAAATATAATGCACCATATTTCGGGCATTCTCTCTGGGCTTTATTCTTTGGATGGGAATTCGGATAGAGCCATCCTTCAGGAAAAACTACTTTCACATCCTTTTTTTAACGGAATCGCCTACCAAGGAATCGCTGACATCAGAGTCATTGTATTTCTTGGGTATCCAGTGATGGCAATGTTACGGCTCCCCACAAAAGACTCAGGTGGCAGAGCAAATTTACACCAAGGGGCACTCGGGGTCGGAGTGGATCTACTCACAGGAACTCTCACTTCTGCCGTCTGCGATGATAAATTGATCGCAAAACATCCCGATACCAATGAAACTTTGGCAGGTAGGCAAATCCCTTTTTGGCAAGAGATACTTACCATGTCGGCAAAATGTTTTGAAGTTTCAGGGCTCGGGTATTTGGGTGTGGACATTGTTCTCGATGAACGAAGAGGACCCCTCCTACTTGAAATGAATGCAAGGCCAGGGCTTGGGATCCAAATTGCAAACCGAATGGGACTCACCGAACGATTGGAAAAAATTGAAAGGGATGGGAACCCGCTGGAATCTGTAAGTGAACGAATCCAACGGATGTTTGGTTGGTTAGAAAATAAAGAAATTAGATAGTTTGTTTTTTCTCTTTTGAAACAAACACCTTGGCGTCCAAGACGGACATAGATCCAAACAATATCCCCGTATAGATTAGGTCACCAGCAATGGAATTTTGGAAGAAAGGAATTGCCATTGTGAAACAAAGGGAAAGTCCGCTGAGATCCAAACTGTACATTCCAGAAGTGAGCCAAACCGCTAAATTGGTTGTAACAAAAAATAAAACCGACCCGACCACTGTGAATCCAAACGAACGCGTAAGAGAACCTTGGATCTTTTTGCCAAAAAGAACGGCAAGGATCATAAAGGCATACACAACTGGGATCAAATCGTGAAAACCAAGAAAGGCATCGGAAATGATCATGGCAAGGATGGGCGCACCAATTGCCAAACGTCTATCGTTTAAGTAGGCTCCCGAAAATAGAGAAACTGCCAGAAGTGGCGTAAAATTGGGAGGGTGCGGTAAAATTCGACTGATGACTGCCGCAAATACCATAATGATCGCAACAGAAATACGAGATTGGAACATAGGGATAGACTCGCGAAGGGGGGTGGCTTTCGCAAGAGAAAATTTCTCTTTGCGGAAACCGAGAGATTGGAAAAAAATACAATCCAGTGAAACCTCCACAATTTGAATCCCCGTTACAAAATCTATTGGCATTGGCCGCTGATCTCCGGAGCGAAAATGGGTGCCCTTGGGACAAAGAACAAACCCATAAATCCGTCATCCCTCATTTGTTGGAAGAGGCTTACGAAGTTGTGGATACCATCGAGGAGAATGATGATATCCATTTCAAGGAAGAACTAGGTGATTTATTATTCCAAGTGGTTTTCCATTGCCAATTGGCGGAGGAAAGAGGAGCCTTCGGATTTATGGATGTGGCCGAGGGAATTTTCCAAAAATTGGTTTTTCGCCACCCTCATGTGTACGGAGAAAGTGCGGAACTGAAATCGGGAAACCAAGTGCTTGGGCAGTGGGAAGAACTCAAACAAAAAGAGAAAAATTTAAAGAATCCTGATGCCAAGAACGCCAAAATTTTGGACGGAATTCCAAAGTCTTTTCCTGCCATCATTCGTTCTGAAAAAATCCAGTCAAAAGTCGCCAAGCAAGGGTTTGACTGGCCGAACCTGCAAGGAGTGTTTGAAAAATTTAAAGAAGAAATCGGTGAGTTAGAAGACGAATTGCATTCGAAAAATGTTTTGGATTCGAAAAAATTAACTTATGATGAAAGAGTGGAAGAGGAGTTGGGGGACCTTTTCTTTTTACTCGTCAATTTTTCCAGAAGGGTTTCTGTGGATCCAGAAACTTGTTTGCGTAAGGCCAATGAAAAATTTGAATCACGATTTAGAATCTTAGAAGACCTCGTGGCCAAAGAGGGTAAAACTGTGAAAGATTTTACACTTTCTCAATTGGATGAATTTTGGAACGAAGCTAAATCCCAAACAAAAGAAGTGAAACAATCGAGATGAGTTTACAAACAATCACAATGGAAGACTTGCCTCGGTTGCGAGAGGAAGCGATAAAGGCTTTCGATTTTTTAGCCAAAAATTACCCTTCAGAAGATATAGGCCAAACCACAAATAAAGAAGATTTCCCTTTGCGTTGGTTTACAAAACAAAGAGATACTCAGTTTGAGTGGGTAATATCAGAAATGGGTTCCATCACGCTTCGGTTGGGTGCAACACCTGATAGTAAAAAGAACCCACCACCCATTTATTATTTGAGCATACAAAAAAACAATTTGGGTGATTTGGAATGGGCGAACCCACTCCGCGAGCCTGTTCATTTCCCTTCCGATTTCGTATTGGATGAAATCAAAAAACGAATTCAATTGTACATCGAATCTGTTGCATAAAATTCAACTTTGGTATTTTGATCGAAAATTTTTTAAACTTCTTTTGGTTCGATTCCCAGTTTTTTTTCCAAATCCAAAATGCGTTTGATCCATTTGTTTAGGTTTACAATGTTTTTTATGTTCACTCTGTACTTTTGGAATTCAGGGAAGGTTAATCCTAGATCCCAACCCACATAAATATCTTTTGTTTTTGGTGAGTTTCTTAGACTGCTTCCGCCAGCAATTATGGTTCCGTCTACCAAGGTTAGATGGTCGCTAATGGCGCAGGCTCCACCAATGATAACATGATTTCCGAGTGTAACACTCCCAGCGAGCCCCGACTGACCTGCAATGATGACATGATCCCCAACCTTACAATTGTGTGCAATATGTACCATGTTGTCAAATTTACAGCCATTGCCTATGACTGTGTCGATCAAAGCACCCCGATCAATTGTGCAGTTTGAACCAACTTCCACGTCGTCCCCAATCACAACTCTCCCCACTTGTGGAATTTTATTGTGTTTTCCGTTTGCAAAAACAAATCCAAACCCGTCGCCACCAAATGTCGAATTTCCAAAAACAACAAATCGATTTCCGATGATTGTATCGTTGTAAAAAACAGTGTTTGGTCCAATTCTTGCGTCATCACCAATGAACACTCGTTCGCCGATTTTTACTCCATCTCCGATGGTACAGTTTTTCCCAATTTTTGAACCTTTGCCAATGGTAACAAAATGTCCTATGTCTGTGTTTTCTCCCACTTCAGCAGAAGGATCTATTTGTATTTGGGGAGAACGTTTGCCTGTAGGTGATGGTTCTGGAAAAAAATAACGGGTAAGTTTGGCGAGGGCGAGTTCTACTTTCGGAACCACAAGCAGGGTTTGGTCTGTAAAGGAATCTTTTAGATCTTCGGAAACCACAAAGAGTTTGGCATGTGATTTTTTTGCATCTCCAACAAAGGATTTTGCGGTAACAAAACTAATTTCCGTTTCTGTTGCTGTGAGTAAGGGGGCAACACCGGTGAATTCTATCGATGCAATGGATTCCGAATGGAGGAAACTGCCCTCTGGGATTTGGTTTTTGATTTGGTCGATTGTGAGTTTTTGCATTCCTGGTTCCTTGTCGCGGTTATAACAAAGAACCAAAACTGCATTTTATTGGCGAACACTATTAAATATGAGGATTCGCCATGGAAATAATTATTTTTCTAATTTATGAGCGATTGTGTCATCCAAAGAGAACGAACCAGCGCCTTTCAAAATGAGAGGGATAGCAAGGCCGAATGTTAAAATTTGGAATTCGAACCCACCTTTGTCTGCAAAAAAACCGTTTGGTAAATGTACAAGAACCAGTGCCACTACCATAGTACAAAAAACTCCAAAAGCAGCCACACGGGTGAGGAGACCAAAAATAAGACCGAGAGCTCCTAAAAATTCTGCAGCGATCGCAAGTAGGGCGAAAAAGTAAGGAACTCCCATTTGTCCCGTGAGCCAACCCATAGTTCCTTCGAATCCGTATCCACCAAAAAGTCCAAGTGCTTTTTGGGCACCGTGTGGGAACATCACTACCCCAAGTGTCACTCGGAGGATGGTGAGGGTTATATCTTTGTTTGTTGCGAGCAGTTTGTAAAACATGCGAGACCTCTTATTGCTAAATAGTTCAATATCAAACTATTTAAACTCGTTTTATTTGTCAATGCAAAATACGACTTCACCCAATTTGGAAGGATGTCATAGACAAAGATCCCATCACTGGTTTTTGGTTGAAAAATTGGATTGGTTCATTTTGCCCCCTTAGGGCGGCGATGTACAAGGCTGGTAAAAAATGTTCCAAACTGGGTACGGCCTTTTGTACAGCAGGGTTTTGTAAAAGCTGTTTTGTCAGGGTTTGTTTATCGCGGTTTTGGATGGCGGTTTGCAGGAGGTTGTCTGCTTCCTCTGCCCAAGGGTAAAAAAATTCGGGATCGGACATTTTGTCCCAAGCCACAAGGCGTAGATTGTGAACTAAATTTCCACTCCCGATGATGAGGACTCCTTCTTCTCGTAGAAACGAAAGTGATTCGGCAAGTGACCAATGGCCTTCCAGGTCTAGGTTTCGGTCCAGGCTGAGTTGGACAATGGGAACATCGGCCAATGGAAATACAAATTTCAATACGCTCCAAGTACCATGGTCCAAACCCCAACTATCGTTCGGCACAATTTGTGGGAGTTTTTTTGTGATCATTTGTACAAGTTCTTCTGAACCAGGGGCTGGGTAATCCACTTCAAACAATTCCTTTGGAAACCCACCAAAGTCGTGTATGGTGGGAGGAAACTGGTTATTTGTAATTTTTGTGCCTAAGGTTTCCCAATGGGCGGATATTGAGAGTACAAACTTAGGTTTTGCGATGGATAAACCGAGTGTTTTCCACGACTCAGCAAACTCATTGGGAGTGATTGCATTCATCGGGCTACCATGGCCAAAAAAAATGGTTGGCAACATTTAGATTTCCTTTTCGTAAATCAGAAACAACTCATTGCCACGAGCCTGTGACCCCTTCAGAGTCCAATTATTTTTGTCAAAGTCGGGGAGTTCGGTTGAGTGGTCCACAATCCCAGCCAAACCATTTTTGCCAATCAGGTAAGGAACAATGGTTAAATAGATTCGGTCCACCAAACCTGCCTCAATGAACGAATAATTGAGTTTGGGACCACCTTCAAGGATGACATTTTTATAACCTTTTCGTTTTAAAATGCCAGTCACCTTTTTAGGGTCAATTTCGTCTGCATCCAAAGCAAAAATCTCAGCCTTGTTTTCTAGGTTTGTTTTGATTTCTTTTAGATTGTTTTTTGTGCAAATGATGAGTGGGATGTGGTCAGATTCTTCAAATACATGTTTGTTTGGAGGGAGAGTGCCCTTCCGAATGAGGATGACTGGCCTTGGGTTGAGAACATTGGGTATAGAACGAATCCGAACGATGGGGTTGTCATTGAGGATCGAGTTCTTTCCAACTAAGAGTGCATCGGATTGGCTACGGTACACATCCATTTGGTTCTTGTCTTCTTGCGATGTGAGGCCATACCAACGTCCATCGGGTCTGACCACCTTACCATCCAAAGTCATGGCCATATTGATCGATAATTTCATGAAATTTTCCTCCGAGAGAGACTCTGCAATTCCCGCTGGAGGATGTTGTAGACTTGTTTGGCACAGGTTCCACAACCAGTTGAGGCTCTTGTTTTTTCCCTAATTTCTTCCATTGTCTCGGCACCATCGTGGATGGCACGGACTAAATCGGCCTCTGTTACCAAACGGCACAAACACACCCGTTTTGGTCGCATGAGGGAATTTAGGTCAAAAGGTTCCATACCTGAACTAATCATTTGACAGATTTACGAAAGCCTTGGAAACTCTTTAATTACTTTTAGGAAAGGAAAAATGAGAACCCACTATGTCAAATGACAAACATCTGGATGAAAAAAAGAAAAAAAATCGCCAAATTTTCGGTTGGTGTATGTTCGATTTCGCCAATTCTTCGTACACAACGGTCATCATCAGTGTGGTGTATTGCGAAATTTTTACCCAACTCATCGTTCCCAGCAGTCCAGGTACGGACAATCCGTTCCAATGGGGCAATACCCTTTGGGCTTGGGCTTTGGCAGTTTCGTATTTGGTCGTTGTGGTCACAGGACCTATCTTTGGAGCCATTACGGATTATTCTTCCAAAAAGAAATTATTTTTGTTTCTCAGTTATATCGGCTGTATCATCGCTACATTCTTATTATACTATGTGAATCCAGGCATGATTTGGCTTGGTTTTGCACTCATTGCCGTTTCCAATTTTTTCTTTGCATCAGGCGAAAACTTTGCATCGAGTTTTTTGCCTTTCCTTGGATCCAAAGACGACTTGGGTAAAATTTCTGGTTACGCCTGGGGTATCGGTTATTTTGGGGGGATTGGTTCTGTCGTACTTGCAAACACACTCGGCGAATACACCCTCGAAAATTTCGGAAATTTAAAACTCGTGGGTCCATACACTGCCATTTTCTTTATGGTGGCGGCCATTCCAACCTTTCTCTTCTTAAAAGAACCACACTTACCTTTGGGGATGCCAGCGAAGGTAAATTATCTAAAGATAGGGGCTTCCCGTGTGATCAATACCTTAAAAGATGCAAGGCATTTCAAAGACCTAATGGTGTATTTGGTGTCTTTGTTTTTTACTATGGCCGCACTTGCCATTGTTATTTCATTTGCCTTTATTTATGGATCGCAAGAAATCAAAATCCAACCAGAACATAAAGTTGCCATGTTTGTTTTCATCCAAATTTCTGCGGCCATTGGTGCCTTGTTATTTGGTGTCATCCAAGATAGTATCGGAGCCAAAAAAACATTCAATATGACATTGGTTGTCTGGCTCATCACCTGTGTTTTGATTTACTTTGTTACAGAAATTACGGAGTTTGCAAACACCACCCTTGGGCGTGATTGGACGGTACAATGGGTTTTTGTCTGTATGACGGCGCTTGCTGGTATGGGACTTGGTTCCACACAATCGGCATCCCGAGCTCTTGTGGGGATATTTAGCCCTGAATCCAAATCGGGTGAGTTTTTTGGAATGTGGGGACTTTCTGGTAAAATCGCAGCAGCCGCTGGACTGTTTTTGTTTGGATACATCCAAACGATTGTCAGTCTAAAGAATGCATTCCTTGTTGTGGCAGCGTTTTATCTGATATCGCTTGTCATCAATTTATTTGTAAATGAAGACAGAGGTGTGGAAGCTGCAAACAACTTCCAAGAATAAACAATGTTAGTCGAAAATGAAGACGATTTTGAATTACACCAGAGCCAACGAAGGTTGGCTCTCGCTACCATTGATGAACTGATGCAAACGAAGTTGGATCTATTGGATGCGGAAAAAATCGTTCCTCAGTTCATTTCGAATGCGATATCGTATTTAAAGAGGAAGTATGTGACAGAGGAGCAGACGATCTCGCAGCTCCTCATCAAACGTGGGCAACAGCCCTAAAACAGTATCGTTTAGTTTTTACTTAGTTGGTATTATAATCCAAAATTTTGGTGATCATTTGTTTTTGATCGAGTTCAATGTTTCGCAATTTGAAAGCGGTCGCTTTCGAAATCTTACGCAACATCTTTTTGTAAGACATCATGATATGTTTTTGTTTGTCGTAAGGCAAAGGGTCTTTTTCATCATTTAGCACCATCGCAATGTCAGGTGCTGCTGTTTGCACAGGGTTATTTGGCCAAATGGTGTCGGATGTAAGGGAACGAAAATATTCCAATTTGATATCTGAATTGGAGTCTAATTTTGCATCTCCTTTTTCATCTTTTTCTGCGCTTTCTTTTTTCGGGCTTGGGTTGATGAGCCTTCGCATTTCTTTCACATGTATAGTGCCGTCTGCGTTCACACGGCGGAAGGTCATCACGATTTTGTCAAGTTCGCTAAAATCTTCTTTGGGGTAGATATAAGCCATACCATCATACAAATACACCCTTGGCCAATCGATGTAAGATTGTCCTTGTGGTAGTTTGATTTCGAGATAGGATTTTCCTTCGGAATCTTTTTTATACAACTCTTTATGATCAACAGGTGTGTCCGCTAGGAACTGAGCAGCTGTTTTGTCCACACCCAAGTCTTGTAATTTTTTGATCTTGGCTAAGTTATCACTGATGTTCGCGTGCAGGGTATCGATTTCATTGTCCCCGAACCCATTCTTTCTTTGCAGATCGATTTGTTTTTGCGACTCTCTTTCTTTCAAAGTGGCTGAAGCAGGTTTTTCTGCAAACATAGCAGTCGGGATCGAAAAAAGGAAGATGGCTATCAATACAAAACGAAGGGTCATGGCATACCTCTGGAATACTGTCCTTTATAGTATCGAATCTTTCCTTGTCGATACTTGAATCGAAGTTTTAGAATTTTCGTTGCGAAAAAAAATGCAAAATGGATTGGAATAGGTCGGACTCCGCTTCTTTCGCTTTGGGAATGAGGCGACCCATTTGGATATAACCATGGATGAGGGAAGGGAAAAACCTCTCTTCCACCTTCACCCCTGCTTGGGATAGGCGGTGCGCATATTCTTCACCTTGGTCACGCAAAGGATCGAACCCTGCAATGGCGACATAGGCGGGAGGTAGTCCTTTTAGGTCTTTTAGATCGGTGAGAACGGGAGAATTTGTTGGCAGCTGCCTGTCGGCTTCGTTTGGCACATAATTTTTCACGAACCAACGCATCAGGTGTTTGGTCAGAACAAAACCTTCGCCCAATCGGTTGTAGGATGCACTTTCCCGAAAGGAATCGAGCATAGGATAGAGTAAAATTTGGTACACAGGCAATGGGATTTTTTCTTTTTTGGCTCGGAGGCAAAGTGTTGTGGCAAGTAAGGCACCCGCACTGTCACCACAGACAGCAATGGCATTGGGTGAACCACCAAAAATATAGGCAGAGTTTCGCACATATTGGTAAGCTAAGAGAGCGTCTTCATGGGCAGCAGGATAGGGGTGTTCTGGTGCCAGTCGATAGTCGACGGCCACAACAATGCTCCGAGTGAAGTGGGAGAGTTTACGGCAGAAAGAATCGTGTGTGTCAAGAGAACCCACCGTGAGCCCACCACCATGGAAAAAAAGAATGATGGGGAGATTTCTTTTTTGAGGTTGTGCATTGTAAACGCGAACGGGAATGAAAGAAGCACTGGGAGTGGGGATGAGTTTATCTTCAATATGCGCCAAGGGAATTGCGGGTTCATCAAAGATTCCCATTTGTTCCTGAAAGTGTTTGCGCGCCTTTTCGGGAGTCATTTGTTCCATCTTCGGAAGGACACGTGCCAAATTGCAGGCCAGATGGCAACGAGGGTCAAGACCCATGGTTTCTTCTTTTTTGTCCGAGCGGACAACTGTGGAAATCCAATTGTCAGGCAAAGAGAATATAAATTGTGCGAGTGTTTTTTTTATGCCTAACATTGACTAACCGATAAATACTCTTGTATCTTTCTATAGATTAAGAACAATCCAAAACTATCGAGTTTGCAGTATTCTTCTAAATCCTCCAAAACACGTTTTTTTTCTTCATCTGTCACCTGCTTTTTTAATAATCTCAAATATTGGTAATTTGCATCTTGGCCTTCGCGGATTTTGAGACCTTTGTGGTTTTCACTACTGAGAGCAGGTAGAATATCTTTGAGAGATGCTTTGCCATTTTGGGCTGGATGGTAGATCCAAAAATTTTTAAACGGCAGAGCTAGGTCGAGAAACATCGGTTTTACTGCTTCCCAGAAGTTTAGATGTTCATTATATACCTCTGCCGATTCCTGGATGATGAGTTTTTCGAAAAAATCGTTGAAGGAGATGATGGTGATCCCGAGGGGAAGATCCCTTTCCAATGATTCTAAAATGGACTTTCGTGGGTCAGTGTTCTCTTTGTGGACATAAGTTTTGTGTATGAGTTCGTCTTTTTCGGAATCCCAAATATGGAGTGAATAGAGAAACGGAACGTGTTGGAACGGTTTGGTTTTCGGAAAAAGAGGCAATACTGGGTTTATGGATTCAAAGTCGAGAAAGGCAACGTTTTTTGTAACATTCGTAAGGAATTGGCGGAGTTGTGCATGCGCAATATAAGCGGTGTTTGTTACATGTGCGTCTTTTTGTATTTTTTGGATGGGGGATAAGGATTCGTTCGGGAGGGAGGCGTACGTTTGGTACCCTTCCGAAAATAAAGGTTTGGCAATTTCAGAACTATCTCGTAAGTCAAAAATTTCGAGGATTCTGTTTTCACCTTCCAAACAATGATTGGGAGAAAGGCAATTTTTGATACTCCGGCAAGTTGGTTCGGGGTTTAAAAATTGAATCGGCGGCCTTGTTTTTAGGTAGTTTTCAAAGTTTTCCCATTCTTCCTTTCTATGGTTTTCGTCGGAAACCATCCTTTGTGTGAGGTCATCGAATTGTAAAATTTCTTGGGGATATGGCTTACTACCGTCAAATATCAGTTTTGTGTTGATTCGAAATAATTTGAAACCGGAAACTTTGAATCCAATTTCTTCTAATACTTGTTTGTGGAAATAAAAAGATCGTAAAATATCGAGTTTGATCGAACCCACTGGTCGAAAATCCCAGACAAAAAAACCATCCGATAACGAATCATATTCAAGACATTCAACGATGGTAAAAAAATGTTCTGATTTGATATGCGCTTGGAAGACGGATTTTTTTTGAGTTAGATATTCGATTGTTTGGTTTGTCGCCTCTTCTTTGTTTTGTTTTCGATCAATGATCGGAAAATTTTCAAAACGCAAACGGCAAATTTCCAAAAATTCAAACCACTCTAGGCTCCCACCAAACGGTGGTTGTGATTTTTCGACCAAAGCTTCACGCACGATCCGAAATGCATTGGCACAACGAAAGTATGTCAAAAATTGCGATTTTGTTATGGGTGAATCTGGATTATACAAGTTGGTACGTTTGAGACCAGTCTTCCAAGTATTGATAAAAATCTTTTTTCCAATTGGCATCGGACGATTCCAAACATGCGCTAGAGTTTATAAAGTAATGGAATAGCGATTGTTTGTTGGTTGTTGTGATAGAATATTCGTCTCCATCTTTTAAGAAAGGAAACCCTTGTAAAAAATGCATCCAATGGTCTTCGAACGATTTTGAAATACAAAACTTGTAAGTTGTTTCTTCGTGAGATTGAACCCCTAAAGGGTGGAAGTTTAAATCCTTGTCGTTCAGTTTGAGGTTAGAGATAAAATCTTCCTTGGATTCCTTTTTAATGTTGAGTTTGGGGATAATAAATCTACGGAGAGATTTTTTTTGTCTATCATAGGCGATGAGATAAAAATCAACAGTGTTCTTACGAACCAATCGGTATGGTTCAATTGTCCTTTCTTTTTCGTCGGATCCATACGTGATTGTGATTGGTCTTTTGTCTTTTATGGATTGGATTAGTTTTTCTAAGATACTGGAAACCTCGTCAGTATTTTGTTTTTTTTGTGCGATGGGTGGAAACGAAAACAACTCGGGTTGATTTGAGAATAATTTTTGTGCTAGGCTTATGAGTTCGGATGAATTTTCTTCTTCATAGAGTGAGTCAGATAAAAACTCCAATTCTTCTTGGTTGAATTTCAACATTCGTTCGATGGATTCTTTTTCTAAATAATATGGAAAATAGTCTTCTGATTGATACCCAAACTGCAAAACTTTGATATTGAACCCCATCGACTTAAGTTGGTTTAGATCTCTATAGAGTTTTTTGCGATCGGATTCAATGTCTTCGTTGTGATAATACCTCGGCATGATATTTCTGAATCTTTGGAAGCTGATTCCGTTTGGCTCTCTGATCAGATTAAAAAGTAAAGCGAAGAGCCTCACTTCCGTATCATTCATCTTCTGGACATCGATCATTGGAAAATCTTCAAAAGAACTCATATCTCTCCAGAATGATTTTTTTTTTGATTCCGAAAAGTATAAAATCTAAAAAACTGGAAAAGAATGAGATTCATCCCCATTTTTTGTATCCTTAGTTTAACAATCCAATGTGCAACCTATTGGAAAAATCGGCGTAATGATTTGAAAGATATTGTCACAGTGGGTGCTGAAACCCCGATGTATGGTGCTGCCATTAAAATTGGACCACTCCCCATTGGATTTTTATTCCAAGGTGGTGAGTCAGAAATGGGAAAAAAAGATCTTGGTCGAGGTGTGGGGATTCGTGGTGGGGAAGTGGGCGGTTATCATTCGCAACAACTCGTCTTCGCTTTCTTAGGTGGTGAGAGTTTTCATTCTGGAAATCCGGTTCTTGATGCAAAAGGAAATTGGCTTGTGGATAAAAAGGGAATCCCACTCACAGAGGATGAAAGAGCCAATGTCAAAAGTTATAAAATGCGTTATTATTCTTATTTTAATGACCCAGTGAAGGAACGTAAAAAACGTAAAAAACTCCACTTTCAAAGGGAACTCACCAAAGATTTGGTTCGGCTAACAGGCCAGAAAGAGTTTTTGGTTTATCTTCCAGAAGAGGACAAAAAACCTTTTGGTTACCCGCCAGGTTTTTTATGGAACCTTGAAATTGCAGGAGGCATTTACGGCGGCTTTCGTTTTGGAATCAATTTCGGCGAGGTTTTGGATTTACTGGTTGGATTTACCACCTTGGATATGTTTGATGATGATGTGGAAGGAAAAGAAAAACCAGTTTTTCCTGGTTTTCCTTTTGCGGTTCCCGATTCTTTGGAAGAAGCGGAAGAAAATTAAAGTTTAAAGTCTTTGGCTGTGATTTTATTTTTAGGATCAAAAACAAGTTTCACAAATTTATCGATTTCGTTTTCTGCTGGTTTTTCCTTGAGAGTATAATACTGCTCTGGAACTTCTCTGTCTTCAGCCAAATACCAAACCATCACAGTCCCGCTTGGGTCGGATGACTTTTCCGTTGGTTTGCCGAGCACTGCCTCTGCTTTCACGAGCCCATCTCCCACTTTGATCATATCAATTTCCAATTTGCGGAGTGCTGTGTGAGGGTGCACTTTTGTGCTACCAGCGCTTACTTTTGTTGGAGATGTGCAGGCTCCCACCAAACCCAAAACACTTAAAAATGTAAAAAATAGAATCAATCGTTTCAAAATGGTCCCTCGGTATTTTTAAAATCTTTAACCTTAGACTACAGAACGGGAGATTGGTTTGCAAGTGTAATCTTATCTCTTTCTGTATCGATATGATTTAATTTTTTTAAAATTGTTTTGAAAAAAGGAATTGTAATGAGTACTAGGATAATTTCTAAACAACCAAAGAAAAAGGAAAGGGCTCCAAAACTATAATCTTTCGGAAGGTTTGTTTCAAAGATAGTTTGCATTTGCACAGAAACAATTGGTCCTAACATAAAACCGAGAGAACCTATGCCTGTAAATGCGGACATCGTTGTGGCAGTGAGTCCAGGTTTGGACATTTTACTTGCAAGCATCATGGAAGGAACAAACATAACCCCAGCTCCAATACCACAAATGAGTAAAAATGTAAAGAGCACCCAATAACTATTGGTAGTTCCAGATAGACCTAAAAAAATCCCATAAAGAAGCGAACCGCAGAGTACTAAGGGTAAAATACCTGTTTTGCGAGAGATTACGGCAGATGGGTAGGATAACAAACTCATGGGAAATAAAACGAGACCTAGAAACACACCCACAACACCTGGGTGGAAAGTGAGAGTTTCACGTAAGTGTAAACTAAAAGACGAAATGATAAAACCAACCGTAAACCGATCGATGAAATTAAACATAAAAGGAACAAATAAAAACGGATTTTCAAGTATCGCAAATTTTAAGTCGGATAATTTGAATTTGGATTCTTTGTGGATACCTCTATCCTTTAGTAGGACGAGAGTAGACAATCCAATGAAAACCAAAATACCAGAGCCAACATAGAACGGTAGTAGAGGATTATTTCTACCTAAAATTCCAAGTGGGAGTCCGAATGCTCCTCCCAATGACAAAAACATTCCAGTAATGCCCATGAGGACACCTTTACCGTAGTAACGGTTGTTTATGGGATCGTTCTCTCTGTCGGCAGCGGCACTCAGTAACAAACCTATGATAAAAATATGAGCTGCACCTTCGAAAAATCGAATGATGAGAAAGGATTTCATATCTGTAACAATTGTTAAGAGATAAAATAAAAATGCATCGATAAAACAGAACAAGGCAATGAAATACTTTCTATTTTGAAATTTATCGGAGATGATACCTGCTATGGGGGAAAATAAAAAAGAACCCAACATGGGAACACTTGTAAAATAAGCAACTTCCCAGTTGGATCCTAGTAACCTATCTTTGATGATGTCTTTGACTACCGGCACAATCATTGTTACCGGTAACATCGACAAAAAAACTAAAGTTACTAGTGTGTATGGAAAACTCAAAAAAAACCTAACCCGCAGGTAGAAGTGTTTGGTATCTTTCCATACCGATGTTTTCTTTTAGATCTGCATCCAATTCTAAAAATAAGTTTTTATTCAAATCAAAAGTGATATTGGCTTCTTTCAAAAGTTCCGCTTGCCCGTTTTCATCAAAAGGGAGTGTGTCCATTGCTTGTCTATAGATTCCCTTAAAAGCCATATGGTCAGTGATTTGTGGAAATTCATAAAAAGCAGTTCCTTCATTGCCTTCCAATTGAAAGGTTTTTGCGACTACTTTTTTGATGGCTTGTCCACCTGAAAGATCTCCCAGATAACGAACATAAGACTGTGCAACCAACATTTCTGGTTTTGTTGCTGCAACGTTTTTAATATGGTTGATATAATCTTCCGTTGCTTTAGAGATTTTTCCTCTAATTTTAGTTCCGAACTTCTTTTGGAAAAACGTTATGTCTTCCTTTATGGCATCGGTTCTAAACAATTCTGGGTAATAGACTTTTGATAAAATAGCGTTGTCTTTTTTTTCACGGAAGAGGTTTTCCATTTCCTGATACACATACAAAAGGCTTTCCAATTGGTAGGTGTAGGTTTGTGGATCCAAGCCCCCCCGAAAAATTGCGCGTAGGTAGGGAACCTTTTCGGTCTCTTGGTGTTTGTCCGCCGTTCCTTCTCGTAACATCATTGCTATTGACATAATTGCCTCGTTCCTTAAGTGAGAATGAATCTCATATATGACAATAATCTGACACTTATACTTGAGTCAACTGATTAAAGTCTCTCTTCCGTAGGTGGTGATTTTAGAATTTGTAGATCGCCTGCAGAATTTGTGGGATAAAGCAGGGAAGATAGAAAGAACACAAAAACACTCACGAGGATACCGATTGTGGCGAGAACCACATCCTTTCCCACCTTTCGGAATGTATCGAGGTACGGAAGATCCCTGTAAGTCATCACATTGAGGATGATCTCCCGCCCACCGAGTAACCCGAGGAAGACCCAAGTGGTGGACATTGGAATGTTGTTCATCCCTTGGAAGATAAAAAGAATGCTACCATAAACAAGATCCACGATGGTGGCGGCCTTCGCCCACTGGATGTCCGATTTTTCGGAAACCACTCTTTGGATGGTGCCTCCATTGGTGCGGATGATGATGAGTAGGGCAAAAATGAGGATGGCGATGGCAATTAGGAATTCCCAGATCCCGAGAGTTCTTGGTAAAAACACGGCAATGTTTGCCGTATCTTGCAATAACCAAGCCACCCATAAATACATTGTGGACAACCATTGCAATCGTGACCAGCGGCGTTCTGAAACTGGATCGGGGGTGTGGACTTCATGGTATTCTTCTGGGTCAACTTTTACTAGGATGGCCCAAACGAGGATGGCGAGCAAAAAGGCCAACCCATAACCCAAAAAAGATTTTGTTAAAATTTTATCGATACTACCACCACCAAACAAACCGAGTACGAGGAATGTAGTGGATATAGGGGCTCTGAGCCTTGTGATGACAACGAGGATGATGGGTGCGAGTAATTGTAGTAAGTTGAAGTTTGTGGTTTCTGGAATTTCATCCAACCTATGGAAATGGATTTGATTTCCATGAGCAAACCAAGCGATTGTGTGGACCAAAAATAGAAGGCCACCAAATACGAAAATTTTTTGGAGCCAGTGAACTGATTTTTTACTTTCGATAAAGGTTCCTATGGTTTGCACTGCATCGTTTCCCGCCACAGAAAACGACGCAATGGCAAAAGAGAACCAACCCAAATAGTAACGAGGGACACCGAGGAAATAACCAAGGCAAACCAAAACAACGAGGCCAAGGGCAAATCCAAAAAACCGGATTTGGTCGTTTTTAGTCGGATGTTGGTAGTCGATGTCCTCTCTGTTACTCATGCACTCATGTAGTGTTTCGCATACCTGTCGGTGATTTCTTTTCGATCAAACAGGATAAACACGTCTGTAGTACCAAAAACAGAATCCAGCGCAGGAATTCCACAGATTTTAGCACCCACCCTCATATATCCTTTTAAAAGTGGGGGGATATTTTTGGAAATGGATTTTACATCCTCGATTTTGTATTCTCCATCAAATCCAGGAAGAACATAGTCAGGGTTTGGGAACACTCGGAATTCTTCTGGTGCGATGGCATCTTTCGCTTTCAAAAATGCATAAGATTCTGAAGCAACCTTTGCATCAGTTGAGTGAATGGAACCGCAGCCCATCAAATAACGAACGTCATGTTTGATCATAAATTCGGCAAGACCTTGCCAGAGTAAGGAAATGACGGATCCGTCGCGGTAATCAGGGTGAACACAACTGCGTCCTACCTCTGCAATTTCGTCTGGGAGATTGTAGATAGATGTGATATCAAATTCGTTTTCACTATAAAAACCGATTCCTTCTTTTGCATTCCTGCGAGTGAGGATCCGGTATGTTCCCACAGTTTTGTTTTCGTTGGATTTATCGATCACAACTAAGTGGTGGCAGTAAAGATCGTATTCGTCACGATCCTTTCTTGTAGCAGAAGATTGTGGCAAACCTTCTCCCATTTCTAAATTGAATACTTCGTAACGAAGGGCAAGTGCTCTTTCGATTTCGAGTTGGTTTTCTGCCAACCGAACTTCTAAAATTCGTTCTGTTCTATTGATTGTTTGTGGTTTCATAGGGCGACCCTCTTTTAACTTTCTCTGGAAAAGGTAACGCCCTTCTGTTACGCCCATGTGACAATCAGATAAAATTACGGTTTGTGAATCGTTTGATTGTAACAAAGGATCATTACAAATTGGTTACACAAAGAGTAGATAATGAAGTGTCCTGGTCTGGGGTAGATGTATATCCATTTGTAAAATCAACTGCAAAGGCTTGGACTTCATCGATCATATAAGATTGGTTCGTCCAAACTGAGACACTGGTTGGAAAATTTGTGAATATGTTTGTGTTGACGGTCGGTGAAGAGTATCCTGCATTACAACTGACTAAATCATCCAAAGGTGAGGAGGGACCGTTTGCACACTGAACCAATTGTTTGACCTCGTTTTTTGACGGTACTCGCCAATTGGTTTTGCCCCATCTTGACTCTGTTTGGTAGGAAAAACATGCATTGTAAAGAAGACTGATATTGGAACCAATCCACGGAGGAGGTAAAAGTGTTCCTCCCGTAACATCACCAGTGCACCCGCCAATGGAGAATAAATTACAAAAAGTTATGTTGGAAACCAAACCATAATCGTCGCCAGCAGTACCAACTCCTTGGCAGTTCCCAGAATTATTATTGCCATTTGGATTCCATGTTTGGCCATAAAGGCAGCGAGAGTAACCAACTTCGATGCCATCCACCAAACGTCTGTGTAATGGGCAAGTGATTTCAACATTTTGTATGATTCCACTAGTCATACTTCCTTTGTTTATGATGATACAATGGAGGTCGGCTGGTTGTTCAGCGATATACAAGTTTGTGAAAATCCCCCCTCTCGTTTGGATTTGAAAATTTCCATTTTGTAAAATTGGTTCGGAGGAAAACCCAAAGTCCAATCTAAGCTTCACTGAGGAGGAAGGAGTGAGTCCAGTCATCACCCCGCTCACTGTGACAGGTGGGCAAAGAATTGTGTCCATCTCCAAACAGCCCAAAGCCTGCACGCTTAAAAAATCATTCGCTTTTGGGTCGTAGGGATTATTTAAATTGGGTGGTTTGCAATTGCACAATGCGATGGTGAGAAAAAGAATAAAAATTTTCATAAATTGATCCAGGACAAAAAATTGTGTAAGTTTTACTGGACTTGTAAAGAAATTTCTTTTGTTTTTGAACTCTGTTCATTTCACATAAAAAACAAATTCCATTGGGTGCCTCCCACATTTGTCCCATTCAAAAATGTTAAATCTCCCGTAGACTGGTTGATACTGAATTGGTATATTTCATTCGTTGTTTTGTTGGCAAGGTAGGCAAACCTACCCGAAGGTTCAATGACGAGAAACCTAATGTCCGTAAGCAATGTTGAGATTGGAGTTAAAGGGGTGATGAGACCTGAATTTTGATCAATACTAAAACCATAGATAAAACCCGTAGATAAATTAACGAAGTACAAAAATTTCCCACTGGGGTGAACTGTGCCACCGTTGAAATTACCAGCACTCGCTTGGCCTCCAGAGATCGTAAGCAAACCAGATTGTGAATCTAAATTCAAAATGGTTATATTGGGGGACGATCCGATGTAGACAAATTTTCCACCTGGGTGGATGGCCATAAGACCAGAACTGTCAAATGTTGGACTTATACTCAGAAGTGTGAGAAAACCTGTGTTAGGGTCAATGGAAAACGATGTTAGTTGGTTTCCAGATGGGGCAAGAGCCAAAAGAAATTTACCAGTGGGATCAATGATAACTTGCGATGAGCTAGCCGACACATTGAATGAATTTTGGAATGAGAGCGTTCCGTCCCCGTTAATAAGATAATGGCCGATCCCACCACTTTCTTTTGCTGCATATAAAAAACGCCCATCGTTTGAAATTGCTAAGTTTCTGGGTTGGTATTGGGCTGAAGCCGTTCCGTTTACTGTTAGGTTACCGTTGGCTGGATTTACTGCAAATTGTGAAATGGTATCGTCATCAAAATTGCCTGTGTAGAGATACCGACCGAATGGATCAACCACGATGCCAGTTGGTGCGGCGCCAGTGGGAAAAAAATCATTATAGGTCAAAAAACCCGTTGTACTGTTCATTGTGGAACGAGTGACCTGATTGGCTCCATCTAAGGTTGCATAGACAATACCTGAGTATACCGTTACTGTACAGGTTCCGAATGCTCCTGATGCAGTAGCGATGATGTTCGTTTTACCGTTTGATACTGCTGTTACCAAGCCGTTGTTATCCACGGTGGCGATGCTTGGATTTGCAGATGTCCACTGGAAGCCTGATTCAATTGGGTTACCTGAATCGAAAAGGATAGCGGTCAATTGTCCTGCACTTTCTTTCTGCAAACCAAGGAAATTGGGATCGATGGTGATTGTTCGTGAATTCGAAACAAAGAGCCCCAAAAATGGATGAAGGTTCTGATTTTTTTTACTCGGCCAGATTAGGTCTTGTATGAAAGGGTTGAGGATGCAGGAGCTTGTTGTCAGAACAATAATGCCAGAAAATAGGCATTTGTATAAAAAATACCCAATCTGCTTTTGAACAGCTACCATGATTATTACCCGAGGTTTAGAATGTATAGGTAAAGTCAGTAACTAAATGTACTATGTCATCCCTAATTTGAGTTTGGTTGGAAAATATTTTAACATTTACATGAAACGCAGAACCTTCGGCAAAATGTTAGAAAATGAATTTTCTCTGACCTTGCCAATCAACCACAAAAAACTCGGTAGTAAAGTAATATGGATTCGAGTATAAGAAGTACTCAAATGCCACGAAATATTTTGACTGGAGAAAAAGTAGATAAGGTTATAAAAAATTAAAATTGAGAAGAGAAAGAAGCCAGTTGCCAGAGTGATTTTATCAAATGACAAAAAGGACAAAATGATCGAAATAAAATACAATCCGTACCATGTATGGAAATGAAACTCGAAAAAATAAATCCATATGAATGGAATTTTATCTATGGATTGTGAAAAAATAGTTTTTGAATCCGAAAAGGAGGAAATACTAAAATCGGAAATACCATTTACTTTTGTTAAATTGTAAAAATATAAAAAGAGAATGGTTGGTACAATTGTTCCCACTACGTATAACAGAATTTTTTTTAGTGATACTGTGGTTGTCTGGAAAATAAAAAAACGAATGAATACAATTGGAGTGAACAAAATAAAAATTGCTAGTCCTTCAAATTTGAAGAGCGACAAAGAAGCAATTTGTAAACCCATAAAAAAAATAGAAGAGTTTGTTTTTGTAGGTTCTAAGTTGTGAAGATTGGAGATTGCCCATAAAATAAGGAAGGATAGGAGAAGGTCTGCACAAAGGTCGGATACAATGTTTAAAAAATTAATATTTGTGAGTAGTATGAGAATGGTAATGCTCTTAAACATTAGGCTCTTCGTATTTTTAATGAGAAGGTAACAAGTTCCGAATACGAATAAAATTTGCATCGTATATAAAATAGGTATCCACCAACTCCCAAAAAGGATCATAAACGAAGCAATCAAAATAGGAAGTCCGATTGGGTATTCGGGGTGGATACTTGCTGCCATGGGCATTTTAACATTTGTGTGGTTTAAAAACTCAGCTGTGATGGATTTTGCTTTGAGATTCCAGTTAGCCCAAGAATCCCACATTCCATATGGTTCAACATCCCACCTTTCGGTTGCTAAATAGAAAAATATGAGTGTAAAGAAAAGTGTCAAAGAAAGATTCCATTTTTCTCTTTGGAAAAAATGAAAAATATTCTTTTGCTGATAATATAATATTATGAAAAGTGAAATGATAGGAGGTAATGGAAATATAATTCGGAAAGAAATTGGTAAAAAAAACAAAAAACAAATCGTATAACATAAATAAGCAAATACTATTAAAAATAGATTCATTTTGTAATCTCTAACAAAAGATAATGGTTCGATTCTGCAATTTTTCTAATTTCATCGCTCAAATTGCTGCGGTTATCGTTCGTTTTTAATAGAATATAATGTCCATGTTTCGGGGTTTGTGGAATTTTATTTTCACTTAATAAATGATAGTCGCATGGTATGGTGGAGAATTTGATTATTTGCGAAATTTCTCCACGTTCATTTTGTACTATTTCTGGAAATATAGATAAATTTTTATCGCAGTTCTTAATGTTTTGGTTAAAAAGTGACTCGAGTTCGGCTATAATTGTGTTTGCATACCGGAATGGAATTTTTGCATCCGACTGTTCTTTTTGTAAGTGAGAAAGGTATTTAAAATACTTTTTAAATGTTTGCGATTGGACAAAAAGTATAAAAACCAAAAATGCCAAAAGGGCTGCGTACAAACTCCTTTTTAAAAAAGAGCTCATCTTTAATGTGCTTCATCCCAATTGGCTCCAAATTTTCCTTCCACGACCACTGGCACTTTGAGTTTCATGGCCGACTCCATTTCTTTTTTTGCCATAGCCAAAAATTCTTTTTTTTCTTTTGGGTCTACTTCGAATACAAGTTCGTCGTGTACTTGTAAGATAATATGCGACTTGTATTTATTTTTTTTGATATTTTTATCAATGGCTATCATTGCCAATTTAATCATATCGGCAGATGTACCTTGTATGGGCGAGTTGATAGCCACACGTTTTGCACCTTCACTCGCCATTTTATGTGTAGAGTTGATCTCAGGCAGAAACCGTTTGCGGCCGAGTAATGTTTCTACATAACCATTTTTTTTGCAAAACTCTACAATTTCTTTCATATATTTTTCAACACCAGTATAGGTTGCAAAATACTTTTCAATGAATTCTTTTGCCTCTTTTCGGCTGATCCTTAGGTTATTGGAAAGACCAAAAGATGTAACACCATAAATAACAGAAAAGTTCACAACTTTTGCTTTGTTCCGCATATCTGATGTTACTTCAGATTCTCCTATTCCAAAAAGGCCAGCTGCTGTTCGTTTGTGGATGTCGGCTCCCGAATTGTAAGCATCGAGCATGGCAGGATCGTTCGAATAATGAGCCATGATTCTTAGTTCGATTTGACTATAATCCAAAGATAAAATTTCAAATCCTTTTTTGGCTATAAAACCTTTCCGTAACATCCTTCCTTCTTCATCTTTGATAGGAATATTTTGTAGGTTAGGATTGGTAGAAGACAATCTACCAGTTGCCGCAATGGTTTGGTTATAACTTGTATGGATTCTTCCTGTTTTAGGATTAATGAGGGCTGGTAGGGTATCCGTATAAGTAGATTTGAGTTTTGAAAATTTTCTAAGTGCTAACAAGTCGTCAATGATTGGATGTGAACCAGCAAGAGATTCAAGTACAGAGTGGTCAGTACTATAACCTGTTTGTGTTTTTTTCTCCGCAGGTAGTTTTAAGTCTTCAAAGAGTACAACTTGTAATTCTTTAGTGGAATTTACATTGAAATCTCGCCCTGCATAAAAATGAATATTTTTTTCATGGTTTTTGATTTTGGAGTCAAATTGTTTGCTTAGAGATTCGAAATATGGTTTTTCTATGGTAACACCCGCATATTCCATATCCATCAAAGTATTTAGGATTGGCATCTCAATATCATAAAACAATGATTTGTTGGGTTTCTCCTCCATTTTGGGAGATAAAATTTCAAAAAGCTGTAATGTTATATCCGCATCTTCACATGCATATTCAGATACTTTGTCTGGATCTATATCGTAAAGGTTTTGTTTCTTTTTTCCTGTTCCTACCAGTTCATCATAGGTGATTGTTTTGTAGTCCAAATAATCAATCGCCATATCGTCCATATTATGGCGGCGTTCACCAGGTTTTAGTAGATAAGAAGCAAGCATCGTATCAAAGTGAATTCCAGAAAGTTTTATATTATGATTTTTGAATACGATGGCATCATATTTGATGTTCTGGCCAATTTTTTTTATTTTATCGTTTTCTAAAATGGGTTTTAAAATGGGCAAACAATCCTCCCAAGATGGGAGGAGGTGTGAGTATATCGATTCAGAATGAGAAAAAGCAATGTAGTAAGCTGTGCCTACCTTTTGGCAAAAAGACATACCTAAAATTTCCGCAAGCATTGGGTCTTGGGATGTTGTTTCTGTATCAACGGAAATCGGTTTTTTTATATCAAGTTTGGCGACAATTTTTTTAAGTTCATCCACTGTTTTGATTCGAGTATAAACTTTTTTAATTTCTTTTTTGTCTTTCGATTTTGCGGATGTTTTGGACTTACTGTTTTCTGTTTCAGAAGTATTATCGTCTGTTAGTTTGATACCTGCTTGTTTAGCCAGGTCACGATGGAGGACGTTAAAACCTTCTTCTTTGAAATAGTTTACTTTTTTTGGGTCAAAATAATTCGGAACTTTTAGATCAGACTTTTTAATATCCAATTTTAAGTTTGTGACGATGGTTGCTAGTTTTCTTGAAAGAAATGCATTTTCTTTATCATTCGTTAGTTTGTCGATAAGGGATTTGTTTTTTACTTTGTCTAGGTTTTTATAAATGGTTTCTAAATTTCCAAACTCTTGTATGAGTTTTGATGCACCTTTTTCGCCAATGCCCTTGACACCTGGGATGTTATCGGAAGTATCTCCCACAAGACCCATATAATCGGTTACTTGTTCTTTAGTGATTCCAATGTTCTCTTTCACCCATTTTGGATTTATTTTTTCAAATTCAGAAACTCCTCGTTTGCCACGTAACATGAGTATGTTTTTGTCTAAAACTTGGTATAAATCTTTGTCACTGGATAAAATGACGATTTCATCAAAATCTTTACTAAATTTTTTGCAAAGTGATCCAATGATGTCGTCTGCTTCGATTCCATCAATTTTATACATTGGAAATTCCAAAGCTTCGAGCATGTTATAAATTTGTTTGATCTGTGGTTTCAGATCCTCAGGCATTGGTTTTCTTTGTGCTTTGTATGCTTCGTACAAATCGTTACGTTCCAAACGAGTGCCTGGATCAAATGTAAACGCAATATGTGAGACTTTTTCGTCCGTTAAGAGTTTGAATAACATCCTCCAAAAACCAAAAATAGCACCACTGGGAAGTCCCGTTTTAGAATTGGTTAGGTTGGATGCGGCAAAGGCAAAGTAAGCGCGAAAGGCAAGTGCATGTCCATCAATGATGAGTAATCGGTTCATTTGGTTCCTTCTCCGTACAAACTGTCCCCTAAAAATGAATAATAAATGAGTTTTGTTTTTTCAACCGTTTTGGTTACAGAAAATCGTTTGACCGCCCCTTTGTTCAGGTTCCCCATTCGGATTCTTTCTGCTTCATTTTCGACCAAGTTGTCAAACGAAGCTGCGATAGAAGTGAAGTCTCCCACATTATGAACATAAGAGCCAGTTCCTTCTGTCAACATTTCGGCTATTCCGCCGCCACGAGTCGCAACAATGGGAAGTGAAGATGCCATCGCATCCAGAACCGAAGTACCAAGGCCTTCTTCTTTTGAAGTTAAGGTGAAAATATCAAATAGCGAGAGTAAAGCGGGAACATCGGTTCTGTAACCAGTAAAGATGACTTTCGAATTTATGCCAAGGTTTGTACTGAGGGTTTTTAGTTTTTTTTCTAATTTACCTTCTCCAACAATGAGTACTTTAAAATCGGCAGAGGTTTTCATTTCTGCAATGGCTCTGAGTAATGTTTCTTGGTCTTTGTGGTCGACAAGGGCTGCAACATTTCCGATGGTGATGGTTTTTTTTGAAAGTTCAAATTCTTCTCTTAAATGATCGGAAGTTACTTGTTTTTGAAATCGTTTTAAGTCAATGCCTGAATACACTGTGATCAGTTTTTCGGGAGCGATTCCTGCTTCTATCATCACCTGTTTGATTTTTTGGGAAACTGGCAAATAATAATCGTTAGCTTGGTGTCTATATTTCCAACGTGAAAACAAACTGGATTTTGGTTTGAAATCCACCCTTCGCGAAACGATCAAAGGAATGTTGAGTGAATTTCTTTTGGCAAAGAGTGCCAATGTATGGGCATGCGCCGTGTGCGTGTGGATGAGTTTAACATTCTGTTCAATGCAGATGGATCTTATTTTTTTAAAAGCAGGTCTATCCCATTCACCACGCATCTCTACGGGTATAAACTTTAAACCTTCCTCAATGCATTTTGATTCCAAAGGTGAGTTTGGCTGCCCAATGATGATTTGCGGAATTTTATACGATGATAAACCAGTGGCGAGGTAGAATAATTGTTGTTCACCACCACGCCATTCGCGTGAGGTATTGATGTGTAAGATCAAATTATAAGTGTTTGGAACGATCGTATTCGAGTTCGATGATGGATCCCATAACTTTGAATCCGAGCGGAGCCTCGCCAACCATTCCTTCTCCGTGAAACATTACTCTTACGGAGTCCATCATGGCATTGATTATTTTCAATCCTTTTCCCATATTCTTATGTTTTTGGTTGTTTCCGTTGTAGGGGAGGCTTTCCCGTTTGCGATTTTGGTGGATTTTGATTTGGTTTAAAAAATTTGCGAAACAGGCAGATTGGTTGGTTCGGAGAAAATTGGGATCGGTATCGGGGATGGAATTCGGTTGTTCCGAAAGCCCTGCACCATAATCCAAAATGTACAGAGTGAATTTCGAACCGCTGATCCTCCAGCGGCAAATGATGGTTTCATCACACTCGCAAGATACATTGGCTGCGACAGAATTGGTCAAGGCCTCGTCTGCCGCAAGTTCGATCTGTTGGATATTGTCGTTAGTAAACCCGTTTTGGGTCAAACTCTCACGCAGCTCTTTGCGGAATTGTTTGACAGAGGACATATCGGGTGGGAGGAACATGGCATAAGAACCAGGTTGGGGTTTCAGTAAATAGGTTTCTGCTGCTGAAGTTGATCCCAATTGCCCCTTACCCTCCCTACATTCCATAGTATACGGAATTTATTGCAGAAAAAAAGACAAAAAACGAAGGAAGGGCATTTATTGTAAAAAAATTTCCCTATAATTGCAACTCAATCTCATTTGCAAGGGATTCCATCCTATGGAGGAGTTTTTCTTTGCCCAAAAGGTGGAATAATATTGGTAGTTCCAGTCCGTGTGACTTCCCTGTGGTGATGGCCCGGATGGGCATAAAGAGAGTCCGTCCTTTTTCTCCAGAGATTTCGCCTGTTTTTGCCATTGTTTCTTTGAAGGAATCGGGCGAGGCGAGGTCACTGGATTTGACTTGGTTGTAAAAGGTTTGGCAGACCTTGGGTCCATTTCCATCCAGCGCCAGTTGTTTGGCTTCTGCATTTTCGAATTGTAAACTCTCTAAGAAAAACTCTTCGATGT
>JARJFC010000002.1 GCA_029310945.1 Leptospira sp. 96542
TGTGCGCGCCTATCCTAAAGGAAATTCCTTAAAAAATAAATTTCGTTTGGCGAGGCTCATTTCCGAAACAGGACGTGCATTCATTTTGGACGATAGAGACCGGAGCGAAGGAGTAGCGGCCAATCGGATAGACGAGATCATCAAAAAATGGGACATGGAGGATGTTGATTTCACAGAAAAAGATTTTACCAACCCCGAACTCATCGAGCAGTTCATCCTCAATTCATCGTCAATTCCACCGATTGTGGATTTTCAATCTGTAAACAACGAATACTATTTGGATGGGGGTTTGACCAATAATATGGTCATTGAAAAATTTTCACCCCAAGCAAAAATCATCGCCATCCATTACGAACCAAACACGATTGTGGGCAAAAACCCCGAACTTTTAGCAAAAACCTATTTGATGCGTCCTTCTAAGCCACTCCCCATCACTTCCTTCGATTATACCAACCCAAAAGGTGTGAGGGAAACGTATGAATTGGGCAAAACAGATGCTTTGGCACAGAAAGACAAAATATTGACTTACTTAAAAAAATCCTGAAGTTTTAAAATAGCATCTCTATGTTTTTCTTCTTCGCCAATCAAACTGAGGACGAGAACGGTTTTGGAATTGGGAAAACCATACCAAGAACCAGGATGAATGTAAACCAAACATTCGCATAATATTTGCAATGCGAGATTTTCGTCTGGTATTTCTGAATTTACTTCTAATAGGCAATACCACCCAGCCCCAGAATACAAAACATTCATATTCGGATGGAAACTCAAGACCTCTTTGGTAATACCTAAATTTCTTTGGATCCTTGATTTGATTCTGTTTTGGACAAATTGTTTCCATTGGAATAAATCGGGAGTTATGGATTGTACGATGGAATTTACGGAAAGGTAAGTGTCTGTGATTACGTGTAGGTAAGGTTTATAAAAGTCCTGCATCGTATCAGACCCCAAACTTAAAATCCATGCCAATTTCCATTGTGGGAGAGCCAATAATTTCGAAATTCCACCTAATACAAATAAGGGGAATATTGGGTTGGAAGGGAAGGTGTGATTTTGTCCCGAAAATTCGCAAGAAACGAATACCTCATCCAAAATTACTGGAATCTGGATATTTAAGTGTCGCCATTCATCCCAAAATGTTTGGGATGTCCGAGAACCTGTGGGGTTTGCAGGGCTCACCAAAATGATGAGTTTTGTTTTTGTACTAATACAATTGGCTATGGTTTCCGCATCGTAATTCCACTCGCCCAAATTGTTGTCATACAAAAGAGGGTAGTTCACTTCCTTTAGGTTTTCGAGCCCCGACAAAAAAGAAAATAAGGGATAACCTGGATTAGGCGTAAGAATTTCATCCCCAGGATTTGTTAAAAGTTTGAATAGAAAGGAATAGGCTTCCGAAGTACTTGCGGTGAGTGTGATTTGTTCCGAATTGATTTCTAAACCTCGACCCAAATAATCTTTTTGGATGGCATCTCGGCAAAAAATAGAACCTTCAGGTTTAGGGTCATACAACGATAAATTTACAGATTCAAAGGAGTGGGACAATAGATGGGGTGGAAATTCCAAACCCACAGTTGTGGGATTGGAAACCACTAAGTCCAAGACGTGTTTATTATTTAGGATCAATTCATTTTTTTTCTGGTTGAGCAAATTCTCTTCTGTAATTTCGCCTAACTTTGAAAAACGATTTGATAAAAATAAATCCAAGGTCTATCAGTCGAGGCGGTTTAAAAAACCTGCAATTTTACGTACCAAACTTCGGGGCGAAAACCGAACCGAAAATGCGATGAGGAAATTGGAAAACCCAGGAATTTTTACCACTTGGCCTGAGAACAATGCTTTCATTCCTGCCTTCACTACAGTTTCCGAATCCATCGTCATCGGTGAAAAATTGAGGAGTTTACTGTTCATCATATTGGCTCTTTCAAAAAATTCAGTTTTTGTGGGGCCTGGACAAAGGCAAGAAACGAACACTCCGTACTTCCGGACTTCTTCAGCTAGGGATTCACTGAGTGACAAAACATAGGCTTTGGTTGCACAATAATTGGCCATAAGTGGTCCAGGTTGGAAGGAAGCAATGGATGCTACGTTTAGGATCCGACCATTTTTTGCAGCCACCATATCATTCAAAAACAAATGGCAAAGTTCAGCAAGGCTTGTGACATTCAATTGGATCATTTCTGATTCTTTAGTAAAATCGTTTTTAAAATACTCTCCATTCAATCCGTAACCTGCGTTGTTCACGAGGATTTCCACAGAAAGTTTTTTCTTTTTTACTGCGTTATAGAGTTCTTTTGCAGACCCAGGTTTGGAAAGATCTTGTTTGATAACAATGGCATCCAATCCATAGAGTGATTTGATTTCGGCTGCCAATGATTTTAATCGGTCAAGACTGCGTGCAACCAAAATGGGAGTGTATCCTTTTTTGGCGAGAGCGATGGCAAAGTCTTTACCAAGACCAGTAGAAGCCCCTGTGACAAGTGATAGTTTCATGGATGAGAACGTACAAGAAAACCAGTAAACTTGGCAATTCGAATCCAAATTACTTTTGAAATTTTGAACGCTTGGTCAATATTAGTTATATGGACCATCCCCATGATTCCCACCCTCTTCACACCATCCAAAAAGAACGAGCCATCATTTTTATCTTAGCAGCCTTACAATTTTTACATATCCTTGATTTTGTCATCATGATGCCACTGGGTCCTGTGTTTATGGAGAGTTTCAAAATCAATTCTGCTGAGTTTGGTTTGCTTGTTTCGGCTTATTCCATTAGTGCTGGTTTTTTTGGATTCATTGGTGCTTTGTTTTTGGACAAGTTCGATCGTAAATCAGGTCTTCTCGTTCTCTTTACAGGATTTGCATTGGGAACCTTACTTTGTGCCATTGCCCCCTCTTACTATTTTCTATTGGTTGCACGCATCGTAGCTGGTGGTTTCGGGGGTTTACTCGGAGCCACTGTCCTTTCCATCATCGGAGACATCATCCCCGTCTTTCGTAGGGGAAAGGCAACTGGAGTTGTGATGAGTGCGTTCTCTGTTTCCTCTGTGGTTGGCATCCCCATTGGATTGACACTGGCAAATCATTATGGTTGGCACTTTCCGTTTTATTCCTTGGCCATTGCGAGTTTTTTATTATTACCAGTCGCCTATTTTGTGTTACCGCCAATCCGCCACCACCTGGAGACAACGTTCCAAAAACAATCCCAATTCAAGTCGCTCGTGGAAGTGTTAACAACCAAAAACCATTTCCCTGCCTTTGGTTTTATGATCCTTATGATGTTCGGTGGTTTTACCATCATTCCGTTCTTAAGTCCTTATTTGGTATTCAATGCGGGTTTGCCAAACGATGATTTGCCTTTTGTATATTTTTTTGGCGGGCTTTTTACTTTTTTTACCAGTCGATACATCGGAATTTTGTCCGATCGTTATGGAAAGTTCAATGTTTATAAAATTCTAAGTTTAATGGCAGTGGTTCCCATTGTCATCGTAACAACACTTACAAAAACTTCACTACCTGTCATCCTCACAGTGACAACAGTTTTTATGATCGTCGTTTCTGGACGAATGGTGCCAGCGTTGGCAATGGTGACTTCTGCGGTACAACCACGGATCCGAGGGAGTTTTATGTCTGTGAATTCTGCCATACAACAAATTGCTTCGGGCGCAGCTTCTTTTCTCGCTGGAGCAATTTTGGTGGAGAATCCAGACCAAAGTTTTAATAATTATGATCTTGTGGGTATGATTTCTGTGGTTTGTATACTCTCCAGCGTGATCGTTGCGAAAAAAATCAAGATCGCAGGTTAGGCGATCACAGAATTAAATCCGACCTAAGTGGTCGGAGGATGTCTAAATTCCCTGTTTCTAAAAAGTCAAGAACGAGTGACTTTTGACTAATGGTTATACGATTTTTCTCCAAAAGTTGGTTTAGGATTTCGGCAGCAATTCCTAAATCCATCCCATTGAGTTCTGAAAATATAAATTGAATGCTCAGGTCAATTCGATGATTGGCTGTGTATTCGATGAGTTTTTCACTCGTATCCAAAATTTTTTCCTGTCTGCGGATGAGTTCTTCCATGGTTTCCAAAACAAAATAAACTTCAGGTTCTTCAGCAAATAACTGAATCATATGCCCATAGATTTTTGGGGATTGGATGGGAAGTTCGAAAATAGAATCCCCAAGGGCTGTGTACAAAGATTTTTCTTCTTCAAAAGTCAAACTTGTGTATTTTTTTAAATTAGAAACGATGTTGGATGGAAGTATAACGATGAATTGACATGCATACTCGGGAAGTTTTAATTCGCGAACAAAATAAACAATTAGGTCACAAATTCTTTGGTAACTGATAAAGGTCCAATACCTGTAACTTTTTACCTGGAACATATGTTTGATGGAACGATCTCGTTTTGTAGAATCTTTCACATTGAGAAATGTCATAAAATCTGATTTAAAAAGATAACTAAGAGTGTGGTCTGAGAAACTTTCGATGATTTCGCGAACAGTTGTTGGATCACTGATGTAGAGGTAATAGGTAATAAGTTCTAAATGATCACTACTTTCCCAAATGAATTTTTCTAAAATTTTAGGATCCGCTTGGTAAAAAGCAGAAATACCAACTTTAAAGGTCACTCGATCTTGTAAAAATGCCTCTAGTTTTTCTTTGGCAATACAATTTGTCTCATTTTCGCTGTGTTGCCTAACGACAGTTTGTCTACAATTGGTTGGGCAACTCTGATAGATTGTGGTTCCTAAAAAACAAGAAAACATTTTTTATTGTAAAATCAAATCCCCGCAGTCCCTCATCTCTGGTGCATATGGATTTTTCACCGTGCGACCCTTCATAACCCAGTATTTTTCTACCATCGGACAATAGAACTGATAGTAATCGGATTGGTTCGGAACAAGTTTTCGCATTTCATTCAAAATGATTTCAATTTCTGATAAAGGTTCAAAACTTTGCTCCAAATCTAAATTTTGTTTGGGTATTTTGGATTGGATTCCCATGCCCCATTCTTTCAATTGGGGATGGTCGGAGTTTGCCAGTGGAGCCACAGCCTTTGCCAAATCGTCCCAGTTAGGTTTTGGATCATCTTTTAAAAGTTCTTCCATTAGAGTTTCGTTTGCAGCAAGCAAGTTTGAGACCAAATTTTGGTGTGATTCTTGGAAACTGGGAATTTCTCCCTTACATGAAATCGTAAAAAAAAGGAAAAAAAAGAGAATCCGAAAAAATACTTTCATATTTTGAATTTTTTTACCAAGGCTCTCAATTGGAATTCAATTTTCATTTCTAGTTTTGGAATCGAACTTGCTTTTTTCTCGACAAAGCCGCATTTTCAAGCATGATGACAGAAAAGTTCCCCAAGGTGTAAACCATTATGATCATTGTAGAAGGCATTGGCCACGTCAGCATCCCAGTATCCCAACTTGAACCATCCATCGAATTCTATCGTGATATTTTCGACTTTGAGCTGGAAACAAAAAAGGAATCTGAAGCCATCCTATCTTTGGATTCTTTCAAAATTAAATTAGTGAAGACAGAAGTGGCAGATCGTTCCCTTGCCGTTCTTAGCTTTGTGATGGATGTGGATGATTTCACAGAAGCAATCGAAGAATTGGAAGAAAAGAATGTAAAGATTGTAAAGGGACCAGAAGGAACTGATTCTGGAGAAAGCCTTACATTCCTCGACCCAAGTCAAAATTTAATCGAAATCTTCTACTCAAACTAAGTTAATTCTTTTTCACTGGGGAATGAATTCTCCTTCGTTTGCTGTTTTGTAATGTCAGAAGCGAAGGGGACTGTATCTTTATATTATAATACCAAACTGCAAGTTGCGTCAGCCGCCGTCACATAGAACTGTGTGGCGAACCCACCTGGAAAGATGATGCTCGGGTCTCTCACCAAAATATACTCTGTGGCAGCACAAGATCTGTCAAAAACCTTCACAGTCACAGTACTTTCGCAACCAAGGGTAAATGTTGTGGCTCCAAGCAAAGTGTCTGTTCGGAAAGCCTTTGTTTCTGAGCCACTGAATTCGACAGATAAACTCTCACCTTGTTTCAGTTCAATTTCTGATCCGTATTGTTTGTTTGTGGGAGCGTAACAATCTACAAAAAATTCTGTACCAGCACAATTGACACCCGTTTTGGAACTGGGTAAACAACTTCCACCCGATTTGGAAACAGTGATAAAACCAGAGTATGCCCCATCGGGAACCTTTGTGTAAAGTTGGGTTACTGCATTGGCTGTGATCACAGCTTCAATTTCATTGAAACGAACAACAGTATCCAAACCAAAATTTTCACCTTCAATCACAACTTCCGTGGCGGCATAGTACGCATTGAAATTGTTTTGGGTTGGGGATCCAATTTGCGGGGTGACCGAACTGATGACGGGTGGTGAGGAAAGTAGAGCCGCCAGTGGGTCTTCTTCGGAACCTGACACACAGGAAAAGGTGCTTCCAATCAAAAGAGCGAATCCGATGCTGTTAAAAATCCGAGTCATAGGTTTCATTCCATTATCGGACATTGGGAAACCATTTCATTCCAATTTTTTTTAAGGCAAAAAATTCTATGAGCACAACGAAACTTGATTGGTACGAAAATCATTATGTAGCATGGCTGGAATTGACCCGCCCAGAAGCCAAAAATTCCATTTCTCTGGAGATGTTACGATCCTTGCGGGGAAAAATAAGAGAAGTGAAAGATTCGAAAGCGAGGGTTCTTTTGATCACAGGTTCTGGAGATTCGTTTTCTGCTGGAGCTGACCTAAAAGAAAGGAAAACGATGTCGGATTTGCAAGTGAAAGAATTTCTTTCTGGCATCACCCAATGTTTTCTGGAAATCGAAAATTTGTCCATTCCTACAATTGCTGTCATCAATGGTTTTGCTTTTGGCGGAGGATTGGAATTGGCACTTTCATGTGACATTCGTTATGCGTCTGAATCTGCCAGTATGGGTTTAACGGAGACCAAATTGGGTATCATACCTGGAGCAGGTGGAACACAGCGATTGTCACGATTGGTGGGAAAGGCCACTGCTATGGAATGGATTTTTAGTGGGAAAAAAATTGGGGCAAATCTGGCCAAAGACAAAGGTTTGGTTTCAGATATTTTTCCTGTAGAAAATTTGAAAGAATCTTGTCTTGCCACTGCACGTGAGATTTCAGATTCTGCACCTATTGCCGTAAAGGCAGCAAAACGAGCCATCAAAGAAGGTTTGGAGATGTCTCTAGCGGCTTCGTTGCTTTGGGAAAGGTTGTGTTATATGGACACTTTGGGCACAAAAGATCGCCTCGAGGCCTTGGATGCGTTTGCCCAAAAACGGAAACCAAATTTTAAGGGAGAATGATTTGTGATTTTAACTGGTAAAGAGATACTAAAAAGATTGGGTGGTGATATAAAAATTGAACCCTACGATGTTAATTTGTTAAATCCGAATTCATATAACTTACGTTTGCATGAAGATCTTTTGGTATATTCCGAATTTCCTTTGGATATGAAAAAACCAAATCCCGTGGTCAATTTAAAAATCCCAGAAGAGGGACTTTTACTTGAACCAGGTAGATTGTATTTGGGCAGAACCATTGAATTTACTGAAACTCATAATTTGGTTCCTATGTTGGAAGGAAGATCATCTATCGGTCGTTTGGGGATGTTTGTACACATCACCGCAGGTTTTGGTGATGTTGGATTTAAAGGCTTCTGGACTTTAGAAATCCAGGTGACCCACCCTTTGCGCGTGTATTCTGGAGTTCAGATCTGTCAGATTTTTTACCATACCGTAGAAGGGGCCATTGAGGAATACAAATCAGGGAAATACCAGGCCAACCAAGGTATCCAGCCGTCGTTACTGTATAAGGATTTTGAGAAATAAGAGGAAATGAAAAGTGATGCCTGCTTGGATAAAGCAGGCAGTTAGACTTGGAATTTATTTTTTGGTTTTGAATGTACAATCCCATTTTGGGTCGTCAAAATTCATATTGGTCACTCTGTCCCAAGAATTTGTTTTTCCAATGAAAGTGATGGAGCACAGTGTTCCTTTCAAATCTAATTTTTTACCATTGTCGAGAGAGGTAAATTTACCACAGTAGGTTTTGCCATCTCTTGGGTTGTAGATTTTTCCGTTTTTGTAAGTTCCTTCTCCCACATAATTGAAACCTGTGATGAAAACCATTCCTAAGTTAGGACGGGTTCTGAGTTTTGGATCTTCGTTGTGGTGGTCGAGATAAGGAGTACCCGGAACACCGTTTGCTTTTTCTTTTTCTGTGTATGCATTGTCTTTGATACAAACAGTTTTACCGCAGTATTTATCACCACATTTGAAGATTTCAATGATGGAATCTTTTTCAGGTGGAACATAACGTCCGACAGCCACATCAGCATCTTGGGCAAACAGTCCCCCGCCCAATCCGATGGAAAAAACAACCAAAACAGCCAAAAGAGATTTCTGATTCATATGGATCCTTAAATATTGAATTCGATTCAAAAAAGATGACAGATTTCTAAAGATTGGCAAGTCAGATTTTCTAAACAGCCCAATGAGATGTTTAAAAAATGGGCGAAAAAGTTTAATTGGTAATTTTATGTCTATGTTTAATTTTCTCTCGAACGATCGTCTGCAAACGTATATTAAAAAGAATCAAAAATTGATCCGAAATGCAATCTTAAGGAATGAGGATTGGGTTCAAGGTTCATTCCTTGAACTCAAGAATATCATTGTATTGCAAAATAAATTGCGATCGGAAATTGTCACTTCCGCTGATTCCATTGCAGTTTCGATCCTTGGTTGTTCGTCCAGTTTACAAAACATTGAAAATTTGCAATCTGAGTATGTAAATGGACTGGCACATTTTAACGATATATCCATGAATTTAGCTAGCAGTGCTGAAGAATTGGATGCGGTCATCCACAATGTATCGTCTCAAATTACTTCGACATTAAAAACCTTTGACCTGACTGGTAAACGGAATTCAGAACTTGTAGAGAGTTTATCGAAGACAACATCGGAGATATTGCATATTTCGGAACAATCTCGTTGGGTGATCCAAGAAAACCAGAAAAATGAAATAGAAATCAATACACTGTATGAAGATCTAAAACAGATCAAAGAGAACATTTCCTTAATCAAAGAGATTTCTGATAGAACCAATTTACTTGCGCTCAATGCATCCATAGAGGCAGCTCGGGCGGGAGAGGATGGGCGAGGTTTTGCGGTGGTAGCTGAAGGAGTTTCGAAACTTGCCGACAACACGAAGCTTGCGGTGAAAACAATCCAAGATTCAGCGGTTCACATTCAAAATCGATTTTTGGAATTCCAAGAAAATGCAAAATCAAGAACAGATGTACTCGTTAAGATCATAGACCAGATTCAGATCATCGAATCTGAAATTGTGAATAATAAATCAGAATCAAATGCAAACCTATCAGAAATCCAAAGGTTGATTTTAGAGTTTCATCAATTAGAACACCAGTTACTCGAAATTTCTACGGCTTCGAGTAACATTGCCAATGAATCTACAAACATTTCGCAAAAGGTGGGAATACTTTCAGATAGAAGTGTAGAAACTAAAAAAGACTTTGAAATCATTTATGGCAAAATTGAAGATACAGTTCGGCTCATTACTAACCAAAATTCGGTTTGGTTGCTTGAGTTTATTTTCCAACGCAGACTGGATCATATAGCATGGGTTAAGTTGGTAGATAAAGCAATCCAAACATCAGATCCAAGCGGAATGCCTCAACTAAACCATACTCTTTGCAAAATGGGTCTATGGTACTACCAAAGTGTGGTTTTAGACGATAAACAAAAAGAAATCCACGCTAAATTGGAAATTCCCCATCAGAAATTGCATGAATCTGCAAAAACCATCAAAGAGGCTATGGAACAAAAAAATGAACATAATCTAAGTTTGGCTAGAGGTGAACTACAAACTCACTTTGATACTCTTTCTAAAATCTTTGACGAATATATCCGTCATCTGGAAGAAAAGTCAATATTGGAAATAAACTAAAGCCCCAATCAATTGAGGCTTGTTGCTTTTTCTAAAAGTTTGGATAGTTTCATCACATTTTTGTTATTTGGGTCAATGGACTGAGCTCGAGTCACATATGTCAATGCTCTGTCTACGTTCCCCATTAAACGGCTAACATCCGCTAAGTTTATTAAGTTTTGGAAATTTTCAGGATCATGTTTTAGCGCTTCTTGTGCGGCATGAAGAGCTCCTGCATAGTTTCCTAATTTTTTCTCCGACATAGCGAGATAATACCAATACTCTCCAGATCCATCATTTTCTTTCAAAAATTCACCTAGAACCCGGGAGGCAACGTCGTAATCCTTTCCTTTGTAACTGACAAGACCCAAAAATTGGTTTAATTTTTGGTTGGTTGGGTCGCTCTGGAAGGCCTTTTTCATTACCGAAATGGCACGTTCTATTTCTCCATTTTGGTAGAGGGTTTTGCCTTCTTCGAAAGCACCAGTTGTTGTGAGCGCTTTGTCCCAATCGTCTCCAGGGGAATCAAAAAATTCATCCACAGGTTGGGTATTAAAGTCGGATTCGGATTTTTTCGAAGGGATTTTATTACTTTTGAATGTTAGGCTAAGCATTGAGATATCATCTGTGATTTCTCCTGCATTTTTAACCATTTTTTCAACTTCGTAAATATCACCGTCTGATTGTTCGACATACCGCAGAACCATTGTTTCATCTTCGTTGATTGTACGAACGTCTTCTTCAGGTGTTAGGTCGATATCATCTCTACCGTCTGAGCCGAGGATAAGTTGATCACCAGGAAGAAGTTGGAAGGTTTGTACTTCGAATGGGTATTCTGAATCTAAACCCAATTTGCGGAGTTTGAGCTCATCTTCTATAAAACTCGCTTTGCCGTCGCGGTAAAGGATGGTGAACGGGTGTTCGGCGTTAAAATACCATACTTCACCCGTTTCGTCATCAATGAGCATCACTGTTGCGGAAATGACCATGGTTCCACTGAACGATTTAAAGACTGCATTTACTTCTTCATAAACATCGGTCAGCCATTCAGCTGGAGTACGGTTGAGGATTCGTTTGTTGCCAGCAGACCTCGCCATAATGGAGTTCATCACAACCCCCATTACCAGTGATCCACCAGCCCCTTGCATGGATTTACCCATTGCGTCCCCGTTCATCACCATCGTATAACGACGGTAAGAATCAGGGTTTCCTAATTTTAAGTTTCCAGTGATACAAATATCACCACCGAGGTCGCCTGTTTTGTTTCTAAATTCGAAAGTCTTTTTTTGGTGCACAAAAAAATCAGATTGGATGTTTTCGGATTTGTTGGCATTGAAGAACAATGGTTTGGCGAGTAGTGATGTTAAAAAATAATCTCCATCTTGTTGTACTTTGAGGCGATGGATTTCGTCCATTTTCTCTTGGAGTTCTTTGGTTCGTTCTTTGACTTTTTCTTCCAAATTTTCGGCGTAATCTTGTAATTCGCGGCGAGCGTCCCGAATAGAAGAAACCATCCCATTGAATGATTCGGCCAAAAACCCAATTTCATCATTTACTTGGATGGGAACTTCTACTTCCAAATTTCCTTGGTTTACCTTTTCCACACCAGCAAGGAGGCTATAGAGGGGATTGACAAGGGCAGACCGAAAAAAGAGCGGAAATACAACAAGGAGTACTACCATCACAATGGCGAGGATGACAAGTTCCAATTTTGCCGATTTGTGCATATAATTGCGGTAATCGCGGTAATTGAAACCAACTTCTCGGTTTAATTTTTTGATTGGGTCATACGACATATAAGCAATGTAATGCGTGATCCCATCTAAGTCTTTGCGATAGTGGCGAGTCAGGTCAGGTTTGAAATAACGAAAGTATTTCAACATTTCAATTTTGAGATCCTTGCCTGAGATTTCATTTCCATCCCATTTACAATCATCCACATGTTTAAGGATGGAATCGCGAAAGGTATCGACACTTTTTACTTTTTGGATGTAGGACGTACCTTCCGCACAGAACTCATCAGGATGGATATCAGAGAGTTTGTTTGTGTTGATAAAGGCTCGTTTGTTTAATTTTTCAATTTGTGCAGCGATTTCTTGTTTGAGTTCGGCACCATCCATTTCAGGATTTTCTTGTAAAAATTGTAGGATTGCTTGTTTATACCCTTCGAAATAATAAGGGGTTTTTGCGAGTAAGGAGACAAGTGCTGATTTATATCCAGAATCAGATAATTTGAGAACCTCATCATACAAAGCTGTATTGTATAAATCGGCTTGAACCAGTGGTAAATCTAAACTCACTTCTTTTGGAAGATAGGTTTTTCGTATATTTTGCGTTTGGTTGTCGTATTCGATGATAAAAAGGATATCTTTGGTACGTTCGCCACCTTCTACAGCGCGGAGGGTTTTTTGTATGGCCGTACTATCGAAAGCAAGTTCTTTCTCTTGGTCCACCAAATAGGAAAAAGCTTGCATGATGACGAGGATGGTAACAAACGAGATACCAACAATTTTTACCATAAAGGTAGTGCGTTCGCTGCTTGTATTGATGAATACAATGGTGATAACAAAGAAGGTGAAAGTGAATAGTAATACAAGTGAGGTTAGGTAAGTGGAACGTTCCATTGCCCCATCTCTACTCATAACATTTGTTACGTTTGGAATGAGGGCAGCAATGATACCAGCCACAACCATAATCGAGAGTGCACTTCTTTTGCCTTTTTCAACATGGAACAATCGGTATAAAGGAAGTATGATAAACCCTGGAAGCGAATATAGCATGATAAAAATGCCCAGGAGCCTACTCGCACCTTCAGAGTTAAAATCCCAGTGGTGTGATGTGAAATGGTATTTTTTCTCACCTTGGGATACGGAGAATAAAAACCAAAGTACCACTACAATGGCAACCGCATAGGCTCCAATCAGGATTTTATCTGCAAATTTACTGTCTTCGTTTGCAGGGAATCGAAAGAAAAACTGCGAAAAGTGAATGATCCCAAATAGGATGAGACCCCCAGTGAGCCAACGGTGGTAGGCCGCAACTGGGTGGTAATAAAACGCTGCAACTAAATAACCAAACTGAAAAAGAGCAAGGTACATACAGGCAAATGCCAGGTGTTTGGTTGCAACCGTTTTGTCTTTTAAGGAAAAGAAGAAGGTGGCGAGAACCACTAGGAGTACAGTGACAATTAAACTGCCAAAGGTATAATAGTTCGTGAGTATGTGGTCAGTGGATAGTATGCTTTCACTCATAGGTTCTTCTAAATAACAATTTAATACGAAATCGTAACAAAGGAAAATGCGAAATCAATTCATTTTCACCTTTGGATGGAGTTTCGTTCATGCACCGAAAAATCCTCCCAAAGGCAAAAAGAAGGGGGAGTTAGTTATTTGCTCGAAATGAAACAGTCAATTCCATCGTATTTCATTTTGGATTTTAATGATTCCGCTTTCGCTCTGTCAGAAAAATCGCCTACTTGGACAACATACTTTCCATCTCTAGGGGTTACGAACACAGTTTGGTTGTATTCTTGTTTCATTGATTCTTGGTACTTAATGGCACGATTTTGTTCTGCGAACACACCCACTTGTACTGTGAATCCCTTTGGTCCAACGACTTGTTTGCCTTGATTGGGTTTGACCGGGGTTAATTTTTCTGGTTTGGCGGGAGCATCGTCTAGTAGGTCGGCATCATCAAAATCGGCGGCATCTAAATCATCATCCCCTTTTTTGAGTACTTTGATTCCCACTTTGGTGATTCCTTTGTCTTTGAAATCGAGAAGTTCTGCGGTTTTTTCAGAAACATCCACAATGCGTTCATCCACAAAAGGACCGCGGTCGTTGATGCGAACCACTGCTTCTTTATTATTTTCTAAATTTTGAATTTTGACTACGGTTCCGATGGGAAGAGTTCGGTGTGCCCCTGTCATTTTCATTCTGTCAAACGGCTCTCCACTCGCAGTGGGGCGGCCTTGGAATTTTTGTCCATACCAGGAAGAAAGACCCACTTCATCGTAATTTCCCACGGGTTTTTTTTCCGGTAGCGAAGATTTGGGTTTTGATTCCAAGTCATCTAAAATGGACTTTGTGACAGCTTCATCGGAATTTGCCGTCGTGGTTTTCGATTTTTGTGATCTCTCGAAAAAGATATCCTCTGGATCACCCGAGGCAGAATAATTTCTCCGAGTGGCATCTGCAGATGAACAAGCGACAAGGAATAGGATGGTGGATAAGAATAAAAGTCTTTGCATGACTTCCCCCTTCTTCTGGATTCTTCTTTTCTAACTTCGGAAGCTTTTTCGATTCTCCTTTATATTTTTCTTACCAGGATTTGGAATTTGCTTCGATAATTGGTTTGTATGGCAGCACAGATCCAAACATTATTCAATGAGGCCGTTCGGCTGGAACGAACAGGAGACATAGAATCTGCGATACAAAATTACAAAACCATCATTGGACTCGACCCACATTATCATTTGGCGTTCCAAAACTTGGGTGTTTTGTATGCCAAACAAGGTAATCATAAAGAAGCAATCCCTCATTTTACAAATGCCTTTAAACTGAGCCCGAATGTAAAAAACAGTTATAATTTGGCTGTATCACTCTTTAAAATTGAAGATTATGAAAAATCCATAAGTTTTCTCAAACAAACGTTAACTTACGAAAAGAAATTTTTATCTGCACATTTACTTTTAGCGCAAGCCTATCAAAAGTTAGGCAATGATGATAAAACTGAAATTTATCTCAAAAACATTTTAAAAATGGAACCCAATCATAAATCGGCAATAGGAGGGCTTGCGATGTTTTATTACGAAAGGAATCGTTTTCCAGAAAGTCTCAAGATGATAGAAAGGTATCTGGTTTTGTATCCAGGCAATGCCCAACTCAAAATCATCCAATCAGAAATTCTCGCCAAACAAGGAAACTACAAAGCTTCTGCCAATTTGCTTGTGGATATGGTAAAAAAAGAAGAAGGATTTACCAATTTCAATCAGGTTCTGCAATCCGCATGGCAAGAAGAGGATGCGGTGGCAAAAGAAAGTATGGAACGAATCCAAACCAAGGCCAAAAAAAAATTAAAAGAATTCCAAACGAAACTAGAACTTTCCAAAGAAGATCCAGAACAGTTTAGTCCGCCCGATGCGCAAGAAGCTTTGGATTTAAGTTTGTTGTATCTTTTTAATGGAAACCCAGAAAAGGCGATGCAATATTTGGTGTTTGCCCAAAAGATGAAAGAAAATACTGGTACGGAAGGGTCTTCTGCCAATTGAATCGTTTTTTACTTATTTGTTTGGTCTTCTTTCTGTTTGCATGTTCCTATCCTTTTGCAAAACAAGATGTTTTGGAAACAGATGAATTGTTTTTTACTTTTGATGACCCAAGTTTAGCCAAAACCTGCAATGAGGATTCCATCCGGTTGACTCGGGCGGGCAAACTTGACCAAGCGGAAATGGGTTGGGATGATTGTATCAAGTCCAACCCCAATTTGGTGCCACTCCATTTAAATCGTTTGCGTTTTTATTATCTATTGGATGAATATGAAGTGGTTAAATCCAAAATTGTTTTGGAATCTCCTTCTCGCACTTCCCTAACTTACCAAGCCATCCTCAAGGAACTGGAAGTGAACAACCGTCCTGAAGAACGAGTAGTGGTTTTGGATGCTCTCACCCGCGTGAAAGGTTGGGAGTTTTACGCTTATGAAGAACTTGCGAATTATTACTTACAAATGGGTAATTTCCGATTTGCTGAAGGTTATTTTAATTTGATTTTGGAAGCAAATTCTTTTCATGAAAATGCACTGTTTGGAATGGCGGACATCAATATCCAAAAAGAGAACTGGTCGGCTGTTCTTGATTATGCGAAGTCGTTACAAACGGCAGCAAAAAAGAATAAAGATTTTCATTTTTATTTTTTGAAAGCAAATTATGAATTGGGAAGGTATGAAGAAGCAATCAAATGGGTGGAGTCGGCGACTTTAACCGAAAAATCTACAATTGCATTTTTAGAAGTTTGGCGAGATACTTTGATGGTTTTGTATGATAATCCGAAATGGGACGCGGTTTTACCTCACTACCGCACAGCGGTTGAAAAAGGGTATTTGGTTCCAGAATCCGTATTTTTTCCAGGTTTGGATAAAAATTCAAAGGAATTACGATCCCTCATCCGAACTGGTAGAAATTAAATTTTCAACGTAAGTTTTGGCAGAGACCAAGTATTTTTTCGGCCTGCCTAAGTTTCAAAACATGATGGGTTCGGATCCAAGGAATTTTTATTTGTAAAAGATGGATTTCACATGCCAAACTTGCAAATTCTCTTTCTTCAACAGAAATCCCACCTAAAGTTTTTCCAAGGAATGATTTTCGAGATACACCCACCATCATATTGGGAAATTCTAATAATAAAGTACTTAAATCTTGCAAAACCTTGAACGAAACCATAGGGTTATCGCTTAAAAAAAATCCCATTCCTGGATCAAAATAAATGGCAGATTCGGGAATTCCCAAAGACATAAGTTCCGATCGTCTATCCCTAAAAAAAACTAAAATTTCTTGTATGACATTTGCTTCTGTTAAGCGAGAATTTTCTTTCGCTATACCCTTATTATGCGAATGCATGACAACTAACTTGGAAGTTTGTTTTTTCGAAAAATGCTCTTTCAAAAAACTCCGATCATCATCGTAGGAAAAACCAGTGATATCGTTTATGCACTGAACCCCAGCATCGAGAGCTTTTTTTTGCACATAAGGGCGGAAACTATCCACACTCAATCGTACCCCTAAGGGCACAAAATGGCGGATGACTGGTTCAATCCGATTCCATTCTTCCGCCTCGGAAACCAATTTGGCGGAAATATTCGACGATTGGCCTGAAATGTCCAACCAATCGGCTCCCTCTTGTAAAAGTTTCGTGCCTTGTGCGATTGCCTGTTCTGGGTTTAAAAATCTTCCCCCGTCGCTAAAAGAATCCTCAGTGATGTTCAGTATTCCGAATATTTCTGCCATTGATACGTTAGGGATTCCTCCCCCAGGCATAGTCTCAAGCCTATTTTTTCCCTTGGCAGAAAACTGGATTTCGCCGATATTTTAACGAGAGTCCAGATGAAAAAAATCTTATACGTTTTGTTATTTTCCTTTGTTCCCCTTTTGGCTCAAACCCTGCCCCAGGTGAAACAAGTAAGATTTTACCAACCTCTCAACACCCAAAATGTCGAATACAATCCGATCATTTCTCCCAATGGAAAGTATTTGGTTTTTCAATCCAATCGCCCTAGTGGGGAAGGAGGAATGGATATTTGGGTCTCTGAAAACCAAAGTTACCCAGACCGAATGAAGGCTCCTGTTTGGTTACCTCCCAAAAATTTTAGAGAACTCAATACAAGTAATTTTGAAGGTATGTTTGGAATCCTTTTTGATGAAGAAGAAAAACCGTACGAATTGTACTTCACTTCTGTTCGGGACAAAAGCCAAGCGGATCCTAAAAAAAATAGAGAAGGTTATGATGGTTTAAATATTTATTATACAAAAATAAACCACCGTACTGGACTTTGGTCGGCGCCAATCCATTTAAACGAAGTTAATTCTCATTTTGAAGACAAAATGCCAGCAATTTCACCTGATGGTTGTTCGATGGTATTTTCCTCCAATCGACCAGGTGGGTTTGGGGGTTTTGATTTATGGATCTCCAAAAGAGAACCTATCACAAAAGAAATCGAGTCGGGACCCGACAAACCAAAACTTAAATGTAGAGATGGGGTTTGGCAAAAACCAATTTCTGTTGGATCTAATATAAATTCTAAAGATGATGAAATTTCTCCCAGTTATCATTGGGATGGAAATCGTTTGTATTTCAGTTCCAATCGAGACGATAAAAATCGAAAGTTTAGTTTTTACTATTCAGAATGGGATGAAAATACAAATGTTTTTTTGACCCCGACTTTACTTGGTTCTCCCTTCAACACGAAACAACAATTAAGTGCCGATTCTACTGGTTATCCTTTCGACACACCTTCCGATTATTCAACGTACAGTTTGTGGGAAGAAAGTGATAACGAAGGTATTTCCGTTACTTTTGATGATCTTTGGTTTTATTTTTCATCCAACCGCCCTGGAGGAGAAGGTCAGTTTGATATCTATAGGGCAATGGTTCCGGAAGATTTACGAAAATCTTATGAATTTATTTTTAGAGGTTTGGTTTTGGATGGATCTGAAGCCATTATGATTGGTCTTGATTCTACCTTAAAAATTTACGATGAAACGAAACCTCTCCAGGTCATAACCTCAAAAAGAATTGGTGGTGACCTAACAAAAGATGATGTCGAAAATTTTAGAACCACAATCAAAACGGGAAAATTATACCGAGTGGAAGTATCTTCACCTGGTTTTCATCCGACGGAAATTTTAATTGATTTGCGTGGAAATGTGGGAAAGGACAAAGAACAGTATTCAAGAATAGTTCTCCAACCCATAAAACCGCAAAAAATTGACAGGCCAGACAAAACCATCAAAGGTCTTAGGTTTGTCGTAAAGGATCGAAAAACGGACCTAGTCATTCCCAATGCGATATGTATCTATTTCGATGATGTGACACGGAAAGGCAAAAATATTGAGTTGAAAGATGGCCATTTTGACATAGAAACGGCACCGAAACTTGATTTTGAAATTTTGGCAAAAGCAAATGGTTACAAAGAAGAAACTTTTATTTTTGGGAAAGAAAAAATTTCCGAAATGGAAGGCAAAGAAACCGTTCTTTATTTGCGCAATTTGAAAGATTTTGACAACATATATAACACAATTATTTATTTCCCATTCAACGAAAGGGAAATCAGTGTGGAAGATAAGAAAAAATTAGATAAGTTAGCTGAATTCCTAATCCAACAAAAAAATGAAAAAGTTGAAATTGGTGGTCATACTGATAACATTGGGAATAAAGACTATAATATCTCCTTGAGTGAAGACAGAGCTCTCGCGGTGTATCGGTATTTGCGTGAACGTGGTGTGCCAAAAGACAGGATGAAAGTCCAGGCATATTATTACTCACAGCCCATAGCGGACAACGAAACGGATGAGGGCAGGTCTCAAAATCGAAGGGTCAATTTTAAGAAGTTAGACTAAATGATCAACCGAATCAAAAATCATTTTTCTTTTGAACGGGAATTTGTTCCCTTAGAAGCTGTTCGTGTTCTGCCAGAATTTTACAAAGAAATGATGGGTGCTGGCGGGATTTTTTTAAAAGGCTATGATACTGATATCAGAGTTAAATTCAAAGGTGAGCGTGCAGATGGTACGCATATTTGGGAATTACAAACAATTCCAGAAACCATCGATCAAATTTTTACAATACAAACAACTCCTTCCTTTCATGTGGAGGTAGATTACGAACTCGTAAATCAAAAAGATAATTTGTTGCTTGGTAAACTCATAGACAAACGGCAAACTTACACAACTCGCTCGGAAGTTCGAAACGAAAAAGTTCGAGACAATGCGGTTGTTTCCAATTTTTTAATCTCAAATACGAATATAGATTTTTCTAAATTAACGGGAGTTAGCTCTCAAGTTATTTTGACAGATATTCATCGAAATCTTTTGAAAGATTATCCACAATCCAAAGTTATTTTTTCATCCAATGCGCCAAATTCGGAAGAAGTCGAACTTTTGAAAGAGAATAAAAAACCGTTTTTTATCACAAGTACTGAGACGATGGAATCTTTGGACTCTGACGAAGTGTTCGATTTAAAAAAATACTTTGAAGATGAGTTTATATTGGATGACAAAGTTCAGGAATACAAAAGAAAAAAAATCGCTTCTTTCGTTTGTTATCCCATATTCATTCAAATCAAAGAGATGTATTTTTTTGCGTTTTTAACTTTGGAATCGGAAAAAGTGAATCTTCCATTGGAGGTTCTTTCCGCTTATAAAGAAGTTGAAAGGACGTTTCAAGAAAGAATCATGGATTCAAATACCCATATTTTAGATGTAAAACAAAACGTTTTGAATGTTTCCAGAGGTGGATTGGCATTGGAAGTTACTAATCCTGAAATTGTAAAATCCCTCAAAATCAAACCGTCTTTTACACTGGACGTAAATTTTAAGTTGCAAGCACCAATCCGAATGGTTTTGGAACTGCGTCATATGGAAGAAGTAAACGATTTTTATATCGTTGGGAGTCGTATCGTGGGTGTTAGTGGAGACAAAAAAGCCAAAGATATCTACCATAGTCTAATCGACTTCTTTAGCTAAACTTACGGTCATTAGGGGCCAAAAGATTGAAAGAACAAAAACTAACTACTGAAAACTACAAAGGTACGCGTGATTTTTATCCTGAAGATATGCGTATTCGAAATTATCTTTTTTCTATTATGAAAGAAGTGGCTAAATCATACGGTTATGAAGAGTATGATGGGCCAATGGTGGAGTCATTGGATTTATACCGAGCTAAAACTGGTGAAGAAATTGTAGGCAAACAAATTTACAATTTTATCGACAAAGGTGATAGAGAGGTTGCTATCCGTCCAGAAATGACACCGACTGTTGCGAGGATGGTGGCAAAAAAATTAAGAGATTTGCCACGACCCATTCGTTGGTTTTCGATTCCAAACCTTTGGCGGTACGAACAACCAGGTCACGGGCGTCTGCGTGAACACTGGCAACTCAATGTAGATATGTTTGGTGTAAATCACCACCGAGCGGAGTTGGAAATTTTATCTCTAGCTTGTGATATACTTTTTGCTTTTGGAGCAAATAAAGAACATTTTAGAGTAACAATATCTCATAGGTCGCTCCTCGATGAATTTTTGTTAGATGGTTTGAAGGTCGAAAAAAAACAAGCTCACGAAGTTTCAAAAATTTTAGATAAAAAAAACAAAATCACAAAAGACGAATATGAAACCCTGGTGAAAAATACAATTCCAGGAAATGAAGCTGCTGTAGATCAAATCAATTTATTTTTGGAAACAAAAATTTCCAATTTAGATAAAATTCCAGGTATCAAATCAGATACTTTGGAAAGTATCCAAACCTTATTTGCAGACATAGATAAAATGGGTCTTTCTGATATTGTTTTATTTGATCCATCTGTGGTTCGGGGTTTTGACTATTATACTGGTTTTATATTCGAAATATTTGATACTTCGCCTACCAATAAACGTTCATTATATGGTGGTGGTAGGTATGATAATTTGATTGGGTTTTTTTCGAACGAAGAATTGTCAGGTATTGGTTTTGGACTTGGAGATGTTACCTTACTCAATTTTTTAACCACCCATAATTTATTACCAAAATTCGATAACGATTCAATTGTTTATATACCTTTACTTGATGATTCTTCCTTTTTAGAAAACCAATTGATCGCAAAAGAAATGAGAAAGGTTAACATTGCTGTCGAAACTTCCCTTGTAGCAAACAAAATGGGAAAACAACTTTCGTATGCAGAAAAAAAAGGTTACCGTTGGATTTTGTTACGTGGTGAAGACGAAATTAAGTTGGGCAATGTTACCTTGAAAGATATGGTGAATCGAACACAAATCGTATGTTCCGTTTCGGAAATGATCCAAAAGATCAAAGAAGAAATGAAATTATGAACTTTATTTTTGGTTTAGACCAAACAATTTCAATTTGGATCAAACAAAACCTTCATAACCAAAAACTAAGTTGGATACTGTCTAGGGTCAACCGTGGGGAAATGTTTGCCCTTGTTCTTTTACCTCTTATGATTTTGTCTCCTATATACAAACCAGTCTACATCAGTTTACCCATTGTCCTTGCATTCACATATTTTACTGATCGACTTGTTTTGATTTTAAAAAAATATTTTGCCCGTAAACGCCCACTAGTGAGTGTTATGGGAAAAGTAGATTCCAATCCTGATATGAAACATTCGTTTCCATCGGCACATAGCGCCAATTCCATTGTTGTGGCTACCATACTTGTTTTTGCATTTGGAGAAACTCCCTATTTTTTCTTATTCAGTTTGTTTGCTGGAGTGGGCAGGCTCCTCACTCTCCATCATTATGTGAGTGACATCCTTGGTGGTTGGTTCATTGGTTTTTTTGTAGGAATCTTAGGTTTGGGTTTTTACCATTCACTCTTGTTGTTTTTAACTTAAAGGAAAGAATGAATTTATGAAACAAGTCGGTTATTTTTTTACATTTATTATTGTTTATATCTTTTATTTTCCATTCAAAATTTTGCCTTACCGCTTTTGTTTGTCATACGGAATGTTTTTAACAAGCCTCATTTTTCCTATTGCTAAAAAACACAGGAAAATCGCTGCCGAAAATATTCGTTATGCATTTCCGGATTATGCCGAGGAACAAGTGTTACGTTTGGTTCGGGCGCACTTCCGGCATATGGGTATCTTACTTGCACACACTCTTTGGGCACCACGTATGACAAGGGAATGGTTGCAAAAATATTTGGTTGTGGATGCTGAAAGTCTAAACATTGAAGAAGAAACTAAAAAACAAGGGGTGGGAGTGGTGCTCATTTCTGGGCATTTTGGTACTTGGGAAGTCCTTGTTCAATTTTTAGGAATCCGAATGAAGGGTGCAGGTATTTATAAAAAAGTGCGAAACCCATTTGTAGATCAACTTTTGTTTAAGATGCGTTCCAAAAATGGGATTGTTCTCGTTCCTGTAGAAGAATCCACAACAGTCATCAAACTTCTCAAACAAGGGTATTGGGTTGGTTTTGGTTCCGACCAGAACGCAGGCAAAGCAGGGATTTTTGTGCCTTTCATGAATAGGCAAGCATCCACATTTGTAGGACCTGCTCTTATGGCATATCTAACTGGTGCTAAACTTTTGTATTATTCTGTTCTTGCGGGTGAAAAAGGAAAAGTCGTCATCCGAGTGAAAGATTTAGGTTTTGTAGATAAAAAATTATTCCCCGAAAAAGAAGCCGTACTCAGGCATTATACCGAACTTTGGACAAAAACTTTAGAAGAAGAGGTGAGGTTGTTTCCTGAGCAGTACTTTTGGGTGCACCGAAGATGGCGCACCCAACCACCAAAACCAGAAACGAATTAGTTTCCGAGAAGTGATAAGGTGGCTTTGTGGCGAATCGAACCACCTTCTGCAATCAAACACGCATCGATGATTTCATCTTCCATATTGATGCTAAATTGTTTTTCTTTGTTCACAAACAGTTTTAGAAAGTTCACAATGTTTTTGGCATACATCTTACTAGCATCCATTGGTTGGGTACTTGGTAAGTTAGAATTTCCAAGGATTGTGATTCCTTTATAAACAATAGTTTTATCGTTTTCGGTCAATTCACAGTTTCCACCGTTGACAGCAGCCAAGTCAATGATGACAGATCCTTGGCGCATCGTGTCTACCATTTCTTTGGTGATAAGTACTGGCGCTTTTTTACCAGGAATGAGTGCGGTTGTGATGATGATATCTGCTTTTTCCGCAAATTTAGCAATGGCCTCTTTTTGGCGGCGTTTGTAATCGTCTGATTGTTCAACCGCATAACCACCGCTACTTGATGCATCTGCCGCACCTTCTACCTCTACAAATTTTGCACCAAGTGACATACACTGTTCTTTAACTTCAGGTCGTGTATCAAACACATCCACAACAGCCCCGAGCCTTTTTGCTGTGGCAATTGCTTGCAAACCTGCAACCCCCGCACCCAAAATCAAAACACGAGCTGGTGTGATGGTTCCTGCTGCTGTTGTTAACATCGGAAAAAAACGGCTATAATTTGTAGCACCGAGTAACACTGCTTTGTAGCCAGACACTGTTGCTTGTGAACTAAGAACATCCATCGATTGTGCTCTGGTGATACGAGGGATTGTATCCATCGAAAAAACTTTGAACGAAACTTTGGCGATCTCTGCTACTTTTTGTGGGAACGCAAGTGGAGATAGAGTTGCAATGTAGATTTTATCTTTTGGAATTTTTTTAGCGCTGTCTTCATCTAAGGTGTGGATGGAAACCACAATATCTGCGCCAGACAAAATAGAATCTCTCGATTCAATGGTTGCACCTACGTCTGTATAATCTTTGTCAGAATAAAATGCTTTGTCACCCGCAGTTGTTTCCACTGCCACAGTAAAACCCATCTTTTTAAGGGGATCAATTACGTCTGGAGTGATGGCCACTCGGTTTTCGAAATTTGGTTCTTTGATTACGCCTATTTTCATTTTATACTCTTTCTTTAAAATATTCGATGGTTTTTTTTACGCCCAAGGTAAGTTGTACCGTTGTGGAATAATTCAATTTTTCTTTCGCTAAACTCAAGTTTGGTTTTCGTCGAGTGGGGTCATCTTGCGGTAATGGAAGGTAGATGATTTTTGATTTTGAACCAACCTCTTTGATGACAAGTTCGGCAAGTTCTTTCACAGTAAACTCTCCATCATTGCCGAGGTTCACTGGGCCTACAAAATTTTCGGTGTTCATCATTGTAATGATACCGCGCACCAAATCGTCTACATAACAAAACGAACGAGTTTGGCTACCATCTCCATAAATTGTTATGTCTTCGCCACGTAACGCTTGTACAATGAAGTTGCTCACAACTCGCCCATCATCAGGAATCATCCTTGGGCCATAGGTGTTAAATATTCGAATGACTCGAATGTCCACAGCATGTTGTCTATGGTAATCAAAACATAATGTTTCTGCAACGCGTTTGCCTTCGTCGTAACAACTTCTGATTCCAATGGTGTTTACATTGCCCCAGTAACCTTCTGTCTGTGGGTGTTCCAAAGGGTTGCCGTAAACTTCGGAAGTACTTGCTTGTAAAATCCTTGCTTTCACTCGTTTGGCGAGCCCGAGCATATTGGTCATACCAAGTACATTTGTTTTAATGGTTTTGATTGGATTGGATTGGTAGTGAACGGGAGATGCAGGGCAGGCCATATTGTAAATTTGGTCTACCTCAAGTTTGATTGGGTCAGTGATATCATGGCGGATGAGTTCAAACTTCGGATTCGATCGGAGGTGTTCTAAGTTCTCTTTTCGGCCAGTATGAAAATTATCCAAAACAATGATTTGGTTTCCCTCATTGAGTAGGGTTTCTGCGAGATGGGATCCGATGAACCCAGCGCCCCCAGTGATTAGGATTCGTTTTGCCATTGAGATTCTATATTTAGCAGGCTCCCATCCTCGGCAAATGAAAATTTCTAGGTTACTGCCAGAGAACTAGTCTTTGGGTGGGGGACCGAATAGGAATTCTGGGGGTAGAACCACACCACTTTCTGGGTCGATCCCTCGTTTTTCCATCCAGAGTTTGGCTTCGGGCGAAATCTCTCCTGGAAACCGTTCGAATTTGGGTTCTTCTGGAATGCCTTGTGGTTCCGTCGGTTCATGTGAAAGGGAGGATTTCAAAAAATAGGTGATGATGCCGATGCTTAGCAGTGACCAGAGAGTGGCGATCATATACCCGAGAACAACCACGGCGTCAGGCATTTCTTCTTGGTTTAAATCTTCTGGAGAAAGCCCTGCCATCCAAACTGCCAAGATCCCTGCGTCAGTTTCAGTCATTCGTTCTGCAAAATCAGATAAATCATATAACGAATACAAAGAAATACTGGTTCCTAAAAATACCAAACTAAGAACAGATATTGTTTCGCCTAACATACCGACAACGAGAATCCCAACTCCCCAAAAAATCCCAGTGAAGTAAGCTAATTCTCCTAGTTTTGAATATAGAACACTCACTGAAATTAAAAAAAGACCAAATAGGATAAGGGTCTGTCTTGCATGTCTTCCACCAAATCCTAGTTTGAGCAAAAATCCTCCCACAAGGGAACAACCAATGTAACCCGCAGAAACAACCAGTATAAAACTACCTCGAAAAGAGGCAGGGATGGCTATCGTTTCTCCGCCTTCGTTTCCGTGGAGGGCAATTCCTTTGACAATCCCACCAGTGAAGAGGGCGGCTGTCGCATGGCAGATTTCATGGATGAGAACGACAAATTCTTTTAGGTAAGAGGTGACACGATGATCCCAAAAAGCCACCAAACTCAAAATGAGGGACAAAAAAATGACAAATTTAACGGGTTTGTCTGTCATCATCTTTATGAGTATCGGCTAGTTTGGTCCAAAAGAAAGACCAATAAATGTAATATCATCTGATTGTTCGCGGCTCCCCCGAAAATTTGCCATTTTGGTTTCGAGGTAAACTGGGATTTCTTTGACAGAAAGATCTGCGTGAAAATGCAAAAATTCAATGAGGGATTCTTCCCCAAATATTTCGTCTCTTTCGCTGAAGGCTTCTGTGATCCCATCGGAAAACAAAAACAATTTGGTGCCAGGTAGTACTTTGAGTTCTTGGGAGGCATAATCGGTTTCCAGAATGCCAAGCACGCGTTGGGTTTTGGAATGTAATTTGATCTGGCCATCGTTTTTCATTTCGATGAGGGAAAGGTGACCTGCGTTGATGAATTTGAAACTATGTTCCCGCGAATCGAGGATACCACCAAGGAGGGTCATAAATTCATTTCCTTTGTAACGAGCGCGGAAGAACGAATTGATTTCACGAAAGATCCCTTCGAGAGAAGTACCATTCCGGAGTTGTTCACGAACGATTCCCTTAATGGCACTCACAAGAAATCCTGTTCCCAGTCCATGACCTGCCACATCACCCAAAAAAATAATCATCTTGGTTTGCGAAACGGGTATGATGTCTAAATAATCTCCCGAAATTCCAACTGCAGGTTTTGATATGTAACCATAATCAATGCCTTTGATTTCACTTGGTAAAATGAGTCGGAGGGTGTTATCCACAATGGATGCAGTTTGGATGTCGCGTACAATTTTTCTTTTTTGAATTTCATCTTCGAGTAGGCTGTAATTTTCGAGTAACATCCCTGAAATTTTGACAACCTCATTGATGAATTTTAATTCACCGATCGTAAAATATCTTTTATCGGATTTTTCACCGAGCAATATCATTGCACGAATATTTTTTTTGGTAGAAGACAAATCGTAAGCGGGAAAAGCCAACTGTACATTCAAACCTTTTAAAAAATTATATAGGGTTTCTCTGAGTCCAATGCCATACTCTAAATGGGAAGTTACAGTCACACGGTCGGTACTATTAAAATAATTCCATATTTCTGATTGGGATGGAATTCGAACAAAGTTTACATTTCTCAAATCTGTTCGGGCAAATTGATCACCAGGGATGAGTATAATGATATTCGAAACATTTAAAGTTTCCATTACCGTTTTGTTGATGGATAGAATTGTTTTCCGCATCGAAAAAGGAGAGGATAATAATGCTGTGATTTTATTAATGCCTTCACTCAAAATTGGATTTTTTTCAAAAAACCAATAATCAATGGTTTCTTTGATTTTTAATTTCAGCGGTATCAAATACACCGTCATGATAAACAAAAACAATAAATTAAAAACCCAACGTTCTTTAAAAATAAAAGGAATGGGTAAGAGATAACTCATGGATACAACAAATCCTAAATAACTTCCAATGAGGATACTTACCAAAACTAAGGTGACAATTGTTGGTGTGAAAATGACGAGTGAAGGAACAAAAGTATACCGGTAGGTTCCATAAAAAAAGAAGATGATAAATAAAATATAGGTAAAAACGAAAAAGAAACGATGGATAAAAAACCAAGGGTATCCGTTCAAAAAAATAATGGAAAACGGAAGAGCAATGTAAATAAAAATAGAAAGAATGAGAATCACTCTTTTTAAGAGAGCTTCCCCCATCGGTTTAGACCGAAATAAATCGTAAACATTTAGAACGATGTTGATGATCCCAAAAAATAATCCAGTGCCGTGCGCTATGACGACAATCTTTTCGATTAACGAAGGGTCTGTACCATCTTGTGAAACAATCATTGCCATGATAAAAGAAATTAAAACTTGTGGCAAAAGCCATTTACTAGGTATTTCTTTCCCTCGCAAACGGTAAATTAGGTGGTATCCTAAAAAAGCACTCAAATACAGTGTGAAAACAAAAACAAAAACGGAAGTGTGGAATGCCAATATAAATACATTGGATAAAAAAATTAAACCCAAATTGAGAAAAAATGAAAAGATAAGTGCATCTCTTGTGGAGTAGTAAAAATAAACAGCAACAGCCAAACTAAAGAAGGCTAAAAATAAATCGTAAACAAAAAGACCAATGATGTCTGTTTTTTGTAATTCTATAAGTTTGAATGAAATTTCTTTTTCATCACCATCTTTGTATTTGATGCGAATCGGAAATTCAGTGAGAGAAGATTTATTTTCTAAATTTTCAAAAACATCTAAATCAGAACGGTTTGCAAAGTTTCCCCAAATATTTTGATTTCCTTCGCCAATGTTTACGATGAGACCAGAAGGATAGTGAAAAAAAGGCAATGTTTTCGAAGTATTTTGAATTCCCACAAAGGAAAAAAATAATAAAAGCGTAAAGAGAAGTGTGGAAAGAATAGTGATGGTTAGTTCTCTCATAAATTCAAATTTCCATCAAAAGAAAATTTTAAAATGGGCTGACCTGCTTGTAAAATAAGGATTGGACCTTTTTCCATACTGATCATATTTTTCCAACCAACGCTTGCAATGACTTCCTCAGAATTTCTTGTTATGCGAAATTGTTTTCCTTCTTGTACGATGTAAAGTTCGCTATAACCAATTTGACCAATGATCATTTCGTAACGATCTTTCCATTCTAGTTTTTGAAATGTCTGTTGGATGAGGGTTTTTATATCAGAAAAACCTTTCAGTAACCTTAACCTCGATTGTGAGTAAACAACTCCTAAAATATAAGATAAAATGATACCAATGTGTTGGTAAGATCTCCCTGCATTTAAAATGACAAAATACCAAGAACCATCTTCCACTTGAAAGAATTCAACTAAATTGCGGGATGTTCGTTTGAAAGCCTCAATTTTCCAGCCAGGCAGTTCGGGAATGGTTCCTGTTTCCAAAAGATTTTGTACCCGCACTGCATATTCGGCTTCTTTTTGGTATTTTTTATTTTCGGAAATATGAAACGAAAGGATATGATTGTGGATGGTCACTGCCGATTGGCCAGCGAGTAAGGATAAACTATGCCTTGCATCCGCATTAGGAATGTTAGAAACTGCAATGAACCCAAATAATTTTTCTCGAAAGATAAACGGATAAATATAATTGGCATGGAGCTCCATAAAATCGTTGTTAATCTCAATTTGCGAAATAGAATCTGCTACAGATGCGCCATTTCGTTTTTCGAGTAAAAAATTTTGAAAACTGCTTTTTACTATGATATCTTTTGTAGGGCTTAGTTTTTTTTGCCTTCCTCTAAAATAAGAGTGAAAAGCAAAAGTTCCATTTGGGTTGAGAACAGCCATTGTACCCGAATGACTACCCGTGATTTTAACCATATCGGGAAACACATGTTTGATGAGAGCATCAAAATTAAACATTTTAATTGCTTGGCGAAATGACTCTGCGTCTTCCGTCAGGTATTCAGACAAAAACCGGGTGCGTAAATTTTTTGCTAATTTTTCGATGAAAGGTAAATAAAAAATGATACTTAGGACTGAGGTTAATGTAAAAGCCAATTCCAACCGGTAGTCTAAATTTTTTGGAATTTTATCCAAAATAACAAAATAAGAAATGAATACCAAAAGAATAAAAAGTGTACGAGTGAATATTGTTGTTACGGATACCTTCAATTGGTAACTAGAAGGCAACAAAAATCGTATCGAATTTTTAATCTTAGTAGAAATCATGTCGTGTAATACGCATTTTCTTTGATATACCCTTCGGTAAAATCACAGCTCCAAAAAGTTTTTTCTGTGCTTCCTGTATTCAAAACAACCTGGATGTAAATTTCTTCGTTTGATTTTAAATATTCGGATAACTTTTGTTTTGTTTCTGTATTGGCAGATTTTACGGAAATTCCACCCAGAAAAATTTCGAGTGTTTCGTATGGGATTGGTTCATCAAAAACCTTACCAATGGCCATTACAAATCTACCCCAGTTGGGATCCCCGCCATAAATTGCTGTTTTGACGAGGGGAGAATTAAGAATGGATTTACCGATTTTTGTTACTTGGTTTTTGTCTCTACCTTTAGACACCAAAAGTTCGATGAGTTTGGTTGCTCCTTCGCCGTCCCTCGCAATTTTTTTTGAAAGTTCAATGGCAATTTCTCTAAGCTGCGATTCAAACATTGTATCGGGCAGAGTTCCGAGTGCACCTGAACACATAAGAACCACAGTGTCACTCGTGGAGGTATCTGAGTCGATGGTGATACAATTATAACTATCATCCACAACTCGTTTTAATATGCCTTTCAAATCTCCCGATTCTGGTAAATAATCGGATAGAATATACGATAACATTGTGGCCATATTGGGTTCGATCATACCCGCACCTTTGGCAATGCCATACATAACGCCTGTTTTTTGGTCGTGGTTTATGGTTCGTGTGGAAATTTTGATACGAGTGTCGGTTGTCATGATAGCCTCTGCAACCAATTCTAAATTTCCTTCTTTTAATTCCCCTTTGGCAGTTTTGCACGCATTTAGAATTTTTTCAATTGGCAAGGGAACTCCAATGACACCGGTAGAAGACGGTAGAATATCTTTAGGAGAAATTTGTAAAGACTCGGCCAATGTTTCGCAGATTTTGTATGAGTTTTGGATGCCTTCGTCACCCGTGGCAACATTTGAGTTTTTGGAGTTGATGACAATGGCTTGCAAATACCCGTCCTGGATATGGTCTTTGCCAACGATGATGGGAGCGCCAGGGTAATTGTTTTTTGTAAAAACCGCAGCCGCCTTACAAAGATTCTCCGAGTATATGACTGCAAAGTCTAAGGTATCATCTTTGATTCCAATATTTTTACCGAATGAAAAAAAACCTTTGGGATAGAGCATAATTTCTTACCAAAGACCATTTTTTAAGGAGGACATCTCCCTTACTAGAATCTATTTTTGGGGAAATTCAAAGGTAAAAATGGACCCACCCGTGGGATTTGGTGCAACCGTCACCTCCCCAGAATGCAATCGGGCAATGTGTTTGACAATGGAAAGACCAAGCCCAGTCCCCCCTTCTTTTCGGGAGCGGTTCATATCCACTCGGAAAAAACGTTCAAAGATTCGTTCGGCATCTTCAGGAGAAATACCGATTCCTTGATCGATGACTTGGATTTTGATTTTCTCATTTTCCGAATCGGCACGCACAACTACCTGCGAACCTTCGGGGCTGTAGGCCGAAGCGTTGGATATGAGGTTGACGAGTAAATCTTCAATGAGGAGGCGGTCTGCTTTGATGAGAAAGGGTGGTGAAATTTTGTAAACCAACGTTTGGTTCTTATTGGAATAAATGACACCCAATGATTGACTAACGTTGTCCAAAAGTTGGGAAAGAGAAAATTCCGTGGCATTGAGTGTGGTTTTGTGGTTTTCCAATTTGGAAACGGTCAACATGTCTTCCACGATGCGAATGAGTCTGTCAGTATTTCTAAGTATCGCATCTAAAAATCTTTTTTCGTTACTGTTATCGGCAAGTTTGAGTTTGATATCTAAAGTTTCCGCATACCCTTTAATCGATGTTATGGGAGTTTTGAGTTCGTGGGATGCATTTTGAAAAAATTGTTCACGGATCATTTGGTTTTGTTTGTCTTCAGTAGTATCGAGTAAAACACCAATGTACAATTGGATCACCGCATCTGATTTGATGGGATAAATTCTTGCAGTATAAAAACGATTTTTTTCACCAAATTCGATTCTTGCTTCCAAACCTTTTTTGATATTGGTTTCTATAAACTCCAAGAGTTCTTTGTTTTTGATAGTAGATTTAATGTCTTTGAATTGAGAATTTTTTGTAATGAGGGTATCATCAATATTACGATTTAAAAATAAAAACTTTTTGTTACGATCAATGGCAAACACACCTTCTTTTAAATTTTGGAGTAAATAATTGAATTTTTCTTTTTCAACGGTTAAATCCAAAAACTGGTGTTTGAGCCGTCTTGCCATTTCATTAATGGAAGATGTTAGGTTTGCAAGCTCACGGATGTCAGGCGAAGATAACTCCACGCCAAAATCACCCGCATTGATTTCTTTTGTCTTTTTTTCCACCATAGAAAGTGGATCAGTGATTTTTCGAGCAATGTAGATGGAAATATTGAAAGTTCCGAATATGGCGAGTAAAATGTAAGCAAAAAATAGCAAAGGTCTGATTTGTAAGGAAACAAAATCTTCTATGTAAATGACCCCTGCGGCCAAAGCAAGTAGTACTAGCAATAGACCCCAGTTAAGAAGTAGGAGTGTGGAGAAAAAACTACGCATCTCGGAATCGGTAACCGACGCCGCGAATGGTTTCCAACCTTTCTTTTTCAGACAATAATTTATCTCGTAATCGTTTGATGTTTACATCTACCGTACGATCTGTAACAAAAACATCTTTACCCCAGATACGATCTAAAAGTTTATCTCTCGAAAAGGCCACTCCAGGGTTACCAGCAAACAACTGCAATAATTTGAATTCAATGAGTGTCAGGTCAATTTCACTGCCATCCACATACACTTTGTGGGCAGTGGGATTGATTTGTATTTTGCCTGTGGAGATGGTTCCAATATTTTCAGCGTTAGGTTCGGAATTTCTGCGAGTGACTGTCCTCACACGTGCAACGAGTTCGCGGATATTAAACGGTTTTTTAATGTAATCGTCAGCACCGAGTTCAAGTCCGAGCACAACATCGGTTTCGCCCGTTTTGGCAGTTACCATTAGAATCGGGATATGTGGGTACTTTTCTTTGATTCGTTTGCAAAGATCCATACCACCAATGCCTGGTAACATCAGATCCAAAATGATTCCGTCGGGTAAGTGTTTTTCGAGCCTAGGGAGGACTTCCATCCCATTATGGCAGACTTCTACCTGGAACCCTTCTTCTTCCAAATGGAATTGGATGAGGCCTGCGATGTCTTCTTCATCATCAACAACAAGAATTTTCATGAATAATTAATAAACTAACAGAAAATGATTACAATTGGAATACAAAAATATGACGAATCAGCAATATCTATTTTTCCAACAGCAAATTAATGTCACGGATGGCTTTGCGTTGGCGTAGGAGTAAAAAACCCATAAACCCAAAAAATAAAACAAAAGCCAAACTGTAAACCCAGAGTAAGGAACGAAGGCGTGCTTGTTCTTTTTCGACTGCTTGGATTTCTTCGAGGTGGCTGATTAAAAAATAAAAATGATCCGCTCTCGGAAACTCTTCTTTCACTTCTTTTCTAAGTTGTGTGATGAGTTCTTTTGTTTCTTCTTTGGTCAGTTTTTCGATGATGGGAAAGGTGGATTCCAAACTGGAATTTAAAAACTCTTTTGCAGTCGGAATGGATTTTACAGATTGAGGATCAGCAAAAACAGAAAGGGACAGAAGGAATAGAACCAAAGATACAACGAGTTTCACTTAAACCTCTTCAAATCCAAGTTTCTCCTTCCATTCCGAAAGGAAAGGAATTCTTGTATTCAAAAGTAAAAACCCAAGCACCAAACAATAAAAACAAAAAAACAAACTTGAACCAATGATCATTGGGAGTAGGTAGACGGTTGACTCCAAATGAGAACTGACAAATAATAAAATGGAAATGGGAATCATAAACAATACAAAAGATAAACCAAGAGAAGATACCAAAAATCGAAATGGCAATATTTGACTCAAAACTCGCAAACTGATGGGAGCAGGGATTTCTTTATTTTTTAAGAAGATATTTGGCTCCACAAAGGGAGACTGGTTTGATTTGGTTTTGCGTTTAATCGATTTCATGGGCCCACCATTTTCTCAAAAGTTCTTTGCCCCGTGCAATGTTACTTTTGATCGTATTTAATTTAATGTTGAGCTCTGATGAAATTTCTTTCAGAGGTTTGTTTTCAAAAAAATGAAGGATGATGGGAAGTTGGTATGATTTTGGTAATTTTGTTATCAAATCCCTAAGTGAACGATGCCTATCTTCTTTGTGGATGGTTTCGACGATTGATTCTTGTTTGGTTTCTGGAATGGCATAAATTTCATCTAACCAGGGTTCAGTGACAACTTTTTTCTTTTTGAATTGTTTGGATAATTTGAAACGAGCGATCTGGAAAATCCATGTCGAAAATTGTGCTTCTCCACGGAATTGGCTAAGGGATTCGAAGGCTTGTAAAAACACTTCTTGTGTGAAATCCTCGGCTTCTTCTTGTGTTAAAAATGCCTTTTTGGCCTGGGAATAGACCATGGCCTGGTAGCGGTTCATGAGTTCCGCAAACCTACCCACCTCTCCACTCAGGATGGACCTAATGGTCGACCAGTCCTCCTCATTGCAAAGGATGGACTTCGAATTTATTTGCTCTTCTTGTAAAAGGTCAATAGACCTAGACCAATAGCGAATGGGATTAGCCCTCCTAACATCGCCATAGAACGACCTAAGACGAGTATAAATACAAACGATAGTGCAAATCCAGTGAATGTCAACAAAAGACCTACGAAAAATGAATACAATCGTATGTCAAATGACCAGGGTTTGTACTGCCCCGACTGGATGAGGGCCATTTTCTGTTTGTGCCACCATTGGAACAAAAAAAACAAAAGTGTTGTACCAAACACAATGCCCACGTTTGGAACCAAATAGAGAATGATCCTATAGGTATTAGACTGCTCCCGCTGTAAAATTTCGGTCAGTAATTGGATGATGGTTTGGTATTCTTCGTTTGTCATGCCACTCCTTCTCCGATGAGGTTGGAAGCATATCGGCTCAGAAGTTCCATACCCTCCGGTCTGTCACATTGGAAAATTTGAATTCCTATATTCCATTGGTCATCTCCCTTTTTTATGCTTCTTAAACTTCCGTAAAAACTATAAGGAGAGGAATTGATGACCAGTTGGAAGGAAACAGGTGAACCTATTGGACGAGTTTCCAAACTGATTGTTAGTGGGAGGGAAATCCCAATGCCGCGGCCGTCTTGGCTCATGTCTCTAATGGATGTGGATCTGGCAATGGTTTCCCAATCTTTTGCATATGCAAATTCCAATTGGTATACAAACTCTTCTGATTTTTTATCTAAAAATTCGAGAAGTGGAGCGATCCCTCCTGGTCCTTCAATGTCCTCTTGTAAATTGGCATTTCCTAAATCAGGGAGATTGCTCGAAATTTCAAAGTAACCAAGTAAAACCTTGCCTGTGGAAAAAACAGGAAAGATCAAAACTGATTTTACATTGTTTAATAGATGGGAATCAAGAAAAGAGCGAACATACATTTCATTCAGTTTTTTAGGGCTAAAAAATCCACGTTCTGTGTAAAAAATCTTTCGATTCGCATCACGAAGGTAATATGGTGCTTTGGATTGGGAAAGTGCCTCCATGAGGGGAGTGTCACTTGCATAAAAAAAACCAATTTGAACTCGTTTGATAAAATAACCAAAATTGGAGAGTATTTGTTCCAGATGCAATTGCCATTGACCCAAGGCTTGGCCAATGACGGATGTTTTGCCGTAAATGGAGATGACGGTTCCTAAATCTGCAGTTTGTGCCAGTTTCACTTCATATGCCATCACATCCTCAATATTTGCGCGTTTGGCGGACCGTTCGAGGGGTTCGATTAAAATTTCGAATACATGGAATAAATCGTCTTGGTAGGGGTTCACTTGTTTGAACCGGAGTTCCACGCGGTTGTCTTTTAGGAGACAAAGTAAGGATTTTGGTTTTGTGAAGGGGGTTTCCACTGGAACCAATGTGCAATGAACCGACTTCATGATATCAGTGACACTCGTAGGGTTTTTAATGGAAAATTTGTTTTTTTGTTCAGGATCAGAGAGAACAACATTTCCCAATTTTGTTAGTATGCCTAAAATTGTCCGTTGGTCAGTGAGTCGGTATTTTTTCATGTCTAAGTAGGTATGATACGTAAAATCCTAATCTTTGCCATAGTTTTTCCATCATTTTTGCCCCTCTGGGCGGAAAAACCAGCGTACCGTTATTTTGGAAAAGCCTACGATCTCCAAACAGGAAAATACATTTATTCCGATAACCATGAAGAATATTATAATAATGGAAAACACCAGTATTCCAAGATCAACTACAAAGATGCATCGGGAAAACTGTTTGGAACCAAACGGATCGATTTTTCCAAAAATCCAGAACTACCGACTTTCAAAACGGAAGATTTTCGAGATGGGTATCTGGAAGGTGCGGATGTATCGGGAACCAGTGTTCGGTTATTCGCCAAACGTAAAAAAGACGACGATTTGATGGAAAAAACCTATACCCCCAAAACCCCTGCAGTGATGGATGGAGGGTTTGATTATTTTGTCCGCAATCATTGGGATGAACTTTCGAAGGGAGATCGCAAACGTTTTCATTTTGTTACACCCATCCAATTGGATGACTACTTGTTTGCTGTGGAGAAAATAAAAGACGGAGAATGGAAAGGTCGCAAAGCACTTTTTTTAAAACTAGAAATCGATAATTTTGTATTAAAACGGATTGTGAAACCGTTTTTACTCGTGTATGATTACCAAACCAGGCGAATTTTACAGTTTGATGGATTGTCAAATATCAATGATGAAAATGGAAAGAGTTTAAAAGTAAAAATCGTTTATGATTACCCAAAGGAAATTCTTGAAAATTGACACAAAGGGACTTTGCACAGTTTTTTAAAAACCCAAGGCTTTGGAATGAGGATTTAGTGGCCATCGGTGGGGATTTCTCCACCGAAAGGTTGTTATATGCCTATACTCATGGGATTTTTCCATGGTCGGAAGATCCCATTCGTTGGTACTGTTTGGATCCCCGTGCCATTTTTGACTTACAACGAACTCATTTTTCGAAAACCGTACTCAGAAAAATTCGAAAACAACAATTTCGTATTAGTTTCAACGAAGCCTTTGGATTTGTGATGCAAGGATGTTCCTACCGTGAAAAAGACAACACTTGGATCACATCAGGTTTTTTTCGAGGTTATGCGGAGCTTCATCGTTTGGGTTGGGCGCACAGTGTGGAAGTTTGGAATGGCAAAGATGAGCTTGTGGGCGGAGTATACGGTGTTGCTATTGGTAAATTTTTTGCTGGCGAAAGTATGTTTAGTTTTGAATCGGATGCTGGTAAAATCGGTTTGTACCATTTGTTTCAAAAATTAAACCAAAGTGGTTTTACCTTATTTGACACCCAACAGCTCAACCATGTCACTTGGGATCTTGGAGCTTACGAGATTCCTAAAACATCTTATTTAGACAGATTAGAAGTGGCCACAGAAAACCCGATCCCTTGGGTCATTCCAAACTAACTCTGTACAATTCATCCAATTCCAATTTCCATTGGGACTGAATTTTTTTGTTTATGGTTTCCCAATCCTGTGAGTTTTGTTTTGGGTTTACAAAAGGATCAAATTGTGGGTGTTCTTCCAAAATATTTTGTACGGTGATTCTGGGAATGGTTGTACGCAAAACTTCAAAATCTTGCACTTCCACATCGGGATTGGTTTCGCCTTTGATATAAAATGGTTTGTACAAACTAAATGAAAATTCTGGAATACCAAAAGATAAAAAACCATAAACAACTCTCAATTGCACCAAACTATGGAATGAAAGTGTTTGGTCTCTATATTCGGACTGATCGTGAAAGCTGAGTGCAGAATTGCCACCGTAATACAGGTGTAATTCTTTTTCATTGGATTTGTTTGTACCCAATTCGAACGATTTTAATTGGTTACCTAAAATTTCTCGCAATAAGGAACCAGCAAACACTTCTAATGGTTCTTTGTTGTTTTTCACCATTGCATCCACTCGGTCTTTGGATGTTGTTTGTGGGGAACAGAATAGGATTGTGAAGCCGAACCACAATCCTATTAAGAATTGGAAAAGTTTATGCATTTTTATCCTTAATTTTAGAATATTCTTTGTTTAGGCTTCCAACTAACATCTTTGAGAACATAATCCAATCGGAAACAAAAGAATAAAATGGATATTTAAAGGTGGCAGGACGATTCTTTTGAATGAAAAAATGCCCAACCCAAGCAAAAAAATACCCCGATACCAAAGCAAAACCTAAAATATGAAATTTTAATGTGGTAATGAATCCAATGATACAACCAAGCGCAATGCTTGAACCAATGAAGTGTAATGCTCTGTTTACAGGATGACTATGTTCTTCCAAATAAAAGGGGAAAAAATCTTTGAGTGTTGTGAACTTTGTTTCCATTGTTATCTCCAACCAGTATTCTAACCATTCGATTGAGTTTGCCAACAAAAAAACACAGAAAAATTTAGCACAAATCCCTATTTAAACAAGTTCTAATCTCTAAATTGTATGGTAATAAAAAATAAGTTGCGCGTTAGGAGGCCGTGACTAATCTGCATTAACATTTGAAAATCTAACAGCATGTTAAAGAATGTCTTAGAAAGAAAGCAGGAGAACGTATGAAACCAAAATCAATCAAACCAGATGAGCTGAATAAAATCTTTGCCGAACTAAAAAAAGGCGAAGAATCTTCTATTGGAAGCTATTTGGTTAAAGGAGTTCGCCTACAAATCAGCAAATACAATCTGTCAGGTGCTGAACGCGTGCAACTTCTTTACAAAAGAAGAAGAGCCCAAGGTTTGTGCATAGTTTGTGGAAAAAAAGTAACCAAAAAAAATCCTTCCACTGACCAACTTTATCGCCTCTGTGAAGAACACAGAAACAAGATAGACAAAGGCACAAAATAAAAAAAAAGAATCTCTAGGTATTTGGGCTTCCTGTCTTACGGAGGGGGAGCTCGTTCCAAACATTTTGTTTTTCCGCTTCCGTCATCCTTGACCAAGTCCCAATTTCTTCTAAAGTCCGAAGGCAACCCATACAGAGCCCAGTTTCTGGATCCATCGTGCATACTTTTGTGCAGGGTGATTTTGGTGACATAGGCCGAAAAATAGTAAATTTTTATAATTTTTCCTAAGCATGTTCAGGAATCCGTCGATCCTTCCCATAGGGAAAAGGAAACTGAATGTTGGATTGGGTTGAATCACTTAGAAGTTTATTTACTAGTGAAATAGACTGTTACACACGCCTCTTAGAATTGGAAGGCAAAAAAAGAATTGCCATCCATGGTGCTGACGGAAAATCCCTCGAACTTTGTGTCAAGGAAAGTTACCACATTATGGTGGAAGCTTCGGAACTCGAACGAATTCGAATGAAAACCATAGAAGATGTATATGAAAAAGAAAAATTCGAAAAGGGCGAATCTTTCATCACACTCAGTCATTTTTTAAATCAATTGGATCGCGAATCCAATTTTAAACTAAAAGGATTTGCTTTAGAATTAAAAACCATCGTTTCTCAATTGAAAGAAGCAATCATCATAAACGAAAAATTATTAAAAACTAGAAAAGATTTTTTAAAACACACCACCCAAGCTCTGGAAGAACAAACCAAAGAAAAGGTGTATACTTCACATAAACAACCAACAAGGCGAGGGCAGAGCCAAAAAGCAGCGGTCATTTTGAACGCAACTGCCTAGGAGAATCGTATGGGATCAACATTCCAAGGAATTGAAATCGGGAAACGAGGACTTTCGGTCCACCAACAAGCGATCCAAACCACAGGGCATAACATATCTAATGCTGATAACAAACATTATGCGAGACAGCGTGTTGTCATGGGCACGATGGATCCACTTTACGAACCAGCACTGAACCGAGCCGAAGTTGCCGGCCAAATTGGACAAGGAGCAAAGGTTTCGGAGATCGAAAGAGTTCGGGATAATTTTATAGATGATAGGATCATTGATTCTGTTTCTGTAAAAGATTATTGGGGCAAAAAAAACGATTATTTATACCAAGTCGAAACGGTTTTTAATGAACCAACTGGGAACACTCTGCGTTCGATGATGGATCAATTTTGGTCAGCATGGGAAGATTTATCGAATTACCCAGAAGAAACTGCGCATAGATCTGTTGTTCAAGAAAAAGCAGAAGCACTTGGTTCTCGGATGGAAGATGTATACCGTAAACTCTCTTTACTTAGAGAGCAAGCTAATCGTGAAATTGAATCAAAAGTAAATCATTTAAATACGGTTGCAGAAAATATCAAATCTTTGAACGAAAAAATCACTAAATCACAAGCATTAGGTGATAATCCAAATGACTTACTCGATAGAAGAGATGAGTTATTACAGGAATTGTCTGGAATGGCCGACATCACCATTGGTCGGAGTGATGACGATGAACTGATGGTTTTTATCGGCCAACAAATCCTTGTACAAGGCCAAAAAGTACATAAAATTGATTTAGTGGGAAACCCAAACAATGATGGACTGCTCGACCTTAAATGGTCGGAAACGGGTAATACTGTTTTGCTCCGCAAAGGGAGTATCCAAGCTTTGTATGAAATTCGTGACCGAGTGATGATCGAAAAAATCAATGCTGTGGATGCTTTGGCAATCAATGCAATGGATGTGATCAACGAAATTCACAAAGATGGATTTGGATTGAATGGAAAAACAAATGTAAACTTCTTTGAGTCGAGAGCTCTTGCTACAAACACATTTGGTGAAATTGATACCAATGGAGATGGTTTGAATGACAAAACAGCTGTTTTTCGAGTCACTGGTCGGACCTCGATGGATCCTGACAGGCCCATTGGAATTTCAGGAACTCTTCGTTTTTTAAAACCCAGTGCTTTGGGAGAAACAGAAGTTTTGGTTCCTTATTCGAAGGATGACACTTTGAATGCAGTGATCAAACGAATCAACAGATCAGAAACGGGTGTGGTTGCCTACATGTCACATGACAATCAATTGGCGATGAAATCCACAACGAATCCTTTTGATAAAAAAGAAAATTTTATGATCCGTCATTTGGAAGATTCGGGGGAGTTGCTCGTGGGGCTCACTGGAATTCTTTCGGGCAGTGGAGTTTCTGGTTCCTTCGATTATCGAAAAATTGGCGAAATCAACAAATTTCAGGCAAACGCACAAGACATAACTCTCACACCGATGTATCATCCATCTGCATTTTTTAAAATGTCGGAAGATGTTCGAAACAATCCAGCAAACATTGCTGCGGCTCGTGGTAAAGATGTGAATGGTTCTGGAGATTACAATTCGCCTAACGGACAAAAGGATGGATCGAACGCACTTCTCATTGCTGCTGCTCTCCGTGAAAAACCAGTGATGTTTGATTATTCCAAGACCACTGACGATTTTTACAATTCCTTGATTTCAAAATTGGGAACAGAAGCTAGGGAGGCAAAACAAGAATTCACCACTCAAAGTGAACTCATGGTTGAACTGGAGAACATGAGACAGTCTGTTATGGGAGTGAATTTAGATGAAGAAATGGCCAATATGGTTCAGTTTCAACAATCTTATAACGCTTCAGCTCGAATGATTTCCACAATGAACGAAATGTTAGATACCATTATCAATAGGTTAGGTGCTTAATCATGATACGTATCACAAATATGATGCAAAATAATTCACTGGTGCGGAATTTAAACCGCCACCAAGTGGCAATGGATGAAACCCAAAATCAATTGGGCACTGGCTTAAAAATTCGTAAACCTTCGGATGATCCGGGACTTGCTACAAATCAAATGTACTTTAGATCTCGACTGAATGAACTTGCGCAATACGAAGAAAACATTGGCGATGGATATCAAAGGTTACAACAAGTCGATGGTGTACTTGACAAAATGGGTGAAATTTTCCAGCGAGTGCGTGTCCTCACAGTACAAGCGGGAAATGGTATTTACCAAGGCGACAAAGGTTTTGAATTGGAAGTTGCCATTGGAAAAGAAATTGACCAACATTTAAGAGCCATCGTAGACCTTGCTAATTCACGGGATGCTACAGGACAACCATTGTTTGGTGGTCATGTAATCGAACGACCTCCTTTTGAGCCTATCGAATCGAAAATCAAAGGCCTACAAGGTTTGGAATTAAAAAACCAATATGTTGGTGTTGAATATCGTGGCGATATTGGTGAACAACTTCGCGAAATCGAAAAAGGTGAATACATCCCTGTTACCATTCCAGGAAATAAAGTGTTTTGGGGAACCAACGTCAGTGTAACTTCCAAAGTAGACAATTCGGCCTACCAAGCCACTTCCGACCAAAAATTCAAAGTGGATGGAGTTGAAATTCATATTTCAGTTGGAGATACAATCGATGATGTGATCGATAAAATTAACAATGCTCCATTGGAAGTAAAAGCAAGTAAACTTGCACAAGACAATATTTCCATTTCTTCGACGGCTCCACATCAAATTTGGTTAGAGGATGTGGATGGTGGGACTGTGCTTAGAGACATTGGTCTCATCGAAACATCTGCAAGTGAGCCACCTAATAATTATTCGAAATCGGCTACAGTAACGGGACTTTCTGTATTTGATGTTCTCATCCAACTCCGAAATGATTTAATCCAAAAAGATCAAGAGAGAATTGGTGGTCGAGATTTGGGTGATTTGGATTTGGCTCTCGAAAATATCCTTAGACATCGTTCCACTGTTGGTGCTCGGATGAATAGGCTAGAACAACATGAAGATCGGGTCTCGTATGATAAAATGTACATGACAGAGTTACTCGCCAAAAATGAAGGTATCGACTTTCCGGAAACCATCATGAATATGAAATGGTTAGAAACAATTCATAGTTATGCGTTGAATGTTGGTTCAAAAATTATCAAACCGACGCTAATGGATTTTTTGAGATAAAAAAGATAAACTAGGATAACGCATGTCGGTAAAGATTCATACAAAACCTTTTGGAACGATTGATGTAGATTCAAAACAAATTTTAGAATTTCCCCAAGGCCTACTTGGTTTTGAAGGATTTAATGAATATGCTTTGATTGAAGAAAATGCGGAAAGTCCATTTAAGTGGTTACAATCAACAAAAGAATCGGGTTTAGCATTCATTTTGATCCAACCCGAGTTGTTTTTGAATGAATACAAACCTGTGATTTCTGACGATGAATTAAAGGACATTGGTCTGAATGATTGGAAAGATGGTATAATATTTTTAATTGTAACCATTCCTCATGATGATCCTAAGGGTATGACTGCCAACTTACAAGGACCAGTGATTATCAATGGTAAACTTGGTAAGGGAAAACAATTTATATCGAGGGATGAAAATCATTCTATACGAAAAAGTATTGTTGAATCTATGGAAGAAATGTCTTCCGAAAAGGTATAATTTGTGTTAGTGCTTGCTAGACGGAGTAACCAATCCATAATGATCGGTGACGATATTGAAATCGTCATTGTGGATATAAAAGGAGACCAAGTAAAAATTGGAGTAAAAGCACCGAAAAATGTTTCAGTTCACCGCGCTGAAGTGTACAAAGAAATCCAAGAAGAAAACAAAAAAGCTGCAGGTGCCACAATCAAACCAGAAGATTTAGGAAAATTGGGAGACATCTTTAAGAAAAAATCATAATGTTGTGACTTAGATCTAAGTCAGGGTATTTCATTTGAAAAGAAAATTTTTAGTATGGTTGTTGCCACTAATTGCAGTTTGGTTGCAGAGGCTGATCGGTATTACTTCAAAGTTTGTAGTATTGTCAAACCTGCAATACGAAGATTTATTCAAAAATAAAAAACCGTTTATTTATTCTATTTGGCATACCAATGTATTGTATTCACCATATCTTCATCGTGGCAAACATGTGGCGGTGATGATTTCCGAATCTAAGGATGGAGACTTTATCAACCAAGTTGTCCATCGTTTTGGAAATACAAGTATTCGTGGGAGTAGTTCAAAAGGCGGTAGCAAAGCGCTCAAAGCTATGATCCAACATTTAAAACAAGGTCATCCTGCGGCATTCACTCCCGACGGTCCAAGAGGGCCTGCCTTTGTTTTACAACCAGGCATCATAGCGGCCGCACAAGTTAGCCAAGTTCCGATTATTCCCTTTCATTATGAATGCACTCGCCAATGGATTTTAGAAAGAGCCTGGGACAAACATAGGGTTCCTAAACCCTTTACCACATTTGTTGTTTCTTATGGTGAGCCAATTTACATACCCAGAAATTTAGATGAAGTGCAATTTGAAGATGTACGAAATCAAGTTGAAATAGCGATGATCGAGAACCGTGATAAGGCGATAGACACAGTAGAAAAATTAAAACGAGGAGAGTCGTATGGCAGCTCTATTTCCAGATAAGGTGATTGTACAAACTGGCAAAACAAAATATGAAACACAGATTAAAGCAGGTGTTCATACTTTAATTGCCGATGAACCGAAAGATTTACAGGGCACGGATTTAGGACCAAATCCAAATCAACTGTTGGCATCGGCGCTCGGTGCTTGTACGGCGATCACCATACGGATGTATGCTGATCGTAAAGAAATGCCATTGGATAAAGTTGAAATTCAGTTGGAGATCGATAAAATTGCGCCAGATAATCATAAAGTTTTTAGAACTGTAGTTCTTATTGGAAACCTAACAGCAGATGAACGAGATCGTTTGTTAAAGGTGGCAAATGCATGTCCTGTACATAAATTATTATCAGGTACGATTGAGATTGAAACGAGTTTGGGGGAGTGACAGGGAAGGAATACACCGTAAATCAGTGTTGGTATGGTTTTTGCAGATGGTATCTGAATTAAAATGAAACAATTGAAAGCATTTTTACCACTTTCTATTTTGATTATTGATGACGAGCCAAACATTGCGAAGACATTTCGAATTTTTCTCACAAGTTTAGGAAACGAAGTAGACATTGAATTGGGCATTCGTCCTGGACTTGCAAAATTAGAAGAAGAAGTTTACGATATTCTTTTTTTGGACATCCGCTTGGGAACGGAAAACGGAATGTCTTGGATTCAAAAAATACAATCCCTAGCACCTAAGACAAAAATTATTATGATCACTGCATTTCCAGGTACAGAAGAGGCAGTGGAATGTATGAAGTTAGGTGCTTTTGATTTTATCTCTAAACCATTTAATCCTGAACTAGTGAAGAAAATTTTAGAAAGAATTTCGGAATTCAAAAAACTAGAAAACGAAATAAAAAACTTAAAATCTTCCGAAGGCAAACTGTACGATTTAATAGAAATTGAGAGCCAAAATCCAAAAATGAATCGAATGTTATTATTGGCAAAACAGGTTGCAAAATCGGAAACGTCAGTAATTTTGTTGGGTCAATCTGGTACAGGAAAAACTACGCTTGCACGTTCCATTCACGAATGGAGCGAAAGAAAAGAATTTCCTTTTGCGGTTGTCTCTTGTCCTACATTAAATCCCGATCTTTTAGAGTCTGAGTTGTTTGGACATGCCAAAGGAGCATTCACTGGGGCGATTAAGGACAATTCGGGCAGAGTTGCCAATTGCGACAAAGGAACATTATTTTTAGATGAAATAGGTGATTTGCCTTTAAATATCCAAAGTAAGTTACTTAGGTTTTTACAGGAAAAACAATATGAAAGACTTGGGGAATCTAAAACTAGGATAGCCGATGTTCGAATTATAACAGCGACCAATCGGAATTTAGATCAATTGGTGAAGGAAGGAAAATTCAGAGAAGACTTATACTATCGAATTAATGTTTTTCCTATTGAATTGGTTTCCTTAAAAGAGAGAAAGGAAGATATTCTTTCCATCTCATCATTTCTTTTGAAATTGTTAAGTATCCAAAACAAGAAAGTCATATTAGGATTTTCAGATGAAGCCAAAAATTTTCTATTAACATACGAATGGCCAGGCAATATTCGTGAACTCAGGAATTCTATAGAACGTGCTGTCATTCTGTGCAATCAAAGTTTTATAGCTAAAGAAGATTTGAGTGAAAAAAATTCAGTGGCTAGCACAAAATCTAAAATTGGAGATCCCGTTTCACTAGAAGAAATAAAAGATGCACATATAAAGGCAGTCTTATTAAATTCAAATTCTGTGCAAGAGGCTGCTCGCACTTTGGAAGTAGACCAAGCCACGCTTTGGCGTTTTCGTCAAAAACATGGACTTCTTTGAAATTTTGCATTTTGCAAAGTAATGTGCTTTGAGATTGCAATTTGCAATATGAAATCATTTGATATTGTGATTTGATTCAAAAATGCACTGGTACGACAATTGCAGTTTAATGAATAACAGATGAGCATTCGTGGAAAATTGATAATTGGTTTTGCGTTACTTTGTGTTATCTTTTCGCTTTCTGCAATAGTGACTTTAATTCAAGTTAATTTTCTTGGTAATTCTATTGATTTGATCTTAAAAGAAAATTATTTAAGCGTCGTTGCAAGCCAGAAAATAGTAAATGGTTCCAATCTATTGTTACTTTCTTTAAAAGATGATCAAAGTATTTCAAATGAAAAATGGGAAAAATTCAGAAATGCTTACGATCTAATAGAAGAAGGTATTAAAATTGAGGCAGGAAATATTACTCTTGATGGTGAACAAGAATTAGCAAATCAATTGATCGCTAGTTTGGAAAAATTGAATATTCTAATTCCACCAGAAAAAGTGAATTTTTTTACTTATCACGACAGAAAATATTATCAAAAGGTTGATCTTGAAATTCGTAACATTATAGCAGTTGCAACAAAGGTTTCAGATATTAATCAATTAAATATGTTAGAAGCGAAAGAAACTGCAAAAAGAAAATCAAATTCGATTCGTAATTTAATTTGGGTTACATTGATTGTTTCCTTCGCAACCACAATCTATTACCTTTACCTCTCAAATCATTGGATATTGAAACCTCTTAAAATTCTTACAGAGTATTCGAAAGAAATTCAAGATGGAAATTTTGACCTGAGTTATACCAAGTTAAGTGATGATGAAATAGGTCAACTTGGCAATGCCTTTAACCAAATGATTTTTTCTCTACGTTTTAATCGAAATGAAAATGAAAAAAAAATTTCTCACACTCAACATGTGGTTTCTGAAGTTTTCAAATCAATACCAATCCCACTCGCAATTTTGGATTCGGATGGGAAAGTTGAATTGGCAACAGAAAAAGCCAAAAAAATCTTCGATCTAATTCCTGGGCAATCTATTTGGTCAAATCGAATTAAGATAATTGGTGAATCTGCAAAGGAAGTTTTTGATAAAAGTTCAATTGTTAAAAACAAAGAAGGCGAATACTTACAAATATTCCAAGATCGAAATGAGTATTTTTATGAATTTCAAGTTATACCTCTTTTTTCTCAAATCAACAAATCACAATTAAATGGTGTTTTGGTTTCATTGGATGATATTACATCCCTTATTGAACAGAAAGAATTAAAAAAGAATGTATTGTCCACTGTTTCTCACCAATTAAAATCACCGTTAACTACTATTCAAATGGCTCTATACGTACTCCTGGATGGAAAAATTGGTGAATTAAATCAAAAACAGATAGAAGTATTGATGGCAGGTAAACATGAATCCGATCGACTAATTCAAATTATATCTGATATACTGGATTTAAGTAAGATGGAGGCTAAAAAATCCATCCTCAAAAAATCAGAATATTCACCGTATGAAATCATTGAAAATTGCATTTTGAATTCTATTGATCTTGCAAATAGCAATGATATTAAAATATTGAATGAATCAGATATTAAATCGGTAAAGATAAAAATTGACTTAGAAAAAATGAAACATGTTTTCGCTAACTTGATTTCCAACGCAATTCGTTTTTCACCCGTTAGCGGAATCATTAGAATCAATGCCGAAGAAACGGGAAATTATATAGTATTTACTATTTCCGACGAAGGAAAAGGTATCTCTAGCGAAGATTTACCTTACATTTTTGATTCCTTCTACCGTGGAGCTGCGCAGGAAGAAAATACTGGAGTCGGGATCGGATTATCCATTGCGAAGGAAATCGTACAATTACATGGAGGAAACATCAGCTGTAAAAGCGAAATTGGAGTTGGCACGACTTTTGCAATTTCTCTTCCAGTATCGTAAATCGATAGTCGGAGGATTCAGTGTTCATATTCGCAATCTCGCTAGTAGCAGCGTTTATGTTTTTTTATCTTTTGTTTTCTATCCTTTCGCCAGAGAGGTTTTAGATCAAAATGGTAATTATCATAATCTTAATTTTATCAGCGCTCATTTCTTATCCACTAGGATATTATCTGAACCAATTGTTGTCATATGGGAATGTAGAAGGGGAAAATCCAAAAAGTAAATTTCTTTTAAAAAGGATATTCGGTGATCAAATCATAGAAAGTCAAAGTTGGCAAAAATATGCTAAATCACTTTTGATTTTTAATCTATTTATGTTTGCATTAGTAACGATTATTCTTTCGTTGCAGCATATCCTTCCATTTAATCCTGATGGCAAAGAAGCATTGGAATGGAGTTTGGTGTTCAACACAGCGGTGTCGTTCACTACCAATACAAATTTACAGCACTATTCAGGTGAAGTTTCGCTTTCATATTTTTCCCAAATATTTGGGCTGATGTGGTTGCAGTTTCTATCTGCAGCAACTGGAATCTCAGCCCTTGCTGCCATTTCGAGAGGACTAACAGGGCAAAAATCAATCGGAAACTTTTACCAAGATCTAATCAAAACAACTTTTTGTTTTTTATTACCAATCGCCATATTATTTGCGATCATACTCGCTGGGTTTGGAGTTGTGATGACGTATGAGGGTTCTGCCAATGTTGTAACTTTAGAAGGATTACCGCAGAAAATTGCACGAGGTCCTGTCGCAGCCTTTGTCGCAATCAAACAACTCGGAACTAACGGCGGCGGTTTTTTTGGAACCAATTCGGCTCATCCCTTTGAAAATCCAAATGTTTATTCAAATATTATTGAAAGTATTGCCATTTTATTAATTCCAATGGCTTGCGTTTGGTTTTACGGATTTATCACCAAACGGATGAAACATGCTACTATAATTTTTTTCGTTATGTTGTTGCTCCTAGTAACTAAAATAGGGTTTTCGACATATTTTGAATCAGAACCTAATTCTTCTTTTGCGACAATTGGTGTAGAACAAACTTCAAATTTGGAAGGAAAAGAACTTCGATTCGGGATCGGTACAAGTGCATTGTGGTCGGTTCTAACAACATCAACAAGTAATGGATCAGTCAATTCCATGCATGATAGTTTGAATCCATTGGCTGGTTTAATCCCAATGATTGCTATGTGGTTTAATGTTACATTTGGGGGTGTCGGCGTTGGCTTTATCAATATGATCTTATATATCATAATTGGAATTTTTATTTCTGGGATGATGGTTGGTAGAACCCCTGAATATTTTGGTAAAAAAATTGAAGCAGAAGAAATGAAATGGGCACTTCTAGCAATTTTACTCCATCCTTTTCTAATATTAGGTGGAACAGCATTATTTTGTGCCTTCCCCTGGGGTAAAGAATCTTTAAACAATCCTGGTTTTCATGGATTTTCAGAAATTTTATACGAATTTTCATCAGCGGCAGCTAATAATGGATCAGGCTTTGAAGGACTAGCAGACAATACTGTCCCTTGGAATCTTTCGACAGGCTTTGTAATGTTAATTGGTCGTTATCTTCCGATTCTTTTTCCACTGGTGATTGCAGGGAAAATGCAATTTAAAAAAGTTGCTATGGAAAATTCTGGAACCTTGAAAGTGGATACAATACTTTTTGGGTTTATATTACTTGGAAGTATTGTTTTTATCGGCGCACTTCTGTTTATGCCAGTTGCTGTTCTTGGACCAGTTGCCGAACACCTTTCCATTCAATCAAAATAGGAGTTTCAAATGGAATTTATAAATAATAAGAATTCAAATCAAAGAAAAATGAATTTATTAAAAAATGAACAAATGTTAGACACACTTAAACATACTTTTATACTCTTGCATCCAAAATACTTAGCCAAAAATCCGGTTATGTTTCTAACAGAAATCGGTGCTATCATAACAACGATGATTACCATAGGAGATTTTGTTACAGGAATCTTTTCGTTTTATTCTCTTACAATTTCCATTGTATTGTGGCTGACTGTACTTTTTGGAACTTTTGCTGAATCATTAGCGGAAGCCAGAGGAAAAGCGCAAGCAAACTCACTGAAAAAAGCAAAAACATCGTTACGTGCTAAAAAAATTAATAAAGATCAGTTTGATTGGGTGGAGGCAGACACATTAAAATATGGAGATATCATAGAGATTTCTGCTGGTGAAGTAATTCCGAGTGATGGTGAAATTATTAGTGGTGTTGCATCCGTCGATGAATCGGCGATAACTGGAGAATCGGCACCTGTTATCCGTGAGGCGGGAGGAGATAGATCAGGTGTTACTGGCGGAACTCGAGTATTATCCGATCAAATCATCGTTCGGGTGACTGTAAACGCAGGAGAATCATTTTTAGATAAAATGATTCAGTTGGTGGAAGGCGCTGTTAGGCAAAAAACGCCAAATGAACTTGCGATCACTGTTACTTTATCGGGCCTTAGTTTAGCTTTTTTGATCGTTACCTTTTGTCTTTACCCAATTTCGAAATTTTTTGATGTTGAATTGCCTATTCCGACATTAATAGCACTTTTAGTTTGTTTGATTCCAACAACGATTGGAGCCTTACTCTCTGCTATTGGTCTCGCTGGGTTGGATCGTGCACTGAAAGCAAACCTTTTGGCTAAAAGTGGAAAGGCAGTTGAACTCGCTGGTGATATTGATACTTTACTTTTAGATAAAACCGGTACAATCACGGTCGGGAATAGACAAGCCAAAGAAATTATTCCACTATCAGGCGTTAGCGAAGAAGAAGTAAATGAGATTGCCTTATTGTCGTCCTATGGTGATGAAACTGCCGAAGGAAAGTCAATATTTGCAAATGCAAAGAAATTCCTTGGAAAAATCGATGAAACAAAATTTCGAAAAATTAGCATAATTCCGTTTTCTGCAGAAACTAGGATCAGTGCGACAGAAACTCTTGAAGGCAATAATTTTAGCAAAGGAGCTTATTCCTCTATCTTGGAATTGGCTACGGAAATTTCGAAAGAGCAAATTATCGAATTAAACGAGTTAGTTGAAAAGATTGCAAAAAAAGGATCAACTCCATTGGTCATAGCAAAAAATCGACAACCTGTAGGAGTTGTTGCTCTCACTGATGTATTAAAACCTGGAATCAAGGAAAGATTTGTTCGGTTACGAACCATGGGAATTCGAATCATAATGGTTACGGGTGACAATCATCTAACGGCTGAAAGTATTGCTAAAGAGGCGGGAGTCGATGATTTTATTGCGAATGCAACTCCTGAAAGGAAACTGGAATATATCCGTGAAGCGCAAAAAAATGGCCAGTTGATAGCGATGATGGGAGATGGAACAAATGATTCTCCAGCTTTGGCGCAAGCTGATATTGGAGTTGCCATGAATTCAGGTACTCAAGCAGCAAAAGAGGCAGGTAATATTATCGATTTAGATAGTGATCCAACAAAAATCATTGAAGTAATTGAGATCGGTAAACAGCTTCTTATGACGAGAGGAGCATTAACAACTTTTTCAATAGCAAATGATGTAGCTAAGTATTTTGCGATTATCCCTGCGATGTTTTTGTTAGCTGTTCCTGGGCTTTCTGCATTGAACGTGATGAGTCTTTCCAGTCCAAATTCAGCAATTCTATCAGCTTTGATTTTCAACGCGCTTATCATTCCAATCCTCATTCCGATTGCGTTAAAAGGTGTAAAGTATGTTCCTTCTGGCGCCAATCAAATACTTCGTAGAAATTTATTGATCTATGGAATCGGTGGTCTTATTGTCCCTTTTTTTGGAATAAAGTTAATCGATATTGTTTTAGTTTTAGTAGGAGTATAATATGAAAACAATTGAATTAAATCTTAGAATCGTATTTATAACAATATTTGTCTGCTCTGTGTTATACCCTGGTTTTATACTTGCAGTTGCACAAACTATTTGGAGTGAAAAATCAACTGGTTCCCTTGTCACAGACAATGAAGGGAATTTGATCGGTAGCAGGATGATTGCTCAAAAATTTACAAAACCGGAATATGTATATGGAAGGCCATCGGCAGTAGATTTTAAAGGTGATGGTTCAGGCGGTAGTAATTGGGGAGGAACGAACCCTGCACTTAGAAAAAGAGCTGAGGAAACAGTAAATCAATATTATTCATACGAAACAAACTTAATTCCTGTAGACGCAATTAGTGCTTCTGGGAGTGGCTTAGATCCATTTATCTCAGAAAAAAACTTAGAAATGCAGCTAAATCGAATTGCGAAAATTAGAAATTTCGATAATTCTGATATACTTGCTATCATAAATAATGAAAATTTATATGAAAATATATTTTTGGATGGAACTCGAATTTACAATGTATTTTTGGTTAATCTTTATCTTGATAACAAATTTTCTCTACATAAGATGATTGATGTAAAACGATGAAATGAAAGTAGATCGCGCAGAATCATTTCTAAAACTAATTCGAAAGTCAAACAGAGGTAAATTAAAAATTTATCTTGGGTATGCAGCTGGTGTAGGAAAAACCTATCAGATGTTACAAGAAGCTCATCGATTACAAAGAGCGAACATCGACGTTCGGATTGGATATATTGAAACTCACAATCGACCAGAAACAAAAAAACTCACAGCGGGACTTGTTCAGATCCCGCTAAAAGAAGTATTGTATCACGGAATTAAAATCACAGAACTTGACATAGACGCTGTATTATTGGCCAAACCTGATGTAGTTCTCGTTGATGAACTTGCACACACAAATCTTCCAGGATCTAGGAATAAAAAAAGATACCAGGATATTGAAGAAATTTTAGATTCAGGAATCCATGTTATTTCTGCCTTAAATGTTCAGCACATTGAGAGTTTATATGAAACTGTCGAGCGGTTAATCAATATTAAAGTTAAAGAAAGAGTGCCTGATCGAATTGTATTAGAAGCAGATCAAATTGTAAATGTAGATGTTTCATCTGAGGATTTACTTGGAAGGTTAAAGGAAGGTAACATTTATTCGAAAGATCGAATTGACAGAGCACTCGAAAATTTTTTTCAAGAAAACCACCTCTCTCGCCTTCGAGAACTCACATTACGTGAAATTGCTTACCAGTTAGACAAAAAACAAAGATCACCAGAGTCTGATATCAATATCGCAGCCAATGATCAAATTGTTGTTTGTTTAGGATCTCAAGGACCAGATAATGAAGAACTTTTGCGCTATGCATCAAGATTAGCAGGTAAATTAAATCGGAATTGGTATGCGCTATATGTGCAAACTCCAGAAGAAAGCCCTCAACTGTTACAACCAAAATTGCAGAGGGTGTTAGCCAAAACATTAAATCTAGCTCAAGAGTTAGGAGCAACGGTATTTCAATGGAAAGGAAATCATATTGGTGAAACAATATTACAATTTGCAATAGAATATCGTGTTAGTCATATCATAATTGGATCGCCGCAGCCAAAAAGAAACTTGTTCAAAAATATTTTTACTAAATCAATTTTACAATTTTTGTTAGAACACAAGACATATGAATCCATCACGATTTACTCACATTCAAATTTTCATGACAAAATAGAGTCATCTCCTGCCGCAGATACTTCGATGGAATTAAATTTCCAAAAGGAGCTTGCAGCAAAGACTTTACTTGATGCTAAGATAAAAATTTGGGATAGACAAATCGAAAAAAACGAAGCAATAGAGCAACTACTTCATATTGCGAATAGCTCTACGAAAATCCCAATCGAGGATCTCAGACTTGCAATTTTAGAACGAGAAAAATTAGGTAGCACCGTGATTGGAAATGATATCTCCATTCCACATGCAAAAATAAAAAATTTAACTCGTGCTGAGATCTGTATTGGTGTGCAGGCAAGCGAGAATAATTTGTCGTTAGACAGTTTCAAAATCATGTTTTTGATTTTAAGCCCTGCAGAATCTTCTATCGTTCATTTGCAAATATTAAGTATCATTGCAAAGTTAGGTCAGGAAGATTTATTGATAAAGCGGATGACAGAAGCAGACTCGGTAGAATCAATTCGAGAAACTATCACAAGTTTTATCAAATAAATTTTGAACTTAATAAGTAACTCCCAAACTCTCTAAACCCAAATTGGTATTACTGTGGCAGAACCGCCATTCCATTCAATTTTCGTATGGAAACGTTTGCCTTCCTGGATCCTTGGAACTTTGGCGCCATTGATATAGAAAGTTCCACCTGTGTATTGTAAGGTTTCCCTTTCCTTTTTTTTACTGACTTTGTGATGCATATGACCCGACATCACAACAGGCACTTTTTTCCCAATTTGTTTTGCAAATTTGATCGCCTCTTGTAAATCCAAATCGCCCCAATCACCACCTGATTTTTTAAAATCAGCACCATACATTGATTTGGGTTCTGCTCCAAGCCCAAAAGGTCCGTTATGCGAAAGTATAAATATGTTTTTCTCTTTGACACCTTGGATGAGGGATTTATATTTTTCTATGGATTCTTCCATGGTGGATACAAAATAGTTTTTTCGCAAATTTGGTGCAAAACTAAGTCCCCCTCCCATCGCATAGGGCCTTCCCACAAGTAGGCTTAAATCCAACTCTTTTGAAACTGTGATGGTGCTATAACCCATAACACTCAAAGGCTGGATTTGGTTTACAAAAATTTTTGAACGTCTATTTTGCCCAATTTGCCCTAGTCTAATTAAATTTTTAGATTGGATCACTTCACCGATGATTCCTATAAGGCTTGTGCTATCCCAATTGCCAGGAATTAAATACGCACGTTTGGTGAGCCCTTCGAAAGATACTTTTTTCTGTAGAGGAGTTCCATTGATATCCCCAGTAAAAAATAAAAAATCATAATCAGAAGAATTAAAATAATCTATATCTTCTTTGTCCCAGTATGCATGGATGTCGCCGATCAGTGCAAATTTCATGGTGTTTCCGTTTTTCCTAAACTTAAAAATGCCGATTCTAAAATGAATTGTGATTTACTTCCCATTCGAATGAATGCTGGTGGTTTGCCTATGGGAGCAGCCACTTCAATCTCTTTTCCACCCTCATAAATGGTGTTTGTCCAAACATGTTTCCACTTACCTTTGGGGAGGTATACGTCTTTGTATTTGTCTCGTTTGTGGATGACGGGAGCTACAAGCAGATCATCACCCAAAAAGAATTGATAATTATAACTAAGTAGAGTTTGATCGTTTGGTTCAACAAGGAAAGAATGTCGCACGACAGGCAAACCATTGTTTGAAGCTTCATTCACTAGGTTTTGAATGTATGGTTTTAAAAAATAGTGAATGTTTGCTATTTCTGCAAATTTTTTCACAGTTTCATCGTCTGATAATGATTTGGTGCCATCCCAATTAGTGTAATTATAGACTTGCCAGTTTTTAAGAGGTTTGTTCCCTTCATGAGTTCTGAAAACAGTTGTGAATGCTGAGGTTTCTGCCCACCTGAGCAATAATTCTTTACTTCGATGGTAGTCAAACAACGGATTAGAGATTGTAGTATAACCCCCAATATCACTATGGTTCAATGCAAAGCCACTGATACCTGAACTTGTGAGACCTATGATGGAAGAGGGTAACCCATCATTTTTGCCCCAACTCACCATTTGGTCACCTTCCCAAAATAAGGTGGAATACTGATTTGCATAACTAAATCCAGCACGAGTGAAAAAAATAATTTTTCCTTCTTTGCCCGCCTCTTTGATTGCTTCACGGTTGATTCTTGCCCAATCCACAGGATAACGATTGTGATAAATTTTTGCATCGATCCCTGAGTGGAGTTTTGCATCATAGGGTAACCATTCTCCAAAATCGGCCATCCATCCAGATAAACCCATTCCAATTAGATTTTTTTTGATTAAATCTTTTGTCCATTTAACCGCCTCAGGATTGGTTAGGTCAATGAGATAAGCTGGAAATCCAACTGTTTGGATGAGATAAGGTTTATTTTCTTTATTTTTTACCAAATAACCTTTGTTTTTTGCCTCGATAAGTAGGGGATTTTTAAAGTCGTCACCACCTGGTTTTTTAGGATCTGTATCTGCTAAAAACGAATTGATATAACCTAAAACGTGGACATTTTGTTTGTTCATGGAACTCACAAATTCGCGGAAATTTGGATACAATGTTTCATCAGCATACCACCGCCATTTCAATTGGTCACCAAAGCCAGTCACACGCCTACCACACCAATCTTGGATCCAAAGTGCAGTCACCGGGTTTCCCACATCTTTCGCTTGTTTGACGATAAAATTTACCTTATCACTACCACCTTGTACACCAAGCCATGTTCCATACGCCCAGTCAGGCAATGTAGGAAACCTACCAGTTTTTTTTGTGTAAGTAGTTACAAGCTCTTTTGGAGAACTACCAAGCCAGATTTTACTTTTGATTCCAGTTTCTTCTTTAAAATCCCAAAACTCCGCTAATACAAAATTTGGATCTTTTAGGCTAATTTTCGCATAACCTGCGTTTTCATAAAAAAAGGAACGATTTTCGGAACTGATATAGTGCGGAATGGGTGCGTACGTTGTGTACTCGTTTCCACCTGCTCCAGCTATTAAATTGGCACCAGTGGTGATGGGCTGATCACCTCTCCCAACTCCTTGTTCTTCAGAAAAAAAGAAAGGGGTTTTGCCTTTCATTTGATCAAAACTAAATTGTTCCCCAAATCCATAAAATTTTTCTTCAGGGAAGGATTCATATAAAATTTGAGCACGGTTTAATGTTTGGTCAGCAAATTGGATCTCCAATTGCGCTTCTTTGTCGTTAGTCAAAAATAAATTCAATTCGTATTCAGAAGAACAACCATCTCCAAAGACAGTGCCTGTGATAGTAACTCTATTAGGTGAAGTTTTGATATTTTGGATGGATTGTTCGTTGCAGTTGGTTACCAACGACTCTTTGAATCGAAAAGAAGCCATTCGGTAATCGGCTGTGGTTTCCTTTTTTTGCGCTGTTAAAAATGGTTTTTGGAGAGAAAACGAAATGAAATTTTTTTGTAAGGTTTCGTTTCTCAATTGTATGGATTGGGATGTTTGGATGAAACGAACTTGTTTTGAAATAGAAACCTTGGTTTCTTTGGTATTACTTAAAAATAATTGAGGTGTTGAACACTGGAAACAAAAAACAATAAAAACAAAGATCAATCGAAATGCCATAATTCCTCCGAAGGGACCCTTCAGTGGAACGATGGCAAATGGATTCGTAAATCTTTTTTTTAAACTTTCTTACGGTCAACACCGCCCGCTCTCGGGGCAGCGGCAGTGGTTTGTTTGCCACCAAAAATAGAAACCGCTTGTTTGGGAAGGTTGGACTTTCTCCATTCAAACCAAGAACCTTGGTAGGTGCTGACATCGATATAACCTGCTTCACGGAGCATGAGTGCAAGCAAACAAGAACGAGCACCATTATAATCATAAATCACAGTGGGGCGTTCAGGCATAAACGGAAAACCATTCAAACGTTTTTTGAAAACAGATCGTTCTATCAAATTGGCTTCCCCATCATAAAGGTTCCGCCAATCCCATAAAAACGCACCCGGCAATCGGCCGCAAAGAGTTCCTTCTTCTGGGGCTGTGAGCCTTGGCAATCGACCTTCGTACTCATCCATAGTGCGGGCATCAAAAATTTGTAATTTTGTAAGATTGCGTTCCATATAGGGTTTATCAACAACACCTTCGATGGGCTTCGTTTTATCTGCAATGGGAGGTTCCAGTTTGAGATTGCCTGGTTGTTTTTTGCCTTCGACAGGCCATTTTTTTCCGAGAACATAACTTTCTTTGATGCCCATACAACGGAGTAAATACACCAGACGTGTAGAGAACATTCCCATCCCTTCATCAAAAACGATGACCCTTGTCTTTTTTGACTTTTGGATTTCTTGTACAACAGCCAGGAGAGGGCCATAGAGTTTTTTTTGGGATTCAGGATCGGATCCAAATGCCTTTTTGACAAAAGGATAGTAGTAAGCTCCTTCCAAGGTCTCCTCTTCGTACGCCGATTGCGAACGACAATCAATGAGAAAGTCCCCTGATTCTATTTCTGTTTTAAGAAAGCTCCAGTTCAAAAAAATATTCTCCTATTTCGGTACATTAGTTTTCCCCCCTTTGTTTTTTGAAAGCCTGAAAACCAAAAAAAAACCATTTGCATGTTAGGGACATAATCGGGCGAGAAATCAATGGAGCATGAGTCAATTCCTGGTAGTAAAAAGTCCGATACTAAAGAAAGCCAATAGATTATGAGAAGATTGCCAGCCATTCCATTCGGATCGTTCCTATTTTTACTCACATTCACTCTTCTCGGAGCGGATCCTAGTGGTTCTTTGTCTCCCTTGTATGTATTGCAGAACGAAGTTATCCGTTCACAATCCAAGTCGGAGTCTAGCCAATTCAAAAAATGGATACATTCTAAAAAGGAATTTTTCATTGATGATGGCAAATGCCAACTTCTGCCTGATTCTAAATTCCAAACTGTTGTGTATTATCGATTCACTTGTGGCAATTCGAATCAAAATTTGGTTTTGTCTTTCTCCGCCAAACGAAAAAACTCCATTGCGAAGGATAAGTTTCGAATTTTAGGCATTCATAAAATAGGCAAAAAAAAATACTTAGAAATTCAGACAGGTTCTGAGGACAATACAAATCTTTCGGAACAAGTGAGTGGGAGTGATACAGAATTTGATCTCCCAGGCAAACAAGGAAAGATTGAAACTTCTAACCAAACGATATACAAACCATTAGAAAATCCAAATTTATATTATTTTAAAACCATAACAACATCCCCAAAAGAACGTAAGGAGTTCACGAGCAATTTAGAAGTATTTTTTGATTTTTCGTGTCCACTCGAGTTTTTAGAAAAAGATGAAAGTTTTTATTGGGATCAGACGATTTTTTATGTTTTTCGCATAACATGCATTCGTGATTCTGTCTATAGTTTATTAAGAGTTCCTGGTTCTGGCAAAGAAGGCCATTTGGTAGTATCAAATTCAATCGCAAATCTTCCCAAACGGGGTGATAAATTTTATGGGAAAACAACACTCCGAAAAATGACAGAAAAACAAATTTATTGGGAGAATTTTACGTTGTATTATGAATAAGTTAATTTATAGTTTTTTACTTTTATTGTATTTTCCTTTGTTTTCACAAACCCAAGAAGAACCAGCGGTAGATTCTATCTTTCGTTCAGTGGTTCTCATTCGAAATGAAGGTTTTTATACCGAAAACAAAATCCAACCTTGGATGAAAAAAAATCTTTATACGGGTTATGGTTCGGGTTTAGTACTTCCAAACCAAACCATCCTCACAAACGCGCATGTGGTGATGGATGCCAAACGAATTCTTGTGCGAAGTTCTGACAGTCGTAAAGAATTTGTCGCAGAAGTAAAATACATTGGTTATGATTGTGACTTAGCTTTACTCACAGTTTCTGACCCAGAATTTTCCAACACAACAACGGCTCTCGGTTTTGCAAAAGAACAACCAATTCTTGGATCTGATGTATTGCTCCTTGGTTACCCTAACGGGTCTGATACACTTTCTGTTGCGAAAGGATCTGTGCTTCGACTTGAGAAAAATAGATACAGTTACTCTGGGCTTGATTTTCGGAATGTATTAAAAATAAATGCTAATATCCAACCTGGAAATTCTGGCGGACCAGCCATTCAAAACGGAAAGGTAGTTGGGGTTGTTTTTCAAATTAGCAAACAGGAACAAGGGATTGCTTATTTGATTCCTATAGACATCATCGATCATTTTTTGACAGATGTGAGTGATGGAAAATACGATGGTTTTCCTAACATCGGTTTTACGTTCCAAGCTGGAAACCCAACCAGTTTAAAAAAGGCAATGAAGATTCCTGAATCAGAACCAGGGATATACGTGAACCGAATTTATCCCAATTCAACATTTTCGAAAGTACTAAAAGAAAAAGACTTCGTTGTATCAATCGGTGGAAATTCTATCTCAAACGATGGTGAAGTGAATGTTAATAATAAAAAAGAGTACATCGTCGATTTTATTGAAGATAAACAAATGAATGCCAAAACGGAAATTGTTTATTATCGGGCTGGTAAAAAACTAACTTCCGAAGTGAATTTGCAAAAAAATTATTCACTCGAACTTTACCGTGACCCAGTGGAAGATTATTTTTTACAGGCTGGCCTTGTTTTTCAACCCATCTCTCGTTCCTTTTTTGTGACTGATGATGGTGATTTGGATAGTTCCTTAAAATATCATTATAGTTATTTCATTCAGGATTTATTATTTCGATACACAACGAGGGACATTGTTCTCAGTTATCAGTTTGCTGACCCCGAAACTTCCAAATTTAAAAAATATAAATTTAAAGTGGTGGAATCCATCAATGGTAAAATTCCGAAAGACATTAAGGATTTTAAAAGTATTTGGACAGCAAACCAAAAGGACATCATTGTGCTTAAATTTAGAGGGATGGATTTGCCAATTGTGCTCCGACCTGAATCCGTTTACCAAATCAACCAACGTGTGAAAAAAAGATATGGTGCGAATTATGATGAAATATAGAAATTTATGTATTACTTTTATTTGTTTTGGTTTTGTATTGCCTCTCTTTGCGAGTGGTTTGGAAAATCAAAATTCCATAACAGCAAAGATTACATTTCAAAAAGTAAGCCACCAAAACCCTTGGCTTGTAGGAGAACCGTTCAACCGCAAAACAAATATGATTCACTTGGGCAAAGGTTTGTTTTTTGCGATGACTCTGCCAAAACAAAATCCAGTTTTTGCTGAATTTGAAAATTTAGATTATTCGGCTCCAAAACTCCAGATAAAATCTTATGATTCTGAATCTGGGTTTATCCTTATGGAAATGACTGAAATTCCAAAAGGTTTAGCGACTGTTAGTTTGGATCCGAAAAAGTTGGCTAAGGTTTGTCCCACTGGTAAATCAAGATACATTTATTTACCATTTTCTAAAACACCGATTAAAGTATTTTTGTTGGACAAAAAAGAATCAGAGGAGCCCGAATTCCAATTAAAAAATCAAATTTTATGCGGGATTCAATTTTCTGAATATTTGATCCCCGCAGAATATGTTGCCTATTTTTTAAAACATAATGGCAAAGCTTTTCCGCACCCAGGGTTTAGTTTTGAAGTCAATTTAAGTCCGTCTGAAAAGGATTATTACAGCAGAGAGATTTCTAAACCGGTTCTTGTGACAGATGTTGTACCTGGAGTAGGACCTGCATATAATTTGTTTCCTGGAGACCTTATTACAGAAATCAATACAAAATCTTTGTCGAATATTGATGATTGGGACAGAAATGACCGGATCTTAGACTTGATATTAAGGCGGCCAAACGGAACTTTGCGCGAGTTAGGTGAAACTGTTAGTATCAAAATCCATCGAAATTTTAGTCGCCAAACGGTTGTTTTTGATTTAAAACCTTATTCTACCTTTGAATTTTTGATTCCGGATGAAGCCAAAAACCGAAAACCTTTGTATTTGATAGCGGGTGGATTCTTTTTCACAGAACTGACGGACGCCTACCTAAAAGAGTTTGGAACAGAATACCGAGTTAAGTCAGAAAAAAAATTGGTATATTTGGCTGACTATTACCAAAAAAAAGTGCACCCCGTTCGAGAAAAAATCGTGATTCTCAGCCGTGTTTTCCCTTTGGCGGGAAACCTTGGTTACCACGAATTCCAAGATTTAGTTTTGGAAAAGTTAAATGGCATTCGCATAACTTCTTTGGTGCAATTGAAAGAAATGATCCAAAAAGATGAAAAAGGATACTTTGCTTTCGAGTTCTCTGGTGGAAAATTTGCGTTTTATACTAGGAAAGATCTTTTGGATTTGGAGAGGGAAATTCAGTCGTCATACACGATTGAGAGAACCCAAAACTTAGAAAACTGAAAACCTAAAAATAGATTTACAGGCCTATGAAAACTGGGTTAAATGGATTGGAATTAGCCCCAAATGAAAATCTTATTTGTAGATGATGAAGATACAATCCGAGAGTTATTTTGGGAATATTTTAAAAATGAATTTGTTGTGACCCTAGCCGCCGATGGTGCGGAAGCCTTACAAATTGCATCTACAGAAAAATTTGATTTAATCATTTCTGACATCAGCTTACCTAAGTTAAACGGCATTCAGTTCATTCAAAAAATCCGTGCAGAGGGTAATTCCACTCCATTTCTCATCATAACGGGTGATAGTGACATCCAACTTGCCATTGATGTTTTTCGTATGGGGGCTGTGGATTTTTTTCTCAAACCCTTTCGGATGGAATCCCTCAGGTCGCGAATCAAAAAATTTGAAAACGCAGAAGTGGATGTTGCCACACTTTATAGTTTGGGTGAGATCACACAATTCACAAGTGATTATAAATACACCATAAAACCGCAGTTAAAAAAACTAAATAATTATGTTTCGATGATCATCCAACATGTTTTGACTTCGCCCATTGCTTGTTCTGAAGATGTGATTCCAATTAAAATTGTATTGTATGAGTTACTTGCCAATGCCATTGAACATGGGGTGGCAGGTGTCAATTATAAAGAAAAACAAAAAATTATGGAATCCAATGAAGATTATTTTTTGCATGTGGATTCGATTTGTGGCCAATCTAAATCTTGTGTACACTTCCAAGTGAATATGGATGATATGGGTGTTACCATTGTCATTCGTGATGATGGTGAGGGTTTTAAACCCAAAGAAATTCCAAACCCTGTAGACAACCCATCGGCCAATTTGGTGAGCGGTCGTGGGATATTTTTAGCCAAAATGAATATTGATTCTATCGTTTATAATGACAAGGGAAATGAAGTTCGATTTTTTAAACCCTGGCATTTACTGACGAAAGCTGTGCAAGAAAACTAAAAAAATGACTCTCCGAGTCCTAAATCCGCAAATTAAATTTGAGTTACCATTATCCATACCTATGCGGTCAAAATGGCTTAAAAAAAGCAAAAAAATCTTCGTGAATCCATCCGATATTCATAATGATGAAGAAACTAATTTGGAAATATAAATACCTTGTTTTCCTATTCTTTCCATTGTTTCTTTTACTCTTTTCTTTTCGTGAGTCAGAATCTGGTTTTTCTTTTGATCTGGGTCGGTATTTTCCCAAACAAAATTATAACAAAGAAGAGAGGATGGTCTATGCCCACCTTACGAGTGATAGTGAAAATAAACTAACCGCTCATGAAAAAAAAGAATTGGCTCGTGCCATTGTGCGCCACGCCCAAAGGTTACAATTGCCCGATGGAATGACTTTAGGTGGTTACAAACCCATTCCATCTTTATTTTTGTATGTATGGGCAAAAACAAGAACGAAATTTTCACCAAACATTTCGAAGGGTTATGGGATTTTGGCTTTGCCCGAAATTTTAGTTCGAAATTTTGAACGGAAGGCTGGGGCAAAGATTAACAGAAGGTTTGATATTTCGAGTTATTCCATACAATACAAAATGATTATACTTTTGTATAAAGAACTTTTGGCTGCGGGAGAAACTCCAGAAGCCGCATATTTAAAGTTATATGGAAATGCAAGTTCTCCTTCTGAATGGAAGTTGCTTGAAAAAAATTATAAAGTATTACACGAACAAGTCACTTACGAAAGTAAGCCATAAAATACCCTGTCAATAGTAGCCAAGATACAATCTGTCCTAAAAATAGTGAAACTGCGGCTCCATTTGCTCCCCAACTGGGGATGATCCAAAAATCAAAAACAGCACCGAACACAAGGCGTAGTAAGGCAAGACCTGCAAGTAATCTGGGAAGACCCAAAGCAAAAAGCGCGGTTCCCAGTGGTGCAAACACAAGTTGTAACAAAAAGTTAGGATACAAGATTTTAAATACCGAAATGGAATTTGTGTACTTATAACCAAAGAGAAATGTGAGGATTGGTTCGGCCAAAAATATCCCAGGGAAAAGACCTAAGGCAATTAGCGACCCAAGTAAAACCGATTTTTTTAATACATTGGGAAATTCTTCTGTGTCAACCAACCTCGCAAGTTTTGGGTAGATGATAGAATTAAAAGTGGCAAGAATGATGACAAAACCACTAAACAATTGCAAGGCGGTTCCGTAATCGGCGACAATCTCTGGTGGATGGAATTGGTTTAAAAAGAAAATTTCCATTCGATCGGAAAGGATGGCAAAAATAGAAGCTGCAAATGCCCAAAGATTGAATAGGAGTAATTTTTTTTCGTTGGATTTGATTTCGGAAGAATCGGCAGTGAACGAAAGTTCATCGGTTTTGAAAAAGAAAAAAAATAAAAACAAAACAAAAATGGGAGATATACAAAACACCGTGAGAATGTCCATATAAGTCAGAGGGTGGGAGGAAGTTTCTGAAATCAGAATCAGTAGAGTTAACCTTATAATATTGGGAAGTGGGTTCCATAGTGAAAGTGATTTGTATTTGCGATAGGATACAAACAAACTTTCGAAATAGGAGATAAACGATATAATGATGCCCCCAAAGAGAAGTGTGAGGAGGACAAAAAAGTTTTCATTGCTAATTATATAAGAAATCAAACAAACGAAGGATAAAAATATAAACGAATAAAATTTAATGCGAAGGGATGCATTTAGTATGGCACCAGGGTTTTCTTTTTTTTCGGCTAACGGAGATATGTATTTAATTAAAGCATTCGGAAGGCCAAATTCGGCGATTGCCAAAACAACGGGCAAAAATCCCAAAAAATACTGCAATTTTCCATTTTCCGCCTTACTTAAGAGATTCACCGAGTAAATCATAAAAACCAAATTTGTAATGGCGGATATGGCTTTTGAAGAACTAACAAAGAAGGAATTTTTTAGAACACCTTCTTTGCGGAGTTCGGTTTTTATCAGCTGGAAAATTTTTTTGAATTTTTGCATTCGTCGGGTTATTTTAAAAATTTTCCTTGTTTTATGTTTTGCAGAATCATTGGGAAAATAACCACAAGCGAAAAGCTAACAAGCATATAGCGAGCATAGCGCACAATCAAATTATCACCCCAAATGGTTTTTTTTACTATCATACCTGGCAGAACATACAAAAGAATGAGTATGGCACAGAGGATCAATGCTCGCATAATTATGGTTTGCCAAAACAATCCAAACTTAGGGTCTTTGGGAGAAAAGGTCGCGGTGGGCAAAGTCCAATCCAAAAACTCTGGTTTCGAAAACCGTGGGTAAAATAAAATCCCAATCCAGAAACCGCATAGGGATCCTGAAGCCATGATGGCGGTGGACAAACTTTCAAAATGTTCGGTACTTAAGAAACTGGTATCGAGGACGATGGGAAAAAAAGTGATCACCACCCCAAGTAAACTGAGAGTTCGGTATTTATCTGTCAAAATGAAATAGTGTGGAAGGTTTTTGGTCTCGAGAAACCGAAAGAACCAAATACAAAGTAGTAAGTGTGTGATACCCAAGGCGAGCCCAAGGCTCACGTCTCCCAAGTAGTGAACACGCAAGTACATCCTTGAAATGGGCATAAACAAAATTACGGCGACGGCGAAAATGCGAAATCCTAAGTTTTTGATGCGATAGGTTAACAATCCCCAGACGACGAATCCTGAATAGACATGACCCGAGGGTAAGCCGAATGCTTTTTCATTGAAGGCTTCTGGGTAAGGAAATGGTCTCGGGCTTTCCAAATAAAATTTTAAGAGGGAACCAATGACCCCTGATGTGAGGAGGACAAAGGCAAGTTCAAATGCAAGTTTGGGGCGAAAGTAAATGTAAAGAAAAGAGATGAGTCCGAGGAAGAATGTGGATCCTCCCAAATGGTGGCAGAAAACCGAAAGGGTTTGCAGGATGGGGGCTAAACTTGCATCCAATCCATGGACAAAGTCGAGGGGGACAGAAGAGAACCAAATTTGGGATTGTGCCAGTATCATTGTATTCATAGGAATTTCCATCTAGGATGAAAATCCAACTTGATTTCATAAAGTTTTATTTTCAAATATGTGGAGTTTCTATGGACCAAAAACAATCACCCGAAGACATTTTAGACAGCCTCTTTGTTATCCCCCGTGAGGTTCCCAAAACCATCCTCCGCAATTTGCTCGAACTCATCTACGATGTGAAAGTGTCTGGGTCGGAGAATATCTTCGAATCGGGCGGTGGGCTTATCATCTCTAACCATACCGATTATTTGGACATCCCCGTCCAAGGAGCTTACGCCGAGCGTAAAATTGTGTATTTGGGCAAATACGAGCTCTATCACCCCCAGGAAGAGATTATGGCCATCATCAACCATAAAAACTCACCATTCAATTACCCACCTTTGAGCCTCACAAAACCCGTCATTGAGCTCCTCCTCAATTCCCTTGGCACGATCGTCAAAAAGAATCTGATGCATTGGGGGAGTATGCCCATCATCCGAAATGCCGCTGGTGAAGGGGAGATGGACAAACGCGCTGCCATGGCCTACTACGAACAATTGGAAACCTATATGGTGGATCTCATGAAATCAGGTGAGCTCCTCTCCATTTATCCCGAAGGATCTCGTTCGGAAACGGGGGAACTCTTACCCTTCAAAGCCATGGCGGCCAAACTTGCCATCCGCGCTGGGGTTCCCATCATTCCTTCTGGCATTGTTGGGGCAACCAATATGTCCAAACCCAAAGCCTTCTTTACGGGGGATGCCTTCAAAACCAAAATTCGTTACCAAATTGGAAAGCCCATCCTCCCATCGGAATTTCCCACAGGACCCGAAAAGAAAGCAGCCAAAGAACTAACTGAAATTTTAGAAAACCGTGTGCGGGAACTTATGAAGGAAGCAGAGGGAAATATATAGAGTTAGGGGGGGATGATATAAATCGCGCAATACAACTATGGCATTAGTACAAGATATTTCAGATTGGGATAAAAGTTTATTTGATTACTCAATTTCAATGATTTCATTAGAAAATATCTTTTTATTTGAAAAGCATTCAAATAAAATTAGTATAAATAAAGATAAAAGTAAAATATACAAAACTTGGTCTACTGATAGAAGAAAGTCAGATTTATTTTGGCTTTCGTTCAGTCTTGGAGTTGAATGCTTATTCAAAGCAGTATTAATTAAGCATAAATCCATTCAATTAGAAAAGAAAAACATTGATAATCGAATGAGTCACTTAAAAATAGAAGCAAACAAGTCAATCTATCAGGCATTATATTCTATCATTCCCACCTCAAGGAAAAATGAATTTTTATCCGAGACTCTAATTAACAATAAAATTGATTATTTATATCAGATTAAAACTCCAACACTTGATCAAATCAGAACAAAGTATCTTAGTATATTGAAAACGCTTATCTTCCAATGATTCAAATTTTAATTGAAAAATTATAGGCTTTAATGGATGACATGATTTCGGTTAGAATGTGTTATGTGAAAAATTTAAAGCGTAAAGGAAAAAAATAATGGATTACCAATATAAACCGATCACTACCTTCTATGTCTTTTCTTCCGAACCCCCAAGCTTAAAGGACACTATTATTGAATTAATTTTAACATCTTTATATGCCAAAAGTGTTTGAATCAAATGGATACAAATTCTTTTTCTTTTCTAATGAAGGAAACCCAAGAGAACCTATCCACATTCATGTGAGAAAGGGAGAAAAGCTGGCCAAATTCTGGATTTCTCCATTAGTTTTAATTCAAGAAAATTATGGTTTTAATTCTAAGGAATTAAATTGGATTGAAAATGAAATTGAAGGTAATACAATGTTAATTCAGGATAAATGGAATGATTTCTTCGGCATCTGAAGCAAAAGCAAAAAAAATCTGGTTTGATGAGGATAATCTCTGGATTTCTTTATTTGATGGAAGATCACTTTCTGTGCCACTAGCCTATTTTCCCCGACTCCGGAAGGCATCTGCAATTCAATTGCAAAAATTCGAAGTAAGTGGTGGTGGTATCGGTATCCATTGGGAAGAACTAGATGAAGATATAAGTGTACCAGCTCTCTTACTTGGAGATAGTAACTTCGACCAACGTAACCAAAAAAAATATACGCCTGGCATATAATTCTTTTTACCCCTTAGTTTTTTTTCGTTTCTTTGACTTCTCATTGGAAAGTTCTTCCAGGTCATTGAATCGTAGCCTGTAGTGAGTTAAAAATTCTTGGACGATTGCTTTTTTATCCTCTTTTGAAATTTCACTCGTAAAACGTAATAAAGCACCTGTTGTATGCGAGATGTACAATGCAAAGGGTTTTAAGTCTTTTGTTGTTAATCCAGAAAGAAATTTTAAAGCAGTGCGTACAATGAGTTCGGCATTTTTGTAACTGTCTCGGTTGTCCTCTTGGATGAGTTCAGGAATGGCACGAGCACCCGACCAAAGATTGTTTAGTGCCGTATCAGTTTCATACAACTCAATGAATTTTAAAATGGCAACTTCACCTGTTTTTTTTAAATCATTCAAAGACTGGACAGAAGAAAGTAACTCTTTCGTTTGTTCATGGATGGTATGATAATAAGTTTGCATTATGGTTAACAGAAGGGAGTTTTTGTTAGGGAAGTATTGGTATAAAGAGCCAATTTGAATTCCTGCCGTATCCGCAATTTCACGCATACTCACTGCGTCAATTCCTCGATCTCCTATCAACTGTTTTGCTGTCTTTAGGATCAATTCCACTCTTTCCTTACTTCTTGTTTGTACGGGAGGTTTAAATGCCGAGTTCATTGGTAAGTACAAAAATCCGATTTTAAGCTATAATGACCAGTTTTTTCTAAAATCACATTGACAAAAAAAAGGATATGGTCATAAAAAGGATAAATATGAGCAATGATCATATTTTGGGATGGGTAGGATGAACAAGATGAGCGGAGAAAATTTGGATATGAAAGAGTTTGATGGAACGTACTGCATCGTGGGAGCAGGGCCTGCTGGGTTGGCAATGGCAAGGTCTCTGAAAACAAAAGGGATTCCTTTTCATGTAATCGAAAGATACAAAGACGTAGGTGGGATTTGGGATATCAACAATCCTGGATCCCCCATGTATGAATCGGCACATTTTATTTCATCGAAATACCTTTCGAGTTACGCAGATTATCCAATGCCCGAAAATTATCCTGATTATCCTTCCAATAAGCAAATATTAGCATATCACAGGAGTTTTGCGAAAGATTTTGGACTTTATGAACATATTCAATTTGAAACTGCTGTTAAATCCATTGAAAATTTGGATAAAAAATGGCTTGTCACTTTGTCGAATGGGGAGAGGAGACTTTATGACGGAATCATTTGTGCTTCAGGGATAACATGGTCTCCGAATCAGCCAAAAATTCCTGGTGAAGAAACATTTAGTGGTGAAATCATTCATAGTGTTTCTTACAAAAACAGTTCCCGTTTTAAAGGAAAAAGAGTGCTCGTTGTTGGTGCCGGAAATTCGGGATGTGACATTGCATGTGATGCCGCTTTTGCCGCAGAACAAGCGTATATCAGTGTTCGAAGAGGATATCATTTCATTCCAAAACATATCATTGGAAAACCTGCTGATGTTTTTGGCGATGGGGCTCATTGGATTCCAAACTGGTTCTCACAATTTGTGCTCGGGTCATTGCTTCGTTTGTTAGTGGGAGATTTGCAGAAATTGGGGTTACCCAAACCCGATCATAAATTATTCGAAACACATCCAATCATAAATGATCAATTAATTCACTATTTAAGGCATGGCGACGTAATAGCGAAGTGTGATATACAAAAGTTAAATGGTGATTATGTGGAATTTAAGGATGGTAGTAAGGAAAAAATTGACATGATCGTTCTTGCCACAGGTTACCATTGGGCCATTCCTTATATGGACACAAAGTATTTTGAATGGAAGAACGGAAGGCCAGAACTCTATTTGACTCTTTTTAATCGAAAGTATGAAAACTTATTTGCATTAGGTTATATGGAAACTGATGGAGGCGCCTATAAGATGTTTGACGAAATGGCGAATATGATAGCATCTTTTATCGAGGCTAAAAATAAAAAGGATTCTTCTTATAAAAAATTTAACCAATTGATTCAGAACGATTTTCCGAAACTAAATGGCGGAATCAAATATTTAAATACAGGTAGGCATTCAGTGTATGTCAACCAGGTTGCCTATAAAAAATACCGAACAAAGATTCAAAAAAGAATGGGCTGGCAAGATCCTAAATTTGCCCAAATTTTAACAAAAAAGAAAGGAGGGGTTTGATATGAATCCATCCTTTCTGAATAAGGTTGCCATTCTTACAGGAGCTGGTGGGGGCATTGGAGAAGCCATCGCTCTCCGACTAGACGCACTTGGTTATAAACTCTTACTTTGTGATATCCAAAAACAAAAGTTAGAGATTTTATCCGCTAAGTTAAAAACGAAACCAGATTTTTATATTTTTGATTTAACTGATCCTGAACAAGTTGAAGTTAATGCAAAAAAGATTTTAAATGATCATCCGAAAATTGATGTTTTGGTTAACAATGCTGGGTATGCCAAAGAGGGTGCTTTTCTTAGTCTGGATATTTCAGAGATCTATCGCCATTTTGAAATCAATTTATTAAGCGGGTTACGTCTCATGCATACCATTGCACCCAGGATGGTAGAACAAAGAGAGGGAGCCATTGTTTGTATTGTATCGATGGGAGCCATCACGGCTCTTGCCGATTCAGCCTTATATTCAAGTGCAAAGTTTGGACTTCGAGGTTTTCTCACTGCTTTTCATGAAGAACTAAAAAAAACAGGCGTTAAAGTATCGGGTGTTTACCCTGCTGCCGTGGATACTCCGATGTTATTGCACGAAGCGATGCATGGAGGGTCTGTTTTAAATTGGCTGAGTGATGTACAATCACCTGACGCAGTGGCAAAGGCAGTTTTAAAGGGAATCCAAAAAGGAACTATGGAAATTTACGTTCCTTATGGGGAAGGGCTTTTGGCTCGGGTAACTGCTGTTTTTCCATGGTTTGTTGGATTCCTTTCGCCGATACTACTTTGGTTAGGTGAGAGAGGTCGAAGGAAATGGCTTAAGGCAAAAGGGATTGATCCAATCAGTTTTTCTCCGATTGCCAAATGAAATTGAGGATCTTACTTGTGAGTTTGTTTGGAATTTCGGGTGAGATCTCGCTCGGAAGAAACAAAATCTTTTTGCTTCGAGCGAAACTCGTTTCCAATAGAAATAGTTTTGTGTATTGTTCGTATTTGAAACTCGTATCTTTTGGATAAAAAGAAGGAATGATGATACGTTGGTCAGATACTAACTCGGCAAAAGTTTGAAAACTATGTCATTTGGGTAACATTTTTCCATTGAATTTAGGCATTTGTTTTTAGAACATTGTTCTGAATGACTATGGAAACGATTGCTTACTCCCCAAAACACAAAATTCGCTTTGTCACGGCTGCTTCCCTATTCGACGGCCACGACGCCTCCATCAATATCATGCGGCGGATTTTACAACAAAGCGGTGTTGAAGTCATCCATTTGGGTCACAACCGCAGTGTAAAGGAAATTGTCCAATGTGCCATCCAGGAAGATGTCCAAGGGATAGCCATCACGAGTTACCAAGGTGGGCATGTCGAATATTTTCAATACATGATCGACCTTCTCAAAAAAGAAGGTGCAGGCCACATACGAGTGTTTGGTGGTGGTGGTGGAACAATCCTTCCTTCCGAAATTGAAATTTTACATAAATATGGTGTTGCCCATATCTATTCTCCCGATGAAGGCCGAAATATGGGTCTGCAAGGAATGATTAATGATGTTGTTCAAAAATCTGACTTTATGAGTCCTGTCACATTTAACGGAGATTTGGCGTCTAAAGTTCAGGAAAAAAATTATTTGGCACTTGGGCAAGCCATCACGCAGATGGAATTTGCTTTATTGCAAGAATCCACACCCTACAAAATCAATTTAGAATTTCCTGCTCCTAAAAAAACAATTCCTGTTTTGGGAATCACAGGCACAGGTGGCGCAGGAAAATCTTCACTCACCGATGAACTGGTTCGTAGATACCTAGACCATTACCCTAACCAAACAATTGCTATTTTATCTGTGGATCCATCTAAACGAAAGACTGGTGGAGCACTCCTAGGAGATCGGATTCGAATGAATTCTATTTTCGATGAACGAGTGTATATGCGAAGTTTTGCAACGAGAGAAGCAAACATTGCGCTCAATCGAAGTGTAAAGGGAGCCATTCAAATTTTAAAATCAGCAGGGTATGATCTAATCATCGTTGAGACAGCAGGCATTGGCCAAAGTGATTCTGAAATTACTGAAGTGGCAGATGTGTCTTTGTATGTGATGACACCTGAATACGGGGCTGCCACTCAGCTTGAAAAAATTGATATGATTGATTATGCGGATGTAATCTCAATCAATAAGTTTGATAAACGTGGGGCATTGGATGCGCTGCGAGATGTTAAAAAACAATACCAAAGATCAAGGCAACTATTCGATCAAACTGTGGACGATATGCCCGTATTTGGAACCATTGCTTCCCAGTTCCAAGATTATGGTACGGATCTATTGTATGATAAACTCATCGAAGTGATCCAATCTACATGCCAAGTGAATTGGGAAAAATCCGCAAAAACGCCAAACCAAGCCAATGAAGCATCTGTTGTGATGCCTCCCGATAGAGTTCGATATCTAACAGAGATTAAAGAAGAAATCGATCGGAATGCAATTTGGGTTAAAAACGAAGCAGAAATTGCACGATCTGCCTTTCAATTGAAAGGATCCATCGAAATTTTAGCCAAAAAAGGCAAATCCAACTTAGATTTAGAATCAGAATTTAAAATTTTATGGGATTCATTGAGTTTGGATTCCAAACAGATCATCGAAACATGGAAGGAAAAAATTGAATCCTTTCGTAAAGAACAATATTCTTATTTTGTACGTGGCAAAGAAATTAAAGTTGATAACTTCACTACATCACTCAGTTTTTTAAAAATTCCGAAGATCGCCGTACCAAGGTTTGTTGACTGGGGAGATATTCTGCAATGGTCATACCAAGAAAACTTTCCTGGATTTTTTCCATATACGGCGGGTGTGTATCCTTACAAACGAAGTGGTGAAGACCCAACCAGGATGTTCGCGGGAGAAGGTGGACCTGAACGCACCAATCGCCGTTTTCATTATTTGAGTTCTGGAATGCCCGCCAAACGATTGTCAACTGCTTTTGATTCGGTCACTTTGTATGGCGAAGACCCAGCCATTAGACCCGATATCTATGGAAAAATTGGGAATTCTGGAGTGAACGTCGCAACTTTGGATGATGCCAAAAAACTCTATTCGGGTTTTGATTTGTGTGATCCATCAACTTCTGTGTCGATGACAATCAATGGTCCTGCACCTATGGTGTTGGCATTCTTTTTGAATGCGGCCATCGACCAGGCTTGCGAAAAATATATTCAAAATGAAGGCAAAACTGAGGAGATCAAAACAAAAATAGAATCGTTGTGCAAAGAAAAAGGTGTTACGAGGCCAATCTTTGGTGGCGAATTGCCAGAAGGAAATGTTGGTCTTGGTTTGTTATTACTAGGTGTAACTGGCGATGAGGTATTACCACAAGATACATACCAAAAAATCAGAAAAGATGCCCTATCGCAAGTTAGGGGAACCGTACAAGCAGATATTTTAAAAGAAGACCAAGCCCAAAACACTTGTATTTTTTCGACGGAGTTTGCCCTCAAGATGATGGGCGATATTCAAAAATATTTTATCGAAAACCAAATTCGTAATTTCTATTCTGTGTCCATTAGTGGCTACCATATAGCAGAAGCAGGTGCCAACCCCATCACACAAGTTGCATTTACCCTCGCCAATGGTTTTACTTTTGTTGAGTATTATCTAAGTAGGGGTATGGATATTAATGATTTTGCACCAAACTTATCTTTCTTTTTTTCAAACGGCATTGATCCTGAATATTCTGTAATCGGCCGGGTGGCTCGCCGGATATGGGCAAAGGCAATGAAATTTAAATACAAAGCCAATGAAAGATCGCAGATGTTAAAGTACCATATCCAAACATCAGGAAGGTCGCTCCATTCGCAAGAAATTGATTTTAATGATATACGAACCACCTTGCAGGCGTTGTATGCAATTTATGATAATTGTAATTCTTTGCATACAAATGCTTATGATGAAGCCATTACAACTCCAACAGAAGATTCTGTCCGTCGTGCCGTTGCTATCCAGCTTATCATCAATCGTGAACTCGGGCTTGCTAAAAATGAAAACCCGTTACAAGGTTCATTTATCATCGAAGAACTCACAGATCTTGTGGAAGCAGCTATTCTCACTGAGTTTAACCGCCTAACTGAGAGGGGAGGTGTTCTTGGGGCAATGGAACGAATGTACCAACGTAATAAAATCCAAGAAGAATCTTTACATTACGAAACTCTAAAACATACAGGGGAATATCCTATTATTGGAGTGAATACTTTTTTAAATAAAAATGGTTCGCCAACTGTGATTCCTGGTGAAGTGATTCGCTCAACGGATGATGAAAAACAATTACAAATCAAAAATTTGGAGTTTTTCCAAAAAAGAAATCATTCTAAATTTTCTGATGCCATTCAAAAATTAAAATCTGCATCTCGTGCCAAAGAAAATATCTTTCAGGAGTTATTGGAAACTGTAAAGGTGGCTTCGTTGGGGCAAATTTCACATGCCTTGTACGAAGTCGGGGGGCAATACCGCCGCAATATGTAGAACCATATTTTGGTTCTCGGAGACCGTTATGATTTCTTGGGACTTAATCAAAAAACACAAACTTGGCATTCCGCTTTTGTGGGATATCGCCATGGTTTTTGTAGTACTTGGTAATTTGGCTCTGATTGTTTTTGATTTAACGTATCTTAGTTTACGCCCTTTTTACTTTCAGAAGTTTCCAAAAGTTTTAGAACTTTACGATAAACCCATTTTGGGAATTGAACCCCATCGGACTACATCGGCTTACACTGATTACGTAGAAGATTTAAAATACCTCACAAAACTCAGGGAAGAAACTTTCAGAGAGGCAGAACGAAAAATAACAAGAGAAAAAATATACCAAATTCTAAAATCTTTAAAAAGCCAAATGACAAATGAAAGATTGGATGTTTTGTATTCCAACTTTGAAATAGCATTGAATATTGAAGACGTAAGGATCCAGAGCAAAAAAATTGAAGAAATCTTGTTTTTGTTAAACGATTTTTTTAGTGTTCTGGAAGAGACAGATGAAATCACAGCACTTTCGGAACTAAGTGAAAAATACTCATTTATCAATCGATTGAGTGTAGACGCGAGTGAAAACAAAGAAATCCAAACCATCGTACAAAAAATGGATAAGAAGATGTTGGAAATTGTGGAAACAAATCCGTTTGCTATGTCTGGCCAAACAGATAAGTTATTAAAAATTCAGGAAATTATAAAATCTGAATACCAACCTAATAAAACAAAACTTAGAGATATTAAAATTAGACAAGAGTTAGATGGATATTTAAATCGTGATCGTATTCCTTCTACAGTTGTTGCCTTTCATTGGTTTTGGACAAACCCTGCCAAAAGTTTGAATGATAAAATTGATTTTTTTAATCTTCATTTTAAAGAATCGTTTGACCTTAACTATTACCGGGCAATTGCCTCGGATGGAAATTTTGTTAATAACTATTTATTATTGGACGCACCATTTTTATTTTTCTTTTTGTTTGAATTTATATTAAGTTGGGTGCTGGCCATTCGGAACAAAACTTATATAGCATGGTTTTTGTATCCCATTTATCATTGGTATGATGTTTTGGGTTTGATTCCGATCGTTGAATTCAGGTTTTTCCGATTGGTTCGTGTGTATAAAATTTATTTGATGTTACAAACAAATCAGTTCACACGCATCATTGGCAATGATTTGATTAGTAAAACGATTCGTTATTATTCTAATATCATCAAAGAAGAGATTTCAGATCTTGTTACAATACAAATTTTAACAGAAACTCAAAACGAAGTTAGGTCAGGAAATTCTTTGGATCAATTGGTAAAGGCAATTGATTTACATCGGGCGGATTTAAAAAAAGTGGCATTGGGGAATTTGGCAAAATCTGCGCAAAACCCAAATTTACAGGCTCTGATTCAAAATTTAGTTTCTGAAATTTCGGAAAGGGTTTCGAGCCAAATGAAACCAATATCGTTACTACCAAAGGATATGCAGGCAAACCTCACAAAACAAATTAGCCTCACCATTTACAATGCATTGTCGCAAGCAATGGTTGCCATGGTTACAGACACGTCGGGTCAAAAATCAATTGAAAATTTAATCGATTATATTATCGATGAAATGATTTTATTGGCTGAGGATCCTGACATGGTCAAACTGAATTCAGATATCACTGTGGCATTGATTGAAAATACGAAAAAATCAGTAGCTGAAAAAAAATGGATTAAGACTGATATTAGTAGTAGTTAGGTGGTATAATAAAATGGAAATTTCAAAAGATATTATCAAATACAATGAATCGAAAGATGAAGGAGATAGATTGATTTGTAATCTTCTTTCCGAAACGATCAATAAAAGTTTACCGAAGGCAGAGAATAAAATTTGGCATGCACACCCCGTTTGGTTTTTGGATGGAAATCCCATTGTGGGGTATAGCAAACTTAAAAACTGTATCAGATTATTGTTTTGGAGTGGTCAAACATTTGAAGAAGATGGTCTGAAACCAGAAGGCAGTTTTAAAGCAGCCGAAGCACGATATACAAATGTAGACCAAATAAAGTTGAAAGATTTAAAACGATGGCTAGTGAAATCAAAAAATATCCAGTGGGATTATAAAAATATAATCAAATTAAAGGGCAAAATGGTTAGGATCAAATAGGCAAAACTCGTTTTGAAAATTTGGCTAAATTGAATCTTGTTTATTCTCTGGAGTTTGAAATTTTTCGTATCCGCCAACCAAACTTGTGATGAAGTTCGGAATTTCTGCTTCAAACAACATTGATTTGTTGGTTATTGGATGCAAAAATTGAATGGAATACGCATGTAATGCCATCCTTGGAAGTTTGTTTTGGGTGTTCCCATATTTTTTATCCCCTACAATCGAATGATGATTGTGTGCAAATTGTACTCTGATTTGATGTTTTCTTCCTGTTTTCAGAATAATTTTAAGTAAACTATACGATTTTGTTTCTTTTAGAACTTCGTATTCGGTAATTGAGAGTTTACCTTCGTTCTGGTTCTCAGTCACATACACTCTTCCTACTTTTGATTCTGCCAGATAGTTAGAAAGAACTCCCGATTTTTGTTTGATACCCCCTTCACAAACAGCGAAGTAAATTTTTTGAAAGTTCTGCCAATTTGACTGTAGGTTTAGTTTTGTTTTTTCAGACTTTGCAAATAACAAAATGCCAGAAGTATCTTTGTCCAATCGATGTACGATGAAAACTCGGTTCCTCGATTTTAAATTTCCTTTTTTCACATAATCAGTGAGAGCCGCATATGCAGTTTTTGTTTTTTCCCTGTTTGTTGCGATTGTTAAGAGACCAGCAGGTTTATTCACAACCAAGATTTCATTGTCTTCATAGAGAATGGACAAACCTTTCGGTAAGTACCTGTGGGATGGCGGAGTTTTTGTCATAAAATTTCGGTATGGAAAGACAGTTTTGCACATTTAGTAAGCGAACAAGATAAAAATTTCTTGAATCATTTTTAAATTCACATCCAATCAATCCTATTCTTTGGTTTCACTATGTTGGAGAATTTATTTGAGAATTTTAAGTCAAAATCCATTCTTGCCATTGGCAAAGTTTGTTATCAAGTTTCCCTTGGTATTCTTGCTTACGTTCACTCATTGCACAACACAATCTGCTCCAGAAGTTTCTTCTAACTTGAAATTATTAAAAACAGAATCTGGCGAATGGAAAAAAGCTTTGGTGTATCTGGAAGAAACATCTGGTTCAGTAGCACCTAACTATAGATACTCAAAAACAATTAAAATTTCAGCAGACAAAAAAGGTCTTTATTTCTTTCGGAAAGATACCAAGTCAGATGCAGTCATTACAAATCTAAATCTCAGTTTGACTGAAGATTCGTATCAAAAATTGATGTTACAGCTTTTGGATTTAGGTTTGCATAATATTCCTTTTGAAAAAGAACCAAAGAATAAAATTACAGGCGTTAGCTACAATAAAATTAGTTTTCAGTTGGGAGATTTGAAAACTGAATTTTATTACTTACTTGAAAATTTGAAACAAAAAGAATTTAAACAAAAAACTGTCATCATTGAAACATTAAAGAGGATAACACCATGAAATTTAAAATTTTTAGATTTTTACTAACGATCAATTTACTTTTTGTAACATCGATCCATTCAGAAGAGTTTGATCCGTCGAGTGTACGTTCCCCTGATTGTAAACCAGGAACATTCTCTTGTGGTTATATTCCTGCTCCTAAAGAAATCCAGGATAGTATCCCACTTAAACGAGATTTTAATAGTTTTGAAGATCTTCCAAAATCGGTAGATATTTCCTCTAAAATGCCCCCAGTGGGAAACCAGGGAAGGCAAAATAGTTGTGTAGCTTGGGCTTCTGGTTATGCGATTAAATCATATTTAGCAAAGAATAATGGTAATAAAGGAAACTACGATCCGCCATTTAACGGTGGTGCAGGCGAAAATGTTTTTTCACCCGCATTCATTTACAACCAACAAAACGGTGGCAAAGATAACGGTTTGTACTATTACAAAACAATGGAATTTTTGCAAAAAAGTGGTGTGGTTCCTTGGAAGAGTATGCCATACACAGATAAGGATTATAAAAAACAACCGACAGCTGCCTTAAAAAAAGAAGGTGAAAAATATAAAATTAAATCTTTTTCTCGTCTTAATTTTAAAAAGCCAGACGAAATTAAGCGGGTGTTAGCAGGTGGAAATGTTGTATTGATCGGTGTCATCATTGATGACGGGTTTTATAAATTGAAAGGTTCCGAAGTGTATGATGCGAATGCCGGACAGAGTTATGGTGGACATGCTATGACAATCGTTGGCTACGATGATAACAAAAAAGCAAAATCTGGTAGAAAGGGTGCTTTTAAAATGCTAAATTCTTGGGGTACATCTTGGGGAGACAAAGGTTATGGTTGGATCTCCTATACCATGTTAGCGAAGGCTGGTCAGGAATCCTATGCGTTGATTGATGAAGTAAAAACGAATCCAGTCCCAATGGTGACAAATATTCCTGTTTTAAACCCGATTTCACCACCGGAAGATATATTGGCCTCTAAGGGAGAGTTTCCAAACAAAATCATACTGACTTGGTCTGCAAATCCGAATGCCCTGGCTTACTTCATTCAAAAAAAAGAAATGGATGGTTCATTCGAAGATGTAGGATACGCTACATCAGCAACGTTTACCGATTTGGATGTTTCACCTAACTCATCATATTCGTATTTAATTTATTCAATGACTGCGGAAGAAACTTCTGTTCCTTCTAAACAAGTAGAAGGGTTTACTTCTGCAGAACCCAATTCAAATTCGAAATTAGAAAAAGTGGTTGGTGTTAGAGGTAGCGCATATACAGAAAATAATATTAACAAATTTGAAATATTTTGGTCAGAAGTGGACGGAGCAAATGGATATTTAGTCTCAAAATTGGCAGCTGATCATTCTTGGAAAAATTTAGCAAAAGTTAAAGATCCTTTTTATCGGGATTCTTCACCTTCGCCGGGCTCCAACGTATACCGAGTTGCTGCTGCAATTAATACAAAACAATCGGGTGATTGGAGTGATAGTTTTGAAGTTATATTTGGATCCTCTGATAGTTCGCCAAACCAAGTAAGCGGTATGACAGCTTCCGATTCCGAATTTAGCGATCGTATCGTACTCAGTTGGAACCAAGCTCCCGGAGCTTCTGTCTATTATTTGTTTCGATTCGATGAAAATGCAAATCCTTCTGGCCAATTTGAAACCAGTGATTCTGGTTTTGTAGACAGTGATCCTATGATCCAAACAGGAAAAGGTTTTCTTTACACTGTCATAGCAGCAAATGAGTTGGGCTATTCAGAACCGAGCGATGTTGTGGAGGGAAAGGTAGATCCTGGTTTACAAAAACGAGGTGGGCTTGTACTCGCCCCACCTAAGAACTTAAATTTTGAATTAGGTAAAAAAGATAAAACAGTAAATTTAAAATGGTCACCTGTTAAAGATTCATTTGAATATTATATTTATCGGAAGTCATTAACTGCCAAAGACAAAAAGAGTAAAAATGAATTTCATTTTGTAAATTCAGTACCAGGAAATAAAACCACTTACTCAGAAAAATTTCCTGGTAACACGGGCGAATTATTTCTTTATGCTGTGAGATCTAAATCGGAGTTAGGTTCTGAATCAAAAAACTCAAATTTAGTTTCTGTGTTTTTAAATGAATCCAAACCTACTGTAAAAAAAAGAACAATGAGCTTAGAAGAAATTCCAAAAACCTTCCTTGGCACTTGGTCGGGTATGTACTGGAATCCAAAATCTGGACCGCAAAATTTATCAATAGTTTCAAAAGGCAATCACCAGGATTTCCAAATTGAACTCAGTATCAACGGTAAAAAGTTCAAAGAATTTAAAGGATCATGGACACCTGGTAGTTCTATATTAAGAACCAATGGTTTTCAGTTTGAATTGTCAAAAGATATGGAAGATGCAAGTTTGGTTCGTTTTGAAGGCATTCCCGAATTAAAAGATGCAAATGAAATTGGTTTTTCGCGTGATGGTGATTAAGTTTTTGTAAGAGCTAACAAAACATCGGCATACCAGGCACAATTTAAATTAAGCGGGTCATCTTCATTTTTGTCTCTGGTAGCCATGTCCATCTGAGTTGTATGGATTCCAATCAGTTTCCATCTAAGGTCACTCCGTTTGGTGTTAACTCCTTTTGTCCGTACGACAACAGGAGCACCGCTAGAGCCACGGTGCATGTTTGCGTCAGTTAAAAAATACCCTAGACCTTGGAATCGTATTCCAAAAGAGGAAGCAATGAGAGCTTTTCTTGCCACAGGTAGTTTGTGTAAGTTATCAAAAAAACCCAAGGGAAAACCAGCAATGACAGCCGAAGTTCCAACTTCAATTTCATCTGTAGGTTTTACCAGCTGTTCTAAGTTAAATGATCGTAAGAAAACTTTTTCACCTAGGGCATTTCGATCCAGCTCGATTGCGCAAACGTCAACCAATCCACCCGAATCAAATACTTCTACCCAAAGTTTCTTTCCGTTATCGTATAAAGGGATAGAAAAATCTGTAGTTTCAGTGATGTTTTCAGGGTTGATATGAAGGTTGATGATTAACCGATTCGGCTTATGTGAAGATTGTTCGTCGATTACAACATGTCTTGCAGTGATGAGATACAACCGGTTCTCCCTTTCAAAAAAGAATCCAGTTGCTTTCGTCAACTCTTGCATATGATACATTGTTTTTACACTGGTGAGTGTAAGTAGAAGCGGTTCGATCAAGTTAGTTAGAAGTAATTTTTACCAATTGCCAATCATTTTTAAGTTTCTACAACCAAACTGACTTCTATATTATTTCGAGTAGCGTTTGAATAAGGACAAATCTGGTGTGCTGCTGACACAAGTTCGTTTGCGGCTGACCCATCCATATTTGGCAACTTAACTGTGAGTGTCACTGCAAGTCCGAATCCACCACCACTAATCATACCTATGTCGACAGATGCGGTGACCGTTGATGTTTCAATGTCAGTTTTGTTTTTTGCAGCAACAACTTTCATCGCACTATGAAAACAAGCCGAGTAACCTGCTGCAAATAAAAGTTCAGGATTAACTCCGTCTCCCCCATCCCCCCTAAGTTCCTTTGGCATAGATAAAACAAATTGGTATTTTCCATCCGGTGAAGATACCGATCCTGTTCTACCACCACTTGCTGTCATGACTGCTGTATACAATTTTTTCATAGTATTCGCAGTTTAACGCTTTTTACCAAATTGGGTATACAATTTTTTGATACCCTTTTAAACAATTATATTAAAGATTTATAAGCTGCTGAACAAAGTGAAAGTGTTTTGGGGGCTCGAACGCGGTAATCCATTTGATTACAAATATAAGCAAATGATAATTTAGCTTTTGGGTCTGCAAAAGCAACACTTCCCCCCATTCCTGCATGTCCGAAACTCTCTACATTGGGTGAAAAAATTCCAGGTTCTTCTTTTAGAAAACCTAAATTCCAGCCTATCGGTTTGTGCACTACCCAATCGTATCGCAAATCATTTTCTTTTTTTAGTTCTTTTAATAAAGAGGTATTTGCGAATTTTATATTTCCTACTTTACCACCCATCGCCAATACATTGTATATGGATGCCAAACTACGTGCATCGCCAATTCCATTCGCCCATAATAACTCTTGTTTGTGGAGTTCATTATCATTGAAAGCATTTAAACCTTTGAGTCCAACAGAGGGGTTGAGGTAGGCTTTCTTTACTTCGCTATTTCCTTTTAATACCGCCCGACCAGCTCGTCCTTCATTTCCGATGCCAAATATAATTTGCGGAAGTAATTTAAGTATTCTATGGAGATTTGAAATAGGGTAAATTGTTGCAACGTTTGATTGTAACTCTTTTGGTAATCCAAGATATAAATTGAGTTTTAATTTTTTCCGAACTTCCCTTTCAAAAAATTTTCCGGCGGATTCTTTTGCGATTTTCTTAAAAAGTTCAGCGGCAAATAAACCCCAAACTTGAGCACCATAGGCTTGTTTTGTTCCTGGATTCCAAGCAGGGGATTGATAGATGAGTGCTTCGTATATTTCAGTTTGTTTTAACCAAACATCTTCAATGTAAAATTTTTTATCTAAAGCATGCAAACCAGCAAGATGCTCTAATAATTGTTTTACGGTGATATTTTCTTTACCATTCATTGCAAATTCAGGCCAATAAAAAGAAACTTTTCTATTATAATCTAATTTTTTCCTTTCTGCCAATATTAAAAAACAAAGAGCTGCCATACCTTTTGTGACAGAGAAAAACGGTACAGTTGTTTCTTCTAACCAAAGATCCTTTGTTTTTAGGTTTTTATACCCAGCCCACAAATCAACTACCTTGGTTCCTTTATGGTAAATAGAAACGGCAGCACCAATTTCATTTTTGGATATAAAATTATCCACAAATGCAGCTTTCACTGCTGCGAACTTTGGGTGGCAAAAACCTTGGACTTCCATCAACTATAACCTACTATCATTGAAAGTTTATCCTGTCTAATTTATGATTGGATTTAGGAGGATCAAGATTTTTGGCAATCTTTATATTACAAAAAGATTAAGTGTAAACGTTGGCGGTATTACTATACTTATGTCCAAATACAAATGGATAAAAAATGGAAGCAATACAGCCAGATGTACCTGCATATAACAATTCTTCCGCAGGAATTTTTAGGATTTTGATATTTGAAAATTTATCCAAGTGCCATGTAAAATCAAAAAAATTTGGATAAATAATTAGAAGTATATAACACAAAGAGCTGTATACTACGATAGAATAAATAGAGCCAAGTATACCTACTATAAATAAATCATTCCGTTGCCAAAAAATATATAAGCTAACGATTAACATAAATAATGGAGCTCCATAAATTAAATGTAAATTTAATTTGGTAACTATAAAAATGAAAAATAGCAAAGAAATCAAAATCATAGTCAAAGTTAATTTTGGGTTTAGATGATTGTTTTGAATTTTTGTTAAAAATTTTTGATTAAAAACAGCATAACTTGTTGAGCAAAAAGCGGAGAGACCTATCACAAATAAGATGTCTTCAATCCCAAAACCAATTTTATTCACTAAATTCCATAAAAATTTAGGTTCCCAATAACTTGGATAAAATAGAAATTCTGTAAAACCAAATGGGATGGAACAAAGCGCTAAAATTTTCATCATCTCTCGTAAATCCTTCCGCATAACAAATACGAGCATCCCAGGAATTAAAAATATAAAACTTAAAACTAGAAAGTTGTGTTCCATGAGGAATGATATCATATTTAAATATAACCCAGATAGAAGATTATGAAGTATATTTGAACAGACAAACTATATAAAATACTAAAAAAAACAAAAATAGAAAGAGCATTTTGTCCAGGTTTACCTCTCCAACCGATCAGGGAAAAGATTATGGGAAAGATAAGGAAATAAAATTCAATTTGTTTCGTATTCCATAAAAAAAAGTTCAGATAAAAAATGTATAACAAAACAATCAATTCCGTTATTAGGATAATAAGTTTTGCATGAACATCACCAAATCTAACAACGGCCGTATTTTTATTGGATAATTTGTCGGAAGGTGCGTCAGGCAGTGATGTTGAAATCGCCGAACTAAAGTTAATTAAAAGTAATGCAGGTATTAGTTCCCATGGAAATTGATAGAATTCGTTTGTGTTTGCATAGTACCCAAAAATCGGTAAAACAAAACCAACACCGATCATTTGTAAAAATTCACCACCCCCTCGGTAAGATAATTTAACTGGTGGGTAAGAATAAAATTGCAAAAGAAAAATAGCAAAAACTCCAAGTAAAATATGCAAAAATGATTTGGTTTCGTAAGATAAAAGCACAGAAAAACTCAGAGACAAAACTGCAAACAAAATACATGCATTTTTTATTTGTGAAGGTTTGAGCTTTTCTTCAGCTAACACTCTTGATCCCCCAGAAAAAATTGTAAATGTTGTATTGATTTTGTCGGCTTCAAGGTCTGCGTAGTCGTTGCCAAAAATGATGTACAATTGATTCGATATTCCGAATAAAATGACTAAAGATAATGAATACAAATCGATTGTGTGTGTCTGCGAATAGACTAAACTCTGTCCGAGTAGGAGAGGAATTAGAATATACGACAAAGAAGGTAGCCGGGCAGCTTGTAGCCAAGATTTCATTTAGAATGAATCTCCTTTTAGTTTTGGTGTAAAAAGAAGTTTTTTAAAAGAAAGATACGAGAAAAAAATAAATACAATCGTGAATACAAATAGAGTGATAATATTAGAATATAAGTTTGTCAGTGTTTTACTTTCGAAAATTACGAAATCGAGAGATTCTTTCACGAGTGCGGTCGGAATGAATTGAAAGGGGTTCATTTCAATCCATTGATTGAAATATGTTAGTTCTTTTGGTTTTGGAAATATTATGCCTGAAACAATCAATAACAAAAACATAATAAAACTCGAAAACAAAAAAGATTGGTAGGTTGTTTTTGTAAAACTCGAGAGTAATAACCCAATGGAAATATTTGCTAGAATTCCCAAAAAACAAAAAAAACAAATTTCAAAAATTTTTCCATGCGAATCAAATCCAAGTATGTAGGCAACAGTGAGAGAAATGGTTACTGATAAAATGCCGTTTAATATTTGTAAGATGGAGATTCCCATTAAAAAAGAAAGTATTGGAGTATTTGATAATTTATATCTGATAAAGATTCCCGATTCGATTTCTGATGTAATCATCATTGAGGTTGAAAAAATGATCATTATGATAGAAAATACTATAAATCCAGGAACAAAAATTGTGAAATCATCAATATTTTTTAGTGAATTATTTTTTTCTAAATTGATGAAAATAGAACTTTGTATTTTTGAATTTTTTATTTGTAAATCATCTAATACAGATTTGATTTTGTATGCATACAATTCATATTCTTTTTGATTACAGCCGAAAATATTTACAAATATGGATTTTTCTGGGTGATCGGGTTGGTTTTCGATTGAAACAATTGTTTTGAGAGAATTTTTACATGATAAACTTTCATCTGCTTCCTTTGATTGCATAATTTTCAATTCAGGAGCGATCATTGGAATTTGTTCGATGAGGTTGGAAACTAAGTTTTTGGAATGAGCTGTTGGTTGCCCTTTTTGTATAATAATAATTTCTGGCGTATTTGCATTTGTAATGAACAACCAGTAAAAAATGATCATGAGCGGTGTGGTAAAAAATGTAAGTGAGAGCGTAAAAGGATCTCTAATTTGTTGACGGAGGCATCTGCGAAAAATAGAAAAAGTGATCATCTTTAATTTTGATTCGTATGTTCTAGGAATAACTTTTTAACTTGATTTTGTTCGGCATCATTACTCGCGAATGTTTGAAAATATTGGTTAACTCCATTTTTTAGAATGATCATATGAGTGATTAAACTTTCTATTTCTGCAAATTCATGTGTTGATAAAAGTATTGTAAGGTTATTTTTTTTTGACAAACTTTGTATTAATTGGTTAACATAAATTTTACTTTCAAAATCCAGGTTAGCTGTGGGTTCATCAAATAACAGTATTTTTGGTTGGTGAATGATCGATACTGCAATATTTAAACGTTGTTTCATTCCACCTGACAGATGTTCTGTGTATGTATAGATTTTTTCTTGTAATTTTAGAATATCCGTTAAATATTCAATTTGTTGATTTGCAATTTTTTTGGGAATTTTGTAAAGATCTGCATAAAATTCTAATTGTTCGATTGCTTTTAAATTTTTCCAAAAAACGGGTGTTTGTGGGCAGTATCCAATTTTGGTTTGGTATTTTTGTATTTTCTCGTTTTTAAAGGTAATTTTCCCTTTGTCAAATGGAAGTAAACCTGAGATCATTTTGAACAAAGTCGATTTACCCGATCCGTTTGGCCCCAAAACCCCAAGGATCGAGTTTTCTGGTAGGGAAAGGTTTAGATTGGATATAGCAGCGATTTTTCCAAAGTTTTTAAAAAGATTTTCAATTTTGAATAAACTAGTTGAATCCAAATTCGCCATGTTTCAAAACATATACAATGATCGTTTGGGCGAAAGAAGTTTACTTTGGCAAGTTCTGAAAAAATTCGAAATTTGAGTTTTTGGGGTCGTTGGATTTATGCTCTGAAAATCCAAAGTTGGCCAAAACTAATGGTTCCTTTCCTTTTGGGTCAATCCTATGGTGTTGTCAATGCAAACGAAGTAAGTTGGATTCCACTCGTTTTAGGTTTGGCTTATAATGTTTTTTTACTGGGTTTTATTGTTCTTTTAAATGATTACGCAGATGTAGAAGTTGATACGATAAAGCGCCAGTTGTTCCCAGCAAACTGTTCTCCAAAAACCATCCCCGATGGAATTTTAAGTAAAAAAACAGTTTTGATTGTTGGATTATCTTTTGGTTTTTTGAGTATTTTGACCGCAGTCTTTCTTGAACTTTACACTGAGAAACCATACATATTCATTCTATCAATCATAAGTATTGTTGTTTTTATGTTCTATTCCTTGCCGCCTATAAAATTGAACTACCGTGGCGGTGGAGAAATATTAGAAATGTTGGGAGTTGGTTTCTTTTTACCAACATTCCATTTTTATATTCAGTATCGTTTACTTTTTGATTTAGAATTTGGAATCATTTTAATCTTATCTACAATTTTCGCATTGGCCAGTGCTTTGGCGAGTGGAATGAGTGATGAAAAAAGTGATACACTTGGTGGCAAAACAACTTTTATCACTTTGATTGGAAATAATAAAGTTAGAAAAATTATTGTTTTTCTATGTTTTATCAATACCATGCTCATGTTCTTTTTCTTAAAATATTTTAATGCATCATTTTCGATTGGTTTAACAATTGTAATGATACTATTTTTAATCTATCAATGTTCTAAACTGGTTCAAATAAGTCCATCCGCTGTGACAAATAATTTTGAGGCTCAAAGAATATTCAAAGATCACTTACATAAAGCCATTTGGGGTTCTTTCGTATTGGTATCTGGATTTAAAATATATTCTGTTTTTTTAGCAAACAAACTATTATTATGAATTCATTTCAAAAAATTGAAAATTATTTAAATGAGAAGGAAATCGAACGACAAAGTCTTAATCCGAACGATACTAAATTGTCCGATTTTAACCTGATCGAAATCTCGTTATCAGAATTGCAACTCAATATTGAGGAGTTAGATGTTCTTTCTGATTCCATATTTTCGATTGTAAAGGCGGTTGTTTATCATTTTCCAGAAAATATATTCTGGGATTTTAATTTTCTAGTTCGGCAGTTAGCACAAATTTCAAAATTTTCCTCACCAAATTTTTTTAGTACAATCCGTTCACTTTCGATTCAAATCATACGAATATTCGAAATATTTGGAAATCATTCGAAAATTAAATTCAGATATATCCACGATTTTATCTACGGATACGATTGGCTAAAATGGATGCTCGAGAAAAAAAAAGATACAGATGATATAAATCCATTTGGTTTTGATTTTTTGAATTATATAGAAAGTCGTGGGTTGGAGCTTCAGGCTTTGATCGATCAAAACGATTCCAAATATCCTATGTTAAACGATGAATACAGAAACCCATTTCTATTCATTCGAACCACAGAGGAAGAAATGAATTTACATAAGGAATTGAGTAGGTTGCATCAAATTCCCATTGAAGCTTGGGATGGGTTTGCGGTTCCAAAATACGATCAAAACTATTCTGCCATTAGATTAGAGGTTTCCAAACAATTGGGCATTGGAAAAAACAAAATGCCTGGTTCTCATAAAGAGTAGTTGTGTGGTACAGGTTGGATTTTGGTATCCCCGCCCTGATTCGGGAGGGGTGCGACCACCCGCCACCCAATGGTTTCCAACTACCATAATTTGCTAACGATGTCGATTCAAACTTCAGAATCTTAAAATTTTATTTTTTTAAGTTCGCACTAATGCAAATTTATTTCTGAGTATTCATTTCAATCTGGAGCAGTTTCATCATCACCCACAATCAAATGTTCGATTTTTTCTCTTTCGTTCGATTTGAGATAATATTCTAAAATGGAGTTCACATCCTCTTCGGTTTTCATTCGAAACCAAATCCCTTCTGGATAGGCCACTTGGACTGGTCCTAGTTCGCACCGATCCAAACAACCAGCTCTTTGTACCCGAATTTTCTCCTTGATGCCCGCTTTGGCGGCTTTTTGTTTTAAGAGTTTAAGCAGTTCTTCCGAACCCTGATTTCCGCATGACACACGTTCACCGGGAGGTCTTTTGTTTTCACAAACAAAAATATGTTTTTGATAAAACCCCATACAATCCTAACTTGCGTAATTTTCCATCGGGATACAACTACATACCAGGTTACGATCGCCGTACACATTGTCCACTCTGCCAACACTTGGCCAAAATTTTCTTGTACGAAGCCAAGGTAGTGGGTAAGCAGCTCTTTCTCGCGAATACGAATGAGCCCATGTATCAGAAATTACCATTTCTGCTGTGTGCGGAGAATTTTTGAGCGGGTTGTCTTCTTTTGACAAAACTCCTGATTCCACATCTTTGATTTCACTTGCAATCGCTAACATCGAATCAATGAAGCGGTCAAGTTCTTCTTTGGATTCGGATTCGGTTGGTTCAACCATGAGGGTGCCTGGAACAGGAAAAGACATAGTTGGTGAGTGAAATCCAAAATCTATCAAACGTTTTGCGATATCTTCCACTTCCACACCCGATGATTTTTTAAACCCTCGCATATCTAAGATACATTCGTGGGCAACTAAACCCTTGTTTCCCTTATACAAAACGGGAAATTCAGTTTCTAGTTTTTTGGCAATGTAGTTTGCGTTGAGTATAGCAATTTTAGTAGAAAATTGTAATCCATCAAATCCGAGCATCGCAATGTATGCCCAAGATATAACGATGATGGATGCAGAACCCCAAGGTGCAGAAGAGACCGCCCAATTACTGTTATTCGATCCATTTTCAACCAGGCTGTGTCCAGGTAAAAAAGGTGCCAAATGTTCGGCTACCCCGATTGGCCCAACCCCTGGACCACCACCACCATGGGGGATACAAAATGTTTTATGTAAGTTTAGATGGCAAACATCCGCACCAATGTCGGCAGGTCTTGTGAGGCCAACTTGTGCGTTCATATTGGCACCATCCATGTAAACTTGCCCACCGTTATCATGGATGATTTGGCAAATTTCTTTGATAGAAGCTTCAAAAACTCCATGTGTAGATGGGTAGGTTACCATAAGCGCACCCAATTCGTTTTTATATGCGTTCGCTTTTTTTAGAAGGTCATCCACATCAATGTTTCCATTGGAATCACAATTCACAGCCACCACTTTAAAACCAGCCATTACAGCTGATGCAGGGTTTGTCCCGTGGGCAGAAATAGGGATAAGGCAAATATCTCTATGCATTTCATTTCTGCTCTGGTGGAAGTTGCGAATTGCCATAAGACCAGCATATTCGCCTTGCGAACCAGCGTTAGGTTGCAGTGATACTTCGGCAAAACCAGTGATTTCACATAACCATTTTTCTAGTTGGCTAAAAAGAGTACGGTATCCTTCTGTTTGGTTTTCGGGAACAAATGGATGGATATTGGAAAGTTCTGGCCAGGTGACGGGATACATTTCCGTGGAAGCATTCAGCTTCATAGTACAAGAACCAAGAGCAATCATTGATGTCGTCAAAGATAAATCTTTGGATTCTAACCTACGGATATAACGTAACATTTCTGTTTCCGTATGATAGCTGTTAAATACTGGGTGTGTGAGATAAGACGATTTACGTTCTAAAATTTCGGGTATTTTCCATTCTTCCTTTTTGGCCAAATCATCTAAAACAAAATGTAACGCTTTGTTTTCGTTAAAAATTTCGAGTAAATCAGAAATGTCTTTGAGATTGGTTGTTTCATCAAGGGAGATACTGATGACATGACCAGAAACTTGTCGTAGGTTGATTTCTTTTTCTTCAGCATAATGAATGATCTCAGCAGAAGATATTTTAGAAAGTTCAATACGGAGTGTGTCAAAATATGGGGTGGAGTTGATTTTATACCCAAGTTTTTCAAGCCCAGTCGCAAGTAAGGTTGTCATACGGTGTACTCGGGAAGCAATTTGTTTCAACCCGTCTGGACCATGATAAACTGCATACATTGATGATAACACAGCAAGTAATACTTGTGCTGTGCAAATATTTGAAGTTGCTTTGTCACGGCGGATATGTTGTTCGCGAGTTTGTAAACTTAGCCTGTATCCGGGTTTTCCTTGGCTGTCTTTCGAAACTCCAATGAGCCTACCTGGCATATTTCGTTTGTATTCTTCTTTTGTTGCAAAAAATCCAGCATGTGGACCACCAAAACCTAGAGGCAAACCAAAACGTTGTGTGGAACCTACAACCACATCTGCATCCATTTCGCCAGGGGATTTTAAAACAGTAAGAGCAAGTAGGTCGGAAGCGACAACAGTCTTTGCACCTACTTTGTGTAAGCTTGCAATAAATTCGCTGAAATCGTAAATCGTTCCATCAGTGGATGGGTATTGTACGATGGCTCCAAAAAAATCGTTTGAAGGTACCATCTTTTTAAAGGATCCAACAATGATATTGATTCCGAGCGGAATGGCACGTGTTCGAATTACATCCAAAGTTTGTGGGTGAACAGATTGCGAAACAAAAAATGATTTTCCTTGGGCATCATCTTTTAACGAATACAACATTGTCATTGCTTCTGCCGCCGCCGTTCCTTCGTCGAGTAACGATGCATTGGCGATTTGCATTCCTGTGAGGTCTGTGATCATCGTTTGGAAATTGATGAGAGCTTCCATTCGACCTTGGGCAATTTCTGCTTGGTAAGGGGTGTATGCTGTGTACCAACCTGGGTTTTCCAAAATATTCCTTTGGATCACTGGTGGGGTAATACAGGAATTGTACCCCAATCCGAGGTAAGAGCGAAAAATTTTGTTTTTTGAAACAATCTTTTTCAATTCACGTTGTAAGGCATATTCACCAATTGGTTTAGGAAGATTCAATTCTTTTGTGAGGCGGATATTGGATGGAACAGCATCATCTATGAGTGAATCTAAATCTTTGTAACCAATGGTTTTTAACATCGATTCCACTGTAGAATCTGTCACTCCGACATGGCGTCGTAAAAACGTATCACTTGGTTCTAATGTTTCTTCATAAGGTGATTGGATGGGGAAAGATTTGGATTTTGAGCTCACAGACGAAAAATTCCTATTAATCTAATTTTGAAACGTATTCTTTGTATTGGGACACATTGAGGAGAGAAGAAAGCTCATTTGTTTGGATGTTTTTTAGTTTTACCATCCAAGTAACAAACGGTTCTGCATTGACTGCTGCAGGGTTCGAACCTAAACTTCCGTTGGTTTCAACCACCTCACCAGAAATAGGTGAATATAAATCTTCTGCTGCTTTGACCGATTCGATGGTTCCCAAACTATCATTTTTAGAAATTTGTTTTCCAACTTTTGGTAAATCGATGAATACGATATCACCCAATGCATTTTGGGCGAAGTCAGTAATTCCAATGAGAGCAATGTCCCCTTCAATTTTTACCCATTCGTGTTTTTCTGTGTAATAGTATCCGTCTTGTGCTTCTGTAACTGCCATAAACAACCCCTTCGTTTTTTGGTGACCTATCGATTGGTGCGAACACTGCCTTTGATAAAGGCTCCTGTCTCCACTTTTGCCAATTTCTTCTGCCCTCGTATCTCCACAAATATTTCCGTTTGGTTTTTAGTGAATTCGATTTCAAGCATGGCCAAACCCAACGATTCTTTTCTGGACGGAGAGTGGGTTCCTGAAGTGGATTTGCCAATTTCTTTGCCTTCTGCCGAAAAAATGGGGAAATTTTCTCGCAAAACCCCTGGCTCCAAGAGGCGGATCCCAACGATTTTTTGGGGGGTACCTTGTTTTTTATGGTTTTGGACAGTTTCATAGCCCAAATAGGGAGTGGATTTTTCTTTGACGATGAATCCGATTCCTGATTCCACCGGTGTCCAATCTTTAGAAAGTTCGTGACCATAGAGTGGGTATTTTGCTTCGAGTCGGAGAGTGTCTCGTGCCCCAAGCCCCACAGCAACCAGCCCGTCTTCCGCGCCGATTGTTAAAAGATCCTTCCAAAGTTTTGGACCGAGGACATTGGATGTATAAATTTCAAATCCATCCTCACCCGTATAACCAGTGCGAGATACGATGATCATTTCACCTTCCCAAACTATTTCCTCAAAATGATAATAAAGTATTCCATCTAATCCACGTTTTAAATATTTTTCTAAGATGGTGTTGGCATTTGGTCCTTGCAAAGCGATTTGGTGCCAATCTTTGCTATCATTAGACACAGTTATGTTTCCTTTCACATATTTTTTTATATGTTCAGTGACTGCTTCATAATTGGATGCATTGGAACAAATCATGTACTTTGATTCGGAAAATTTATAGATAGTGATGTCATCTACAAGCCCACCGCTTTCATTCATGACTGCATTGTATTGGACTTGTCCGTTTTTTAATGACGAAACGGCATTACATGTGACTTGTTCTAAAAAAATTAAAACATCTTTTGGATCACCTGATACAAAAATCTCTCCCATATGAGAAACATCGAAGAGACCAGCATGGGATCTTGTTTGTAAATGTTCTTGGATGATACCTGTGTATTGGACGGGCATATCCCACCCACCAAAGGGAACCATTTTGGCTCCCATCTCTTTATGAATTGAATGCAAAGGGGTTTGTTTTAATTCCACGACTGACTCTTGGAACCATGGAAATATCTTTTCATAGTTATGGAATTGAATTTTTTTAGAAAAACTATGTTAAGAGAAGTTTACCGCATCGATCATCCTGGTTCCATTCGGAATCTGATTCGTAAATCTGAGACCTTAGAAGAACCAATGGAAGGAGAAGTGACTGTGGAAGTGAGAGCCATCGGTTTGAATTTTGCCGATGTGTTTTCTGTCTATGGATTGTATTCTGCCACACCCAAAGAAAGTTTCATTCCAGGCCTTGAATTTGCGGGAAATATCGTAAAAATAGGCAAAAACATTGAGAATTTTAAGGTGGGAGATCCAGTTTTCGGTGTCACAAGGTTTGGTGCCTACACCACCAATTTGAATGTTTCCGTTAAAACAATCTTTCCATTAACCAATGATTGGGATTATAAAATGGGTGCTGCCTTTCCTGTCCAAGCCCTCACTGCATACTACGCACTCCATCCTTTGGGGCAATTGAAAGACAACAATACAGTGTTAGTACACAGTGCAGCGGGTGGAGTGGGGATCATGGCCGCAAAGATTGCAAAGAAAAAAAATGTTTTTCTCATCGGACTTGTTGGCAATGAATCAAAATTTTCTGTTTTGAAAGATGTAGGTTATGACGTTTGTATCGTTCGATCACCAAGGTTTAAAGAAGAGATGAAAGATATTCTTATGCAAAAAAAATTAAATTTAGTCTTAGAATGTTTGGGAGGTGGTTATTTTCAGGACAGTTATGATCTTTTGGCACCCACTGGTAGACTTGTTACCTATGGAAGTGCGAACTTCACACCATCACATTCTTACAGAAATTGGTTTCAACTTGCAATAAAATACCTTACAAGACCAAAAATTGATCCATTGCAGATGATTTCAGACAATAAATCAGTGATGGGATTCAATTTAATATGGCTTTGGAATGAAATTGATGAATTAAAAAATCATTTTTCATCTTTGATGGAACTTTCATTGCCACCACAAAGGATTGGAAATGAATTTTCTTTTGAAAACATACATGATGCACTCTATACTTTCCAAGAAGGACATACGATTGGAAAAATTGTTATCAATGTACCGTAGAATATGTATTAGTCTGTTTTTTTATTTAAATAAAATTTCTTCTAAAAAATAAAATTTCTTTACATTAAAATTGATATGATTTAATTATGTCGTATCAATTCACTTACTGTATGCCAAGGCAGCGGTGATTTGAAATCAAAAGATAAGGACGATCACAATGGTTGCTAAAAAGAAAGCCGCAAAAAAGAAAGCCGCTAAGAAAAAAGCTGCAAAGAAAAAAGCTAAGAAATAAGCTTAGCCTAGATTCTTTCTCCGAAAGTTCGGAGTAAGACTGTGTGAACCCGCAAGACCTGCGGGTTTTTTCATTTTAGGGCACTCATTTTAAGCAATTGCCCTTGTAAAACCCCTTCTTGTTGGTAAAAAACCTAATTTTTTATCTGAATTTAGCCTTTCAATGCCTATGAATTGGAAATGACCCTTCTTATTGATGGAATCAAAGAGAGATTTTAACAATGAATCCATATTTGGATGGATGACATTCTTATATTCTTTCTTTGCGTTCTCTTTGTTCCAAATTTCAAGATGATCAGAGTCTGGAAGTTTGAGTATCAAACTGGAAAGATCATAACGTTTCATTTGTACATGGCATAATTCTTCAAACCCAAACTCAGTGATGGCGTTAAAATCGAAGAATACAAGCAAATAGAGGATGTTTGTGGGTTCAACCCTTCCATTTTCATCAGAAAATCTTTGTAAGCCATCCAAAACAACGTAATGAAGATTTTTACTTTGGATCCAAAGTTTTTGATCTTCATGTCGTTTTAAATTTACTTCTTCTGAAAATCTTTTTTGGAATACAGTAGAGAGGAAAAAACCGGTCGAATCTTTCCGTTCTTCAAAGATTCTTTCCATCGTGAAGGATTCAAACTCTAAGTTGAAATATTTTGTGTACGTCTCTGCCATATCACTAAGAGTAACGGACAGATTTTTCTAAGAGAGTTGGATTTTTTTTATAAATTTTTTAAAATTCTAACATTCTACGTTCGGAATCATGGAAAAAACTAAATCCTTCTGCCTTCCAAGTATCCCAAAACTTTTGTGAACCTTCACGCATAAAACAAATTCTTTCTTCGGTGGAAATTGGTGTGAGGATTAAAAAATTTGCTCGTTTCCCATTTTCAGTGATGAGGCCATTTAAATTCGGTAAAAGATCGGTGGATCCTTGGGCGATTTCTTCTGTGACATTGCGAAACACAAACCAACTAAAATCTAAGTACAATTGGTTCGGATCTTTTCGTGGATTCTGAATTGTGTGTGAATGGCCAAACCAAATACCAGTGTTCCAAGGAAATTTTACCATTTCACCCAATACATGCTGGATCCATGTTTCGGATTTATCTTCTAAATTAGGATCCAATTTGATAGCGAACAAGAGTTCAATGCGTGCAAAATTTTCAAAATCTTTGTGATACAATTCTACAGAAGGTTGGTTTTGTACACTCATCCCAATGGTCACAAAAACTTTGGTGTTCGGAAATTCTTTTGGATAAAACGAAGCAATTCCAAGAGAAGGATACTTTCCGCCATCAGCAGACCAATACTTATCGTGTTTTCCCAATTTTGATTCTAAAAAATCCAACCTAAGAGATTGTGCTTTTTTCCAATGGTCTTTGGCCGAAGTGTTTTCCCAAAATTTTCGACTGAGTTTCACTCTTTCAGCAATGACTCCATTGTCTGGGTCACCCAAAGGAGATGCGGCGATTGCATTTTCTTTGGCTTCTTTGGAATAACCATGTACATCCTTGATGCCCGACCAAGAAGGTAAATACGCATAAAGCTCTTCATTGACAAAAAGAGCAACAGCATCTCCTTCTTCGGACCAAATGAAATGGATTTCTTCTTCCGTGAGAGAAGGTAGAGCTTTTGGATTCACAACTTCACTCACTGTGAGGACGGGAGCTAGCCCCAAATCAAAATCGTCTGGGTTGCGTTCTGCGGGCGCATCGATTAGATTTCGAATCCAGAGTGTTTTCATTTTCCACTCGGGATTGTTATGTGATTGTAAATAAAGATAAATGGTTCTTCCATCATCTTCTAAAAAAGCAGTGAAGGAACCGTAAGGATTTGCCTCTTGGTAGAGGACTTTAGGGATGTTTTCAGCCATTAAAATTTATGAGGTACGATTCTTTCTTTGAATTTTGCAAGTAAGTCGGCTATGGTTTTGTCCATACCTTCTTCAAAATAAATATCAGGAAAATAGGCAGATGCATTGCGCAGACCAATGAGTTCAGGTTCATTCCATTTACGATACTGCTTGAGAGATTCCCAAACTGCCTTATCGGGTTCGGTATTTCCTTTTTTTGCATCGATGAATGTTTGTACTGTCTTTGTGGGTGTCATTCTAAAGAATAGAATTTTTGTAAGCGAGACGAAATCCAGCTAAATTTTCTATCTTCACTTAGAAAACGTTCCAAAAATTTTTGTAGGATTTGCCAAAATTCTATTTTATCTACTATGGTATTTTGTAAGCCTATCAAATCTCTATGGATTTATTTGGACAAAATCAAAATTCCAATTTGTTACCATCAGATGGATTGGTTCTGTATTTTGGGAAGGTATTGAATCCAGAACGTAGACAATTTTATTTTGAGAATTTATTACAAAACATCCAATGGCAAAACGATGAAGCAATTTTTTTTGGAAAGACCATCACCACAAAACGCAAAGTAGCCTGGTATGGAGATCATCATTTTTCTTATACATATTCTGGATCCACAAAACAAGCATTACCGTGGACAAAGGATTTGTTGGATTTAAAAAAAATCATCGAAGGCGCAGCTGAAGAAACATTCAATTCTTGTTTACTCAATTTATACCATTCGGGAGATGAAGGAATGGCCTGGCACAGTGATAATGAAGTTGCACTTAAAAAAGAAGGAACCATTGCCTCGCTCAGCCTAGGCGCAGAACGTTATTTTATGTTTCGTAAAAAAGATTCGAAAGAAACCATTTCAATTCTTTTGGAATCTGGTAGTTTGCTTTTAATGAAGGGAAAAACACAAATGTTTTGGAACCACTCTTTACCAAAATCCAAAAAGATCACCAAACCTCGAATCAATCTCACCTTTCGGCAATACATTCCAACGAAAATAAACTAAGACATTGAAATATGAGATAGATTTTTCTATCTTTTAAAAATATTTTATTTTATAAAATTCTGATCTTTCAGTAAATTTCGGATTTTTTCATCGTCCCAATCTTTCATGTTTTTGATTGCCTCGAATGGTTTTGATTTGAACCCAAGGAGGTGGGCAAAGGCAATTTCTGTTTTTGTGCCTTTTTGTTTCATATCAATCAAATTTTGTCTAAAATCTTCATTGGCCAAATTCAGAATCTTGGCTTCCACCATCATATGGATCCAAGCTGTTTGTTGGGTCGGATCTTTTTTTTGTCCAAAAATTTCATATCGAAATTTCGGTGTATGAAACCTAACAAGGATGGTGTTTTCATTTTCTATGTTTTTTTCTTCCGTATGGAAACCACTCATGAATCGGAACTTCGCATAGCAGATCTTAATTAAATGTACGGGCAAATTGAATTGAACCAGAATGTCCACATCACTTTTTGTTGTGTCAATGCCAAGGGGAATGGTTCCCGCAACCAGGGGTTTGAAACCATGAAGGCCTTTTAGGATTTTCCATTCTTCCAGGTCGCTAAATAATTTTTGCTGTGTGGGATTTCCCATTTGTAGGTATTGGGTCGCTAAATAGGGGTTACTTTCTATCTCTGTCATGATTATGTCACTTGAGCCCCATCTTGCCCCCGCCCTGATTTGGGTGGTGGAGGTGGGCTCGTGGGCCTTTCCCTCCCGAACATCTACCATAAACCCGTTCATTTGTCATTTGTGATTCGTAAACCCAACGAAATTTATTTCAATAAGTTCGTATTTCTGCCGATTCCAGTGATTTGAACTTTGTTTCTAAATCAAACCCATGGTTTCCATTTGTTCGATATGCTCTGTGAATGTTTCGACTAATGGACGATAGGTTAAGCCGAGATCTTTTTTGCTATAGGAATTGTCCAATTGGAAAGGAATACCAACATTTTTTGAACTATGTTCCCAACTTAGCCCAAAAAATGGACCAATCAAATACAGTAAAAACTTAGGCAAACTGGATTTCGGAAGTGGGTATTTTTTTCCAAACTTGGGTCTTAGCATATTCGCAACTTCTAACATCGGTAATACTGCTGCAGATGTGATATGCCTTCCCTTAGCCGTGGGTGTGAGCCCTGCCAGGATATGCGCTTTTGCAACATCACGCACATCGACAAACCCGATTGTGGTACTCGGAACTCCTGTTCGAAATTTTCCATTCACCATGGATCGCATAAAGTCTACACTGGTTCCATCAATTCGTTTTGACAACGAAGGACCCATCACAAAGGAAGGATTGATCACAACCAGATCCCATTGTTTTTGTTTTTTTTGGATTTCCCAAGCTTCTCTTTCTGCTAAAGTTTTTGAATAAGGATACGGTTGGTGTTTTAGATTGCTCGTAGTGTTCCAGTGTTCTTCTGTGAAGGTGCGATTGGGAACCATATCTGCATCGATGTTGTCTCCATGAATAGCAGCAACACTGGATGTTAGAACAATTCGCTTAACGCTCGCTATGTTATTTGCAGAATTAAAAACATTTCTCGTCCCTTGAAGAGCTGGGTCCACCAATTGTTTTTGCGGATCCTTGATTCCAGCAATAAAGAACGGTGAGGCAGTATGGATCACTAATTCACATGAATCCATTGGTTTATCAAAACTTCCATCTGTTAAAAGATCTGCGGCAAAAAACTGCAATTGGTGGGGATATAGGTTTTGAAGTTCCAAAAGATGCTCCATTTTGGAAACATCCTCCAAACTCCGAACAGTTGTTCGGACAGAATGGCCATCATCTAAGAGATATTTAATGATCCAGGAAGCTATATAACCCGTGCCTCCAGTGACGAGGATAGGGGATTTTTTATTGATTTTTGCCATGTTTAGAGATTAGACAACGCCTACCAATGTCTAACCAAAAAATTCGAAAATATTTGCCGATTTACAAAAAAGGAAATAAATTATTTTTACTTATGTAGTTCGTTTTTGATCTTCGAGAACAAATAATTACTTGCACCAACTGCTTTGGAAACCACAAGTGCTGTTATTTTTTTGTCATCATCAGCTTGTCCCAAACTGAACGATCCAATTTCAATGAGTGGGGTTTCGGCTAAATATTGGATTCCATAGTTTTTCACATCATAAACAACAAACCGATACACGACCCCTTCTGAAACCATTTTTGATTTGCCTCCAGTTGCAATCGGAAATCCAAGTGCTTCCACCCGAAAGTGATCCGCTAACAATGCAAAAACTTCTTTTGATTTTGGATTCAAAGTTTGTTCGTGGAGGGCAACTTCCGCAATATTTCCCATTGCGGCCGTTAGTTCTTCTTTCACTCCCAACGATTCTGCTGCAACGAGGGTCGCCTCACCGCCAGGGATAAAATTACCATAAATATACCCAACTTCCGACTGGGCAATCTTCCCAAAGGTTTTTAAGGATTCATCATTTGGGTCGGCAGATGCGCCCGTACTCGTATCATACACTGGCATGGTAGCCACAACCGAAGTGTGTGGATTAAAATTGTCTGTTTTGATCAGCCGAACGTTCGAAATAGAACATTGTACCAACAAAACAATAACTACGAATCCGAAACTATTTTTTAGCATGAGAGCCCCACACTCATAAATGCCAAGTAACGGAAGTTTTATTGCCATTTTTTTGAGATTTTTTGGTAAACTACCTCACTAATTCCACTTGTAGCAAAGCTCAGGAATGTTCAATTTAGCTTGGGAATTCCCTTGTAAAGGAGGCAAATGAAACTTCCCTGTGGGATTACATACGGGTGGCACAACCGTTGTGAACCTTAACTTGTCTGTGGATTATTTTGGAAATGCAAAGGTATCAATGGAGATGTCGATGTTTATACGCTTTTGTCAGAATCAATATTGACTTGGGGAGTTTTGGGTGTACTGGCCGAAACGATCCAGTACACCCAAAACTATTTTGTTAGGAGGAAGATTTATTCGTCTTCATCAGAGTCGTCGTCCTCTTCGTCATCATCACCACTTTCTTCTTCCTCTTCTTCTGAATCGTCCTCTTCGTCAGTAGAATCTTCTCCGTCAAAATCAATATAACTTGGGTTGTGGTTCCAATCCTCTATAATCGTTGTTTGGTTGGCAAAAACATGTTCTTGGAACATCCCACGCAAAGATTCCAATCCGTCCGGAGTTTCCTTCTGGTTTGTAACAATCCGTACGATGCAAGCTGTGCCTTCTTTCAACAATTGAATTTTGCCAGGATCTTTTCCTGCACCTAATTCGGTGAACATATCAACGGCACGTTGCAGTTCTTTGTCAGACACTCCATCCAGTGCAGAAATTTGCACGTTTCCAACATTTACTGTTTTTGGCATTTAAACCCTCACAATACTATTAATCTAAACTTATCGAAAAATTATTTCTAATTGTAACGATAAGAACGAAAACTTTGACGGTTGGTTTTTTAAGTCGATTAAAAAAAATGTGAGAAGTTAAAATTTTTTTTACACTTGGGTTCAAAATGTTCGGTATTCTACGAACCGTCTGTCAAATGCAATTTTCATTTTGGAACACAAATGCAATGAAGGTTCAAAAACTCGAAATAAAATTCCTTATAAAAGTCATTCAGAATTTAAAAATAAAAAAAATCATTTGTCTTTGGTAAGTAATTTTTGAGGATCCATTCATAAGAAGGTTTCCATGGAAAAAATCATTTGGATGGTCATTGCGTTTTTATCGGGTGTTTTACTTCCCATCCAAGCAGGTTTCAACTCTAAGTTGGGTAAATCGATCGAAAGTCCTATTTATGCTTCTATGATTTCATTTATCGTAGGTGTTTTTTCCATTTTTGTTTATATTTTGTTAACGAGACAAACAATGATTTTGCAAGGACTAAAACAAGCGCCAACGTATTCACTACTTGGCGGTGCACTTGGTGCGTTTTATGTAACCTTCATCATTCTGGCATTTCCCAAAATTGGCCCTGCACTTACCTTCGGATTGGTTGTGGCAGGGCAAATGATCATGGCAATTTTACTTGATCATTTCAATATTCTTGTCGCAGCACCACATTCCATCAATATATGGCGTATTTTTGGGGTGGCTCTCATCATTTTGGGTGTAATCATCATTCGTAAATTTTAAAATTCAGTTTATTTTGGATTGTTTGCAAAATAGTGGCCTCCCCATTTGAATCGACCACATTTTTTTGTTAGTTTTTCCTAAACAGCTTTCGGTTTTGCAAAAACATCCATACCTTCTCCTGTTTCCAATAAGGATTTTAAGCTGGAAAGGACAATCGGCCAGCCTTTTTGTATCCCGTTTGCCATCCCACTGTTTGGTTCAAGTTCGTCGTGAGTGACCGTTAGACGCACCATACCATCATAAACTACAATCTCAAAACTCACGCGACTGTAACTTTCTGGATCATTTTCTTGGGAAGCATTTGCCCAAGTAATGACAAGGTTTGTTGGTGGCTTGCTTTCAACAACCTTTCCCACAAGTTCTACCGAACGTGATTCGTTTGCACGGATATGTTCCCAGCGAGAGCCTGGTTTCCAATCAGAAACATTTTCATGACCCCAGTAACGGCTTGCAATTTCTGGTTTGGTAATGGCTTCAAATACCTTTTCGGGTGTTGACCGTATGTAGGTTACATAAACAAAACTCATTTTTTCTTTTGTCATCTTCATTCTCCTTCCAATTCTTTTTTGATGTCATACAAAAGACTGAGCCTTTGGTGTTCGAATTTCCGCACCCAACGTTCATAAACCTCATGCAAAGGCACTGGGTTTATGAAATGCAGTTTCTCTCGGCCACGCCAAACTGTGCTTACCAAATTGGCAGTTTCGAGGATTCCCAAATGTTGCGTCACAGATTGCCTCGCCATCGCCAAATGTTCGCAAAGTTGGCCAAGGGTTTGGCCATTCTTTTCATACAGAAGGTCGAGAAGTTTTCGCCTTGTGGGGTCGCCCAGAGCTTTGAATACCAAATCTGCGTCGGTCTGTTGCATGTTGACTCTGAAAACATGCAGGTATATACCTGCATGTCAAGGAAAAAGAATGTCCCCCTGTTATTTTTTTTGGAGTTTTCTATGTTCACCTTTGGTTCATAGAGATTGGTTCTTTTTCAAATGAAAAAGGGTTTCTTTGGGGTATGGGACACAGGAAGATAAAATACCGTTGAATCTGTATCAAAATCGGAATTCCTTTCATTCGAAAATTCTAAGAATTGAATTTAAATTGTAGCGAACTTCCATTCGTTAAAGTACTAGATTGTCTAAAAATTATTTTCAGCCCTCCACCCATAAAGATTGACCGATTTTTCTAAAATCTGTAACTATCTGCATTTATGCAAATCACCATTCGAAACGCATTCAAACTCATACAGGTAAATTGTTTAATTGCATTTAGTTTTGCAATTTTACCTGTTCAATCTGTGCAGTCGCAAACCTTGCATGCAGTTATCCTTTCTGATTCTTTGGACCAAAGTATTGGAAAAAGTGTCAAAAAGGACATGGCCAATTTTAAAGATTTGGTAAACCAAATTGCTTCCAAAACAGGAATGGATTTACAACTGACAGTTCTTGATGGAAAAGATTTTACTTATAAAAAAGCGAACAATGCGTTTGGCAAAATCAATCCAGGATCAGAAGATCTCGTTTTTATTTATTTTTCTGCTCATGGGTTTAGGATGAAAGAAACAAAAGGTAAATGGCCGCTCATCCATTTTCCTGACGACAATTTTGTGGATCAAAACGAATTGTACAAAACCCAAGTTGCTAAAAAACCAAGGTTACTCATCATCATGTCTGATGTGTGCAATGTGTATGCTGATGAAGGCGAACCAATCCCAGGTGTCATTCCTCGTAGTATGAGTGCAAACGAAGAAACAAATTATGCCACTCTCTTTCGTTATAGCCGAGGAAGCATTTTGGCATCCAGCTCCATCCCAGGGCAATACTCACAAGCGATGGATAAAGGAGGCGCATATTCGTTACAGTTTCTCTCCAATTTGAAATCTGCTTTAAAATCGTCTAACACCCCTGTTTGGGCAAATATTATGAAAGCTGCAAATAAACCTTTATTTGCAAATACCGACCATAGACAGGACCCACAGTACCAACTTCTATCGTTTACTGAGGGTTCTAAGGTAAACACAGGCTTACCAGTTGTTGTAAATCCGCCTGTTGTGAATCCAACCCCTAACAAACGTCAGAACTACAAATTTTCTGAAGGTTATTTGCAAGAAAATGCAAATAAAAAATGGAAGTTGAATTATGATGGAGTCAACTACAACTTAAAAGAATATGAAAGAGATAAAAATTTTATTTCTATGTTAGATGAATCCAATGAAGATTATTACTCTGTTGACCATATCAATAAAATTTTATATCATTATGATTGGGAAAATGAGGAGTGGGTTGTAATCGCAGAGGGGTTAAAATAAATGTTCATCAAAATAACAAGAATTGTTTTCGTAATTTCTTCGGTTTTAATTTTTAATTTTTGTGAGTCTAGTAACCAAGTGAAACCATTACCGCCAAAACCCAATGCAGATAAAACTTCAGAGTCTGAACCTTCGTTTCCAAAAAATGTGGAAGAGTATCTTGGTAAATCCACACTAAATTCCATTGGTGTCGCTACATCGGTAGAATTTGTAAAAATTGCGTCCCAGAAATCAGATTCGCAAAATCAGTTTTTGGGTTATCCCATCGTCGCCCAAGGCAAAGAAGTTTCCAAAAGCCAAGTGGAAAGTTTTAAAAAAATCCTTTTGGATAACAAAACTTATCTTTTTGCTACGGCCAAAAAGGTAATGTTTCTTCCAAAATACGGAGTAAAATTGGGAGAAACATTGATTCTTATCGATGCCAAAAATTCAATGTTGTCTCTTCCTTTGGATGGAAATTCTAGGATTGAAGATTTTGATCCTGCCAAAAAACAAATATTCCAAATCCTAAAACAAAGTTTCCCAGAAGATACATTTTGATAACGATTGGTGTTGTTTGGGCTTGGAAACGTTCGGTTTGATTTTTTAAAATAAAGGAGATAGGTCTGTATGAAAATGGAGTTAAAAATGAAATCAAAAATTTTAATTGGTTTGTGTATCGCATTATTTAGTTATGCGAATCTTTCTGCCCAGAAAGGTGCTCAAGTGGAAGCTCGGCCAGAAGGTGGTTTTTCCAAAAAAATTTCTGGGGTTTGGGATTGTGGTGATTTTGGAAATTTAACCCTCAAACAAAATGGAAATTCGGTAACTGGCACCTATGAATACAATGGTGGTAGTTTAAAAGGAAATATTGTGGGTAATAAATTCAGTGGTATTTGGTCGGAATCGGAAACTGGTGATTCTGGAGCCTTCGAATTTGAATTACAAATCAAACGAATGACACCAGACCCAACCCATTTGGAAGGAAGGTGGAACCATGCAAATGATAAAAAATGGCAGTCTGGTTGGAACTGCGTGAAATAGTGAAATGGTTAAATTCATAAAATCAGTGTTTATCATTATTGGTTGTATGTTTGCTGGAGCTCTCGTTGGTTTTTTTGGACCATTCATTTTGGCGCAATTTGGTCCAGAAGGCGCAGGTACTGCCTTATCTATGATGACTATGATCACAGTTCCCATCGGCATTGTACTTGGTCTCATCGTTGGGCTTTTCATTGTATTTGGAATTTCATTTCCAATGGTTTTGATTCCCATTGGAGTGACAGTTGGGTTCGCGGCGGTCTCGTATTTTCTTTTTTTCGCAGAATAAATTATGAATAAAAAAATTTTGGTATTTTCGATTTTATTATCTTCCGTTCCTGTTTTTGCCCAGAGCAAAGGTTTTTCTTCTTTTGAAGAGAATGGATTGTATGGTTTTAAAGACAAAAAAGGCAAAGTGGTGATAAAACCACAATATCAACATGTGATGGAGTTTACGAAAACATCCGTGGCCTTCGTGGTTTCTAAAAACAAATGGATTTGTATTGATGCGAAAAACAAACCATTATTAGAAAGTTTTGTCTATGACAATGGTCCAGATTACATTTCTGAAAAACTCGCAAGGTTTGTGGAAAATGGCAAAATGGGTTTTCATGATGAAAGTTGTAAAAAAATCATTTTAGCAGAATATGATTTTGTTTTTCCTTTTGAAAATGGATTGGCAATTGTTTGTAACGGATGCTATTCGGAATCTGACGGAGATCATAGTTCTATCGTAGGTGGAAAATATGGCGTAATCAATAAAAAAGGAAAACTAGTTGTTCCGATTGAATACGATTCTATCAATTCCATTGATGCAAAAACTAAAACTATCCAGGTCAAAAAAGATCAAAAAATCATAAAGATTAAATTGAAGTAGGTAGACTTGTATGCCAATTCGAATGACAGATGATGAAAACGAACCAGAAGAGGAAGAAGAGTCGAAGTCGGAAGGTGGTTCCTTTTTTTTACTCGCAATTTTAGGTGCGTTAGGTGGCTTAATCTATAAATACCCAAAAGTTTTTGTTCCTATCCTCATCGTAGGTTTGCTTGGGCTTATTTGTATTGGAAGTATCTCTGAGGAGGATTCAGAATACGAAGAAGAAGAAGAATCTTCAGAGGTGATGTCGGAAGGCCCACACAAATTGGGTGCCAAGTTTGATATGGATCGTTATGACAGAACCCCTGTGTACGAACCTTTGTCCAAAGGGATGGGCAATGAAATTCCTTCGAAAGTTTCACTTTTAAAGTATGCTCCCAAAAGAAAAAACCAAGGTGAACAAGGATCTTGTACGGGTTGGGCCGTTTCCTATGCGGCTCGGACGATTTTGCACGCAAAAGCAACTGGTGAGGATCCAAATCAGGTGAGTTTCAGTCCGGCTTACCTTTTTAACCAAAACACTGACAAAAAATGTGACGGAGCCTACCCTGTCGATTTATTGGAAGGTTTAAAAAAACAAGGCAACCTCCAATATGCCGATTTTCCATATGACGAAGAGTCTTGTCGTAAAAAACCCACGTCGGAACAAAAAGATAAAGCAAAAGAATACCGCATCGAAGGGTATCAACGCCTAACGGAAGATGGTGAAAAATATGATACGGATATCGATTCCATAAAACAGTATTTAGCCCAAGGTTCTCCCGTTGTGATTTCTATGGAAGTAGGGGGGACGTTTTTAGACCTAACGGAGGCGGTTTGGCATCCTACAAATACAGATTACAAAGCTGTCAAACGTTATAAAAAAGGGAATGACGACGATGGAGAATGGGGTGGTCACGCCATGACTGCCATTGGTTATGACGACGAAAAAGATGGTGGTGCCGTACAAATCATGAATTCGTGGGGGGAAGGTTTTGGTAAAAAAGGAATTTTTTGGCTGAGGTATGAAGACTTTAATACCTTTGTGCGTGAAGTTTACGCTTTGTACCCACCCAAAACCTTCGAAGAAAATGAATCTGTTTCCTATCACTTCGGATTACTGGAAAATTCATCCAAAGAGTTTATACAACTAAAACAGGTAAAAAACAATCACTTCCAAACCAAAGAACCCATCAAAGTTGGTACTCGGTTTAAGGTGAGTGTCAAAAACGATAAACCAACATATTTGTATATTTTTGGACAAGAAACTGATGGGAGTTCCTATGTTTTATTTCCATACACAGACAAACATAGTCCTTATTGTGGAACAACAGGCACGCGAGTGTTTCCGAAAAGACAAAGTTTAGAAGTGGATGGGTTGGGCAAAAAGGATAGAATCGTCTTTGTTTTGGGTAAAAAACAGCTCAATTATAAAGAAATCAATAAGGCAGTCAATAAATCGGGTGCCAAATCGTATTTGGATAAGTTCAGTGCTGCTTTGAAATCAAAAATTTCCACCTCATCGGAGTTTAGCGAAAGTGGGGATACCATCGATTTGGTATCTTCAGACCACGACCCTGACACGGTGGATGTTGTGCTCATTGAGTTTGATAAAGAAAAATAAAAAGCCACCAAAAGAAAGTTTGGTGGCTAAATCATCTAAACTGCGTTTACAACCAAATCGCCGCCAGCTTTCACTTCGCCAGCTTCGTTTTTAGCTTCTACAAGTACGGTAACTGTTTTTTTACCATCTTTTTCAAATTTCTTTTTGATGGTTCCTACACAAGTCAGTTTTTCGCCGAGCTTAGTCATGGCTTTGAAAGTCACACCAAAATAAGCGATGTCTTTTTGGTCAGCCCAAGAAGTACAAAGTCTTCCTACTTGTGCCATCACATACATACCATGTGAAATGGTTCCATCGAGACCTGCTTTGCGAGCAAAATCAGGGTCGTTGTGGATAGGGTTAAAATCTCCCGATGCTCCCGCATAACGAACTAAATTTGCATGTTCGATCACTGGAATGTCCAAAGGAGGGAGAGTCTGACCAACTTCTACTGAATCAAATTGAATTTTTGCCATATAGTTTTACCTCTCTTGTTAATCCTTGCGAATGAAAATTGCCATTTCCGCAGATAGGATTGGATCATTCTTTTCATCGTAGATGGTTGTTTTGAAAGTTACAATCTCAGCACGTCCAACTTTAACATCAGAAATTTCAGATTGAGCGTACACTTTGCCCGGGTATAGAATTTTGTGGTAAGTGTACTCTTCTTTCAAGTGAAGGATTTTGGAAAGATCGATACCGAGTTCGGCCATGTCGTTCCAAATTTTTGGATAACCCCAAAACATAATCACGGTAGGGAAGGTTGGTGGAGCAGGCACGTCTGAGTATCCCGCTTTTTTTGCTTCTTCTACGTCGAAATAGATTGGGTTCTTTTCGTTGATTGCGAGGCAAAATTCTTTGATTTTTCCCCTTTCAACTGTGAAATCAAAACGATCTAGTTTTTTTCCAACTATATCTTTTGTAACTGCCATTGGCATTATTCTCCTTAATGTTTATCGATCCATGAAACTAAATCACCAAAGACGATGGCTCTGTCTTTAGGAAGTTCGTTCATGGTTTCGTGGTACAATCCGTCATAAAGTTTCAATGTTTTGTCTTTGGAGGCCACTCTTTCGAATGCTTCTTCGCTTCCTTGGGCAAGGGCAATTTGGTCATCTTTCCCATGGAACATATAAATGGGGATGTTGATCTTGGTTGCCGATTCCAGAGCGAGGGTATAACAATTTAGTAAATAATCGCCAAGGTAAGCACACACATTGCCGTGAACCAAAGGATCTTTCACGTAAGCTTCCACAACTGATTTATCCCTTGAGATTTTATTTACATCAAGGCCTGTGGGGATGGTGAGAGTGGGCACAAGTTTTGCCAAAAACCCTCCAGCACCTTTTTTGATATCCATAACAATGTCTGTTTTGACTTTGATGGGCAGGGCACTGCAAATATAGGCATCCAAATCACTTTGGTAACTGTCAGTGGCCGTATAAAGGAAGGTGACGGCTGCGCCCATTGAATGACCCAGTAAAGTAACTTTGTTTACACCTTCATTTCGTTTGGCGATATCGATGAGTTCCTTTAGGTCGGCAAAAAAATCAGAAAAATGAGTGATGACACCCCGACGCCCATCCGATTTACCATGACCACGGCAATCGATGAGATAAATGGCATAATTTCGTTCCGCCATTGCTTCGAGCAAAAATTGGTAACGACCACCATGTTCTCCGATCCCATGGTGGACAACAAGGACACGTTTGACCCCTGATTTGGGACGGTAGACTTGATAGTAGATCTTTCCGCCATCTTTGTTTTGAAAGGTAGACTCCTCACGGGAGTAAGATTGTTCCCAATTGCTCATAGATGTCAAACATGTACGATAGAAACCTAAAAAGAAAGAACTTTTCCTTCTCTTCCGAATCGCATTTTCCAAACTGGTTCCAAATGCGAACGAAAGGTCAAATTGTCACTTTCCTCATTTTTTGTATCACAGCTTGTTCAGAAACAAAACAACCCAAGGTTCAGATGGATTTGGTTTTGGATTTGAAACAGGCAAAATCCAAGTTTGAATTGGGCACGGATCTACTCGCATACCACTGGAAAAAAAATCCAGGCCGGCATAGCAACCTCCCATCCCAGAGAAAATGGGAGAATACCCAAATCACATTCAATACCAATAAAACGATTTTTTTGAATCATTCGATCGATGCTTTGTACTTTCCACCAGGGCAAAGTTATTTGTTTCAAACGAAACCAGGGAAGTTTTTTTTTAGTTCCATGATTGGTTTGTTAGGCGAATTTCAAAACCAGAAAAATATGGAAGGAACTTTGTTTTTAAAATCGGCTGGGGAGGTTGTTTGGTCTTGGGATGCCAATGGCAAAACTCCCGAAACTTGGTTTGAGATACAAAACAAAATAGAAATACAATCAACTTTGGAACTTGTTTGGGAAAGTAAAAAAAGTCATTTGTTTGTCGGTGAACCATTGTTAATTGATTTTGGATTGGAAACCAGAACGGAAAAACCAAGTTCTGTTGTTCTCATTGTTATCGATTCTGCAAGGAAGGATTTTTTTGGTGTTTATGGGTATCCGCATTCCGTCACACCATTTATGGATGGTTTGGCGAATGAATCTGTGGTATTCGAAAATCCCTTTGCCAATGGAAATTGGACAAAACCTTCGATGATGTCTTTTTTCCATTCTGAGTATTCTTCTAATTTGGGTCTTGGAAATTCTTGGTTCACCACAAAGGCATACCAACGTAAGGTCTACTATGGAAAAAAAAGAGACAATCTTGCCAAAACCTTTCGTGAACTCGGTTACTATTCCAAATCCATAATGAATAATGTTTTCTTTTTGGATTACACGACTGTGGGTTTGGATTTGGGTTTTCACAATTCGTACCAAGTGGGTATGGACATTTTGGATACCGAAGAACTCACAAACCATGCAATCGATTTTGTGAAGGCCAAAAAGGACATTCCTTTTTTTTTGCACTTCAATTTGAATACCCCACATGCTTCCTACTCTCCACCACCAGAAGATATGGAGGCTGTTAAAAAAATAATTCCAAGTTCGGTTTTTTCTTCGTATGAATCTCCCATAAAACGTTATTTAGGCGAACTTCATTATACAGACCGTGAAATCAAACGATTTGTACAAACCCTAAAAGAAACAGGAATTTATGATAATACTCTCATTATTGTAACGGGGGATCATGGAGAATTGTTTAGCCCTTGGCACGATTACAGTTATCATTTCATCATGCAAACTCGTTTTGGCCACGGAGAAACTCATTATGATGAAGAAATCAATGTTCCTTATTTTATCAAACTCCCAAAAACTGTAACTGTAAGGGGTTCCCAATTTCCATTTAAAATTTCGGGTCAATCCTCACTTTTGTCACTCGCTCCAACCATATTGGGTCTTTTGGATGTAAAACCCAAAACATCCACCTACCAAGGTGTGGATTATTCGGATTGCATTCGTTATGTGAGTAATTGTCCTGAAGAAAAATACATCTATACCGAAGGTAGGATGTCTGAGTCGATGCGGACTGAGTCTTATAAATATATCCGCCGTTATCCTGGTTTTACAACTGTCCGCCGAACGGCTGTTGGGGAACCACACAGTATGGGGGAAGAACTCTACGATCTATCAAAAGACCCAGAAGAGAGAACCAATTTGAGTGTGTTACCTGAAGGAAAGGAACTTTTGGAAGTTGCACGAAACGAATTTAGAAATCAGAATTTTTTGAAACGAAATTCTTTGAAACTCTATGTGCCTCCCTGTTTTGAATCTTCCTGTTTTGATTCGGTGAGTTTCCAAATCCAAGGTTCGATTTACGATTGGGATCTACCAAAAAGCACAACATATTCTTCTAGTTCGGCAAAAACCATCCAGTTGCAAAAACAAAGTGCCAAAACAGGTGAAACCATTGTTTTGAAAACGGTCAATCCCGAGATGGGTGCCAACTTTCAATTTTATCGGAATGGAAAAACGATTCCTGTTCGTTTTGGTCGTTATGGTTTGGAGTTTAAATCCACGTTCCAAAAAATTGAGGACTTGATCACATCGGAGCGAGTGCCATTGGGTTTTACCGAATCGGAGTTGCCTTGGGTATATAACGACGGAGCATTCAGCGGAGCACAAGAATCGGAACAACAAAAAGAAATGGGTAAGGAAGTGAAAAAAATATTGGAAACTTGGGGTTATATCCATGAATAAAATGCTCGCACTGTATCCCTTAAACTCTTATCCTACTAAGACTTAACTATGAAATCCTCATTTATCCCTCCCAGTATAGAATTTCCAGTCGCTTTGTCTTTAGACTTTGGTTTGCCTGTACTTTCAAAAATACTCTACAATTTAGATGGGATTGTCATTCCAAAAGAAGACGAATTACTTTTGCGAGAAATTAGAGACAAACGTGTTTTGTATCTATCCAACCAACCAAGTGAAGTAGAGCCAGCAATCGCCTATTATGTGGCAAGTAAAATCGGAACACGTTTTCATTTTATGGCATCGCGCGGAATTTTTGATTGGGGCTTTGGACTTGTGGGCGAGGTGATCAAACGTGTTGGGGCATTTTCTGTTTTGTCTGGCATTGCCGATCGTGACGCCATCAAAACTTGTAAGAAGATTCTCGCAAATCCTACAGGAAAACTTGTGATGTATCCCGAAGGTATCATGTCAGGCGAAAACGATAATTTAGTCAGTTTTATGCCTGGTGTTGCTCAGTTGGCCTATTGGAGTTTGGAAGCCGCCATGGAACACGAACCAGGTGCAGAACTCTATTTACAACCCACCTTTGTGAAATATAAATTGGCTGGTAGCAGGGAGTCCATTTTAAAAACCGTGGAATCTTCTTTGGCTCGGATGGAAAAAAAACTTAAATTATACCCAGGTGGACGAACACTTCTTAGACGGTTTTTAACTGTGGGTCGTGTACTTTTGGAGGAAACAGAATACGAACTGGGCATTCCAAAATCAGACATTGAAGGTAAGGATTTTGATTACCGATTGGGCAGGGCTCGCCATACGGCCTTAAATTTGGCCGCAAAAATTCTCAATGTAAAATTTTTGGATACGGACAATGCTCTGCAAAAAATTAGAGAATTGTTCACTGCTCTTGATTGTTTGGAAGCAGGGATGCCGCTCGCCTCAACTCCTAAACTTTCGGATGTCAATATCAGGCGTGCCAAACAATTGGTTGATACCGCATATACTTTTCTCATCACAAAACCAAAAAATTTGATCCAGTGGCCATCGGCTGAAAGGCTTATGGAATGGATTTATAGTTTCGAAAAACATATGTTCGGAAAATCTGAATATAGAGCTCGTAAAGCCTATGTGTTGGCAACAAAAGCATTTCCTTTGTCGCCTTACTACCATTTGTACACAAACAATAAAAAAGAGGGTATACAAGCGGTAATGACTGAAATCAGACATGAAATGGAAACATTGATGGAAAGAGGGAGGTTACTCAGTGAACCTTTGGTTCCCCCATATTCGGTGGGTTTGGATTTACAAATCGGTTAATCGAGTACGAGTGTAATATCAACCCGACGGTTTTTTTTTCGATTGTCATCGGAATTGTTCGGAACAATTGGAAAATCATCCGCATAACCTTTGTAAGAAATGTTTTTTTCATCAAAGTTATAATTGTTTACGAGGGAACCAAGTACTGACTTGGCTCTGTCCTCCGATAGTTTGAGATTATAATCTCGTTTACCAATATTGTCTGTATGCCCTGCCACTCTGATCTCACGGTCTGGGTATTTTTTCAAAATTTGGGCAATCTTTTTGATACTGACTTCGGCTTCTTCTTTTAGTTTTGCATCGTTAAAGTCAAAAAGAATGGAATCCAGAGAAAATGTGATCCCGTCTTCGGTACTCCTCACTGATATGGGGCTCTCATCTTGTTTTGTACTGGGTGAGTTTTTATCAAGACCATTTGGATCTTTCGCACCATCACCATACCCTACAATCAGATCTTTTAATACATCTTCTCTAATGGATTCTTTTTCTTTTTCATTGATCTGGTCTCTTAAAAAATAAATTCCTTTGATGTGAAAGTTGGCTTCTTGTACGGTTCCATTTGGATAAATGAAAGTATAAGAAAGTTTTACATCTTTAAATTCCGGAACCCCACGTTCCGCATTGAAAAAAACCGTTCCGTTGGCAAAACCAAAAATTTTATAGGGAACATTTGGTGTTAGTTGGTTTGATTCGAGTTTTGAATAATAGATGGGGTAAGTGTAGGTTATTTTTTCACAAAAACCTTTGTATTGGTTTTCACTCCATGGGAATTTTCCGTGGAATATGTATTCTGGTGTGACTGTGACCTTGATTCGTTCTTTTGAAAAATCGAACGATTCTTCGGCAGGGATTTTCCAAACGTCATTCGTTTGTACGGCCGTATCTGGGAAGGATGGAAAACTTCGTAAATTTGGCATGATGAATTCATTTGGCACATCGTATTTTCCATTATTGTACAAACTGAAATTGGATAAAAATTCTTTGTCTTTTATAAATGGTCCTGCGGTTTTTCCGAAACGCAGATAAGTATCAAAAAAAGCATTCACCTCGCACTTGTCAGTTGAACAAGAATTGATTTTCATCACCACGCGGTTTTTATCTTCTCTTTCAACGGTTTTTGAACCAACCCGGAAGAATACATCGTGGTATTCGTTGAGTTCTAATACTTGGTTGTTTTTAAGTTTCCATTGGAAAGTGGTTTCTTCTCCTTTCGCCCAAATAAAAATACTGGGATACAAAATTGCCATTCCAATGAGTATAATTTTTTTCAAGTCCACTAGCACAATCATCGGGGGATTTTCCAAAAAGTGAAGTGTGATCAGCAAAAAATACCAAAGTTTTTCAGATTGACTCATAAAAAGAAATGAGGCATTCCCTTCTTAACCATGAAAAACCTTTTCCTCTTATTTTACATTTTGATTACAATGTTTTTTACCTCTTGTAAAGAGAAACAAACACTGAAAGTTGCGGGTTCAGAGACGATGAATTCCATGATGCGGTATTTGGGTTCTGAATATGAAAAATCCCATTCCGCCATTTCTGTTTCTGTGGACGGTGGAGGGTCCGAGTCTGGCATCGATCGTTTGCGTAAGGGAGAAATTGATATGGCAGTTTCCTCGAGAGATCTAAACCAAAGTGAATTTGATGACCTCAAAAAAACAGGCAATTTGGAAAAGGTGAGGATTGCTTACGATGGAGTGGCACTTGTTGTGAATCCTAAAAACTCTGTAACCAAACTCAATTTAGAACAAACTTCCGCCATCTTCAGTGGAAAAATCAAAAATTGGAAAGAGCTGGGCGGTGAAAACCAACCCATACTTGTTGTGATTCGCAATGATAAATCAGGAACGCAAGATTATTTTGTAAACCATATCCTCCGTAAAAAAGACCTGGGCGCAAAAGAATTTGAATTGAGTAAGTCTAATGTTTTTATCGCCACTGCCAAAGTTGTCAAAGACAATTCGGAAATGGCAAACTTCATCCAAGAAAATCCATCTGCGATCGGTTATATGGGCATGGGGAGCGCCATCGTAGACAATAAAGATAAAATCAAAACTTTGGATTATGCTCGTAATGCAAAGGATGAGTTTGTTACTCCTTCGATCCGCAATGTTTATGACAGAAAATACAAACTAGCTCGCGAATTATTTATGATTTATAAAACAGACCAAGGCGATAAAATTGATGCCTTTGTTAGTTTTTTAACAAGTGAAGAGGGGCAAAAAGCAGTTTTGCAATCGGGGTATTTACGAGCCTCCCTGCCAGAAGTGGAAGTTTCTGGCGAAGGAGTGAAGTGATTCAAAACACCAACACTCTGTGATTGGAATTATCTGATACCATTAAGTTTCCATCTTTGGTTATGGAAACTCCCGTGGGTCGATATAAAGTTCTGGCATTGGGGTATGCTCCCGATCCGCAAACTCCATCATCATTATCAACACCGCAACTGAAGGATCCATAATGACCGAACACACCAACGGCAGATATGCCAGCAGTTTGTTCGGTTTTGGGAAATACCACCACACGGTTGTTATTATGGTCGGCAACATAGAGGTTTCCCATTGGGTCGAGGGCAATGGATTGAGGCGCATCCAAATTGGAAGCTGTTGCCAAACCTGTAGTTGTAGTGAAGCTTAATTGGCCATACACTCGTGTTGCCGAAGTCGAACCAGGAGGGAAATATAAAACCCAGTTATTTCCCGTATCAGATACATAGAGTCCACCGATATCATCCACTGCCAAACCACGAGGAGTGTTTATATTTGTTTGGGTACTCCCTGCTCCGTCTGAATCGAAATCGGGCTGACCGATGACTCGGCTCGGTAGGGAGGAGTCCTTCGGAAAATAAAGTATTCTGTTTTGACCATTGTCCGATAGGTAAAATCCTTCGCTCACAGTATCCATAACAATTCCAAATGGTGTTTGGAGATTGTTTTGGGCAACGGTTCCCCCAGCCACACTCGAAAAATCCACCTGCCCATACACACGATCAGCAATAAGGGAACTTCGAGGAATGTGGAGGACACGGGTGTTGCCAGAATCGGCTACATAAATTCCATTTGCGTTCAATCCAAAATACTTTGGTTGGTTGAATCCAATGGCCGAGGCATAGCCCAAGCCGCAACCGCCTGCGCCGTCGGTATTACCAATATCACAATTCAAATATCCATTTTGGCCGAGCACTCCCTCCGCCACTGTTGAACCAGGGGAGTATGTCAAAATACGGTTGAAAGCAGTAATGTATATATTTTGGGTAAAACTGTCCTCAATGGCAAACACAGGATTACTGAAATTTTCGGCATTGGGTGAAGCGCTCACACAAGTGCCGTCATTGTACGCAAGGCCGCAAGTGAAACTCCCATATTGCCCATACACTTGGAAGGCTGTGTCTGAACCGATGCGGATGGAAAGGTTTACAATCCCACTTCCATTGCCTGATTTATAAACGGTAAAATTGGTTCGTTCCAATGGAGAAGTAGGGACACCTGAGATTTTTCCTGTAAAGGGATCTAAACTCAATCCAGAGGGAAGGGGAGGGAAAATTCCATAACTTGCTTCTTGGTAGTGAATGGGTTCCAAATTGACGGGTATGTTTTGGAAAAAATTGAAACTAATACTTTTATAACCAAAAGGAGGAAAGGTGGAAACCAAATTACCACAATGCAAATTTTTGCCTGGGATGTTTGCAGTAACCAAAAGATTTGTGAGAAAATCTTTGTTTTCGACATCACAAACATTACCAACCTCTTTTGGCTGGCAGGCAGTGATAAAAATAAAAAATAAGATTAAGTTGTATTGATATATTTTTTTTGATATTTTGTTTCGCATAACTATCGATTGGTTTTTGCCTTTGAGTGAAAATATATTTTAGTGATTTAGACTATTCAATCAGTACCTTCTAATTTGGCAACATAAGGAAGGTTACGGTACATTCCTTTGTAATCCAATCCATAACCTACTAAAAAATCATCTTCAATAATGAAACCAGGGTAGTGGACGGTGATATGGGGATTGGCTTTTTTTTGCTTCCAGAACATAGCGGCCACTTTTAATTCCGCTGGGTTTTGTTTTTGTACTTCTTCCAAAAGGAACTCCAAAGTATTGCCAGTATCTACAATATCCTCAACCAATAAAACTGGTTTACCTTGGATTGGGCGTTTGAATGTTTTTGTGATCGTGAGGTGTCCTGTACTTTTTATGTCATCTCCGTACGAAGACGCACCAATGAAATCCACTTCATGGGGGATGGCGATGTTACGGCAAAGGTCTGCTGTAAAAATAAACCCACCATTCAAAACCCCCACAACCACAAGTTCTCTCCCTAAAAAATCGCGGGAAATTTCTCGTGCGAGTGTTTCCACACGTTGCCCGATTCGTTCTTCTGAATATAAGATTTTCATTCTTTGCCGATTGACCCTGGGATCCAAAAAACGGATAGTTTACAAGTCCCCCAATCGATATCTTTCCACGAATCTTCCGAAAAACTCAAGCCGAGAAAACTTGCTGTGGGAAATTTCTGAAACCGATTGCCCAGGTTTTCTCCAAACAACAGTCCATTGGCCAAATCTTCGAGACCTGGGTTGTGCCCGACAATGCAAACAGACCGAACTGATGGAGATAAACCGTGGAGTAGAAATAAAAGATCTTCTTTTTCTGATTCGTAAAGGGAATCCCGGAAATCGGGTTTGGGCAAACGGAGAACTTCCTTACGCAAGTTGGCATAGGTGCGTTTTGTGCGTTCGGCGGGACTGACCAGTGCCAAATCAAATTCGAACCCAGATTCTTTCAGATAATTGCGGAGGGCTTTTGTTTGCGTTTTGCCTCTGTGGGATAGTCCCCTTTCCATATCGGAATCATAAGGAGAATCCCAATCGGATTTGGCATGCCTAAGAATGTAAATTTGTTTCATTTCCAAAACCTATCACAGAGATTTTGGAAACAAATGACTAAATCATCATTTTTGTATTTCTTTTTCGTATTTGGAAATGAGTTCGTTGTTGTTTTTACAGGCAAATTTTGTTCGCATTTGGTTGAGGTGATACTCTACTGTTTTGCGAGATTTTTGAATTCGGTCAGCCACTTCATTTTGCGAGAGCCCTTGGACAAGGAGCCCCATGATTTCCATTTGGAACGGAGAGAATGGCAACTGTACCTTACTCACATTTTCTGAGACAAAGTTTTTGCCTTTCATCACATTTTGGATGACTTCTGGCAGTTGAGAGATAGGGTCTGATTTGAGCATATACCCATCGGCTTTGGCTTTGACTGCATCCTCCACATAAACACGACTGCCATGTAAGGAAAATATGATCACTTTTGTATTTGGGTATTTCAGTTTGACTTCTCGTAAAACGTCGATGCCGTTGCGGTCTGGCAAGTCAATATCGAGGATGAGAACGTGGATGGACTCTCTTTCTAAAAAAACAAATAGGTCAGAAGCTTTCGTAAATTCTCCCGCAAGGGAAAAGAAAGGATTGGATTTCAAAATAGATGTGATCCCTTCGGTAACCACAGAATGATCTTCCAAGATAGCGATTTTTACAGATTCCACAAACGTATGATTTCCTTTGTTATGTTTCAATCCATCCAAAAACGAATACTGGTCCAAGTAAAATCTTGTAGTTATCCCTTAATTTTATTGGGTTGCTTATTTTCACTTGTTTCTTGTTTGGGAGACAATCCCACAACCTTACTCGCAAAAGACGGTCAATTGGACGTGGAAATCAATGAAATTGCAACTAAGAATTTTCGATTGGATGGAGAATGGCAATTCTTTCCCAACCAATTCTTAAGTGTAGAAAATCAAAAAACTGGCGACAAGATGGATTTGTCTGTAGGTGATTCTTGGACAAAAACCAGAGATGGATTGGGAAACCAAGTACTTAATTTTGGTTTTGGAACCTATCATCTGCAACTCCAGAGTACAAATCAAAAATTGTTTCCAGATAATTTAGCTTTGTACATTCCTCCTTTACCATTAGCCTATCGTTTGTTTGTTGATGGTAAAAAAATAGGTGAAAATGGAATTGTATCCAATGAAGAAACCACTCACCAGATTTCATTAAAACCAAGAATTTTTTCCCTACCAGTAACAAACGTAAATCAAATAGATATACAACTAGAAGTTTCAAATTATACCTTCCAAAATTGGAAAAAAAATGAAACCATCGTTTTGGGAACAGTGGACAATTTGTACGAAAATTGGAGTTACCAATTGATATGGACAAATTTAGCACTCATCACACTCATTTTATTTTCAGTTTACCATTTATTGATTTATCAATTGAATCCTACGGAAAGAATTTCACTTCGATTGGGTTCCGTTTATTTTGGAATTTTTTTATTGGCCGGACTTTCTTTTGGTTCCAAAGTTTTTTTATTACTCGTTCCTGATGTTTATTTACAGTTAGCAATCAAAACTGCCTTACTCGGATTTCCCATTACGATGTACGGGGGGAGTTATATTCTGTTTAAAATGCCAAGTTTGACAGTTTATACGAGAGTGTACCAATTTATAAAATTTTTCCTAATTTTTGTTTCTTTGGTAATCGTTCTGATTCCTTTCTCGTATCTGTGGACTTTTTATATTTATTTAGAAGTAATTTCAGCAATATTTATTTTAGTCAGTGTAAGTTTTGTTACCGTTTCTGTTTATTTTCATAAGAAGTTTTCCGTTTTGAATTTAGTGAGTTTGTCTTTTGCGCTTTTGGGAAGTGTAATTGATTGTTTACAACTTTTGCCTTTTTGGCATTTTTTTAGACCTTTCGGCTTGTTTTCTATCGGATTTTTTATCATTCCACAAACCATTGGTGTTTCATACGGACTTATCAATGTTTACAAACGAACAGAAAATATTTCGAAAGAATTATACAAACGCAAGGAGGCATTGGAAAAAAAAGTAAAATCGAGAACAACAGAATTAGAAAACGCTAATCGTTGGAAAGCAAATTTTGTTTCTCTCATTTCTCATGACTTGCGTTCACCACTCAATAGTGTAAATCAGATTTTAGATGTGATCCAATTTAACTTTGATAACATGAAATCCGATGAGAAAAAAAAGTTTCTGGATATTTGTAAAAATGGAATCACTCAATCCATCCATATGTTGGAACAATTATTGGATGTTAGTCGGTTTGATTCAATTGGTACCAAACTGATTTTGACAGAATTTAATATAAATGAATTATTGAATGAAACCATTGAATCACTAGAAACACTCGCCACGCTCAAAGAAATTAAAATCCAAAAAGACACACCCATCGAAGTGAATGTGATTGCTGATAGAACCTTGATTGGTGAAGTCTTTAAAAATATCATCACCAATGCCGTTAAGTATTCGTTTCCGAAATCGGAAATTTGGGTCGTGTTGTCCATCAAAGGGAAGTGGATCTCACTCGAATTCCGTGATCGTGGTTTGGGTATGAGCGAAGAACAAATTGCTAAAATAACAGGTGAGGACAATGTCAAAAGCCAAATGGGAACCAATGGGGAAAGGGGTACTGGACTTGGTTTAAAACTCTCAGCAAATATTTTAGAAGCCCATTTTGGAAAACTCAGGATCAAATCGGTTCTTGGTGTTGGTTCTTCTTTTGAAGTATCACTCTCAAAAAGTACAAAGTCGGTTTTACTCATCGACAATTCAGAAAGTTTTCGCAATGAACTTGCAGAGGTACTCCGCCGTAACCAATGGATTGTGATTGAGGCTTCCAATGGGGAGGAGGGTTTGGGCCACCTTTCGCGGATTGTACCAACGGCCATCATTACTGATTTGAACATGCCAGGTATGAATGGAGTGTCATTCATTCACGAGTGGGAAGGCAAACGGGGGGGGAAACAAGTGCCAATTTTTTTGATCAGTTCCGATGCACCACTCTCTGGCGGTGAATCATTTTTGGCGGATGAAGGTTTGGAAGATATTGTCAAACTTTACATTTCTAAAATGTACAAAATAGACGATATCTGCCAAATGATTGAATCAAACCTTTAAAAAAATTCGGTCAAAATGGTTTTTGATGTGGAGAGAATGAGCGAGATCGTATTCTTCCTTTGTCAATTCGCCATAGGCAAAATGAGCCTTAAGGTTACTTTCACTGGTAGATTGAAATGTATCTATTGATTGTAACAAACGTTTGGTTCCCGTTTTTATGTTTATGGGATCTTCCAAACTCACAGCTCCTGGGATGGGTTCTTCCAAACCATGGTTCATTTGATTTTTGAATGCAAACACAGAAAATGCAATTTTGCCAACACTCACTCGAAAGATCGCCGATTTCATTTCTGGGTAACCGTTCATCGAATACTCAATGCTTTGGGCACAGTGGGAAAAAATTTTGCCAAGGCTCCATTGACTATCGGTTTTTAGCACAATAGAACCTTCTTGGATTTTTGTGATGAGAGACTCCCAATCCGATAATGAATCTGCATCAGAAATCAGAGTTTTCCAATCCGAATCTGAGATAGGTTCTGATTTGATGGGCATACCCAAAACTCCGAGTAAAAGAAATGTACGTTTTAAAAAAGTCGATCGTTTCATTTGAATTTTCCTTTGAGGGCAACGGGTTTGTCTCCAGAACCGCGTAATTTCATATTCAAAAACTCAACAATGACAGAGAAACTCATCGCAAAGTAGATATAACCTTTTGGAATGTGCAATTCGAGCCCTTCACCAAGGAGTGCCACTCCAATGAGGATCAAAAAACTAAGAGCCAAAATTTTGATTGTGGGATGACGATCCACAAAATCAGAAATTCCCCCGCTGGCAAATAACATGAACGCCACAGAAATCACAACGGCTGTGATCATCACATACAATTTGTCTGTCATACCCACAGCTGTGATCACTGAATCCAAAGAGAATACGATGTCCAAAATCATAATTTGTAAAATGACATTCGCGAAGGATACCTTTTTGATTTTAGTATCGTTCGTATTTGTATCCCCTTCTAGTTTGTGGTGGATTTCTGTTGTTGCTTTTGCCATGAGAAAAAGCCCTCCCAAAATGAGGATAAGGTCGCGGCCACTCACGTCGTTGTTAAGAATTGTAAACAAAGGTGCGGTAAGTTTCATAATGAGGGAAAGAGAAAATAATAACAAAACTCTCGTTAGCATGGCAAGAATCAATCCAATTTGGCGCGCAGATTTTTGTTTTTCTTTGGGTAGTTTGGAAGAAAGGATAGAAATGAAAATTATGTTATCAATACCCAGAACAATTTCCAGGGCAGTAAGGGTTAAGAGGGCAAGCCAAATGGCTGGATTTGAGATGATTTCTATCATAAAATTTCCTATGATTTTCTTTGAAACAATGGAGATTCATATCTGATTTTGGTCAGGGAAAAAATCTACAAAAATTCTAATTTGTTCATCGTTTGTAAAAATACAAACCTTCGCATTCTTTGACCAATTGTACATTTGGAAAAAGGGTGAGGTGTTCTTTGGTTTCTGTAATCCCCCAAGAATAAAATTCCATTGGTTTGGATCCGAGTCCTTTGTCCCAATGTTTGTTGGATACCCATGGGTAATAAATCCCTTCTTTTGTGTAAGGCACCAAAGTGTACGGTAATTTGGAAAAAGTGTATGAATATTTGGTTGGCCAGTATGTGGTTGAGGCAGGTTCCTTTGGGTCAAAGGTTTCTAGGCATTGGATACGATGCTTTCGTTTTTTTTCACCTGTGGATATGTATTCCAATCTTTCGTGTGTTTTGGATGCGGAAAAGACTACAAATCCAATGAAGGCAATGATCGGAAATGATCTCCTGAGCAGGGGAATTTTGGAAATAAAATACAATCCAAGAAACAAATCCAAAAATGCCAAAATATACAAATAACGGAAGTTAGGTTCAATTTGGAATACCTTTAAGGCAAAAATTGTAATAAAGGGCGAAAGGCAGAGTACAATTAAATTTTTAGGTTTTTCTGTTTTGGCAAACCAAATTGCGTAAATAAATAGCATTACAAATAAGATGAGGAAGGTTTGAAACCATGGCCATAAAACGGGATGTTGCGTAATCGATTGCCAGGTTGCGGTAAAAAATGATATTGGGTCATTAAAAATGAGGTTTGTGGCAGTTTGGATCCTTTCAATGGTTGGTAGTTCTTTTGCTGTGAACATTCCAATATCCAAACTTCGTAAATAATTTTGAATGGATTTGGTTATAAAAAAACCAATAAGCATAAGTAAGGTGGGAATCCAGATTTGTTTTCCCATTTGTTTCCAAAAAATCCAAACCACAAAGAATCCAAGGTGAACAAAAAACCAATATTCAGAAAGCCAAAGTAGGGTAAAAACGAGAGTCATACGAAACCAATGAAAGGGTTTTTTCGAATTCCAATGTTTTGATTCGTAAAGAAAATAGGCCAAAAATAAAAAAATCGAAATGTGAAAACTTGGCATCACATACTGCCCCAAACTGTCTGGAAGTTCGGCAGCAAACAACAAAAATGCGAGTGATAGAAAAAGCGAATTTTTATTTTTTAAACCTAAACTTCTTGCTGCAAAAAACGTAATGGCAAAAGCATAAAAACCGAATAGAAAAAATGAACGATAAACATCCTTTGTTATGGGAAACAATAAAATATTGAGTAAACTGTCTGGAAATAAACACGTAGAAGGTGGAAAATTCCAGCCCCGAATGGTACCTTCCCAAATGTCCTTTGCAAACAAATAAGGGTAAAGTACATCACTATTGGTAACAAAACCTAAATGGTATTCGTAAATTGTTTGAAAATGAATTTCAAAAACATAAAAAAAACCAAATAAAAGAAGGAGCTGGAATGTTTTTTTTACCATTTAATAGTGAACACATTTTTTTGCAAAAACCTGGAACCTTTCTGGCAGATCTAACTCCACAGAAATTCGTTTGTCTGCAATGAAGGGATGGGGAAATTCTAACCTTTTTGCAAACAATAAAAGTCCAAATTGAGCATAATCCTTTGCGGATCTTGAATACAAACTATCTCCCACAACGGGGCAACCAATTTTAGATAAGTGAACACGGATTTGGTGGGTACGACCAGTTTCAATGCCAATTTTTAAAAAAGAATACTTTCTGCCAGTTTGGGTTTGGACAATGTTTTCTGTTTTGAAATTGGTGATAGCATCTCTCCCATCTTCCCTAACACACATTTTGATCCTTTCGACAGGGTGCCTTCCAATCGGCATACGGATTGTACCTTCTGATTCTACGGGAGATTGCAAAACCCAGGCATGGTACGTTTTGTCCACAATTCGATCTTGGAATGCCTTGGAAAGAATGGCATGTGCTTTATCTGTTTTGGCAATGAGGAGGACACCTTCCGTGGGTTTGTCTAGTCTATGGACGATGCCTGGTCTTCTTTCGCCTCCCGTTTGTGAGAGATTTTTGAATTGGTAGAGTAGGCCATTGACAAGGCTTGGCTCTTCATCTCCAATCCCACTGTGGCAAGCGATCCCAGGTTTTTTATGGATGACCATAAATTCATCTTCTTCATACAAAACAGGGATATCCATAGGAATTGGTTCGAGACGGGAAGGGGGTCTTGCGATGATTTGTACACAATACTCCTCACCTTCGTTCACTCTGTGGCCATTTTTGTGGATGATTTTGCCTGTGGTGAGGTTTGTGACAAACCCAGAGTCGATCCATTTTTGCACTGTGGAGCGGGTTAAAGAGTCGGATGCGTTGTCCTTTAGGAAAACGTCTAATCGCTGTTCATGATATTCTGTGGAAACATTTAGATTTATTTGCATTTTCGGTTGTTGTTTATTGAAAAGAACTAAATTATGGAAAGTATAAGGTAGGTCAACTGATGAAAAAAGGATTTTTTTGGAACCTCATCCTCGTCGCGAGCATCTCTCTATTTTTGAATAATTGCAAATCCTCTGACGAAGTTGAGACAAAACCAGCAGAAACAACAACCACTACGGACACAACAACCGCTACGACTTCACGTGATATGAACGCAGTACTAGTGGATGAAATCAACACAGCTTTGAAAGATTACAGATACCCAGACGGTGTTAGAAGAAGGGGTTTTAGTTACAAATTGGCAGACATCCCTGCAGCTGACTTTAAAACTTGGGCAAGTGACAATGTTTCTTATATTAAAGATGCACTTTCTAAACTCCCTGAAGATTATGTTTTAGAAATCACTGGCCATGCAGATGCATCAGGTCCTGAAGAAGCAGAAAACAGCAAAAAAGGAAACGGATACTATTCACAAATCCGTGCAGAAGCAGTGAAGGACGCTCTTGTGAAACAAGGGATCCCTGCGGAGAAATTGTCCACTAAAGCGGCAGGTTCAAGCAAACCAATTTCTGGTTTTGATGAAAAGGACCAAATCAACCGCCGTGTGACTTTCCAAATTGCAACTAGCAACTAATCGCCATCCAGTTTTGGTAGACAAAACCCACCAACAATTGGTGGGTTTTTTTTTGATTTAAATTTGGAATATTCGCTTAATTCTCATTAAGCGAAAGTTCTTAAAAAAATTGTTAACAGATAAAGTTATTTAATAATCAAATTTGGAAATTAGTCAATTGTAGTTAAATAAAATTAATTTCACAATCGATTTACTTTTACTGATTTTAGACTCTTATAGAGTCTATCTAATTTAACAGCAGCTTTAAAAATATGCCCTTTAAGAATATCCGCAATTCAAATAATAATCTTGACTAAATATAAAGCGTAATTACATTGTAATCACAATGAAGACTGCAGTAGTAAAAATTGGAAATTCAAAAGGAATTAGAATACCAAAAACTATTTTAGCATCATGCCACATTGAAGATGAAGTTGATTTGCTAGTTGAAGATGATAAAATAATAATTGTACCTTTCAAAATTAAACCAAGAACTGGATGGGAAGCTCAATTCAAGGAAATGGCTTTAAATAAAGATGATAAATTGATTTTTCCTGATTCTATCGATTTAGATTCAAAGGATTGGGAATGGTAATTAAACAGTATGATATTTACTTAATAAACTTAGATCCGACAATTGGGCGAGAAATTAAGAAATCTAGGCCGTGTATTATTATCTCTCCCGACGAAATGAATAAATTTATCGGAACTGTTATTATTGCACCCATGACTACAAAATCTAAAACTTATCCAACTCGCATTGAAATAACATTTCAAGAAAAAAAAGGTTCAGTTGTTCTAGATCAGATTCGAACAGTCGATAAATCTAGATTAATAAGAAAACTTGGCACTGCTGATTTTAAAACAATTCAAAAAATTAAAAAAATTATCAAAGAAATGTTGGTAGATTAAAATCAGATAAAAAAACAAGAACCTGCACCTAACACTTCGCTTCTGGTCTATTCCTCTCGTTTGGACTACGGCATATCATTCGTATCTTTCTATTTTTGTCGTGTGTCTCTTGTGAAAATACCAAGCGTGATACTCAGATCCATTCGCAGTCGGATTATTTTGTTGACCGATTAGTCTCGTCAATTTGAGGTCTATTCAATGAGTGCGAGCCAAGGTTTGTTTCATCTGTTTTTCGACGTTCCTCCGTCCGTGCCGCTCCGGCACCGGCGTATGTACTACGTCGCGCTCATCGGATTTTTTCTCGCGCTACTCCTGCACGCAAGCTGGCTAGTGGCGTTCTCTGTCCTTGGTATCTATCCGCTGGCTTATTTTAACATTCTGAGCGTGGCCATTTTCGTGCTGGGTCTGTACATTATTCGATCGCGCGGTCTGATATTAAGCATGATGCTCCTGGGGTCTTTCGAAGTTCTTGTGCACCAGACCCTTGCCGTCTATCTCATGGGATGGGATTACGGCTTCCAGTTCTACGTAATCGTCATTGCGTCCTTCATTTGCCTCGGTCATTTTCACAACCTGGCAATTCCACTTGGCGTCGCGGCGTTTAGCGGGCTTCTATTTATCCTGCTGTACTTCGTCGTGCAACATCTCGCCGGGGAACATTATTTATTGGCGGAACCCATCCGGGCTGCGTTCTTTGCAATGAACAGCAGCGTTTTATTTCTTCAGTTGACAATCTTTGCGTTTCTGTTCAGCACCGCCGCCCGGAACGCGGAACTCGAACTGAAAAATGAACACGAAAAATCCGAGCGGTTGCTCTTGAATATTCTGCCTCGTAGCGTGGCAGAACGCCTGAAGGCGGGAGAAAAACAGATCGCCGACAATTACAACGAGGTCAGCGTATTATTTTCCGACATGGTCGGTTTTACTTCTCTATCTCTGGAGCGCAAACCAGAGGAGGTCGTACAAATCATGAACACCTACTTCGCGGCTTTCGACGAACTCGCGGTACAACACGGAGTGGAAAAGATCAAAACCATTGGTGATGCATACATGTGTGCGGCCGGATTGCCAACCCACCAGCCAAACCACGCGATCCTCATCGGACGTATGGCCGTCGATATGCTCGCAGCCAGCAAACGCATTACAGCAGAACTGGGCCTTCCGACTGGAATTCGCATTGGAATCTGCTCCGGCCCGGTAAGCGCTGGCGTGCTAGGTAATATGAAGTTTATCTATGATATCTGGGGAGATACGGTCAACATGGCGTCTCGCATGGAGACCTCGGCGCCCCATAATGCGATTCAGGTCGCAGAATCCACCTACAATCTCCTAAAAGGCGACTTTCCCATGCAGCGCCGCGGGCGCATGAAGGTCAAAGGCCGCGGAGAAGCGGATGTCTATCTCATCGGCGAGCCAGAGCCGGGGCAATCTATCGGGTAAGTGCGAAACGTTTCGGCGCTGTTTTTCATTTGCTTCTTTCAGTCGAGCACGCCTATCGTAGTCCGTTCGTTAGGTTTCCAGCCGATCAGTTTCTGTTCACGCAGGTCGTTAATGATTTCCTGAATTCAGGCCTGTACCGCCGATCCCTTGAGGGTGATCGATTTCAGATCTTCTAAAAACAAACCGTATTTCAAATAAATTTTAAGGGGCATTTTGGATTCGAGAATGGTTCTTTACTTCCGATAATTTGGTTTTATTTCGGACTTTATGAGACCGTTTTCTGTGATACTTTCAACCCTGCTTTTGAACCCAGCTATTCTTTCCGCTGAGAACTTTCCTAAAACAACAATAAGTTTTATTAAATGTCGCATAATGAAGAATATGCGGATTGCCAAAATTCATATATTGACTTTTACTGAATCTAGTAATCAATTTATAAAAATATTTACAGGTAAAATTTGAAATTAATTAAAATTCTAACTGCATTTTTGCTTAAAAGGGAAAAGAGGTCTCTATTCAAGAGATATTAAGGATACATTTTCCAGTTTATTTAGAACCAAGTTTAGAAAAATATTATCAAAATATAGCATCTCAAAAAAAGACTGACTTAAGTGTTATTATTAACACCATCTTAGAGAAAGAAAAAGAAATACTAGAAAAAATTACTTAAGACGTTTCCAAGCTTGAATGCCTCTTGCGTATAACAGCAGGTAAACGTTCCGGGAGGGACTTGCGCCTTCCTTCCAGACTCCGGCCACATTCCTCTCCATAACAATTCTTGCTCCGCAAGAATTCGTTCCGACACTAACGCCTATTCCGTAGGCCCAAGCTTCAGGCAACTTCGTTATGCGCAATGCCAGAATTGTATGCCTCTGGATATGGGTATTGAAAACTCAAAAAATAGGCAAAAATAATTGACGTGATATATATCGTGATAGATGCTCTTGTTTATGCAAACAGCAAAAATTTTTGTAAATGGAAGAAGTCAAGCAGTCAGAATTCCTAAAGAATTTCAATTCAATGGTAAAGAGGTTTTCATCCAAAAAGTTGGAGATGTCGTCATACTTGTTCCCAAGAATAAAGCATGGAATGCGTTTCTAGATGGATTAAACGGTTTTACAGATGATTTTCTTAGTGAAGGAAGGATTGATTTACCAGAATCAGAAAGAGAACAATTTTAATGTATCTCATTGATACAAATATATGCATTTACCTTATAAAAAAGAAAAATAAAAAACTTTTAGAGAAATTACAAAAGAATTACAATAAGGGAATTTACATCTCTTCATTAACTTTAGCTGAACTAGAATTTGGAGTAGAGAATAGTGAACATAAAGAGAAAAATAGAATTTCTTTAATTGAATTCCTTACTATTTTTGAAATTTTAAACTTCGAACAAAAAGACACTCTTGCATTCGGAAAAATTAAAAGCGATTTAAGAAAGTCAGGAAAAATGATTGGCACTATGGATGCATTATTAGCTGCTCAATCAATATCACGTAAACTTGTATTTGTTACAAATAATACAAAAGAATTCGAAAGAATAAAAAACTTAAAAATTGAAGATTGGACTATTTAAACTCGCCACGTCGCATAACAGCCGATAACACTTCACTACTGTTCTGCTCCTCACGTTTGGATTACGGCAGATCACAATTCTGTTACTCGTTTGCTTCCGCAAACTACGTGCCAGTCCAAAAATCAATTTCAAACCTCAATCGATTGTGTAAATTTGATAAGAAGGGCGAATACAAATTAAAATGAAAATAAAATATATAATTACAATCGGGCTTTTGTTCTGTTTTGCTTGTGCATCTCCGACCAATAGGCCAGAGACTTACTCAGAAATATCCCACTGGTATAGGTACCAACATTTTTTGCCAGATGATCTGCGATTCCAACAAGTCAATTTACCATCTGAAGAGTTTGTTGGATTGAAAGGTTACAAAATTCATTTAGACCGGTACCCAAAAGAAGGAGCAAAATGTAAAGTTCTCCTCGTACATGGAGGGGGTGGCAATGGACGAATCCTCGGCACATTGGCTGTTGGGTTAAAGTCTCTTGGCTGTGAGTGGATTGCACCTGACCTACCAGGGTTTGGTTTGACCAAAATACCAGATGATAAACGTTATGTGCCATATGAAGACTGGGTTTTGGTATTGAACGATTTGGTCCAAAAGGAAAAAAACCAGGTCAAAAATTTTTCCTTTTTGGACTGAGCATTGGAGGGATGTTAGCCTACCAAACAGCAGCTTATAATGGACAGGTGGATGGGCTAATCGCAACTACCTTAGTTGATCCAAGAGATCCAAATGTGAGAGATGCAATTGCATCCAACCTTTTTTTTAGCCGGGTTGGAATGCCCTTAAATTCTGTTTTTTCATTTTTTACCGATGGGTTGTACTTCCCTATCAAATGGTTTAGCAAAATGGAATACATTACGAATGACCCCAGTTTTTCCAAAGTATTTGAAGAGGATCCGTATGCCGGTGGATCGAAAGTAAGTTTGGGTTTTTTGAATACCTTCCTCAACTACAAACCAAAATTAGAACCTGAAATGTTTGGAATTTGCCCCGTTTTGCTTGTGCATCCTAGTTTAGATCCATGGACTCCCACAGAATTGAGCAAAACTTTTTTTGATCGAATTCAATCTAAAAAAGAATTCGTAGAACTGACAGGGGCTGGTCATTATCCATACGAAGAACCTGGTCTTTCGTTGTTAAAGTCAGCTGTTACAAATTTTATCAAAGAGAAATAGTGAAAAGTTTTTGGTGGGTTTACTTCACAATGCAGATACCGAATCAAAAGGGCTTTCTGGGTTTATGAGTTGAGCGGAAAGTTTAAGTTTTGCATAATAGATGTTATACGACGTTCGGCGATCGTTTGCCTCAGGAAATGGGTAAGGTTTTGAATTTATGAAGAAATTTAGGACTAATTTTGTCTAATATTCCTGCTTGATTTTTTCATTTATTGTTCTATCTTTTGTCTATGGAAAGAGAGTTAGAAATTTTAAAAACCCAAATTATTTCTCTCGTAAATCCATTAAAAATTATCCTCTTCGGATCAAGAGCAACTGGAACGGCAAGTAAGAATAGTGACTATGATCTTCTAATTATTATGCCTGACGGTACCAATAAAAGAGAAATTGCACAATATCTTTATAAAAAAGTAGATAATATCAAAATCTCCTTTGATATCGTTGTGGCTACTCCACAAACACTTGAAAAATATTCAAATATCCGTCATTTAATTTATTTTCATGCTTTAAAAGATGGTTTAGAACTCTATGCTGCATGAGGATCCAAGTTCTTCTGAAGCTTGGCTTATTCATGCTAAAAGCGATTTACTCCTGGCAAAACTAGGAGATAAAAATGATATTTTACTAAATCAACTTTGTTTCCATGCTCAACAAACTGCTGAAAAAGCATTAAAAGCTGTCTTGATAAAAGAAAAAGTTGAATTTACATTTACTCATAATATTAAAACTCTCATTGGTTCATTACCGAATAGAATTGAAAAACCTAGTTTTTTTGATGAACTTGCTATATTAACCGACTATGCCGTCTCTACTAGATATCCTGGTGATTATGAAGAAATTCTTATTGCTGAATATGAAAAAGCTATTGAATTAGCTGAACTAGTCTTTAGTTGGGCTTGTAATTTAATCAAAGAGTAAATTTTAAAAGTGGCCAACTACACATAACATCGATTTATCGGTTCGCTTCGGGACTTGCCAAATAAATTGAAATGAAATTAAAAAATGGAATTTATTATGAAACATTTGGAAACAAACAAAATACTCACATTGTTCTAATTCACCCAGCTGCTGTAGATTCTAAAATTTGGAAAAATTTAGCTCAATCTCTTTCCGAACAATATTTTATAGTTATATATGATTTGCGGTACCATGGAAATTCAATTCATGACACAGATTATAAAAATGATGAACATGTAAATGACCTTTATTCTCTTGTTTTTCATCTAAATTTACAAAATCCTATTATTTGTGGTTTCTCAATGGGAGGAATCATTGCACAAAAATACTCTGAAATTTATTCACCTAATTTAGTTATTTTGATTGGATCGCCAACTTATTCTATACTGCCAAATTTTAATTTTATAAGATATCTTTCGAAATTATTAATAAATAATTTAATTCTATTTTTCTGGCCTGGTTCTTTAAAATATTTAATCAATGCACTATTCAAATCTTTTAATGACGAATTAAAAAAATATATTTTAAAAATCGCAATCAAAAATGGAAAATATTCATTTCTTAAAGACGTTGAATTAATTATTGATTTCAATGGTGCAAACATAAGTAATAAAACTAGAGTAGTATGTGTTATCGGTGAATTTGATGATAAAAGAGTATTTAAACATGCTATTTTTATGCAGGATAAGAAAAAATCCGAAATAATTACGATAAAAAATGCATATCATGTCCCTCATATTGAAAATGAAAATTTATTTAAAAATAAATTTAAAGAAATAATTGGCAAATACGCATAATATCTATTAAGCGAATCAATCCCCCTTACCTGCTATACACAAAAAAAGAGAAGCATCTTCATTCATAAAAACCTTTTTTTCAAACAAAATGGTTTGGATGTCGATCTTCGCAAATCCTACCTTTTCGAGAGTTGTTGCCAAAACGTTTTGGTTGAACCCACTGTGCACTTTCGGGTGTGATACCAAATTGGTTTCGTCAAAATCAATGAGAAACAACCTACCGTTTGGTTTTAAATAACCAAACAATTCTTCCAAAATGGATTGGGTGTTTGGGATATGCAAAAGTACTAGGGAAACCAAAATTAGATCTACACCTAAAAAATCTGGACTTTTAAGACCAGACAAGCTAATTGTCTTAGCGTTTGTTATGTTACGCTGGTTTATTTTTCCTTCCACAACCTGGAGCATGGTGTCGGATGCGTCATACAACAAAACTTGTTTGCATTGAGCTGCCAGCTCCAATCCAAGCAAACCAGTTCCACAACCAAAATCGAGGAAGTCCTGTTCTGGGTCATTTCCGAAATGGGGTAAAATTTTTTCTCTGATCCGATTGGCAAGTCCGACACGTTCGTTCGTATCATACTGCTTTGCCATTTGGTCAAAAACATTCGGTTCCATAAGGAAAGGTTCGTTTACGGTTCTCTTTTTGTCCGCTCCAAAAATTCATTTACTCATGAACTAATTTTTCGAAACTAGAAGTTATACATAGAGGTTTCCATGCCAGAGTTTTTTTACGCCGATCCCTTTCCGTTGACGAAAGACACAACTGAATACAAACTCCTCACCAAAGATTATGTGAGCACAGTTCCTTTTGGAGACAAAGAAATTCTAAAGGTCGAACCAGAAGGGCTCACCTTCCTTGCAGAGAAAGCGATGGAAGATGTTTCCTTCTACCTTAGGTCGGCGCACCTCCAAAAAGTGAGAAATATTTTGGATGATCCAGAGGCCACGGAAAATGACCGGTTTGTAGCCATGGCACTTTTGAAAAATGCGGTGATTGCATCAGACAAACAACTCCCTTCCTGCCAAGACACAGGCACGGGCATCGTCATGGCAAAAAAAGGAGAGTATGTGATCACTGGTGGCAATGATGCTGAGGCAATCAGTAAAGGAATTTATAATACATACGTCAATCGTAACCTTCGTTATTCGCAAGTGGTTCCTCTCACAATGTATGAGGAGACCAATTCGGGCTCCAACCTTCCTGCCCAAATTGATATTTATTCAACTCCTGGAGACAAATATAGTTTTTTATTTTTGGCAAAGGGTGGTGGATCAGCGAACAAAACCTACCTCTTCCAAGAAACAAAAGCCCTTTTAAACCCAACTTCACTTGAAAAATTCATTACAGAAAAAGTATCGAATTTAGGAACTGCAGCTTGTCCTCCATACCATATAGCAGTTGTTATTGGTGGAACTTCCGCAGAAGCCAACCTAAAAACGGTAAAACTTGCATCTGCAGGGTATTTGGATCATTTACCCACTAAGGGAGATAAATTCGGATCAGCCTTCCGAGATGTGGAGCTCGAAGAAAAAATGCTCATTGCCGCTAGGGCATCTGGCATTGGTGCACAGTTCGGTGGAAAGTATTTGGCTCATGATTTCAAAGTCATCCGACTTCCGCGCCACGGTGCTTCTTGTCCTGTGGGGCTTGGTGTGAGTTGCAGTGCGGATCGTAACATCAAAGCAAAAATCACAAAGGATGGGATATTTTTAGAACAACTTGAATACGACCCTGCACGTTTTTTACCAACAGTTGATGATGTGGATTCCAGCTCAGACGCGGTGCATATTGACTTGAACCAACCTATGCCTGAAATTCTAAACGTCCTCACCAAGTATCCTGTTAAGACACGAGTTATGTTATCGGGACGACTCGTTGTGGCTCGCGACATTGCCCATGCCAAACTCAAAGAGAAATTGGACAAAGGCGAACCACTCCCCGATTATTTTAAAAACCATCCTGTTTATTATGCAGGCCCTGCCAAAACTCCAGAAGGAATGCCATCGGGTTCCTTTGGCCCTACCACTGCAGGCCGAATGGATAGTTATGTTCCTCTCTTCCAAGAGAAAGGGTATTCGATGATTTCACTCGCAAAAGGCAATCGTTCGAAGGTTGTGACGGACAGTTGCAAAAAAAACGGCGGATTTTATTTGGGTTCGATCGGTGGCCCTGCCGCCCTCCTTGCCAAAGAGAATATCAAAAAAGTAGAAGTTTTGGATTTTCCAGAACTTGGGATGGAAGCGGTTTGGTCGATTGAAGTGGAAAATTTCCCCGCCTTTATTGTGGTAGACGACAAGGGAAATGATTTTTTCCAAATGTTGAATTGATAGGTTTTTCAATTTAAGATGGTTGAATTGTTGAATCATTTTCAACCATTTTTGCAAACTCATATCCAAACTTATGAGCATCTCCTGGCCAACGTGCAGAAATAAAATTTTGATCTCTTACCGTAAAACCAGAAGATGTATTATTTGTTTTGTCTCGAAAAATACCTAAGTTTCCACTTTGGAATTGGGAAGGATGTTTCAAAAAAGATTTCACTTCGTCTTCGACAGTTATGTTGTATGTGAGATAATAATCGCCAAGCCAGAGTTTTGTTAAGTTATATGCTAGTAATTCTTGTTTTTTGAGCAGAGACGTTGTATTCAGATTATATAAAACTGATTTATTAGTTTTTGGATCGATGCTTCTTGCAACAAGCAATACTCCATGGCAAATAGCACCCACTGGTTTTTTCTGATTGAAAAAGTTTATAATGATTGATTGCAGTATTTTCGATTCCAAATAAGGAATCATTCCTTTTGCATGTCCACCGGGTAATAGAATTCCATTGTATGAATTGGGATCAATTTGTTCATATGAAATGGGTTTTAGAAAATGTTCGTATTTTTCCAAACGATCGTAATCAGCACGGGCATCACGACTCGCACTTAAGATTGGTTTTAAGATACCCAATCCATCGCCAAACAACATACGTTTATCAGCATAACCTTTTTTCCCCGAGGGAGTTGCAAACACAACTTTATGTCCTTTTGCTGTAAGGATACTCCAAGGAATACTAACTTCACTAGGATCAAAATCATGTTCAGGAATTGGAATTAAAATCATAAACTCGCCTTATAAATTAAGTTCACAGTAAAAAAATAAGTTTATATAGATAAAAACGAATTACAATCTTTATAAGGAAAGTTTGGGAGAAATCGATTGGATTTTTGTAGACAAAAAACGAGACAAAATATTTAACCAAAAGGTTAAATATAAACATACGTCAATCTAGCTAGGTTTGATACCCCTCTCAGTAGGAAGGATACGAATTTGCCAAGTACAATTGTCGCAATGAATCCAAGGAGAAAATTGATGAGTCAATTGAAAGTGAAATGTTTTTCTATATCAATGGATGGTTTTGGCGCAGGTCCGAACCAAAGTTTAGAAAATCCGCTGGGAGAAGGCGCAATGAAAATCCATGAATGGGTATTTTCTACAAAATCCTTCCAAGAAATGCATGGAGGCGGTGGTGGTGGGGAATTGGGAGTAGACAATGATTTTGCAGAAGCAGGATTTTTAAATATCGGAGCTTGGATTTTAGGCCGCAATATGTTTGGTCCGATTCGCAAAGAATGGCCGAATGAAGAATGGAAGGGATGGTGGGGAACGAATCCACCGTACCACTGTCCAGTTTATGTTTTGACAAACCATCCGAGGGCTCCCATTTCAATGGAGGGTGGAACAACCTTTCATTTTGTTACAGAGGGAATTCACAAAGCTCTAGAGTTGGCCAAAAAAGCTGCTGGGAACAAAGATGTTCGACTGGGTGGAGGGGTTTCTACGATCCGTCAATATTTACAAGAAAAACTAATCGATGAATTGCACCTTGTGGTTTCACCCGTTTTGTTGGGTAGTGGTGAGTCATTGTTATCTGGTATCGACCTTCTTTCCCTAGGATACGAAATGACAACCCATAAAACGACTCCTAAGGCAATGCATTTAATCATAGAAAGAAAGAATGAGTAAATAATACGAAAACAAAATAAAAGCTTTTTTGGAAGGACGGGTATTTCCATGTGTAAAACGATAAAACAGAAAGTAACCTTTAAAGCCTCACCAGCGATGGTTTATCAGTTCCTCGCAGATTCGAAGCGAGTGGCTGCACTTACAGGTGAATCAGCAATGATTAGCAAACGAATCGGTGGTACTTTTTCCGTTTTGTCTGGAAAGATATCTGGTATCATTGTAGACCTCGAACCTTCAAAACGAATTGTGCAGGCTTGGAGAAGGGACGATTTTTCCGAAGGAATTTTCTCTATGGCTACGTTTACATTGAAAGAAACTCACTTAGGCGGAACTGAGTTAGTATTAACGCACCGTGGCGTACCGAAGGATCTGATACCTGATATAGAAGAAGGATGGCGCCAAAACTTTTGGGAAAAGATTCGCAAGTACCATAAAGTAAATGCTTACGAAAATTGATTTGGAAAAGATTTAAAAGTTTTTTCCGATGAGAACAATTTTTGCGAGTGGCTGATCGGTTGATCACGGCTCATATCAAAAACCCCCTGTTTTAGGGGAGAGAGATCCAAACTTTTCCATTGCTTTTTCAATTTAGTTAAGATTTGTAAGGGAAATCTTAACTAATGCGCAATCTTATGCAAAAATTGACAAAAATGAATATGATCTTTCTTTTGGGTTTGGCTTTCGCAGTTGGATCACAGGAATTTCCAAGCGAATCTGAAAAAGGTAAATTTGTTTACCCGACCGCCAAACAAGGAGTCATTGATCTTCGAAATTGGGATTTTGAAATTTCTGGAAACATTGAACTCAATGGAGAATGGGAATTCTATTGGAAAGATAATTCCATTATCAATATAAATCTTTCGGAAGAAAAGGCTGCTTTTGTAGAGTTTCAAAAGTCAACACCAAAATATATATACGTACCTGGTGCATGGAATGAGTCATTGGTAAACGAAGAAAAATTAGGAGCAGATGGATTTGCAACCTATAGATTAAAAGTAATATTACCTGAAACGGATTTGCCTTTAGGGTTTCATATATACGATGGACAAGGCTCCGCCTATGAATTGTATGTTGACAATCAACTCATTTCTAAAGTAGGCATTGTCGGCCAATCTAAAGAAGATGAGAAAGCATTATATCTTCCACAATACGGAGAATTGCCTAATCATAAAGAATTGTATCTAATTATGAATATATCCAATTTTACTCATATAAAAGGAGGATTCCAGACACCGATTCAACTTGGGTTAAAAAGTGAAATATTCAAGCGAAGGGAAATTCTGCGTATGATCGAAGTATTCCTTCTCGGAGTTCTATTGATAATCTCTTTGTATCATTTCTCTTTGTATTTGTACCGCAGGAAAGATCGAGCTGCGTTCGGATTTGGGCTTTTATGTATGGTGATGGCGTTACGTCTAGTTATAACAGGAGAACGGTTATTAATTGAATCTTTTCCAAATATTCCATTTTCGATTCTATTAAGATTAGAATATTTAGGTTTTTATGGACTCATTCCACCTTTCGGATTTTTTTTATATTTTCTTTTTCCTGATGAATTCGAAAAAATATTCTTAAAGATAATTGTTGGTTATTCCTCACTAAACATCGCTTTCGTTCTATTTTTGCCTATTAAAGTTTTTACCCGGACACTTTTGCCATTTCATATCTTTACTCTGTTTACTATGATCTATATAATCTATGTTTTAATTCGAGCGGTTAAACATAAAAGAGAAGGCGCCAGACTATTTTTATTTGGGTTTGTGGCGTATTTTACAGCGGGAACAAACGATTTAATTTTTTACAATTTCCAATCAGAATCATTTTATATTTTACCCTTTGGACTTTTTGTTTTTATTTTTGCGCAATCGGGAGCCCTCGCCCATCGAATTGGTGAAGCTTTCAACAAAAGTGAAGACCTTTCTAACACCCTTGAACTAAAAGTTGAAGAGAGAACACAGGAATTAGATTTGGCATTATTAAAAATGGAAAAAGCCAATTTAATTACGGAAAAACAGAAAAAAGAAATCCAAACACTCAATCAATTTATAAAATCATTGAATGAAAATATGGACTTAACAGTAATTACTTCTAAAATTCTGAATTTCGTACAAACAAATTTCAAAATTAAATATTTTGCACTTTATGGTGTTAATACAAATGGAGAATCGATTAGCCCCATCTATATCGAATATCCACCTTATGCCTTACCAGAAGATATTAGAAAATTTGAAAAATTTAAAATTCCGATTAAAAATGTAAGAGGAGCAAATGCTTTAACAATCCAAACGAAAAAACCTTGGTTCTTTAAGAAAGTAAAAAGAACAGGAGTTACTCGGGAGGAGCTCTTTGCTATTGACAGTTTGAATATGAAATCATTTTTGATGATTCCGCTGATATTACAAGGATATCCTGTGGGCATATTGAGTTTTTGGAACGATGAAATTATGGATCTTACTAAAGATGAGATTACTCAGCTTTCTATATTTGGCGAACAGTTAGCAGGCATTATATATAGTTCAAAATTATTTGAGCAAGTTGAAAACGAAAAAATAAAAACGGATAGATTACTTTTGAACATACTTCCCGCAGCGGTTGCAACCGAACTGAAAGAAACAAATCAGGTAAAACCACAACACTTTGAATCTGTATCCGTTCTTTTCTCCGATTTTGTTGGTTTTACAAAGATATCTGAAAATCTTTCCCCAGGAGAACTAGTGCAAGAACTTGATGGTTGTTTTAGCCAATTTGATGAAGTCTCAAATCACTTCAATTTAGAAAAATTAAAAACAATTGGTGATGCCTATATGTGTGCGGGAGGATTGCCTGTTCCAAATCATACCCATCCAATTGATATATGTTTGGCGGCTTTAGAATTTAGATCATTTATGAATCAAATGAGTGAAATAAAAAAAGCACTAGGACTTCCTTTTTGGCAATTAAGAATTGGAATTCACACTGGTTCTGTAACGGCAGGTGTAATTGGAACGAATAAATTTGCTTATGATATTTGGGGAGATACTGTGAATACGGCAAGTCGCATGGAGTCTTCTGGTGAGCCTGGAAAAATTAATGTTTCAGGAGCGACGTACGAAAAAATTGTAGATTTTTTTGATTGTGAACACCGAGGAAAGATTCAAGCTAAAGGAAAAGGTGAAGTAGATATGTATTTTCTGTTAAAGATAAAACCGAAATACTCACTTGATAAAGAAGGATTGGTTCCAAATAAAGACTTACTTTATATAACAAAAAAATTGGAATCAAACTATGTCTAAATTAAAAAATTTAAAAGTAGGAATATTAGAAAATGATAAATTTTTTCTGAATGAGGTAAAAGAGAGACTAAAAAAAATTTCTGAAATCGATTCAGTACTTTCTTGGGAAACGGCTGAAGCATTTTTTGCAGATCCAACTTATCCATCATTAGATATTCTATTTTTAGATATTATGCTTCCAGGTATGAGCGGAATAGAAGTTGTTGGAAAATTAACGGAAACTACTTCTGAAACAAAAGTTATTATGCTTACCAATATGAATTCTGATGAAATGATATTTAATTCCATTAAAAATGGCGCTTTGGGTTATATATTAAAATCTGATATAGGCCGAATTCGCGAAATTATAGAGGTGGTTCGAGACGGTGGAGCTACGATTACTCCGACGATTGCCCTGAGGGTATTTTCTAGCTTTCGCAAAATCAAACCCACAGAAACATACTCTGTTCTAACTGACAGAGAAACTCAGATTTTACAACTCTTAGTAAAAGGAAAAACCATTGCTTTGATTTCGCAATTTTTACTATTAAGTGAACATACTGTAAACGGTTATGTAAAATCAATTTATAAAAAACTAAGTGTTCACAACCGAGTGGAGTTAACATTAAAAGCACAAAAACTTTCGCTTTTATGAAAAGAGTATTCACAATTTTTTTTATTTATATTTGTTTGATGGGGAGTCATTGTGCGGAGTCTGAAAAACAAAATCACTCTCTGAATAAAAATGAAAAAATTGGGTTTATTGATTTATCAAAGGGAGATGAGCCATTCCTTCACTCGCTTGAAGGCCCTTGGGAATTTTATTGGATGGAATTATTGGAGCCTTCCTTTTCTCCGAGTAATCTATATCAATTATCTGATAAACAATCTCCAATGATTTTCCAGTATCCAGGAAAAAATCCCGATTTAGTCGTATCAGAGTTTCGTCCATGGACAAAAATTAAATTTGAGAATTATGAATTTCAACCATATGGTTATGCTACATATCGCACTATTTTAAAATTACCGAAAGCGAATATGAATTATTCGGTTCATTTTACTCAATTGTTTACTGCTTCGAAAATTTGGATCAATGGAGAATTGAAAGGCCAGGTGGGCAACGTATCAAGTGACCTTACGAAAGTTATCCCTGGACGTAGAAATACTACCTTTAAATTTCAATCGGAATCGAAATACATTGAAATCGTGTTACAAGTTGCAAATTCGCATTACTACCAAGGTGGGCCGAGAGGAGAATTCCTCATTGGTAGTGAAGAAAAAATTGATAACTATGTAATAAAAAACATAATCTTTGATGTAATTGTGTTCGGATTGATATTTGGTTCGATGATTTATCATCTGTTTATTTACTTTTTAAACAAAGATAACAAACCATTTATTTTTTATTGTATCGTATGTTTAACATTTTTATTACGACTGCCTTTCCATAATATGAAATTGTATAGTATTTTTACTTCGGAAATTTCTTGGTACGGACAATCTTTCTTTTTGCATTTTGTAAATATTGTCTCAATTTTATCTGTCGTTTATTTTCTGAATAGCCTCTTTCCTAAAATTACTAAACCTTATTTTTTTATATTCTATTGGATTGGAGCTTTTGCGGGCATCTTGATTGTATTAATCGATGAAAGATCATTGTCATACGCAAATTTCTTTTACATTTCATTCTATTTACCAATTTACCTTGTTCATGCAATTTATTTAATATTTTTTAAAATAACTGAAAAAAAATCATTTTATTTAATGGCAATCGGAATTTTGGGATTAGGGTTCTTTGGACTTTTAGGAATTATTTTAAATTTATATGGGATCGATTCAGGTGTGTATATTATCTCAGGTTTTTTGATTTTTATTTTATTTCAAGCGTTAGCACTGAGTAGATTTTATACGATAGCATTAGAGAATCATTCAAAACTGAAATTAAAATTAGTTCACGAAAATCAAAAAAATCTCTCCGAACAAAGAGAAGAATTACAGATTTTAATGCACGATAGTTTGGGTGGAGAATTAACGGACATTCATGTTTATCTTGAAAAACATATTGATTTACAAATAGAAGAACTACCCGAAAAATTCGTTCCCGAGTTACATACTCGTACAATGCAGATTATTCGATCTTTTCGAAATCATTTGCTTTTTATCGAAGATCTTAATATCACGTATAAAAATTTATTTGAAGGATTGAATCTTACAATACTTAGGAGGTATGCTGATGCAGGGAGAGAGGTTGAATTCAATATCCCTGAAAATTTATTAGGGAGTGTATTTCAAGAAAAAATAAATGCATGCCAATATGACCTTCCGATAAATTTGTTTTACCTATTTACAGAAATTTGTACGAACGATTTGAAATATGGCAAAAATGAATCTGTATGGACGATTGGTTACTTCGATTCAAAAATCTCAATTCAACAACGAAACCAAATTAAAACCCATTTGTCAGAACTAGGATTGGTTCCAAAAGCCGCATATCTCCGGGTAGAGAAAATGAAAGGTGAATTAGAGTCATGGATTTCCGATGGAATATTTTATTTAAAAATAGAAATTCCGCTAGGAACAGGAACTTAATCCGTAGTAACTCTTTTTATTTCTAAACCATCTCTTCTGGTTTTACCCAAAGTTCGTATTCTTCTGCTGTTAAAAATCCCAATTGAATGCCTGCTTCTTTTAAAGATAATTTTTCGCTAAATGCGAGTTTGGCGATTTTTGCTGCTTTATCGTAACCAATATGTGGGTTCAGTGCAGTCACAAGCATAAGGGAGTTATTTAGGTTTTGGTTTATCGTTTCCAAATTCGGTTTTATACCGATTGCACAATGTTCGTTAAAAGACAAAGTCGCATCAGCGAGTAGCCGTATGGAATTCAAAACATTAAAAATGATAAGTGGTTTGAATACATTCAGTTCAAAATGACCCGAAGCTCCTCCAATATTGACGGCGACATCATTTCCCATCACTTGGGCACAGACCATTGTCAGTGCTTCGGATTGTGTGGGGTTCACCTTGCCTGGCATGATGGAAGAACCTGGTTCATTTTCGGGAATGGATATTTCCCCAATCCCACAACGGGGTCCTGATGCCAAAAGGCGGATGTCATTGGCAATTTTCATAAGTGATGTAGCGATGGTTTTTAAAACTCCACTCACTTCCACTAGGGAGTCGTGTGCTGCCAGTGCCTCAAATTTGTTTTCTGCCGAAACAAAGGGCAGTTTTGTTTCTTTAGCTATGGACTCGGCCACTCTTTTTCCAAATTCTGGGTGGGTGTTGAGTCCTGTTCCCACCGCTGTTCCACCAATCGCCAAACGATAAATAGATGGTAATATCTTTTTAGTTCTCTCTATGGAATAGGTGAGTTGTTGTGTATATCCGGAAAATTCTTGGCCGAGAGTGAGAGGAGTGGCGTCTTGTAAATGGGTGCGGCCAATTTTTATAATGTCCTGAAACTCGTTAGTTTTTTGTTCTAACGTGTTTTGGAGTGATTGTAATGCGGGAATGAGTTTATGAACCAATTGTTCGGCACAGGCAATGTGCATGGCTGTGGGGAATGTATCGTTTGAACTTTGGCCTTTATTGGCATCGTCATTGGGGTGGATTGGGTTTTTGGAACCCAAAACACCGCCAAAAATTTCAATGGCGCGGTTGGCTATGACCTCGTTTGCGTTCATATTGGTTTGGGTGCCTGAACCGGTTTGCCAGATAACAAGTGGAAAGTGGTCGTCCAGTTTTCCTTCAATGACTTCATCGCAAGCAAGAAGGATTAGGTCTTTTTTTACTTTGGATAAAAGCCCGAGTTCATGGTTCACGATGGCTGCTGATTTTTTGAGAATGCCAAGAGCACGTATCATTTCTCTGGGAAACCTATCATTACCAATGTGAAAGTGGTGGAGGGATCGTTCGGTTTGTGCTCCCCAATAACGTGTAATTTCTACAGGGATTTCTCCCATGGAATCGGATTCTTTCCTTGTTTGCATAATCCACTCACTAAAATTGATTTTGATTTAATACCCCAAAAACCCAGATGAGTTAAAGCTACGGTTGTAATCCATGTTAAAATGGCTACAAAATGAGTAGGGAATTCTAATCGATAAATGTATGCAAAATAATAGCGCACCCAAAAAAATATTGCTTTTTTAAAGCTATATACTATACATGTGTATGGTTAAATTATATACCATTGGTTTTACGAGTAAATCTGCCGAAACGTTCTTTGGCCTTTTGCAAAAAAATGACGTCAAAAAGATCATAGATACCCGTATCAATAACACTTCACAGTTATCTGGTTTTGCGAAAGGAAAAGATCTTTCTTATTTTGCCAAAAAAGTAGCAAATATCAGTTATGTACATGATGTTGGTATGGCTCCAACCAAAGAACTTCTCGAAACGTACAGAAAGGGAGGAATGACATGGGAAGGTTATGAAACTGCTTACCTGAATTTATTGGATATGCGCAATGTGGGAAAAAAGATCAATATAGACTCACTCCATATGAATTGTTTACTATGCAGTGAACACACTCCTGAAAAATGCCATCGCCGGTTACTCGCCGAATACATTAAGGCAAAGTTTAATGGTGTGGAAATCATCCATTTGGTCAAATAAACGGAAAGAAGGGTTGAGCGAATGATCTCACCTTATGTTATAGAAAAAATGAAACACCCAGCAAACTTTTAAAATATGATTTGTATGGGTGTTTCGTTAAACGATCAAAGAATTCAAAAAAGTTTTTAGTTTAGAAAGGTTTGAATATGGCAAGGTAACCTGCGGTGATTCCTAAAATTGGAAATCCGAACCAAAGGATTTTTGCGAATTGTTCTTTTTTTGATACAAGTGCGAGAAGACCACCAAACATAAGCCAAATGACAAGTTTTACCCAAACCCAACCTGGTAATGCCGCATGTGAGACTCCTACATGTTTTAACATAGGAAAGCCTGCGCCAATGAGTAAGATGAGCCCAAGTCCGTGGGTGATGGCCGCGAGTAATCTGTATTTGTTATCCGATTTTTTTCCACCGTTGAGAGTGTAAAGGGCAATTCCTCCGAGTGAAAAAAAGAGTAAAAAGATGCCGGTGATGTGGACGAGTTTTAATACTTGGAATGACACGTAAATCTCCTGTTCCTTCCTTTATAGAATTTTGGTTTTTGATTGCGAGGTTTTTCTTCTGTGCGATGGGGAAAAAAGGACTGGGATTTTCTGGGCATTGAAAAAAAACTATGTTGTGGAAATTAGTGCGAATGGCCTGTAACCGCTAGGATCACTGGAATTTATGGAAAATACTAAAACCTTACTTGTTTTACGAGGGATTCCTGGCTCTGGGAAAACAACCCTTGCGAAAACCATTTCTCTTTCCAATGGCGCACCCATATTTTCTATAGATTCGTATTTTGAAACCGATTCGGGCGAATATGAATTTGATTACAAAAAAAATCACCTAGCTTACAAAGAATGTGAATCCAAAACCAAACAGGCTTTAATGGATGATGTTCCCTTTGTGATTGTAGACAATACCTTTACTTTGGACTGGGAACTAGAACCTTACTCTCGTTTAGCGAATGAATTTGGGTATCGATTTTTTGTGGTGACCGTGGAAAATAGGCACGGTGGTTCCAATGTTCATGGAATTTCAAACGAACAAATCAATAAAATGAAAGGAAAATACCAGGTGGTTTTGTAAGGAGTCGGTTACTGACTAGTTTTTCTTTTCAAAAAGCTTCACTCCAGGCAAACCTCTAAAATCATTGTCTTGTGTCCAAAGCATTGCATTGTGCAAAAATGAAGTCGCATAAATGATGCTATCTGCCATAGGAATCGAATTTTCAACACTAACCTTAGCGGCATAGATTGAAATTCTTGAATCTAAGTTGACTACTATGCTGAGTTGCATATGTGCAACTATTTTCAAAGCAAGGTCTTCGCCTTTTTCCTTATATACTTTTTTGAAAACTTCAAATAAGGTTAAGCTTGGCACAATTAAGTTTTCCGTATTTTCAATTGCGTCCGCATAAAGGTTCGCCCGACTTGTTCCGCTGAAATATTCTAACCAGCCAGAGGAATCAACGACATTCAAATTCGATCTCCGTCCCTTTCAAATTTTGGGTTCATCCCCGTTAAAGACCCTCTTAATTTTTTTATTGGTTCGATTGGGATTAACTCCATTCGATTTCCAAAGGTTATGATTTCGAGTTTCATCCCAACTTTTACGCCGATTTGTTCACGAATCTCTTTTGGGATCACAACTTGAAATTTTGGTGAAACAATGACCTTTCCCATATTGATACCTCTTCTGTAAATCTAAGTGATGATCAAAGAAATGTCAATGTGATTTGAAGTCAAAATACCAGGTTGTTTTGTAAGGAGTCGGTTTTGGTTTCCCAAGGTGTGAAGATTTGTTGGAGGCAAAAAAAACCGCCACTTAACCAAAATCAAGCGACGGCTTATAGAAAACTATAAACGGAGGATTATCTCCAGTTGTTAGTTTTAGGTTTTGCGATGTTTACTTTCATCTCACGGTTAAGGATGTTTTTTCCGTTAAGATCCTTAATCGCATTGTCAGCTTCCCCGCCGTCTTTCATTTCGATAAAACCGAAACCTTTAGAACGACCAGAATACTGATCAGTGATGATTTTTGCAGATGTAACTGCACCATGAGCTCCGAAAAGCTCGCTAAGTTTACCTTCGGTCATATCGTAAGATAGGTTACCAACGTAGATGTTTACTGACATAGTGTCCTCAATTGTTAAAAAATTGACTCTGGAATTTGGATTTAATGACGCCAACGACCCTTTTACGGATTTTTGGTAAGAACTCCAGAAAAATGCAGGGAAAAACTTGGGAAAGCTATCGGCGTGCAAGCTTGAAAGGACTACTTCGGCGGTTAGAAAATCAACAATACTCTGAATCTCCAGTCAGTCTATTTAGGCTTTCCCAAAATAGCAAACCTAAAAGGAGATCCAGGAAGAAATTTTCATATTTTTTGAAAAAAAATCAATGGTGGTGGTGCCCACCTGGCCCGTGGACATGGCCGTGTTGGATTTCTTCTTTTGTAGCTTCGCGGATGGATTTGATTGTTACAGAAAAATGCAAAGTCTCACCAGCTAACGGATGATTGCCGTTTAATATAACATCGTTTTCTCGAACTTCTTGGAGGTAGAGTACCATCTGTCCGTCAGGGGTGTCGGTTTGGAATTCCATACCCACTTCGAGTTCCGCATCTTTTGGGAGTTCTGCTTTGGGCACTTGGAAAATGAGAGCTTCGTTATATGTCCCATAACCATCTTCTGGTGCAACGGTCACTTCTTTGGCGTCCCCATCCACAAGTCCTTCTAGTTCTTTTTCCAAACCAGGGATGATGTTTTGCCAACCGTGCAGATACAATAATGGTTCATCGGACTGATCCAAAGTCTCGCCTTGGTCGTTTTTTAGATGGTAGGAAAATCCCACAACCTTTCCTTTAGTGATAGAATTTGACATATTGGTTACAAGATAGGAACGGAAAAAAATACTGCAACCGAATAAAAGGTTGGTACAATACCACAAAGGAAGAAATTGAACCTCGGAAAAAGAAATCATTTATGAATTGGTCACTTCTCATTCAAGTTTTGGGTGGTCTCGGTATTTTCATCTACGGGATGAAACTTCTCAGCGAGTCCTTACAACGTGTCGCAGGCGATCGTTTGCGCTCCTTCCTTTCCTCTATGACAAAAAATAGAGTCTCTGCTGTTTTTAGCGGGATGTTCATCACTGCCACAATCCAATCTTCGTCGGCAACGACGGTGCTTGTAGTGGGTTTTGTCAATGCAGGGTTAATGGCATTGTCGGAAGCTGTTGGTGTCATCATGGGAGCTAACATTGGTACTACGATTACGGCATGGATTGTATCCTTTCTTGGATTCAAGTTCAACATTGCTTCCTTCGCATTGCCTGCCATTGCCGCAGGTATGGTTCTCCATTTTTCAAAAAGAGAGAGTCGTTCTGGTTGGGGGAGTTTCCTCATTGGTTTCGGGTTTTTGTTTTTAGGTTTAGATTATTTAAAAAATTCTGTACCAGACAGCGCAAAAGACCCAGAAACATTTCAGTTTTTGCAACAATACACAAATATGGGGTTCAATACCATCCTACTATTTGTTCTGATTGGAGCTTTACTGACCATCATCATCCAATCTTCCTCTGCATCCACTACCATCACCATCACTTTGGCATTTTCAGGTTACATTCCCATTGATGCGGCTTATGGTATGATTTTGGGTGAAAATATCGGAACCACCATCACTGCCAATCTTGCCGCCCTTGCGGGGAATCGGAATGCTAAAAAAGCGGCACTCGCACATACGATGTTCAATGTGTTCGGTGTGGTATGGGCTCTTATTTTTTTTAAAGCCTTTACTGGCATTATCGATCAAATCATACCTGGAGATCCTCTCGTAGACAAAGAGGGTACGAGGTTCCATATTTCTCTCTTTCACACCATGTTCAACATAACAAACACCTTACTTCTGATTTGGTTTGTGAATTCGCTTAGTAAATTTGTTTCAAAAATTGTGGATGCCGTCGCTTCCAAAACGGGTAAGGATAAGGATTCCATTCGATTGTTACAAGCAGGTGCAGTCAAAACCACAGAACTTGCAATGGTCGAACTTGTTGAGTTCACCAAAAAAATCATCCGTGAAACTTATGATTTTATGAGGCTCACGGAACAGCTGTTACTTCAGCCATTTGATGCAGCCAAAGTAATTCAGGTTTTGAAAAAAGAAGAAGAACTCGATCAAGTTCGTACAGAAGTTTTAACTTACCTCAACCAAGTCCAAGAAACTGGTGTTACTGGTAATTATGCAAAGGATGTGCTTGGCATTATGGAGCGAGTGAAGGCCGTGGAAGAAATGGGTGATAATTTTGCGTCCATTGCTCGTAAAATCCGCAAAGCCCACCGCCAAAAAATATTTTTAGATAAAACCTTTAGTCACCAGGTAAAAGAACAAATCGAACTCCTCAAACACCATTATGATATGTTGATTGTGAACCTTGAAAAAAGTTCTTCTTTTGATATTTTGGGTAACCCACAAATCAGAAACCAAAGCCGCGAGTATCGATTTGAAATGATTCGTTCCATCAAAAAGAACGAAACCAAAGTCAAAAAGAAAAAATACCAGAAAAAATCCAACTTCTTGCCTGCCCTTCTTTACAGGGATGTGTCTCGCAATTTGGATAATATTTCTAGGTTACTGAATGCCGCTATTTATGCAGATGTTTAAATGATATTTAAATAAACGCTTTCGATATTTCAAAGAAATCCGCTATCAAAAATTGGCAGCGGATTTTTGTTTTCTAAAACCGTTGACATGGATAAATTTTTTGTAAATAATGCAAAGTATCCAAACAATTCGAATCATTAGTTCAGATTTTGTAAAAACTTTTTTCGCCAACATCAGTTGAGATACAAAAAATGAATTAACGAAATCAAAATTGAATGAAAACTTTTGTTCTGAAATCAAAATTATTTTTTATAATTATCTTTATGTTAGGTTGTAATCCCCAGGAAACGATCTCTCTTTCGCAAAATAATGTTTTATCGCTTATCTCAGAGCAGAATTTGTTACTGAATGTTTCTAACTCAGTACTTATTTATGAAGATTCTACGAGTAGTAGTTTAGAAGAAATACAAAAAATCAAAGATCGTTTTACACCCAATCAATCTTCTATCATTGATAAAGGGTTTAGCAATCATACTATTTGGATTTATATAGACATTCAAAATCATACAGATAATTCAAGATGGTATATTGCTTTAAAAAATAATCGTTTGGATTATGTTGATTTTTATTTTCAGAAAGGTTCTGAATTGTATCATGAAACTGCGGGGGATAGGATCCCCTTGGGCGAAACAAAACAATTATCTTTTCCATACCAACTCATCGAATTGCCGAAGTCGGAAAGAGCAGAATTGTGGATTCGCATTCGGTCTGACGCCCATATTAGTTTTCCTATTTGGATGATGTCTGCAGAAACCTTTGGCAATGTTGTGCAAGTGTCAAATATCAGAAGTTTGGCTTTGATCTTTACCATTTTACTATACATAGTTGCACAAATTCTATTCAATAAATATCTATCCAATCGAGTCAAAATCTATCTTGTAACGGCACATTTGATTGGAATCGGATACCCATTATTTTTATATGAAGGTGGGTTTCATCTCATTTTAAGAAACTATCCTACAATCCAAAATTACATTCCCTTTGTCTGCGTACTTTTGTTTGGTGTCTTTTTTACCCTTTTTTTTAGAGAGTTCTTTTATTTCCAAGAGTTTTCCAACTGGCTACACAATCTAGGAGGATTCCTCGCCTTTGTTTTCTGCATTCAATTGGTGTTTCTCTTCCTTCCGATTCCCAATAAAACAAACGCAGAAATTAGATCGATTAGTTTTGTTATCATGTATGCTCTGCTTATCTATGGTGTTTATTTAAATGTAAGGAAAAAAAGATACTGGGCACTTATGATTCTCAGTCCCTGGGGGATACTTTGTGCATTTACTGTTTGGGAATTGTTCGTGAATTTTCATTTGGTTCGTTATCGTTTGAGTTCCCAAGACCTAATTCTACTCGCTTATTCCATTGAATTTGTATTTATTTTTGTTTCCTCTTATTATCAATTCCGTAGCCACCAGAAAGAAAGGAATGAGTTTTTAGAAAAACTGGATGGATTGAAACTGGAGATTCAAAACATCCAAAGTTTGAATCGTGGTACTTCCGATTCAGTGGACACAGAAAATTCGCAATCATTATTATACCAAAAAAGGCTTGGGGCATTAGACCAACATGCAAAGGCAAAAGAAATCGTTCAATTATTTGAAACCAAAGAACCTTTCCTTCGAGACGGATACAGTCTTTCTGATTTAGCAAATGAGCTTGGGATTCGCAGTGACCAAGCCTCTGCTATTTTGAGTAACGAACTCAAAACTAATTTTTATTCATTCGTGAACGAATACCGTGTACACTTTGCTTGCAAACGAATAGAAGAATCTAAGGAAGATCCGAATTTATTGGATATCGCATTCGAAAGTGGATTTGGATCTCGCTCGGCATTCAATCGAGCATTTCATAATGTACTAAGTATATCTCCGAATGAATTTAAAAAAAGTCAAAGTAGTTTTGCCAGTTCATGAACTGGGACGACAGACATTCTTTTTTTTCATAAGATATTTCCTGAAAAAGGAAATTTTTTATGAAAGAAACTGTTTTAAAATTTATGATTTTGTGTTCGGTTTGTTTTTCGCTAGGACATTGTAATCTAGTGAGTGATCTTCCGCTCATAGGTGAAAAAGAAAAAGATGACAATTCATTTCTCCTTGCAGGGTTAGTTGGTGCAGCTGCCAGTGTTGGTGGTGGTGGAGGAAACAGTGGGAGCGAGGATGTTCCTTGCAATATCGGTTCTTGGTCGGCTCATCCGGCTGCCAATTTGAATCCTTGGCAAACGGTGGCCTATGGCGCTGGACAATATGTGGCAATCGCAAATGGCGGTGCAAACAACAAATCAATGACATCCACAAATGGAACCTCATGGACTGCCAATACAGTTTTGGATTCAGTGGGCACCATTCGAAAGAATGTGTACACTGATGGAAAATTTTTTGCTACCGTCCCAGGTGCACAAGTCGGCGCTGTCCATTATTCGACCAATGGTACTGCATGGACGGCGGCAGGAAATGCCACCGTCGGTGCCCAATGGTTTACAGTAGCGCATGGTGCTGGTTTGTATGTGGCCATTTCGGAAGGAGGCGGGAATCCAGCGGATAGCGTCATTATGACCTCTCCCGATTTGACCACCTGGACCGCTCGGGTCTCTCCCAATGGTGGGGCATATTCTGTCATTTATGCGGGCGGTCAATTTGTGGCTGTTCATAACTCAGGGGTGATGACCTCGACAGATGGGATCACCTGGACACAAAGAACGGCAGCCGAAGCAAACAATTGGAATTCTGTTGTTTACGGAGGTGGGATGTATGTGGCCGTCGCAAGCACTGGGACTCACCGGGTGATGACCTCATCAGACGGAATCACTTGGACATCCCGGTCAGCTTCGGAACAGAATTCTTGGCAAACTGTGGCATATGGCGGTGGTAATTTTGTCGCTGTTTCCTCGAACGGCACAAACCGGATCATGACTTCCAAAGATGGAATCGCCTGGACTGCAGCCTCTGTGCCAGGGACGATGGATTTGCAATCTGTCGTGTATGGTGATAAAAAATTCGTGGTTGTTGCGAGTTCTACATCTGGCCCAAATTTGGTAGCGACAGCTCTTTGTGAATAAGAAAGAACTTAACGATTGGTTTACTCTCGTTAACCTATCTCAAGCAACAAAAAAGTAATATCATCTTCGGCGGGACTGGTCTGGTTCCGTCGACGGATATGGTTGTGAATTTTATCAAAAAGGATTTCAAAACTATTGTTCTTTTTATTTTTCAGCCATTCTAAAAAAACTTCTTCTCCACTCCCATCCTTCGCAAATTGATTTCCATTTTTGTCTTTTTCCCATATATCCCATAACCCATCGGTAAACAGTAAAATACGATCTTTTGGTTGGAGGGTGCAGGTTTCTTCTTCATAGGAAACATCTTTCGAAAAACCAATGAGTTTGCCTTTGGGTCTGATGATTTGGATGTCTAAACAGTCTTCTCTGAATTTATAAAAACCAGGGTGGCCAGCGTTGGCTACTTTCATTTGCATCGATTCTAAATTTATATAAGTGGCCGCTGCGGTTAGGAGTTGGTTTTTGTAATTTCCCACAAGAGAACGATTGATGGTTTCGAGAACAGTTCCAGGACCATTCGCAAATGGCAGAGTATGGGTGTGAGCAATTTTGAGCATGGCAGCTTCGATGGCGGCAGGCACTCCGTGACCCGTCACATCGGCGATGAGGCAAACAATTTGTTTATTACTAATTTCTGTTACATCGTAAAAATCCCCCCCGACAAGCGATTGTGGGATGTAACCTGCCTTGATTTTTAGGCCAGGGATATTGGGTAAAGATTGCGGTAGGGTTGATTCTTGGAGTTTTTGAGCAAGAACTAACTCTTTTTGATAAACAATTAACTTTTGTTTGTTGATTTCGGCTCTGATTTGGATATTTTCTTTTTCTTTTCGAATGAGAGAGATTCGATCGCCCAAACCAAAGGCCATAAGTAAAACTTCAAATGCCATACCTACTTGGAATCCGTTTTCTGTAAAAACATTGACAGGTACTAAACCCATGTATTTGAGAACGGTGGCAATGCCCCCAACGATGACCATAAAGTATCCATAAAAGTAAAAACGTGCAGGTCTAAATTTTTTAATAAAAGCCACATAAAAAGAAACAAAAAGGGCGGCCACTGCTAAGGCCATGGAGAGCGAATCTCCAAATCGGTTCATGGTTCTATAATCGATCAAAATCAAAAGTATAATGGATATGAGTGGAATGAACATGGAGTAGAAAAAAATATGATAAGCCGTTTTGGAATTTTCTTTTAAGTTCATAAAACTGATGCTCATGGGAAAACAGGTGAACAAAAAAAGAAAATATAGAAAATTATGACCATTCCAAATTAGGTTTCCTGAATTGGGTAAAAATAATACAGGAATCATTCCTTGGAGTGAAAGTTGAAAGAGTATGGCTCCAAACAATAAATACAAAACGTAAAACAAATAGGCTTTGTCTTTTACTAAAAAATATACAAACAAGTTGTACAAAGCCATCACGATGACAATGCCAAAGTAAATGCCCTGCGTGATGGTGTCTAAGATTACATACGAAAAAAAATCTTTCTCAAATGCAATCTGCACAGGTACAGACATGGAACTAGCAGTGTTAATTCCAAGGAGGATGGTTGCTGTTTCTTTTGGTTTGATTTCGGATGAAAAACTAAAACCTCGAAACATATGTTCTCTGGTTTGGTATGAATACAATCTTCCTTGTTTTTCAGATTGGACTAAAGAATTTTTGGAAATATGATAAAAGATTACTTCATCCAAAAGGGGATATTTAATAAAACTAACAATGGGTTTTGGTTCTTCCGTATCATTATGAATCGAAAAACAAAACCAATATTGTAAATATGTACTTCCGAAGTTGGGTATGACTCCATCTGTCGTAAACACTTCCGGGCTTGTTAGGCCATCCAAAATCAAATTTACATCGTCAGTGTAGTTAGAAAAAGTAATGTAGGAAAGATGAGAGGATAAATCAATATTTCCATTCAGATGTGAAAGGAAAACTGTTTCAGACTTTGGACAATTCGTACGGTCGGGGATTGGTTTGGATACTGCAAATGTGTTTGTGTACACGAGACATAAAAGGATAACCCAAAAAATCTGTTTCATACAAGGAAGACTCCAATGGTAAATTGGAACCTTCCCTTTGTAAATTCGTTTGTTTGTGGAAATTTATTTTATGTGGTGGCTACTTGGATTCCTGCGAGGTTTCTTAGGGCTTCGTAGGCTTTTTCTTTTTGTTCAACTTTGGTTTTGTTCACCGCTTTTCTGATGATCACATCCCATTGTTTTTCTGGGTGTTCACCTTTCATATTTTCTAAAATTTCGAGGATGTTTTCGTCCTCTGCGGCGTTGAAAATTTCTTCTGTATCGTAGCGAAACATTCCAAATAGCGCATCGATGTAATCACCAACGCTCATGGCTTCTTTTTGCCCAGGTAGGATTTTCTTTTTTTCTGCTTTGCGCAGCTCTCGTTCTCTGCGTTCCAGTTCCGTGCGTTTCATTGTTTTGACCTCTAGCGAATCTGCATTTGGTTCCTAAAACCAAGATTTCAAGTAAGGGGTAGGGGGACGACTCTAAAAATCCCAAAATTGTCTGGATTTTTGCACCTGTAAACAAAAATTGGGAGAGAATGGCTGTGCATCGGTTGGTAACCGGTATTTTGGCGTTTTCCATCCTCACGCAAACCCTATTTTTAGGGAGTGGGCTGCTGGGATTTTGCCTCGAGTCAGCGTCAAAAATCTGTCAGTGCAACCACGGTTCAAAAAAAGAAACCCACGCCAGTGCAGAAGACAAGCACTTTGCCAGTGTGGGGATTGGCAGCGGTAGCGGCATTGGCTCTGCGGATCACCATGCTGACCACGAAATTCCTAAAACCATAAAACCAAGTTGCCATGATGCCAAAGAAGGCGAGGCGCACCTCTGTTCCTGTAAAAAGAAAAAAAAGGAAGCATCCAACCTTAGACCCCACCACCAAACTTTCGAAAGGGTGCAGTTTGTATCCTCCACTCCCGCCAAACAGAATTTAGTATCATTCATCCCTTCTGAACCATCCATGCGTTTGACAGATGGGAATCCATTTTATCTCATAAAACCACCGCGTATCTAATCTTCTGCAGTAAAATAGTTTATTGGTAAGTGTTTGCTTTCCTTATCAATTCGAAGTTAGCAGTAGTATTTTAGAATATTAGGTATTTATGAACGTATTAAAATTTTTATTAACCATAACCATATTTTCTTTTGTGGTGTCTTGTGAGACCAAAACGGAAAATAACGATGAAAACATGGCTCTCCTTGCAGCTCTTGCCATTCCACAACCAGTGAACTTGGAATTTGAAGCATTGGTTAGTGGACAGTCTGTCACTTTCAATAACACAAACCAAACAGTGGATACCAAAACTGTAAAATTCCAAGATCTTCGGTTTTACATTTCTGAAGTGAAATTGGTGCGAGCAGATGGTTCCACTGCTGATGTTACATTGTCTACGGACAATGTTTGGCAAAATAGTGGAGTAGGACTCTTGGATTTTGAAACTTACAAAACCACTGAAACAAAAAAGAATATTTCAGGTTCAGTTGCCCTAGGAGCTTACACCGGCATTCAATTTACGGTTGGGGTTCCTGAAGCACTCAACCATTTGGATAGAGCGACCGCAAGTGCTCCTTTGAACATTGGTGCTATGACTTGGGCATGGGCAGGTGGTTATAAACATGCGAACATCGAATTCAGTATCAATGATAACGCCGGTTATACACAGTTTCATATGGGTTCCTCTGGTGGTTGTGGTGCGGCACCCAATTTTGGATGTCCCAAAAAATTTAGGGCATCCATTCAATTGACTGGTCAAATCAATCCGCAAAACCAAAAAATAGGATTTGATGTGGATAAACTCTTGTCAGGTTATAGTACGGTTGGGGCGCAGTCCTGTATGCCAGGTACGGCAGCTCCTTGCGATACTTTGGTGCAGGCGTTTGGATTGAATATTGGAACCGGTGCTCCTGATAGTTCCATCACACAACGGGTGTTTAGTTTGAAGTGATTTGTTTTGCAATTGGTTGGTCTTATTAGGCCAGCCAATGTTGAGTCTTAGGAATATATATGAAGATTATTTACATATCCGTTTTGGCACTCTCCAGTTTTCTTTTGGGTTGTAACCTCTTGCCCTTTGGGCAAAAAAAAGAAAACAATGATATGCTTCTGGCTGCCCTTGGCATTTTGGCCTTGAATGCGAGCGATTGGGTTTGGGATTTACCACCAGGTTTCCCTACGCCAGTTGTTCCCGCAGAAAACCCCATGAGCCGTGCCAAGGTGGAACTGGGTAGGCATTTGTTTTATGAAAAACGCCTTTCTGGCAATGTGACCATGTCCTGTGGGAGTTGCCATTTCCAATCGCTTGCCTTTGCGGACGGCAAAGAATTTCCGAGTGGAATTACGGGAGATTTCCACCCAAGGAACGCCCAACACTTAGGAAATGTTGCCTATCTGCCAAGGCTCACCTGGAACAATCCCAATATGACAAGCCTCGAAGTGCAGGCTCGTGTTCCTATGTTTGGTGATAATCCTGTAGAACTCGGACTCGGCCAAGTATCGGAGGCAGTGTACTTTGGAAGGCTAAAGTCAGATCCTTTGTATGTTTCTCTCTTTACCAATGCCTATGGGAATGGAGATGCAGCGGTCAATGAACAAAACATCCGTTTTGCGATTGCTAGTTTCCAAAGATCGATGATCACAGGTTGGTCTAATTTTGATAAGATCCAAAACCGAAGGGCAGTGAACCTCTCGTCGGAACAAATTGCCTCTATCAACCGAGGAAATGATTTTTTTAATGGAGAGAATGCTGAGTGTTTCCATTGCCATGGTGGGTTTAATTTTACAGACACCAATTTGCACACTGGCCAAGTGACTTCCGAGTTTGCCTACCACAATAATGGAACACATACAGAAGCATATTACAATAGTCTAAATAACGTTCACAAAGAGGGATTAAAGGAACTCACTGGTTTACAATCCGACCAAGGTAAATTTAAGGCACCCTCACTCCGCAATGTGGGGCTTACCTTCCCCTATATGCACGATGGAAGCATTCAGTGTGATAATGCGGAAAACCCTGCCAATACCCCAGGCAAAACCAACGCGGACTGTGCAAGGCATGCATTGGGCAAGGTATTGGACCAGTACAGCACGGGTGGAGCAGCACATCCCAATAAGGACGCAACTCTCATTCGTGCCTTTCCTCAAGGAATGAGTCCGACTGAAAGAGCAGATATGATCAATTTTTTAATGGCACTGACGGACGAGGAATTTGTGAACAGTCCTAAGTTTGCAAATCCATTTTAGTGCTACCGATGAAGTTAAAAAATTTGGTTCTACGGTCTGGTCTGGTTCTTTTGGGAACCAGTTTCCAGATCTTTTGTACATTTGGTTCGGTTGGAAACAAAAACGAAGAAGACCTAATCATTTTACAAAACCTCTTGCAACTCATCCGAAACACCCGTTCGAGCCTTTCCACAAAGCTCGTGTTATTTGGAGACCAGGTGGACTCCAACCCCGAACGGTTTACGGTTACCTCAGGCGGCACCACCACATACTCTGTGCAAGTCGAATCCGATAGTTATGTGCATTGGGAAAACGGTTTGTACCGGTTCAACCCAAACCAAGTTGTGTCTGGAGTTTTTAATGTGGAAGGTTCAAATGGTGCCTCCAATATAGAAAGTCCTTTGGGCTTCAGTTCAAATATGAATTCAAGTCAAAATTTGACTGATCCCAGTTTTACCCACACCCCATTTACGGTTCCATTGGATTTACCCACAACTGATCCGTATGCGGCCAGTTATTCGTTCTTAAACCCAGGTTCGGAAATTATAGTCAAACCTTCGAACATCGTAAACGATTTTGGTTTTGCCCATTTGTCGACTAGCACAAAAAATGCGAGTGATGCCCCGCTGGGAGTGGTCTCCCTTGTAACCCTCTCTTGGGAAGAAATTTATATCCACCTAACGGTTGATACCGTGACACCAAGCGCAGCAAAAGACATAAAAATCTTACTTAGGCAAGGTATCCAAACGATACGCCCCAAATGCAAAATTGAAAACAAATTGGGTCGAACGACTCCCGTTGAGATTGGTTTTCGATACCGAAACCTGTTTTTGGACAGAACCGATTTGGGGACCAATAATGATTTATTAAACAAAATTTATGCTGGTACTTCGCCCATCAATGTCTCCTTTGTGAGTTTGAATCCGCTTTACGAAGGTATCCTCAAAAATATTGCTTCTGAAGATTCTACATTCTATTTGCCGGGTTGTTTTCCAGGAGTGGAAAAATGAAATTTTTCTTTCGGATTTTACCTCTATTTCTTTCTTTTTTTGTTTTTTTCGGATTTGGATTTCCAATTTATTCGCATCACACAGGTTCGTCGGATAGTCCCAATGCCACAGCCAGGTTTGTAGATCCATTTACGGGCAAAAGAGAAAAACCTGCCAACTATTTGGTGTTAACCCAAGACTATTACCAATCCACAAAAGAAAACAGTCATTTGTATACAACCACCGCCTTCGCGGAAATGAATTTTTACGAAGGTAAGTTTGCTCTCAATGCCTCTGTACCTTGGAATTACTACCAACAACGGGGAAGAGAAGATGCAGCAAGGATTGGAAAGACCTACCTCGGTTTTAAATACCAACCGTTTTTTGATTTGGACAAACCATACTTTTTTGTGTTCGAAGGGTCCGTTGGGTTTCCGAGTGGACCCGACACGGATCGGTTCACAGGTGGAAATTATTATGTGGGCTCTGGTTTTTTGAAACTCGGGTATATGTATGAAAAATTTTCGTTTGTGACAAAGATTGGTGGGCTCCAACCGCTCTCAAGACCACAACCAAATAACCTACAAGACAACGATGGAATTCCCTATTGGGTGCGGTTGCCCGCACAAACTCCTGCCGAACCAGAATACCAGTATAAAAAAACAGGGATCGTTTCTGCCTACCTTACCTATTATTGGAAACCAGAGTATTCAGTGTTTACGGGAATATTATACAGAAACCCATACAATGGTGTTGACTACTCACCTAACAAAGACAATCTGAATCCTGGTTTTTTCACTGAGGGGAGTGTCGGTGCACTTTGGAACTTATCCGAAAAATACAATCTGAGTCTGAGTTATCGGTATCCATTACAGCGTGACAGAGACTACCGATTGTATCATTCTGCCTGGACGTTTGCCTTTTCCATGGAGTGGGGAAGCGATTGACAGAGATCGGCTTTCTAAAATCCTTAAACGAAATTCGCTAAATTTCATTCGAAAAAGGTAATTTATGAGCAACGTTGAAATCGTTCCCGTGGGTGAGCTACCTCCTCTGGGAGTAGTTCCCAAAAAAATGCATGCGCAGGTCATTAGACCCGAACGATACGGAGAACCAAAAACCTCCTTCCAAGCAGAAGTGATTGATGTTCCAGAAATCGCTCCCAATGAAGTACTCGTAGCAGTGATGGCGGCTGGGGTAAATTATAATAACGTATGGGCGGCCCTTGGTTACCCAGTGGATGTGATAGCCGCACGAAACAAAAAAGGTGAACCTGAAAAATTCCATATTGGTGGGTCCGATGCATCGGGTATTGTTTATAAAGTTGGTTCCGAAGTTAAAAACGTAAAAATTGGTGATGAAGTTGTTGTCCACTGTGCCATGTGGGATCCAAAAGATCCGTGGGTGGTATCTGGCAAAGATCCAATGTATGCACCATCCCAAATCATTTGGGGTTATGAATCCAACTGGGGTTCTTTTGCACAGTTCTGCAAGGTGCAAGACCACCAATGCCTCCCTCGTCCACAACACCTAAGTTGGGAAGAGTCGGCCGCTTATATGTTGGTTGCTGCGACCGCTTATCGCATGTTACACCATTGGAAACCAAATGATGTAAAACCAGGTGATGTGGCTTTGATTTGGGGTGGAGCAGGTGGACTTGGTGCCATGGCCATCCAAATTGTAAAGGCTGCTGGTGGGGTTCCCATTGCCGTTGTTTCTTCCGACGATAAAATCGATTTTTGTAAAAATCTTGGTGCGGCTGGTGTTATCAACCGTAACAAGTTCAAACATTGGGGTGCCATAACTTCCGACATCAACAATATGGAAACATTTGGTGAGTGGACAAAACAAGCCCGCGAGTTTGGAAAGGCGATTTGGGACATTGCTGGAAAAGGCAAAAATCCTCAGATTGTTTTTGAACACCCAGGTGAAACCACTCTCCCTACATCGGTATTCGTTTGTGAAACAGGTGGTATGGTTGTGATATGTGCGGGAACTACAGGTTTCAATGCAACAGCTGACCTTCGTTATCTGTGGATGAGACAAAAACGCTTGCAAGGTTCTCACTTCGCAAACGACGACAACTGCCGTGACCTAAACCAACTTGTGATCGATAAAAAAGTAGATCCAGTTCTTGCACGCACATTTGAGTTTGCGGAAACTGGTGAGTGCCACCAATTGATGAGAGAAAACAAACACCCGGCTGGGAATATGTCCATCCTCGTTGGAGCCAAAACATTGGGTTTGGGTAAAAAATAACTAAAAGTTTGAATTTAAGCCAGGTTTGGTGGTGGCATTTTTATACAATGCCGTCACTTTATCTGGCTTGATTTGGGTTTTCTACCTTTATTCAAAGTATTCCGCATTTTGATTTATCGTGTACCCATTAGCGCTTGGTTTGTGAATTTCATTCCTTAAATTCCAAATTTTGATACATTTAAGGTATTACGTTCGTATTTTTGGAGGTTTTTTATGCATCCCCGTATCAATCTAATCACATTGGGAGTGAAGGATCTGAAAAAAAGTACCGAGTTTTACGAAACGGGACTGGGCTGGAAACGATCGGAAGAAAGTAACGATTCTGTCAGTTTTTTTCAGTTAGGTGGTATAATCCTTTCCCTTTTTGGAGAAGAAGACCTCGCATCCGATATGAATCTTCCCTTTTCGCCCAAACCAAATTATACTGGCATCACTCTTGCACAAAATGTTCCAACGGAAGCCGAGGTAGACTCCATCATCGAAAAAATGCGTGGTCTTGGTGCGAAGATCATTAAGGAACCACAAAAAGTATTTTGGGGAGGTTACAGTGCTTACTTCCAAGACCTCGATGGTCATTGTTTTGAAATTGCACACAACCCATTCTTTCCATTGAACGAAAGAGGAGAAATCCAACTTTCCAAATAAAGATTGGATTTAAAACCTGCGTGAAACAAATTCAACTTTCAAAATTTGGATTGGACAACTTAGTATTGTTAGATGTTCCAAAACCAGAATCCTTGGGCAAAGGGGAAGTGTTGGTGCGTTTGTATGCCGCATCACTCAATTACCGCGACTCACTTGTCGTGGAAGGCAAATACAATCCAAAATTTCCATTGCCGCTTGTACCTTGCAGTGACGGCGCTGGTGAAGTTGTGGGTGTCGGTGAAGCTGTATCCGAATTTGAAATCGGTGATAAAGTTCTATTGCAGTTTGCTCCTCTCTGGATTGGCAAGGAAGCTACGCATCGAGAGCTTAGGCATACGATTGGGGGGCCACTACCCGGAACTTTGCGCGAGTATGCTGTGGTTTCCGAATTTGGTCTCGTCAAAATGCCAACACACTTAAGTTATGAAGAAGGTGCTACACTCCCTTGCGCTGCTTTGACTGCCTGGAGCGGGTTGTATAGTTTTAACCAAGTGAAGGCTGGTGAAACTGTCGTCGTACAGGGAACAGGTGGAGTTTCCATATTTGCCCTCCAACTCGCAAAATTGGCCGGTGCTACGGTCATTGTCACTTCTTCGAGTGATGAAAAACTAAAAAAAGCAAAATCGTTAGGTGCAGATTACTCAATCAATTACAAAGAAACACCTGAATGGGGAAAAGAAGTTCGTTCCATAACAAACAAAATTGGTGCAGATCATATCATCGAAGTAGGGGGAGCTGGCACACTTGAACAATCCATTGCCGCCTGCAAACCGTTTGGTGTCATCCACCTCATTGGAATTTTAGCCGGTAGGTCGGGTGAACTCAACCTTTTGCCTGCGGTTATGAACAATATCAAAATCCAAGGTCTTGTTGTGGGTGGGCGTAATGCCTTTTTCGATATGAACAAAGCCATTGAATCGAGCAAATTAAAACCTGTTGTTGATAAAGTTTTCCCAATCGAAAACACAAAGGGAGCCATTGAGTATTTGCGTTCGGGTTCACATTTTGGAAAGATTGTGATTACGATTTAAACGAAAATTGAGTTTGTTTTTAATTTTTTAATATAGAATCCATCTCAATGTCAAGAGCTGTCACCGAAAGATGAATTTCTATGAGTGCAAATACGAGAGAAACAATCATCGTAAACAAAGCACTTCCAAAAAAAATCCAAGCTACCAAACCATTGAAACTAATGGCAACCATGGACACAGTACATAAAATCAAACTGAGAATGCCTGAGCTCTGCGAGTATAGCACAAGGGATATCCGAAACCGTAAGTTCTTGATTTGTTTCTCTAAGGTATTTGATGTTTCTCTTTCATACTCAGAGAGGAGTTGCCGAAGGAGGTTTGCCAATCCAAAAAAACGATTTGTAAAGGCTAACATTAACAGTGATATGGCGGGAAAAAGAAGACCCGGGATACTGAAGGTGAGTTTTTCCAAAATTTTTATGAACAGGTATTATGTTATAAATTTTTTATATCGAAACTCAAGCAATGCATCCAGTAATGCAGAGAGGTGCTGGACATGGGCAACAAAATAAATTTGAGTTTTTGTTGCGGCCACCTTGAGTCCAAAAGCGCCGAAACGTCCGACGCTATTTTGTGCTAAATATGGATTTTATTCCTCAGCGAATAGATTGTTGAGTGAATCGATGAGTGTGTCCACTTCCACACCGTAACCCATACAAACTTGTTCGATGGTTTCCACCTCATTGATGGAGCAGTGGGAACAACCACCCAAGTGGTAAGAGGAAAATACGAGCCCAGCTTCTGGGTGGATGGCAATTGCCTCACCCACAGTCATCTCTTTATAAAAACGCGGTTTTGTTGTTTCAGTCATGGCAAGACCCCAAAAGGAAATTACTATACAAATATTGGACGATGCTCTATTCGTCAATGGAATGTTTACGAATGAAAATGGGAAATTTTATGTCAGGATCGAAGGACGGTTCGAGTCGGCACATTTCCTTTACGATTATTTCCCAGATGGCTCTGACGAGCCCATCCACGGCCATTCCTGGAAGGTAGAGGTGTTTTTGGAAGGAAAAACGAACATCCACCCAGATGGGATTTCCTATGACTTTTTGACAGCCCGGACCAAATTATTGGAACTTGTCCATTCCATCGACCATATCCTCATCAACGACCATCCAGATTTTAAGGGAGTCAATCCCACATCTGAAAATGTGGCACGGTGGTTTTTTGCAGGGTTAAAAGGGGATGTAAAAGAATCCGAGGGTAAAATCCGCCGCATCGTCATCCATGAAGGCCCAGAAAATTTAGCATTCTTTGAACCTATGGATTGATGTAGAGTTATGTGGATCCAATCCCCAAACAGAAGTTAGGAGATTGGGTCAGAACATTTTTTGCTTCGTTTTAGTTGGATCCGAAACTTTTTGAAAATTCGACTGTGAAGTTTACCGAATACACATCAAATTTGGGACGTACCTCGCCACCCAAACCAGAATACAAAAGAGAGGCTTCTTGGCTGAGTGATCCAAAATAGAAATTTTTATATTGGATTTGCATTCTGTCGCGTGTGGCTCCCCATCTTGTAGCAAACCATGAAGAATAGCGAAATACAAAATCAAATCGATCCTGAGTTCCCTTATAGACAAAATCCCCATGGGTTGTGAATGGAATTACATAACCTACACCAGCATCGGCAAAAAGAAGGGATGAGTTTCTATAATTTTGACCATGCAGGTAATAATAATGTTGGCTTAGGTGAATTTCAAACCAACGCAATGGTTTAAATTCTAAATGGATACCTGGAACAATCCCCCGTGCATGCATTTTACTGCTTGAATCTGTGAGTATGAGAGAAGAGGAAGCCCCTGGCCTGAAGAGATTGAAATTCAGATCGATGAACCCTACTTCATGATTTTGTTTGATAATAACATCACGCAATGAAACTCCAAGATTTAGGAATTTATGAACGGGATGGAAATAACCTAACCCTAGTCGTTTTTGATTTTCAACGAAAGGAATGGATGTTTTATCATCGCCAGATTTCACTGTAAAGAGATCCCTTTTGTCATAAAAAAAACGAAAACGATCCTTAAAGCGATATTCCACTTCGAATGTGTCACTGGCAAAATTGAAATTTTGGTAAGGAGTGACATAGATCCCATTTTGAGCGTATATGAGCGAGTGGAATTTGTCGGTATTCGTTTCTGGAACACTCCCAACACCACTCAAACCACTGATGTATCTAAAATAGATACGGTGGTTGTCTGGTTCTGTCACTTCAGGTTTTTCGTGCGTGGTGTCGTAATCCTTTGCCAAGAGGTTTAATTGAATTGCACCTAATATAAGTATTGTTATGAGTATATGTTTTAAAAAATCCATCACTCTCCCCAAACAACAATACACTCTCTATAAAACAAAAACCCTAAAATGCTTAAGGAATTTCGATCAATGAGGGAAATTTTTGTGATTTCACCATTTTTCATGGCATCTTCTATGGAATTACCATTGCCGTAATAAAAAATGTTTGTAAGGAAGCCTGACATGGAACATGATTTTCCGCTTTTTTGGATTTTTGCGGAAGTCAAAACCAAACCTTTGGTATCTCCCATCACATGTTGGGTTGTGTTTAGGAAAACGGCAGAGGGGAAAGGGCTGGAAACACAATTATTGATTAAAAAAATCGAAAATACTGAAATAATTAAATAAAACTTCTTCATATCATTCACCTGTAACGATCGTACAATAAGATTGGACAAACATGCCTAAAAAACCAAAGGTTGAATGGTCGATCGTTGCCACTTTAGTAATTTCATTTTTTTGAGCAATACTACCAGCTCCCGCATCTCCAAAACTAATGAGATACAAGATCGTAAATTGGCAACCTTTGCCTTCTTTTACTGGCTTAACATTGTTTTCTGGGTTAAAAGTACCTGGAAATTGGTTATTTGTAATGAAACCGCCTTGTACGGGGCCAACAGCACAATTTTGGAAAGAAACAGACAACAAAACGAGAAAGCAGAATATTATAACATTTTTAATCATTAGTTAGAACCTTTTACAATCGTACAAAAACGGTGATAGACATAACCCGCAAAAATTCCCATTTGTTCGTATTCGACATAGGCAATTTTTTGGATCTCCCCCCGTTGTTTGGCGGTTTCGATTCTGGAATTACCTGTAGCAACAAGATACATATATGAATGCGAACATGCGCGACCTTCTAATTTTGGTTCTGCGTTGAGGCCAAAAGAGCCAGGGGTGATACTTTTGTGATAAAAAAAGCCACCTTTGAGCACTGGAACCTGTGTTGCGTATTCGATCGTCGGATTTGTGTTAGACAACGGTGAAAGTTCAGTGATACGATTATAACCAGTACAGTTTATAATGAACAACTGAAACGAAATAATTAAAATTCCAATTCTAAGATACAAATTGATCCCCCATTTGTTTTTAAAAGAGAATCGTTACGATCAGTTAACTGTCAACACATTTAGTATAATGGGTGTCATCCGAAAAAAACGCACAGAGTTTCGTTTTTATGTTAAACCAACACCAATTGCAAATAATTTGGAAAATATTGCTACAATTGGTAGTTTTTTACAAAAAAACTTTTTGTAATGGATTGCTTTCCAAAACCCCGTAGCCTAATCTCGGTTTAAAGAGCCTATGATTACCTCGGAAATCATACAAAGTTCAGCCAATTTGCTACTCGTTGAGGATGAAGCAATACTTGCAGTCTCTCAGACTCAGTTTTTAGAGAGTTATGGGTATTCTGTATCCCACGTAGCCAATGCTGACGATGCATTGTATTATGTATCATCACATTCAAATATCGATTTGGTGTTAATGGACATCCAGATTTCGGGCGGAATGGATGGGATCAGTTTGGCGGAAAAGATTTTGTCAATCCGAGAGCTTCCCATTATTTTCGTTAGTTCCTATTCCGAAAATGAGCTCCTGCAACGCATTGGCAACATCAAACATTATGGTTTTGTCCCCAAACTCAGTAATCCACAAATTTTGGAATGTGTCATTAAATCTGCCTTAAAGTTGTTTGAGGCTCGCAAAGAATTGGCTCTACGTGAAAACGAGTTGCGAACCACCTTTGATTCCATTGGGGATGCCATTATTGTCACAGACGCAGAAGGGATCATCACCGAGGTGAATTTGGTGGCGGCCGATATGGTTGGTTACTCCAAAGCAGAAATGCTGACAAAATCGATGGAATCGGTTGTTTTTCTCATTCATTCCCATACTCGGGGTAGGTTTGAACATAATTTTCCACCTGATTTAGAAGAGAAAAAAAACAAAAACATCCGCAGTGAAAATCTAATCGTGGTTTCGAGGAATGGAAAAGAAACTCCTGTATCGCAGACCGTCTCACCTTTGTTTGATGAAAATAAAAAATTCAAAGGTATGGTTTTCGTATTTCGCGAATCAGATGTTTCTGAAAAACCAATCTCCCCCACAAGGCACGAAAGCATTTATGCAAAGGTTTTCCAACTCAGTCCCATCGCCATGGCTCTCACTCGGGTAAAAGATGGCACATACTTCGATATAAACCCAGCCATGGAAGAAATGTTTGGTCTTGTTAAAACTGAAGTCATTGGGCAACCATCAAATAAGTTTAACAAATGGAATGTGGATGGTGAAAACGAACGTATTCAAAAACTATTTAGAGAAAAAGGCAAAATCATTGGTGAAAAAATGCAAATTCGCAATGGGGACGGCGAAATTTCAGATTTATTATTATTTGCCCAAGGGTTTGAAATTTCTGGCGAACACTATGTACTAGGAATGAATTTAGATATTTCCAAGTCGTTACAAATTGAGAAACGACTGGCAAAATCGTTAGAAGAAAAAGAAATTTTATTAAAAGAACTACAACACCGTGTTAAAAATAGTTTGGCCATCGTGTCTGGGCTACTTAGCATGGAAGCGTTCAAAGTGGAAGACCCGAAAGCCAAACAGTCTTTTTTAAATGCACAATCACGTATTACTTCCATGTCGAAGGTTTATGAAAGTTTATACCAATCCCAAGATTTAGAATCTGTAAACCTAAAGGTTTATATTGAGGACTTAGTACATAGTTTACATGACATATTTGTGCTCAACCCAACTAAGATTCGTTTTGTGATGAAACTAGCAGATATCCACCTAGATCTAAAACGCGCTCTTCCTTTGGGTTTGGTTTTGAACGAACTTCTCACCAATGCCTTGAAGTATGCATACCCGGGGGATTCTGGCGGGGAAGTTCGGATCCACCTCACCGAACACCAGAACAATGTGAACCTAACAGTCTCCGATGATGGTTGTGGTTTGCCAGAAGAAGTGAATATCAACAAAGGAAACCATTTTGGTTATGAACTCATCCGAAGTTTAACAAGCCAAATCAAAGGGATATTTTCCTCAGTTTCCAAGGCGGGTGAGGGTCTCACTGTCATCATCGCCTTTCCCCTCCAACAGCTAAATCCTAAACTTTGATCTTGGTGCGGATGCGTTTTCTCCCTCGGATGGTTCCAACAAATACCAAACGCAATTGTTTCACCGTTAAAAATTTTAATTTCCGTATGTCTTGGTGGTCTTTCCCATCCAAATCCAAAAATTCCGACGCCCGTTGGAAGGCAACACCCACGATCATCTGTGAAGCAAAGAGGGTGTCTGCAAAGGAAATGGATTTCGGCATCCGCATATCCAAAGCCAATTCGGAAGCGATGGTTTCCATGGCTGTTCGGATTTTTTCTCGGATTTTTTTATAACCGCCATTGCGCTCTCTCGAAATGAACCGAAATAGGGAGCGGTTTTTGGACACATAATCAAAAAAATAACCAATTGAGGAGTGGAGGGCGGATCGGTAGGCGCCTTTTTTACGAGCATCCTTCAAAATACTTGCGATTTTTTCGGCCGAGTCATCCACAAGCGCCAGGCCAAGTTCTTCCATCGATTTAAAATGGCGGTAAAAGGCAGCTGGAACGATCCCAGCTTCCCCAGCCACTTCTCTGAGGCTAAGTTCCCCCAAACCCTTTTCTTCACTCATGAGAGAAAGGGCGGCGAACATGAGATTTTGGTGGGTTTTGAGCTTTTGCTGGTATCGTTTGTTGATTTTCATTGGGATTTTGCGAATTGAGTAAACGATTGTTCATTTTTTTTCTAAGGCAAGGACAAAAATAGGGAATTTAGGTTTGACATAGTTAACACTGTAAATTAACAGTGATAGATAACTACGTGAACAGTCGTTCACTGAAAGAGGCGAAAAATGAAAACCTTTCCATTTATCTTCAACAAACCCCTGGATGTTTGGCAGTCCCTCCAGCCAAAAGAATGGGCCGATTTTATCCTTGGTGAACTGAACCCTCGTTTTTCCTTCACCGCCACCAAAGCAAAAGTTGTGGGGGTCGTAAGCGAAACCGCCGATGCCAAAACCTTTGTGCTCAAACCAAATTGGTTGTGGAAGGGTTTTAAAGCAGGTCAACATACGCCCGTTACTGTTGAGATTGGTGGTCGCAGGGTAACGCGTTTTTATAGCCTTTCTTCGGCACCAAATGAGAAATATATTTCTGTTACCATCAAACGACAACAAGGTGGTCTAGTTTCAAATTTTTTAAATGAAAAAACGAAACTGGGAGATGTATGGGAGCTTGGAAACCCTACTGGAGATTTTAGCTTAGATTCAAATACCAAAGAGAATATTCTGTGTTTGGCTGGTGGAAGTGGAATTACTCCCATCCATTCGATCATAAGAGACTTGGGCACTAAAAACTTTGATGGAAAACTAACTCTCCTTTATTTTGCAAAATCGTTTGAAGATCTCATTTTGTATTCTTCCATTGAAAGATTAAAATCACAACATTCGTGGCTTACCGTTCACTATATTTTTTCTGATGTTCCCAAAGAAGGTTATGTTTTTGGATTTTTATCTGAAGAGATCGTAAATCAATTTTTGCCCAATTACAAAGAACATTCCATTATGGTTTGTGGTCCAGGGCCAATGCAGACCAAAGCAATTTCTATGTTCGAAGGATGTGATTTAAAATCGGAACTTTTTTTATTACCAACACAAATCAAAACCAAAATGAAAAAAGATAGTGTTGTGGAAGTGACTCTCACAAAAAGTTTCAAAACAATCGAACTCAAAGGTGAAAGATCTATTTTAGAAGAATTGGAAGAACAGGGTATCTTTCCACCAAGCGGTTGTCGTATGGGAATTTGCCATACTTGCGTTTGTAAAAAAAATACTGGTTCAGTTACGGATTTGGCAACGGGTGAAGTGTCTGAATTGGGCGAAGAGAATATCCAACTTTGTGTATCTCGGGCAGAAAATAATTTAGAATTAGAGTTATAGGTTTAGAAAAATAATTAAGGATTCAATTGATTTAGGATTTATATATGAAAACAATTAGCAAAAAATTAACCAAAGAAGAAATCCAATTGTTTGGGGCGGAAGTGGATGCCCTTCGCAGTGAAATTATGGCAAAAGTTGGAAAAGAAGACGCTGACCATATCAAAAAAGTGTACAAAACGTACAGATATACAGAAGTGATCGGTCGTGGACTCATTCATTTTAGTTTTGAACCAATTAGTTTTACCGTTGGTACTTTGTTACTATCGGTGTCTAAAATACTAAATAATATGGAAATTGGCCATAATGTGATGCACGGTCAATATGATTGGATGAATGATCCAAGGTTCAATTCAAGGACATTCGAATGGGACATTGTGAGCGATTCACACCAATGGAAGTTCTACCATAATTATATGCACCATACCTTTACCAATGTGCTTGGAAAAGATCATGATTATGGTTATAATTTCACTCGCCTAACGGAAGATCAAAAATGGAAACCAGTGCATTTGACACAGCCATTTACAAATATGCTTTTAGCGGCCAATTTTCAATGGGGAGTGGGTGCACATGGATACCGGGTTGAGTATTTAGAAATACCTAAAAAACAAAGAAAGATGAAATCTTTAAAAGAATATAAAAAAGTTTTCTTCAAAAAGATCGAATTGCAATTGTTAAAAGACTATTTGTTCTTTCCTCTTCTTGCGGGTTTGAATTTTCCAAAGGTGATTCTTGGAAATTTGATTGCTAATTTGATTCGGAATCTTTGGACTTATGCCGTTATCTTTTGTGGACATTTTACCGAAAATGCAGAATCGTTTTCTGTGGAAGACATCAAAGATGAAACGAAAGCAGAGTGGTATTTACGCCAACTCAAAGGCTCTTCTAATTTGGATGGTTCCAATTTGTTTTACACGATGACTGGACATTTGAGCCATCAAATTGAACACCATATGTTCCCTGATATGCCAGCGAAACGTTACCGTGAAGTGGCTCCTCGGCTAAAAGAAATCTGCCAAAAGTACGGGCAACATTATAATACGGGAAGTTTTGTTTCTCAATTTGCATCGGTTTGGAAGAGAATCATTGCATATGCCTTTCCAGATAAAATTGCGGGAAAACTAATGGGTTCCAAAAAGAAATATTTAGAACCAACTGGAATTCCCAATTTGGTAACGAACATAGCAACTGTTGATTTAAGCCAAACTGCAAAACTCACTTAAAGCCGCCATATAAGTAAGTTTTGCAAATTACAAAGTCGATTTTTATTTCTACCCAAACCAATTCTGGTTTGGGTTTTTTTATACCAAAGACTTGAGTTTGATATGATTTGCTGAGAGGATGGCAAGTGAATCCGAATGGAAACCTTTGCAGAGTTTGGTTCTATGTTCCTTTTTAGATTTTGAACGATTTTTAGCCCTTTCCATTAAATAACTAACCACCAAACGAGCAGCAGACTCAACTACTTCAAAAGAATAGGCTTCTTTTGATTCCTGGTTTTGTATGGATTTGTATGTTTCTACAATGGATTCAAATTCAGTCCTAATTTGGTTTAGAACGGTGTGGTTTTCACTTCCTTTGGCCAAGTGATCCAAATAAGATCGGAAAACACCTGTTTGACTCATGCCCGAACTCACACCACCAATGGCAGCGTTCACTTGGATTTGAGTTGTCCCATCATAAATATTTGTGATCCTTGCGTCTCGGTATAACCTAGATAAATCGTAATCTTCTGTATAACCAGCTCCACCCAAAACCTGTAAACCATCGTAAACAAGATCGTTACACATTTCCGAATTATAATACTTTGAAATTGGAGTGAGGGTGTTTGCCACTTTCTCCCAAAATTTTGCTGTTTTGGTCTCTTCGGGAGATAAGACCCTACCATCCTCATACCAACTGTATTTGTCCACTGAATATGCAGCTTCTACCATGAGGCAACGCATACCAGAAAGTTCCCTTTCCATACGATCTAACATTCGTTTAACGGCAGGAATTTCGTAAATGGGTTTGCCAAATTGGATTCGTTCTTTGGCATATTTGAGTGCCTCTTCGAAAGCGGCCGTCACAATGCCTGTACCTTGGGATGAAACGCTGAGCCTTGCTCCATTGAGCATACCCATTACATACTTCACAAGGCCAAAACCTTCTTTGCCGACCAAATAACCTTTGCTATTTTCAAAAACTGTTTCACAGGTTGCAGAGGCTTTGATGCCTAATTTTTTTTCGATCCCTTGAACAGCATATTCATTATTTTCTACGATAAAAAAGGACAAACCTCTAGCGCCACTTTCTTGTGTGCCTGTTCTTGCTAATGTTAATGTGAGGCCAGGACTTCCATTGATTCCGCAAGCCATGGTTTGAAAACGTTTCGTGCCAGTTAACAACCATTCGTCGTCTTTTTTTTCTGCTTTGGTTGTGATGTTTGGTAAATCAGAGCCAAAATCTGGTTCCGATAACCCCATCGTGACTGTATAATGATTGTCTATGATTTTCGGGATCCATTCTTCTTTCATTTCTTCGGAAGCACAAACTTCCAAAATGGCAGCAAGACCCATACTGCCCACAGCGATTGTGATCGAACTATCCGAACGATACATGAGTTCAGCGATCATTGCTTTGATGATATTGGGAACTCCAAGCCCACCATATTTACGTTTGAATGCAGCGGGGCCGAGTCCAGCTGCATGGTATTTTTGTATGACGTCTACCATTTCTTCTGAATGAATTACGTTTCCATTTTCAAATTTTAAACCCTTGTGGTCCACGATGCCAGCAACTTGCGAAACATAAACTCCGGAAATTTCACCACAGGAATTTAAGATTTCTTCATAATAAGCAAGGGCTTCTTGCAAATTTGAGGGAGCCATTTCCAAACGTGGGTTTTTGGTTTCGAGATAGGTTTTTGCATCGGCAAAATTGTTTTCGTAAATGGGGACGATTTCATTCCAATCAATCAGTTCAAAAAAATGTTCTTTAAGGTCTTCGTTGGTTTGGAAATAGTTGCTTTGGATCATGATGATTACACCTACTAGGACTAAATTCTAAATCATTGATCAATTTGATCGATCAAAAAAAACTAAATATGTGAAATTATCTTTTAAAGAGTGTAAAAAGTGAACCAATTGGTATATTGGTGTGGTTTCTTGCAAATACTGTTTAATTGGTGTTTGGTTGTTGAACTTCATGAGAAACTAGTTTTGCCCTCCAAATTTTGATTTTGGAATTGCAAATTTCAAAAAATTCAGTATGATTATCTATGAACCCGAAGGAATTTTTTCAGGTTTTAGGAGTTGTATGAGAAAGTATCTACCATTGTTTTTTTTGTTGGGGTTTCTTGCTTGCGCCACTGTCCCAAGTGCAGATCTCCCCGTTAAATCCTCTGTAGAAGGAAAACCATTCGAATACAAATTGGATGGAAAAACTTATGAAGGTTATTTAGCTTCTGATTCTTCGCAAGCAGGAAAACGCCCAGGCATTCTTGTTATTCATGAGTGGTGGGGTTTGAATGATTACCCAAAACAAAGAGCGAAACAGTTGGCCGATATGGGATACGTTGCTTTTGCAATGGATATCTACGGAAAAGGAATTATGGCCAAAGACCATAACGAAGCTGGCAAACTATCGAGTGCCAATGGAGACGCGAAAGTCCTTCTAAAAAAAATCAACAAAGCTCTGGAGATTTTAAAATCAAATCCTAATGTAGATAGTACAAAAATAGGAGCTATTGGGTATTGTTTTGGTGGAAAAGGAGTCATTGAGCTTGCGTTAGATGGTTCGCAATTGAAAGGTGGAGTTGTATCTTTCCATGGTCTTTTGGGTAGCCAAAATTTAGTTTCGGGTTCAAAAAAAGTAAAAACTAAAATCTTGGTTCACCACGGAGCGGATGATCCGTTTATGCCCAAGGAAACAGTGACAAATTTTGTGAAGGTGTTGACCGATGCTAAAGCTCCATTGACTTTCGTCGCGCATCCAGGAGCAGTGCACGGTTTTACAAGACCAGGCTCCGAAAAACACGGATTACCTGGCCTGGCATACAATGAAAAAGCGGATTATGCTTCCTTTGAAAGTATGAAAAACTTTTTTGCAGAAAATTTTAAATAAACCAAAGGTAAAACAAAAAGGGTTAGGAGGCTTGCTGTTACTAACCCTCCAATCACAACAGTAGCAAGAGGTCTTTGTACCTCTGCTCCTGGTGAGGTACTAATTGCCATAGGTATAAATCCGATCGAGGCAAGTAGTGCTGTTGTTAAAACAGGCCGTAACCTTGATAAACTTGCCGTTTTGATTGCTTCAATTTTTTCCATACCATTTTTTTCAAGATTCGCTATGAAACTTATCAAAACAAGTCCATTGAGAACAGCAATTCCAAACAAGGCAATGAAACCAACTCCTGCTGAAATACTGAAAGGCATTCCTCGTAAAAACAAAACAATGATACCTCCAGTGATAGCAAAAGGAACATTGAGGAAAATGATAAGTGCTTTTGTTATGTCTTCAAATGCAAAGTATAGAATGAGTAAAATGGTAAATAGTGTTATGGGAATTACAATCATTAGGCTATAACTGGCAGATTCGAATTTCTGAAATTCACCTCCGATCTCATAGTTGTATCCATCAGGAAATTGAATTTTTGTTAGTTTATCTTTTACTTCCGTTACAGTACTTAACAAATCTTTGCCTCTAATATTAAACTGAACTAAAGCGTACCGGTTTTGGTTGTGATGATAAATTTGTACGGGTCCGTCTTCGATTTTGATCTCTGCCAATTCCCGTAGAGGAATAAAAATATTTTTTGCCACACCTATAGGTAAATTTTGAATGGAAGCAGATGTGTTTGTATGGGTTGTTTTGATTACAATTTCAAATCGTTTTATCCCTTCATAGACAATTCCGACATTCGTCCCAGATGATAGTGAAGAAACAATTTGGTTGAGTTCTTGGATACTCATACCATACCTCGATAATTTTTCTCTATTTGGTATAATTCTTAGGTATTCGAGTCCGTAAAGTTGTTCGATTCTTAAGTCGGTAACTCCTTCAATTTGATTTATGTTTTCACTTATTTGTTCTGCAATTGATTTTAAAATTTGTAAATCTTCACCGTAAATTTTGATGCCAACATCCGAACGAATGCCTGCCATGATTTCATTATTCCGCATTTCGATTGGTTGTGATAATCCGTAAGCAACTTCGGGAACAATTGTTTGAAAGATTGACTCTATCTTTTTTTCTATTTCAAATTTAGATAATTTCCATTCTGACCTTGGTTTCATCTCTAAGTACATATCTGTTTTTTCAACCCCCATCGGTTCGATAGCGAGTTCTGGAGATCCTGTGCGAGAAACAATATTTATCACTTCTGGGATTTCTTTCAAAATGGCTTTTTCAATTTTAAGAGAGGATTGGAGTGATTCAGATAATGAAGTAGACGGATATCGGTTTACTTCAATTAGAAGGTCACCTTCATCAAGTTTGGGAATAAATTCTCCTCCAAGAAAAAGTGAAATTAATATGGAAATACCCAATAGAGTGAGTGAAGAATAACCAATCATTTTTGGGTTAGCAAGCGAATCATTAAGTTTTGGCGAATACCATTTTGTGATTTTTTCGAATATTGGTGTATTGTGATTTGTTTGATCGTTTGCTTTTAAAAATAAAGATGCTAAAACAGGTATGATTGTGAGAGTTAAAAAAAAAGCACCAAACAATGCAAAAATAACTGTAGTAGCCATTGGGATAAACATTTTTCCTTCTGTTCCACTGAGAGTTAGAATTGGAATGTATACAATGCCAATGATGATCTCACCAAAAATAGTTGCTTTTCGAACTTCAACAGTTGCGTTTAAGATTGTGTTTCGTTGTTCTGAATCGGTTAGTTGTCTTCCTAACTCTTTTCTTTTGATTCCTAAATGTCTATGCGCATTTTCGATCAATATAACAGCACCATCTACAATCAGGCCAAAATCAATAGCTCCCATAGACATTAAATTTGCTGGCATGTCACGCAGGAACATAAGAGAAATTGCGAATAACATCGCCATTGGTATGATAGATGCGATCACAAGTCCTGATCGTAAATCACCTATCATCAAAAATAAGATGAGAATAACAAGTATAGCTCCTTCCGAAAGATTCCAGATGATTGTTTGGATGGTATTTTTTACCATGATGGAACGGTCATAATAAGGAGATATTGTCATACCCTGGGGTAGAGTTTTGGAAATTTCTTCTACCCTTAGTTTCACATTGTTTGTAACTTTGAGTGAATTTTCACCAAGTAACATGAGTGTGACGGCACCCACCACTTCTGATTCTCCGTTAGAAGTGGCGCCACCTTTTCGTAATCTATGGCCTTCTTTTATTTCCGCAATCTGGCTTAGATAAATTGGATATCCATCATCTGTTTTAGAAACAGCAATATTGGAAAAGTCGTGAATGCTTTTTAATAGCCCATCGCTGCCGATGATGAGTTGTTCTTTTTTCACTTCTAAATAACCACTGCCGGTCGCAGAGTTATTTTTTTGTAAAGCTTGTATGATCTGATCAAAACCAACACGCAGAGATGAAGTTTTGTAAGGATCCACTATGATTTGAAATTGTTTAGTGAATCCGCCAAATCGATTAACTTCGACAATGCCTGGAACTGTTTTTAATAATGGATTTATATACCAATCTAAATATGTTGTGAGTTCGGTAGGAGAGTGTAGTGAACTATTTAAAGTAAATTGATAAACTTCGCCGAGTCCTGTTGTAATCGGTGCAAGAGTTGGTTTACCATAAATGATTGGAATCGTTTCGCTTGCCTCTACCAGTTTTTCACTAATCATTTGTCGAGCGGATAATAGATCAGACCCATCCTCAAAAATTGCTGTTACAAGTGAAAATCCATATCGTGAAACTGATCTAACTTCCGTTAAATTTGGAGTTCCCGTGATGGCTCTTTCTATGGGAAGTGTAATGTATTGTTCTATTTCAATTGCTGAGAGGGCAGGGGAATTTGTAATGATCTGAACTTGAACGTTAGTTATATCAGGAATTGCATCTACCTTTAAATGATAGACAGAATATAATCCGATAAACACTAAAAAGCTTGAAGCTAAAATGACTAATAATCGATTGTTTAAAGAAAATGAAACAAGTTTGGTTAGAAAATCCATTCATTCGCCTCCAAAACTTGATTTGAATTTAATGGCTTTTAAAGCAAAGGCTCCACCTACAACGATCTCATCTCCTTCGTTTAGGTTATCGATTGCCTCAACTTTACCTAGGTATTCACTGCCGATTTTAATTTCTTTCCACAAAAATTCAGTTTCATTTATTTTTTGAAAAACATAGGATTTATTTTGATAAGATTGAATCGATTCTTTAGGGAGAACAAATGTTAGCTTTTTGTTTACACCGAATGATACTTTCCCAAATAGACCGATTTTTGCTAAAGCATTTTTGTTTTTAAAAACAATCCTTGCATGTACAGTTCTCGAAACGGGGTCAACTTTTTCCCCAATATGCTCAAGTTTTCCTTCAAAACTGATCTCAGGATAAGCATTCAAAATAATGTTTGCATTGACACCTTCTTTTAAATATTGTAAATGATCTTCAAAAACTTTTGCTTGAAACCAAACGGTCGATAGGTCAACAATTGTTGTCAAAATCTGATTTGCTTGGACAATAGAACCTGGTACAGCGTTTCTAGAAATTGATAACCCTGATTTTGGAGCATAAACAATGTAAATACCCGAAACTGAATTGTCTATGGGAAGTCCATTTACTCGCAAACTCTCTTCTGTTGCTTTTTTTTCGGCGAGAATAATGTTCAAATTTGTTTCTGCATCGATAAGCTCTTGTTTTGCGGCAAGATTCATTTTCACCAACGTTTCAATCCTTTTTACATTTTGTTCGTAAGATGTTAATTTTGATTTTGTAATTTGGTAATTCGATCTCAGATTGGCAAGCTCAGGAGAATCGATAATGGCTAATTTTTGTCCCTTTGTTATTCTATCACCTTCAACAAAGAATACTTTTGTAATTCGTCCAGGTAGTCTTGCTGGTACGTCGGTAACTGCGTCTGACGGTGCTTCCGTTTCACCTGTCAACTCTATTAAAGTTACCATTGGTTCTTTTGTTATTTTAATCGTTTGAATTTCTAAATTATCTAATATTTCCGTATTTACTGTGATCAAATTTTCATCTTTTGCTGAAAAACTCTCAGCTCCTGAAGATTTCGATTTTGAAAGAAAAAAATAGATACATGTTGAAAATAGTGTAATAATTAATAATATAATAATACTTCGTTTCATCTTCATTGTCCTCCATCTTTTAATTTGTAACCAAGCACTCTCAAAAGTTCAATTTTGGCCATTTCAAATTCTGATTTTGCGCTTAGGTGATTAATTATAGTTTGGATCAAAATTCGCTGGTGATTGATTGCATCGATCACTTTGATTTTACCCTGTTTGATGGCTTCTTGGAGATGGTTAATATCTGCTTCTGCCTTACCAAGTTTTACGTCATCAAAAAGTTTCATTTCCTCACTCAATAATACGTAGTTTGTAATTGCGATGATCACTTCTTGTTTGATATTTGTTTCGACCGATTCTTTGAAAATTTTTGATTGTTCTATTTTTGAAGATCCAATGGAAGTTTCTGCTTCGTAGTTTCTCCAAACAGGAATTTGGAAACTAAACATGCCCCCAACCACTCTTTCATTGAAACCGTCGTTTTGCACAAAGGCGCCAAAACTTACATTGGGAATTTTTTGGTTTCGGATTTCGTTTCTACGAAGCACACTCAGTTCAATGTCTTTCTCTTGGATTTTTAACTCGGGTCTTTTTTGAATCGCAAATTGAATTAAGTCTTTCTTTGTTTTTGGTAAATTATTTGGAATCGTAATTTCTGAATATTTAAGTTTTTCAATTGGAAAATCTTCATTCAAATAAACCAATATACTTGATTTTAAATTTTCCTTATATCTTTTGAATTGATTCCAGGTTCGATACAGTCGAATCTCTTCTGCTTCGGACAAGGATTCGTCAATGCCAGGAGATAATCCAAGGTTCACTCTTGCCTTTGAAATATTTTTTAGTTCTGAGACCAATTGTAAACTTTCGAAGTAGTTTTTTTCTTCTTTATCCAAAAACTGGTATTGAACAATTTTTTTTAGAAAATCAAATTCTAATGCCCTATCGGTAGATTCTATCTGTAATACCTGTGTTTGGAATTCCTCATCCGCAATTTGAATCATTATTTCACGTTTGCCATTAGTGAAAATTTCTTGGTTAACCATCAACTGAAAGTTATTAGTAATAGAATCAGACTCGGGGAAAAGCGAAACATTGGATGAAGATCTTCGGTTTGCTATATAGTTCGAAAAACTAGGATTAGATGGAAAGTAGTAAGAAGCAATTTTCTTTCTACCCATCATTTCCTGAAGTTTTGCGCCTTCGATGCGACTGTTTGGGTGATTTGAAACGATGCATTGGATTGTTTCATATAAATCAGTAGATGAATTGCAGTTGTTTGGAAAATTTGTTTCGCCTTGTAACGAAAATGAATGCGCAAAGTAAAAAAATAGGGAACCCAAAACATGAGTTCGTTTTATAAATGAGAACATATGTACCTCTAGTTTGTTTGTATTTTAAACTAAACTAGGTTAGACGGGGTGGTCTGAAAAAATCGAAACTAAGAGAAAATTTAGGAAAGGATACTTTATTTTGGGTAAGATAAACTTTATGTAGATTGATTCTGATATGCGAAAGGTATAAATCCCAAGAACAGGAAACGATTAAATTACATGGACAAGAAATACAAACATGATCGTCGTGGTCGCCATTTTCAGATAACTCATGGTTTGATAATCCGTGAGCGTGATCTAAAAAGGCGTATGGGCATTTTGCTTCTGCATTTCCCAATCCACCGCAGTTAGCCTCATTGTCTACTATCTTTTGGAATGTAAAGTTTACCGAAAACAAGAGTACAATACAAATATGGAATGTTTTTTTCCAATATTTGAATGTAAGCTTAAAGAGATTCATTTTAATACATTTAATAGTTCTTTTGTGATTTCAGTATAACAACGTGGCGATACATGGGCGGCATCTAAATAATAAGCACATTTCATATCAACTGTTTGCATATCTAAATATTTTACATTATAAGACTGCAGTTTAGGTAAAATAATTTCTTTATAAAGTTTTGTAACAGTAGGGTTATTTTCTACATCTGTTAAGTTCGGATGGCTTTTGGGTTTCCAAAAAATATAGGGGATCTTGTGTGTTTCTAATAATTTAATCATCCGATCTAAGTAAGCAAGTTGTTCGTAATCCACTTCGAAATTATTGTAGATGGTTTTTTCTAACTCGTTCACCATCCACAAATATTTGATCGCATACATTGCGGAAGACGGATCAGGATTTATATCGTCTTCGAAAATATAGGTTCCATTTTTCGACTTAAAATTTGAAATATTGTCATTAAAATCATTGTATCGATTTAATTGTTTTGGATCGATATTCATGTCTTTCATTGCTTTTTCAAGCAGAGGTGCTTTGCCTTCTTTGCCTTTTAATAAGTCAAAAAATTTTGAGAATGAAAATTGGTATCTATAGGAAAGGAATGTTCGTGTAACAAAGAGTCTGTGAACAGTGTCCGTTTCAAAATATTCTAAATGACTGAGAGCATAGGGAATGGATAAACCTTCCTGTTTAGAATAAATATTGATTAAACTGTTTCGATTAAAACTGCCAGGTGATATTTCTACAAAAACCAAGTCTGGTTTTAAACCTCGTTCCAATAACTGAAGGAACCTTGTGTAAAAATTTATAAAGGAACCTCCTGGGAATGCAATCGATTTGCCGTGCCAATCTGCTAGCTTCTTTTTGTCCTCAGAATTTAAATAAGGGTCAGCTAATGTATAGCCTGGATCCGGAAACGCATTGAAGGCTTTTGTCCGCGAAGTTCCCAGTGCCCAAATTTGTTTAGCAGACCTAGATTTATCGAAGTCTTTTGGTTCAGAATTTTGTTCTACTTCGGCAAGGGTTAAATCAACTGATTTAAAATCTGTAACTCTATTTCGTAAGTATGGAATTGAAAGTAACCTATCCACACAAAGAAATAACACGAATATTGCGAGCGGTTTCCACCAGATCCATTGTTTTATTGGGTTTCGTTTGTTTGTCATATAGTTTACAATTTAAAATTGGAAGTAGATAAAAGATCTAACTTCAGATACAGTGCCTGCCACCCATAAGGAGAAAAAAACAATAAGAGAGGGAAGTAACGCCCACTCCAATTTTCTGATTTTTATGTTTTTGAAAATATTTGGATAATATTCGAATACATGTAAGATGATGAACAATAATATTAAATACCCAACTCCATTGGGAAGTTCGATCATAACACCTTGGTTTATAAAAAAACTTTTAAAATAAGCGATGGACGTTTTGATGGAGTCGGCTCTAAAGAAAACCAAACTCATAATCGAAACATGAAATATTAACGGTACTTTGATCCAACGTGGCCAAAATTTCTTTTTGTCTTTTTTGATGGCAAACCAGAACCTTTCCACGCACAATAAGGTTCCCATCCAAACTCCCCACATGATGAATGTATAATTTGCGCCATGCCAAAGACCACCAAGTACCATTGTTATGAACAAATTGATATAAGACATTAAATATCCATTTTTACTTCCACCGAGTGCAAAATATAAATAGTCGCGTAGCCAGCTAGATAATGTTATGTGCCATCTCCTCCAAAACTCTTGAAAAGAGGAAGATAAAAATGGCCCAGTGAAGTTTGGAGGGAGTTTGTAACCAAGCAAAGCAGAACATCCGCGTGCAATGTCGGTGTAACCAGCAAAATCACAATAGATTTGCATGGCAAAAAAATAAACACCAATGAGGAGTGAAACTGAATTGAAGCCAGATGGATTGTTAAAAATTTGGGTCGGGATAGACGAAATCTGATCGGCAATTAAAACTTTTTTAATGATTCCGATTAGAATCCAACTCATTCCAGCTTCAAACATTAGTTTATTTGGATATTTCGGAATATGAATTTTAATCAAAAATTCTTTTGCTCTTAAAATTGGGCCAGCAATCAATTGAGGAAAGAACAATATGAAAAGTATAAAGTCATCCAACTTAACTTTTTCTTTAAAATCGCCGCGATACACATCCACTTGGAAGGCTATGAGTTGGAAAGTATAAAAACTAATAGCAAGCGGGAGTATCCAGTTACTTGCCCACGAATCTAATGAGGATATGAGACCTAAATCGAGTAAAGTTTGTGAAAAAAAGTTCCAGTATTTAAAAGTAAATAAATTGGCAAGATTGATAATGAGTATTCCAATCAATGCTTTTTTTGCCCGGTGCGTTTCGTACCAATGGTAATAGATATAGTTGATTACGACAATGCCTACGAAATGAAGTAGAAAGACAAAACTCCAATACCCATAAAAAACGAGAGATGCAAGAATGAGTATATACTTTCTGTAAATATGTGGTGAGAGCCAATATACAATGTATACAATTAAAAAAAAGAGGAGAAAGATTGAACTGTTAAAGAGCAAGTGGACACCTTTCCATTTCCACAATACTTCATCTCCTCGCTTAAAAAATCGAGCATAAATTCCAATCTCTGCCGGGCATTGACTGAATTGGGATTGATTTTAAACGGGTCTTTGTGCAAAAATTTATGCCAAGATGCCGAATCAAATTCTCTGGACGCCTAAAAATAAACATTCTAATATGAGCGTTTTCCGCAAACAATTGGAAGACGAACTTTCATTATCTTTTCCAAGTTATTCAGAGTTGTACGATTGGTCTGTATTGAATCCAGAATTGTTTTGGAAATCTTGGGCAAGTCATTCAGGATTTAAGTTTATTTCTGAGCCAACTGTTAGTTTGGAAGTTGGGAAATATTTTTGGGAATCTGTTTGGATGCCCGGAGCAACTTATAATTTTGCAGAAAATCTTCTCAAAGGAGGGGATCCTTCGGATACAGCCATTGTTTTTTATTCAGAAGATGGGATCAAAACTATTCTAAGTTATGCGGAGTTATCGAAATATGTTCTTACACTGAAAAAACATCTGGAAGAATTGGGTGTGGGGAAAGGTGACAGAGTATGCGGAATCGTTCCAAATTCTCCCATTGCCACAATTGCCATGCTTGCTACCACAGCCCTTGGTGCCATTTGGGCAAGTGCATCTCCTGATTTTGGAGTAAAAGCCATACTTGATCGTTTTGAACAAATCCAACCGAAAGTTTTAGTATCTGTTACAACTTATTTATTTAAGGGAAAGTCGATTTCTATTTTGGATAAGGTAGAAGAAATTTCCAATCGTTTAGCGGAAACTGCTGATTTTAAACAAAGTATACTTTTTGATTTTAACGAAAAAATAAAAAATGTTGGCCGCACCAAACTTCCATTTCGTTTTTCTGAACTGAGTTTGATTGATGGGGATATAAAATTTGAACCAATCACTTTTTCTGACCCAGTGTACATCATGTTTTCATCTGGCACAACAGGTCTGCCTAAATGTATTGTTCAGGGTGGAGGAGTCCTTCTCAATCACACAAAAGAATTAGGTTTACATTGTAATCTTTCAAAAGGACAGAAATTGTTTTATTATACAACTTGCGGGTGGATGATGTGGAACTGGTCACAATCTATTTTGGCATTGGGAGGAACCTTATACCAGTTTGATGGAAATCCATTTTACCCAAGTTGGGAAGTTTTATGGAAATTTGCAGATGAAGAGTCAATCGATGTATTTGGAACAAGTGCAAAATATTTATCAGTTCTAATGGAAGATGGTGCGGATATCAAATCAAAGTACAATTTATCGAATCTAAAAGTAATATTATCGACTGGATCTCCACTTCCAAAGAATGGGTTCCGATATGTTTATGATCATATCAAAGAAGATGTTCAATTATCTTCTATTTCTGGCGGAACAGATTTGAATGGATGTTTTGGTCTGGGCAATCCAGATTTACCTGTGGTCGAAGGAGAAATCCAGTGTCGTGGTCTTGGTATGGACGTACAAGTGTTTGATGAAGAAGGTAAATCTGTGATTGGAGAAAAAGGAGAACTCGTTTGTTTAAAACCTTTTCCTTCGATGCCGCTTTATTTTTGGAATGATGTCGATAAATCAAAATACAAATCTGCTTATTTTTCCGCATACGAGAATGTTTGGTGCCATGGAGACTTTATATCAATTTCAGAAAATGGTGGCCTTGTTATTTATGGAAGGTCGGACGCCACTCTCAATCCAGGAGGCGTAAGGATTGGTACAGCAGATATTTATTCTGTTCTGCAAACTGTAACAGAAGTGAAAGATTCGGTAATCATCGGTCAGAACTATAAGGATGATATTCGTGTAGTATTATTTGTTGTTTTGGCACCAGATCATAAACTAGATCAAGATTTAATATTAAGAATAAAGACCAAAATCAAAAATGAAACATCTCCAAGGCACGTTCCATCCATCGTTTTAGAGGTGCCAGAAATACCATACACAGTAAACGGCAAAAAAGTGGAACTTGCAGTTAAACAAACTGTTGAAGGTGAGGAAGTGAAAAATAAGAATGTTTTGGCTAACCCAGGTTCGATTGAATATTTTAAACAGTTTCCTGAGTTGTATTCGTAAAAGGATATAGATCAAAATAAAACTCTGAACCTACACCGAGTTTTGAGTTCAGTTGTAATTCAGAACCCATAAGGTTTAGGATTCCACGAGATATCATAAGACCGAGCCCAGAACCTCCAAATTTTTTGTATAGGTTTTGGTTTCCCTGCTCAAATTTTGTAAATAAAATATTTCTATCTTCTTCGGTAATTCCTTTCCCTGAGTCAATTACCTGAAATCTCAATTTTTCATCAACGATTGTTACCTTGATGGATACTTCTCCTTCTTTCGTAAATTTAAAAGCATTAAACAAAAGATTTGTGAGAACTTGGTGGATATGAAACATATCACTATAAATTTCTTTTGGAACGTTAGAATCTACTTCTGTAAAAAATTTAATATTCTTTTGGACTAAAAAAGGCTGGATTTCTCCAGTTAGTTCATCCAAAAGATCATGTAAAAAAAACATACTGTTTTCAATTTTGATTTTACCTGCTTCTAACCTACTTTGTTCCAATACGTCTGATACAATTTTTATGACATGGTCGGAAGATTTTAGCAAATAACGAATGTCATCTTTTGTTTTATCATCTTGAAAACGTTCGCCTAAAATTTCTAAATAAGCAGTGATACTATGCAAAGGATTTCTGATTTCGTGGCTTAAATAATTAAGTGTATCTGTTTTGGCCTCAGCAAGTTTGAGAGCCACTTCCTTTTCGAAAGCAATGCGGATTGTATTTTTTTGCATTTCGCTGTACTGGCTACTCAAAGCCAAAGCAAAAAATAAAACTTCAATGAATTGAGAAATTTTGATGATATGTAAGGTGAAAAACACATTGGGTAATACCGTATTCAACCGAAGGATCGCAATGATAATGGCGATTGACAAAATGACAAGCCCTCGCCTTACCCAAAGATCAGCTTGCGTTAGATTTGTTTTGAAAAACAAGGCAGTTGCAAGATAGAAAGTTATAAACATTCCAAAATAAGGAATGATTTTGGAAAGATAAGAATAAGATATCCAGGGAACCAATAAAAAATGTACAGCTAAAAATAGATAACTAAGCCATATTATGTATTTTGAATGTTTTTCTTTTGTAAAAAATGGAAAAAAAATAACAATAAATAAAAGACCAAATAAAATTCCAAGTATATTTGTGAATTGTAAAATATGATTGGATAAACCTTCAATGTTTGGGAAAAAATATTTCTGCAAGTGTCCGCTATTTGATGAAAAGAAAATTACAAGAGTAATTCCATACAAAGAGAACATTAAAAATGTTTTGCGTTTTGTTAGCAAAAAAGAAAATAAATGATAAATAGAAATTAAAAGTATACTCCCGTAATAAAATCCGTGTTGGATGTTATTTTCAATTTCGTATTCTAAAAGTTTACCAGGTACACACTTAGTCAGCGGGAGTCTGATGGAACCTGCGGATCTAACTCGTAGTATAAAACTTTCAGCAGGAATTTCGGGGGGGATACGGAAGATATGGTCGGTTGCTGGAACTCTCCTTTTGGAAAATTTTTTTTGGTCACCCGATTGGAACTTTTGGATTTTGTCCTCAGCGAAAACATACATTATTAAATCGTCTAATAATGGATTGTCGATTAAGAGGAGTTCGACTGCTGGGATTTTTGGGTTTGTTGGATTTGGAAATTTGTTAAATGAAATCCAATGTGTTTTGTCGGAATACCCAATGCTTGAGGTAAATGGGTTTTCACTAACGCCGTGCATCTTTTGAAATTTTTCTCTCACTTCTTCCACAGTCAGGGAAGAACCATCTTCTATATAATGCAAAACATAGGGGGTCAGGTCTTCGCAAAAATTTTTGGCAGAACTACACCCAATAAAACCAAAACCAACCAGGAGTATAGTTGTAAATAAATTATTTCTTTTTGAAAATTGGATCACGTGTAATTAGGTCAAATTCTTGTTTGTAATTTGGATGATTTGTTCCAAATAATTTATCCCACCAATTGAAATACAATCCATAATTGTAGTGAAACCATTTATGGTGCATATTGTGGTGGGTTGTGGTATTATGCCAGTTTGTATAAAAATGGCTGAGAAAACCTTTAGGGAAAAGTTCAAATGCCATATGACCGAGTACATTCAAAAAAGTCATATAGAGTAAAAATAAAACAATAGTTAACGAATGCGTAGGGATAAAAAAAGTATATAATGGAACAATGCCAGCTTCGATCACTGCCTCGTACGGATGGAATGCGAAGGCTGCCCAAGGGGAGGGGTTTGTTGATTTATGGTGGACACGGTGTACGTAGGGAAATATTGGTTTCCAATGCATTAGTCTATGTGTGAAATAAAAATAGGCATCATGGCAAAGGATGAGTGCCGCCAAGTTGATCAAAAAATAGACCCAACCTTTATCGCCTATGTTTTGATAAATTAAAAACACCCCATGGTTTTTTCCAATAAAAATCCCCACACCGACCAAACCAAAAACAACCATAGTCGCCAATGAATAGTATATTTCATGTTTGATTTTGGAAAAATCAGGAAGTTTGCCTTGGATGATTCTGTGAGAAAGTTTATCCTTCCAAAGTTTCCAAACAAGTCCATAACCAATGCCAGCAAAGACCACGTAACGAATGGTGGTTATGGTTGTGGCCAGTAGGAAGATAGTCAAATATGGAACTAAATCGGAAACACTCATAAAAGACCTTTGGACTTTAAAAATTCAGGATTGTAGATTTTTGATTGGTATTTTGATCCGCTATCACATAACACGGTGACTATGGTGTGGCCTTTGCCTAATTGTTTGGCAACCTGGTATGATGCAGCCAAATTGATCCCCACACTCCCTCCCATAAAGAGCCCATCTTTTTTCAAAACTAAATTGAGTATCCGTATGCATTCTTTGTCGTCAATACGAATGGCATCATCGGCAGGCATTCCTTCCATATTTTTTGTGATCCTTCCTTGCCCGATCCCTTCCGTGATCGACGAACCTTCAATGGATATTTTCCCCGATTTGACATACGAATAAATTCCTGAACCAAAGGGGTCGGCCACAATGCACTGAACATTTTGGTTTTTTGATTTTAAATACATACCTGTTCCCGCAAAGGTTCCCCCGGTTCCGAGAGAGGCCACCCAAACATCCACTGAGCCTGCGGTGTCTTCCCAAATTTCGGGGCCTGTCGTTTCGAAATGAGCGTTTCTGTTGGAAAGATTATCAAACTGGTTTGCCCAAACTGAGTTTGGGGTTTCGTTCGCCAATCGTTCTGAAACTCGCACATAATTTCCTGGGTCAGCGTAAGGTACGGCTGGAACCAATATCACTTCGGCACCTAATGTTCGCAAGGTTTCAATTTTTTCTTTGGATTGTGTTTCGGGAATGACAATGACAGATTTGTAACCCCGTGCATTGCAGATATGAGTGAGACCAATTCCCGTATTGCCAGCCGTTCCTTCGATGACAATCCCACCTGGTTTCAATCTCCCTTCTTTTTCTGCATCTTTTATGATGTACAAAGCGGCTCTATCTTTGACAGAACCACCAGGATTCATAAACTCAGCCTTTCCTAGTATTTCGCAACCTGTTTCATCCGAAAGAGAATTGATCCGAATGAGTGGGGTGTTGCCGATGGAATCTTCAAAACCATTATTGATTGTTTTCTTCATAAGAATGGACTTGACTCCTTTCAAAAATTATAAAATAAACGAGTGTATGTTTCAATCCATACTTTCTTGGTTTGCTCCTGCACCACCCATAGATAAAAAAACCAATTCAGAAATCCAAACTCTTTATCCAAAATTTAGGTATAGAATTTTAGAATCAACTTTTATCGGTTATACGACATTCTATCTTGTTCGGAATAATTTTTCGCCCGTATCCAAAGAAATTGGAGAGGCTTTGTCTTATTCCAAAGATGATATTGGAAACATCCTCGCAATCACCGCCATAACTTATGGTATCGGTAAGTTCATTATGGGAGCACTTTCCGATGGATCCAATCCAAAAAAGTTTATGGCCGTTGGTCTGCTTTTAACTGCCATTTTAAATTTTACTTTTGGTTTTGCATCCAATTATTGGATTCATTTTGTTTTGTGGGGTTTGAATGGACTTGTGCAAGGTATGGGCTGGCCACCTTGCGGACGTTCACTTGGCCATTGGTATTCGGTGAGTGAAAGGGGTACAACGTTTGCATTTTGGAATATTGCACATAATATTGGTGGTGGCATTGTTGGCGTCATTGCCTCATATTCTGTGGCACATTTTGGTTGGCAATATGCGTTTTTTGTTCCGGGTGTCATTGCCCTCATTGGAAGTGTGTATTTGTATCTTCGTTTGGTGGACACTCCACAATCGGTTGGTTTACCGCCGGTAGAAGAGTATAAAAATGATTACCCACCAGAAGAAAAAGAACATAGCGAAAAAGAATTAAAAACCAGTGAGATTTTGGATTTAGTCGTAACGAATCCATACATTTGGCTTTTTGCGGTTATCAATTTTTTTGTGTACATCATTCGTTATAGTCTGATTGATTGGGGTCCTACTTATTTGAAAGAAACCAAAGGTGCGGACATCATGGGTGGAGGTTATTCCACATTGATTTTGGAATTTGGTGGCATTGGTTCGACCATCCTTATGGGTTGGGTGTCCGATAAACTGGGTGGCCGGAGGGGGATGGTGAGTTTATTTTGTATCATTCCTATCTTTTTTGCATTCCTTGGTATCATCCTCAATCCTCCTGGAAATATTTGGATCGACTTGGTTTTGTTTGGTGTCATCGGTTTGTTTATTTATCCCCCGGTCATGTTACTCGGAGTGGCTGGGCTTGATTTTACATCCAAAAAAGCGGTGGGTGCCGCTGCTGGGTTCATAGGGCTACTTGGTTACAGTGGACGTACTGTCCAGGGGAAGGGGCTTGCTTACCTCGCTACCAATTATTCTTGGGATGTGGCACTCTATAGCATCCTAGTTTGTACCTTCATTGCCATTGTGTTACTTGTTTTTACATGGAACCTGCGACCAAGGGGCTAATCGGAATTGACGGATTTTCATTTTTAGGGTAGAACAAAATACAAATGAGTTTAGCCAAAAAAATCGCCCTTTCCATAGCCATCATCGCCGTTGTCATTCTAGCCATCCCACTGGTGGCAGCTTTGTTTGTGCCTTCTGAATTTCGAGTGGAACGAACTGTGGAGGTTTCCAAAGAAGCAAACAAGGTCTTTGAATACATCCGTTTTTTGAAAAACCAAAATGAATACAGCAAATGGGCAAAACTCGACCCAGCAATGAAAAAAAACTATGAAGGGGAAGACGGTAAGGTCGGGTTCATCTCTCGTTGGGAAAGCCAAATGGATGACGTTGGTGTGGGCGAACAAGAAATCAAACATATCGATTTTGAAACCTTCACCTTGGACACAGAGCTTAGGTTCAAAAAACCAATGGAATCCACCGAAAAAAGTTATATGAAAGTTGTGTCTTTGACAGACAAAAAATCCAAAGTCATTTGGGGTTTTGAGGGAAATATGTCCTACCCATTCAATTTAATCGGACTTTTCATCAGTATGGATGAGATGATTGGAAGTGACTTTGAAGAAGGACTCACTTCACTCAAATCCATCTTAGAAAAATAAGGAATTTACATTCGTTTTGAAAAAACAAAATATCTATTGGAAACTCTACCAAGATGATCCCGTCTTAAAGCCGAGTTTCCCTTCTCCAATACTCGCTTGTCCCAGTTTTTTATTTCCAGAACAATGTCCGGATGGGTTTTGGCATTTATTCGCACACACTGTGTTTGGTGTTGTGCACTACAAATCAGAGGACGGCATCCAATGGGTCAAACGCAAAACCATTGTTTGGAATGCCATGCGTCCTTTTATTTATTTTGAAGATGGTACTTACTATCTCTATTATGAAAAGTATAAGTTTTTGCACCCAATCACGTCTTGGCTAAACTTTCGGAAATGGAAATCTCGGATCGAAGTGAGAACAAGTAAGGATTTAAAAACTTGGTCTAAACCCAAAACGGTTTTGCATCCAAAATTCGAATTTCACAAAGACAAAAAATATGGAGATTCTGTCAGTAATCCTTGTTTGGTGAAAATGGGCGAAAAGTACAGATTGTATTTTTCAGCATCCCTCACCTTCGTAAAAGATTGCGGATTTTGTGAGCCAACCTATATTTCGGTTGCTGAATCAAAATCTCCCTTGGGTCCTTTTGCTTATTTTTCTGAACCGATTTTGAAGCCAAACGATATGGATCCATTTTGCAATTTGGCCGCAGGTTCTATCAAAGTCATACCATGGAAGGATCGATATTTGGGTTTTCAAAATGGTATTTTTTGGAATCCCGTACGAAACGAATCTTGTTCTGCCATTTTGTTTTTGCAAAGTGAGGATGGGTTGCAATTTGATCGGATCAATTCGACTCCGATACTCGGTCCCACAGGAAGGGGTTGGAAGGCGAGTCATATCTATGCATGCGATGTAAAGTTTTCAGAAGCTGAAAATATTTTTATCATGTATTTTAATGCTCGGGACAAGCCGCACTGGACAAAGGGTAAAGAGGCCATCGGGCTTTTTGTGGGTAAGGTGGAAGAAGAAGGTTCTCCCAAATCCAACCGACCTAAGAAGAATGCAAAAAAGAAAACAAAACCAAAGGCAAAAAAGTCTAAGAAAAAATGACATCTGCACTCACAGGCCACACAAAAGATTTAGGGGATAATTTCCATATCCGTAGAGTTTTACCAGCACTGGAAAAACGTTCCGTTGGACCTTTTGTTTTTTTTGATCACTTTGGACCTGTTCCCATTGTCACAGGCGAAGAACTTGTTGTGAGAGCACATCCACATATTGGTCTTGCCACCATTACTTTTTTATATGATGGAGTCATCCTCCACCGAGACAGTTTGGGTGTAGAAGCAGAAATCAGACCCAATGAAACCAATTGGATGGTGGCCGGCAATGGTATCGTACACAGTGAACGGTCAAAGTTTGATGCAAAGTATGAAATTTTAGAAGGTTTACAGACTTGGGTCGCGCTTCCTAAAGAAAAAGAAGATATAGAACCAAGTTTTCAACACCTTTCCGAAGCAGAAATACCCATATTAAAAAAACCAGGTTTGATGTTTCGCTTGTTAGGTGGTAATTTTTTGGGGTTAAACTCACAGGCCACCATTCATTCTCCGTTGTTTTATGCAGACATAGACGTTACACCCGAGGCAAATGAAGTGGAATGGGTGCTTTCCGATAATGAAGAGGCTGGTTTGTACGTATCGCGTGGATCCATCCAAGTGGGAGATGATGCTTACGGTGTTGGTTCTATGGTTTTATTTGAAAAGGGCAAAACCATTCGTTTTAAACCACAAATCCACTCTCGGTTGATGTTACTCGGCGGTGAACCGTTAAAAGAAAAACGGGTGATTTATTGGAATTTTGTTTCTACAGAACAATCAAAAATTGAGGAAGCCAAAAAACGCTGGGCTGAAGATTTATTTCCAAAAGTTCCTAAAGAAACAGATCGAATCCCCTTGCCAGACTCGCACAAACACTAGTTACATGAAGTTTACGTTTTCTTCGCCTGCTGTCATAAAGATCAGTTTGGTTTTCGGAGATACGTAACACTCAATGTTTTTATCAAAACCTTTGGCTGTGATAAAAAAAGTTTCACCCTTATGAAAAGAGCGGTTTCCGCCTTTCCAGTAAATTGTACCTTCTGCGACGTATACAATTCCAAAACAAGTTGGTTTGGATATGGGAATAAAATTTACGTTCTGCGCCTGGTCAAACTCCCAAGATTCCAATCTAAATTTGTCATTGGATGTGAATAGATAGCGGGTGTAAGGCTGAAAATGAACTAGGGTTTTGTTTTGTTTTTCTTCCCCATTGGTTTGTTTAAAATTCAAAACAGCAAGGGCTTTTTCCAAATGTAGATCCCTTGGTTTTCCATCATCACCAAGCCTTCCGTAATCATAAACTCGGTAGGTAGAATCAGATGATTGTTGGACTTCGAGTAAAACCACACCAGCTCCAATGGCATGAATGGTGCCTGGATTGAGTAAAAATACATCCCCTGGTTTTACGATCCATGATTTCAAAATGGACTCACATTGGTTGGTTTTTACGAGAGATTTGAATTCTTCTTTGGTTGTGGTTTTTGCAAAACCCACAACAAGGTTTGCACTTTTGTCAGCAGCAAGGACATACCAACATTCTTTTTTTCCATTGGCTGTTGGGTCATATGCATTTGCGTACGAATCGTCCGGATGTACTTGTACCGAAAGTTTTTCTTTTGCGTCGATGAGTTTGACAAGAAGTGGGAGTTCGGGTTTAAAACCTTTGCCTAGGACAACTTCAGGATTTTTTTCTATGGTGTCCGTGAGTTTTTGCGCGTTCCCGTTTGGGTCTATCCATTCCGAAACATCCTTCCCATAAACAGAAACTTCCCAAGACTCTCCAATATTTCCATTGGGGAGATTTCGATCCAAAATAGAGGAAAACTTTCTCCCTCCCCAAATTTTATCTTTATAAATGGGTGCAAAAGAAAGGATGTCTGGGATTTCAATCATGCCTATTTCTGTTTTAGACAACATTGCGTGCACGGCAAGGGATAATTTTATGTATGATGAGTTTCACTCGGAGAGATTTTTTTTTGAAATGAGTGAACGAATCGGGGCGAAATTTGGAAAGGTCAAATTCGAAGATACGTCCATTTTTGATGGTAGACTGGGGAAATTCAAACTTGAGATTCCGAGAACTTTTATAACTCCCTTTTCCTGCACAGGATGGGCAGTGCGGATCCGATCCCATACAATCCCGGCAAACAATGCGGACGGTGAGGGGAATGACGGCGATGACAGGCCTTTGTGTCTCAGTTTCTTTTAGATCCACCATCAAATCATAATTGATGCCTGTGACCTTTCGTCTGTCTTTGTTTCGAAACCCCTTTCGCATGAGCCCCCTTTTGGCTAGATCCAAAATACCAGTCGAAAACCTCACACGGGAAATAGGAAGAACGAGTGGTTGTTCTTCTAATTTTCTTTTTAAAAATTGAATGGCATAGTTTTTTTTATAAATATCATCATATGACTTACGTTTGTCGCTCGTAAGTATTTGGTAAGCGATAAGGATGGATTGGAATTCGAGCCCAGAATTTATTTTTGTTATATCGGGGTGTGTTTGTTTCGCCAAACGACGGAAACTGGATTTGATTTCTTCCGTCGTGGCTCCAAAAGGAATTTCTAATATTTCGTATAAATCGTTTTTGGGTGGAACAAAATTCATATCACACCCAAAAATAAATTATGGTTCCTGGAAATCCCCGCTGATTGTAACTTCCAAAATGGTCTCGGAAAGTTCCCTTGCTTCGATGGCACCTTTGGAGTTGATATAGCGGTCTATGGATCTGGACACTTCTCTTAGGCGATCTCTGTACGCCGTTGCCAGTTTGAGTCTTTCCCAAGGGCTTTGGATTTTTTCGAGTTCAAAGGTAAGGGTTTTGTCATCAGCAACTGTCACAGTGCGAACAGAAAGTACGAGGCCTTTCACTCCGCCACCTGCCGGATTTTTCAGTTCGCGGTATGTGGTGACAGGTTCTTTTCCTTTTTGTGTGAGTGACTTGCGAGACCAGAGTGCGAGTTCATCTAGGGAAAAACCACCACCCTCAGCACCGCCACCACCTTTGAGTTTCATCACATAGCGACTGTGCATTACGTAACGTTGTTCGTAAGGAAGATGGATTTCCCTTGCATAACTCACTTGCCCGTAACGACTGTCTTTGATTTTTTTTTCGAAGTTGAGGAATTTCAATTTTTCGTTGATCGCAGCATGGTAGTCATCCACTTCCTTCCCAATGCGTTCCATCTTTTGTTGTTGTTTGGCATTATAAGGAATGATGGCGATGCTACCATCAGCATTGAGTTTTGGTGAATCGGCTTGGCTCGCCGGTTCATTTTTTTCATCCGCCCCAAAAACTTGGAGGGACAAACCAAACAATAAAAAAAGGACATAGAAAATACGCATACGAACTCCCGAGTGAATAGACTCTCTATATATATTTTCGACTTTTGGAATGAAATCATTAATTTGTTAAAAATAAGGTTGAATAAAAAAACAATAATGCCGAGTCTGTAGGGAGAGTCCCCCATGGAAATCAACCTAAATAAGAATGCAGATGCTCATGTGATCAGCATTTCTGGAAGTTTGGACATTTACACATCCCTAGACTTTAAAAATTTTCTCGAAACCAACATCCCAAACCAACCAACAGAGGGTTTGCATGTGGTCATCAATTTGGAAAAACTCAATTATATCGATTCTTCTGGCATCGGAATGCTCATCAAACAGTTGAATTATGTCCAGGAACTAAAAGGCAAGTTTTCCATAGCAAATTTAAAACCGGCCATTGAAAAGGTTTTTAAAGTGGCTGGGCTCACAAGTTATTTCCAAACCATAACCGAAGACGATTACCGCGAAAAATACGCTCAGTGACCACTATCCCCTTCGCTTCTTTTATTTTCTAAAACCACAGCATCCCAAATCCCCCAAAATCGCCCCGTCGTGTTTTGACTTGGGGTGAGTTCGACCAAAATCTTCCCTTCTGGGTATTCTGAAGGCTCCAAGGGAATTTCCACAGGATTTTTGAAGGATCTGGATCTATCGGTGTAGATGGAGAGTTTGGGGATTCCATTGACAGAGATCGTTATTTTTTTGGGTTTGAACCGACTCCCAGGTAAGGGTTTGTACTGAGTGAGATCCAAATAAAGGTAGACCGTGGATTTTTTTGTCACTGGCTTCTCCAACAAAAACCGAAGTCCTGTGTCTGGTACCATCCGGCAGATGAAATCTTGGATTCCCATAAAGGGTGAGTCTGGTACGAGTTCGTAGGATTGGAAAATGGCCCAATTTTTCAATTCGGGGTAAGTGGCCGTGTCCTCTGGCAAAAGCCCTTCGTCCATTCCAAATTCATTTTTGGGAATCGAATGGGATTCCGTTTGGGGGGTGATCTCCAAACCAAAACATAAAAAGATTGCCGTGAGGAGAATGGTTCGTAGTTTCAATGGAAGCACCTATAAGAAATATCGGATCACGAGTCTAGTCGCCCCTTGAAAATTATTCGTTCTTTAGAATTAGTCCAATCAGAGTTCTCCAAAGGCTCTTCGCTCACACTCGGAAATTTTGATGGGATCCATATGGGTCACCAAACTTTATTGCTCCGTACAGTGGAAAAAGCTAGGGAACTAAACATTCCTTCCGTTGTGGTCACATACTATCCAAACCCGTCGGTTGTGCTCGGTAAAAAACCTAATTTTAAATACCTAACCCTCGAAGAAGAAAAAGAAACTTTGATTTCCCAATTTGGAATCGATTACCTACTCGTTTTGGAGTTTACGGAAAAACTATCTAAAATGAGGGCAGAAGATTTTTTAGAAAATATCATTATACGCACGTTAAATGCAAGATACATTGTCATCGGATACAACCATTTTTTTGGTGAAGGGAGGCGTGGTGATTTTAACCTCCTGAATTCGCAGAAAGAAAAATATGGTTTTGAGGTAGAATTGAAAGAGGCAGTGCTCGAAAAAAATTCAAAAATTTCTAGTTCTCTCATCCGAAGTCATTTGGAAAAAGGTGAGATGAAAGAAGCTAAGTCTTTACTCGGACGCAATTACCATTTTCAAGGCAAGGTGTTTGAAGGGCATAAAAGAGGGCGAACCATCGATTTCCCTACCGCCAATTTGGAAATATCCGATGAACAGTTGTTACCGGCCATTGGAGTTTATGTTTGTTTTGTTCGTATCAATCACAAATCTTTCGGTGGGATGTTGAATATTGGTCAAAACCCGACATTTGATGGTACAAAACTCCATGTAGAAGTGAATATTTTTGATTTTAGTGGAGATTTATATGGAAACTTCATCGAAGTTGAACTTTTAGACAAAATCAGAGACGAAAAAAAATTCAGTGGTATCGAAGAGTTAAAATCACAACTTATCTTGGACAAAGAAACCAGTTTAAAAATTTTAAACTTTGATTAGATGATAGGTAATGCCCTTTCTCCGAATTTTGCCTTCGATGTGTTCATTATTAGTTTCTTTTTGTATTAGAGGTTCTAGGGATTGTTTTGAAATTGCCCAGTCTTCTCCCAATTCGTCAAAATAAAACCCTCGATCAAAGTTTTTATCTTTTAGAATCAAAACATTTTTTTTGATCACTGCTTTGTTTTGGGTAAGTCCAAAACCAGGACCTGGAAAGAGAGGGATGGTTTTATTTCCCATTCGGATTTGTTTTTTAAAAGCAGGGAGTGATTTTAAAATTTTATAAGGTTTTTTGGGAACCAAAAAATGTAAACCATCTAATACAAAAGATATAAATATTAGTTTATCTTTTAGATTAGATTTTGTTTTTTGTTTGTTTTCTGTTAGGTTGTATGCAATTTTCGAAATTCTGTTTCGTAATGCGGTATTTAAAAATTCAATTCCGTCTTCATTGACAATCTTTGATAAAATATGAAACAGAGGATCAAATTCTTTTTGTTTATAATCTTTTTTTAATTTTAATTTGTGTAATGCAAGTTCAAGGCGTTTGGAACGTTGTAAAAAATAAGGCGAATTTGTATTTTCAGCCAAAAGAATCATTTTTTTTACATGAGTTTCCATCGAATCTAAATATTCTTTCGATTCGGTTTGTAATTTTTCAAACTTCAAAAGTGCAGCTTCAAATTTGATTTTTGCATTAAAAAAATCATTGGAAGCTGTTTCTTTTTGGTTTGGTTTCATCAGTTTGCAAATTTACGTTTTTTGATGGAAAGTATGATTCCTACAGCAGTCATAGCCATAAGCAAATGTGATCCACCATAACTCATAAATGTCAGTGGAACGCCTGTTACTGGAAGTAGGCCAATTACGATACCAACGTTAATGGCAATATGGAAAAAAATCATGGCAACGATTCCTGCAGCAAGTAGAGATCCAAACCTATCTTTACTTTCAAAACTTATCTGTAAACCCCTGAGTGGAATCGACATCAAAAAGAAAAGTAAGAGAACACTTCCAAAAAAACCTGTTTGTTCTGCCCAGGATGCAAATATAAAATCGGTTCCTGCTTCTGGAACATGAGGAACTCTACCTTCCGTCATTTCGCCATGGAAAAAACCTTTCCCAAATATTTTACCCGAACCCACCGCTGGTTTGGAAGCACGTAATTGGTAACCCGCACCTTGTTTGAACTGATCAGGATTCAAAAATGCGGTGAGTCGTATTACTTGGTTTTCGCGGAAAGGAATGGATTTATGAACCACAATTGCCGAGAGGATCGAAATTCCGAGTATCCCAATGGTAATATAGTAATTCCGTAAGTGTTTTGACCCACGAGCAATTCGGATAAAAATCATAATTAAACTAATTATTGTTAGAATGCCACCCAATCCGAACATGAATGCTTCATTGGATAAAATTTTATAACCGATGCTTGCATATTCATCTTTGATAACATCTGCGGCTTCACGAATGAGTTGTATATTTTTCTGGTTTTGTAAACTGGCAAGATCTACGCCTGTAACTTTTTTTCCATCCAAGATTGCCCAGATTTTACCTTGTACTTGGCTTACAATGGATGCGAGTTCTGCTTTATTGTCTTTTCTAAGTAAGTCTATGAGTGGCTGAAGTAGTGTAAGTTGAGAATAAGATAAATACATGGGAACCATAAGTGAAATTCCACCGAATGTCAATAAGGAACCGATATGCAAGATGTCGGCTCCACCCAAAAATAACATTGTAAACAACATCGGTAAAAATGAAACTGCGGTACCAAAGTCGGGCTGTAAAATGATGAGCACCATTGGCAGTAAACAAATGATAAATGGTATGATCAAAACCGTAATTTTGTGCATTTCCTTTTCTCTTAAAACTAAATACTGTCCAAGTAGTATAACGGTTGCTAGTTTAGAAAATTCGGATGCTTGTAAGGTGATTGGCCCAAGTTTTAACCAAGATCTTGCCCCCCTAGCTGTCGGCAAATAACCAATGCCTGGGATGAGTGTAAGAATGAGTAATACCAAGCTGAAACCATAAATAAATAATGCGTAAGAGCCTATCAATTGATAGTTGATCCTTGACATAAACCACATGGAAAAAAGACCAATGAACACAAAACCAAATTGTTTATACCAACGCCCCAAAGCATCGGATGCGTTTGCTTCTTGGGTATAAAGGGTCATCACTCCTGCCATTGCAACAAGAATGACTGAAAATATTAAAAAATAATCGAGTTTTTCTGTGTTTCGATCTGCCATTAAAATGCCTCTTCTTCAACAGGAGCTTCTTCTTCCATCGTTTTTACGCGCGTACGGTCTGTTCTTGGATATGATCCTGGAGGAAAAGCAGCCTTAAATACTTCTCTTGCAGCGGGCGCAGCTACTGCTGCACCACCAACTCCATATTCTACGAAAACAGCAACTAACACCTGCTTTTCTGGAGGTGCGTTGAATGGTGCATAACCGATGAACCATGCATGATTCGAAGAAGATGCACCCCGTCTTCTTGTTTGTGCGGTACCAGTTTTTCCCGCAATTTCTGGCAAGTTTGGTGAATTGAGTACGCCTGAAGCAGTTCCTGAATAACCAACTAAGTATAAACCTTCTTTTAATGCTTCGATGGTAGAACGTTTTAGAGGTATGTCTCGTAAAATTGTTGGTTCTGTTTTTTGAATGAGTGAATTATCAAGAGGACTTCTTACTTCGGACACAACGTACGGTTTGTAGATTTTTCCATTATTGATAAGTGCCATATAAAATAAAGCCATCTCAATAGGAGTTGTGGAGATAAAACCTTGCCCAATAGATAAGTTTACAGTGTCCCCATCAAACCATTTATTTCCATAGGTTCGTTTTTTCCAATCTGAACTTGGAATAAAACCAGTGGTTTCTCCTGGTAGATCAATTCCCGTTTTTTTATCAAGTCCAAATAACCTGGAATAGGCGAGAATGGGCTCAGCACCCAATTTATAACCTAATTGGTAAAAATAAACTGAATTTGATTTTTCTAGAGCTTGGGCAAGGTTCAACTCACCATGACCTTTTTTATCCCAATTGTAAAAAACTTGGTCAGGAACACCTTTAAACGTTGATTTTAAAGTAAAACTTGCCGGGCAGGAAAATGTTTGTTTTGGATCAAATTTGATTTTGTGCTCACTTTCCATTGCCGCAAGGCCAACCAGAGTTTTGAAAGTAGATGCAGGCGGAAACCTAGATTGGATGGCTAAATTGAGAAACCCACCATTATTTGTAACTCGTCCAAAATGATTGGAACGATCCAACTTATTTTTGCCTGAGAGTATGTTTGGATCATAGGATGGGTTTGAAGCCATCGCTAAAACTTCGCCAGTAGTTGGTTTTAAGGCAAGGACGGTTCCTCGTACACCTTTTAGCGCTCGATAGGCGGCAATCTGCATGTCTCGATCAATGGTAAGAATTAAATTGTTTCCAGGCACAGAATGTTCGATCACACGTTCTTCTTCGATATTTCCTTCTGTATTTCGTTTTTGGATTCGAAATCCATCCTGTCCGCGAAGTACAGTGTCATACAACGATTCAATACCACCTTTACCAATAAGTTGGTATGATTTAATTTCTTTTTCTTGTAAGTCACTCGTAGTAGGTTTTCCCACATAACCAGAAACATGTGCAAGAGCGGGTCCCATATGATATACTCTTGCTGGAGAAGATACGAGGTATACGTAACGATTGATCGTATCGAGTACCAAAATTCGCTCTTGTTGTTCTCTGGAAATACCTTCCAATAATACAAACGGTTCTCTTGTTCTAATTTTTTTTATGAGTCTAGATTCTTGTAATTCTTTTTCGTAATAAACAAGGGGAATCGACAACGCTTCGCAGAATTTGTATATAAATTCTTTTACTTTTTTTGGATCATTTTTTAACAAACTTGTATTGAGAATAACGTCAAGCGAAGCAGCATTTGAAACAAGTGGTGCACTTGTTTCAGGAGTTAAAAAATTACGATCAAATATATTTCCCCTATCTGCTGGTATGGATTCACTCCTTCGTACAAACCGTTCTGCTTTTAGTGAATTTTCACTACCTTGTACAATTTGTAAATTGAAGAGTTGGAAAATATAAATTGTTAATGTAAAAACTATGAGGCCGGTAAAAAAATACAACCGCCTTCTAAAGCTTGCTTCTAATTTATACTCAGAGGCGGATTGGCTCATTGCCTAACCTCATCACTGTACAATTGAAATGCCCAAGTGAAAAGAAAAAAGAGAGCAGGTCCAATAAAGGCATTATAAAGCGAAACATAAATGAAAGAATAACTTTGATTAGAGTGAAAGAACATCCAAAATAAAAAATATGTAATAATTCTAGATAATAACGTAAAACCCAGAACATAAATAGTAATAGAAATATAGTTTTCTGTGTATGAGTTTTTGGTTATTTTACCAATGAGATAACCCACTGCTGCGTATGAAAATGAGTGCAAACCAATTTTATAATATTCGATATTGTCTCCGCCAATTTCGCCACCCAGTGCGGTATCTGACAACAACCCACCGAAAAACCCCAACCATAATCCATACATAGCACCTTTTCGAAGTGCAAAAAATATGATAAAAATGATCATAAAGTCAGGTCGAATGGCACCACCCAATTCAAATAGATTCGATCCATTTAGAAAATGAGAAAGTAACATTCCTATAATGATGAATATCTTATCCAAGATCATGGTGTTGTCTCCTTGGCTGGATCAGATGTAACAGGAGGATTCGGATTCGTCGTAGTTGGCTCCTGGATTTGGTTCGTTGTTGTAGTTGGACGATTCGTCGTTGTGTTATTTGGTGTGAAAAAAGGTTTTTTCTCTTTTTCTTTTTTCTGATAATCTTTTTCTTTCGGAAAATCGATTTCACCAAAATAAGGACCTTCAATTTGGATTGTTTTTTCAGCAGGCCATTCTTCTTTCCATTTTTCTGGCAGACGTTTTAAAACGATTACATTTTGTAATTTATCAAACTCAACAAACGGTCGTAATATGGCAGTTTTAAAAGACCCGTTTCTTGGGCCTTCTTCAATGATCGTTCCTACAGGAATTCCTTGTGGATATACTCCTGAACCACCAGAACTAAACACTGCTTTTCCAATTTTGCTAAAACCTTCGGTAAACAAAGTGTTTGTTGTATTAGGAGCAAGGGCAGGTCCCATTGGAAAATTGCCTATGGCCTTAGGATCAATCACGATACCTGCATCAATGTAGTCTAGTATAACGTCTGTTCCTCGTCCACTGTTGCCGTTGAGTGATGCCCATAAATTTGTGCCAGGTATGGAAACACCCATTGAAAAATTTGAATTGATGAGTGGTTGAACCACTGCTGATCCTTTGGAAACTGCAATCACTTTGCCAACCAGCGCTTCTGTGAATTTCCCTTTTTCATCGAGGGCTCTTGCTACGACAGGCATGTAAGGTTTGATTCCTGATTCGGATCCTTTATTTATGATGATGGTTCTGTAAATTGCATTGAGCCGAACGCTGAGTACTTCAGCGCGGACAGTCGGGTAGTCGGTGCGGAGTGGAAAGTTGAGTTCTTGTCTGAGGATTGCATTTTCAGCCTGCAATCTTTCTACATCTTTCGAAAGTTGTCTGTATTCTTCCATGACGTTCAAACAGGAATCTCTTTCTTCTCTCACACGTTCGAAAGACTCTAGTTTGTTGTAAGAACTTTTGACAAGGGATCCGAAGGAGTCAAAGGATCCCGAAAAAAAATCCCCAACACCTTGGAAACTAGCAATCCCCCTCACCATAAAATTTCCGTTCCATATGAGAGATGTGAACGAAAACACAAATACGAAGAGTATCGAAAGGATTTCCTCGTTGCGGCTGAATCGATTCCAGTTCATGAAGTTATGTCACATTAAATTTAAAGGAAAGAATATTTCAAGCGAGAATCCGTTTTCCCGCTTTCTCTTTTCATTGGTTTTCTTTTAGGCCAGACAAAAAACGGGAAATATCTTTCGCATTTTGTTCCAAACTCCCGCGGACCTTGTTTTCCTTTAGGTCTTTTGTGAAATCAGGAAGATTTTTTAGGTAACTTTCGTTCGAATACGCAGTGAATTCGGTATTTCGGAGGATTTTGCCATCCATCGATTTGGCCGTAAATTCGACCGTTGTCACCATAAAGTAGGTTTTCAAAATGTAAACGATGATGATTTCTTCCACCACCTCCCAGAGAAAAACCCCGAGACCCACTGCGGGATCACCAGTCACTTCACCTGCAATGAGGCCAAAAACGAGACCGATGGAGAGACCTTCCAAAAACATTTTGGCACGGATTTCGCCCATATCTACAATTTTAGTTTCAAGGATTGTATTGGCGTGTTCTTTGTTTACGACTGCAATTCCGTCCTGTAAAAGCTGCCGTTTGAGACGGGCATTAAACCAGTTTGAATGTAGATTTGATACTTTCTGAATTGTTTCTTTTGTTAGGTGGTCTGGAGGATTTTTAGAACTGATCGACCGCAGAAAAAGAATATTTATATCAACCACAGTTGGTTCGAGATATAATTTGAGGTTATTATTTTTGTTGGAAATATGGGTTCGTAAATCACGATTACAACCCAAAAAAAATAAAAAAAACAGGATAAAAAAGTAAAATGGATGGATCCGAATCGAAATCATAAACGACTTAAAATTTTCTGTTGGTTTTTTTACTTTCCACCAGTGAGGATAGAAAGCAAAAAAACCAATCAATATGATTTACCTAGGATTTGTATGGCATCTCACCTAAATAGTCTTTTTTACCGACTTCCACTCCATTGTGTCTAAGAATAGCATATGACGTTGTTAGGTGAAAATAAAAATTAGGAATTGCATGTTGTGTTAAATATTCGAATGCAGTTAGGTATTTACCTTCCCATCTTGGTTGGGTAACGGTTCTCTCTGCCATTGTTGTAAAATCTTCTTCTTTGTATGTATCCAGATATTTTATGACAGAAGTGATTCTATCATTCAGTTCGCCCAAGGTAGTTTCTGAATCTTCGTGTTTTGGTGCATCTTTTCCTGTTATCCGAGCTACACAAAGTTTGGCGGTGTCACAAACAATTTGTATTTGTTTGATCAAATGAAATTGATCTGGGTAGAGGCGAGAGTTGAGAAGCACTTCGATTGTGTATTTTTTTGCTTCAGCATGTTTTGCTGCTTTGTCTAAAATGTGAACTAGGTTATTTAAGCCTTTTTTAAAATTTTGTACGGAGATCGAATAGACGATGGATTCATTCATAATGCTATCCAATCGATGGCATACCCATACGCAATCTTTTAAAGTTTAAAATATAGAACCGGGATATATAAATTTACCGAAGCAATCAAAAGATTGAAAACACTGAATACCGTTGGATCTACTTTGTTATTTAAACTGAAAAATTATTGGAAATATAAATGCGACCAAAGCCGTCCAGATCGGAAAGATGATTAAACTTTTGGCAAATCGGTGGAGTGAAACTTCTAGGTCATATTTTTTTCTAAGTGTTTGGATGAGATAGTAAGTTAAAAAAAGTAAGGAAATAAAAAAACAAAGATTACTTCCTATCACCGAAATACGATTGGGAGTCATTCCAAATTCGGATAATCGTTTGTAAATTGCAAACAAACCTAATGTATTTATAGTCATTCCTAATAACAAAAGTCCAATTAGGAAAAAACTCATAAAAAATTGGTTTTTGTCTAAACATGAAAACTGAAATGTTATGATGGCAAATAGTGCAGCTAACATAAAGTTAAAAGTTAATAAAGTTTGACGATCAGAAAACAAATGATCTAAGTTAAGTACTGTAAAATATAGATATCCAAGTAATGTGAAAAAAACAATAGGAGAGAATATTTTAGACACTAATTGAGAAATATTGAATTTTTCCAGAGTATGATTGTGAACAAAATGTGCCGCAACGATCGGACTTGATACCAAACCCCAAACCACCATCCAGTCCATATAGAATTTCTCAATGTTTATGCCAATCGTTTTGAATAAGGCAAATGTTATGAAGGTGAGAAGTATGCCTGCGAGCAAAATGATTGCCGTGAACACAATGACTTCAGCAATGAAATGTATGTAGTTAATTTGTCTTGGGTTTGTTTGGTTCTGTTTTTGATTCGGATAAGCTAATCCTAAAATGGTAAGTATAAAAATTGGGATATGAATGACTGTTAAAAAATTTGTGTCGGATAGTTTGATACCACTGTATAAATTTTTGTTATGCCAATCAGGTAAAAAACATACAAATAGAAATGAAAAGATAAAAAACACTAATATTTTGTAAATTTTATCGACAGGTGTTTTGAATAGGTAAATGCAATAAAATAAAAAACCTATTAATATTGGAAAGGGAAAAAATTTAGTATAATAAATATCTTTGCTTAGGTTCGGCAGGATATACGGGAGTTTTATCAGTATGCCCGCGAATAAACATGCGGAAAACAAAACAAAGTAACTTTTAATTGTTGTTTGGTTGGATTTTGTCGGTTCAAATGCAAGTCTAATTTTCCAAAATTGATATAAATCCATCGGTAGAGATTCGCCTAACGAATTCAAATGAAAATTTTCTCGAAATGTTTTGGGGTTTTGTCGAAATTCTTTTTCCAACTTCAATGTTAGATCTGTAATTTCTCTTCTCGGCTCTAACATACCTAATTCAGGATATCCTTTTGGGTGAACATTTCTGAGTTTGCTTCGTAAATATAAATTTCTGCTCCTGTAAAAAAATTGATAAAATTTTCTTTGATTTCAAAACGGTTTACATTTCTTACGGTGAGCGTCTGTTCTGTCATCGCCCCGTTGCTTAAGTTTATGGCAATGATCCGCCGAGAAGTGATGATAGTGGCCAAATCATTTTTGTTTGCGACTGCATGGACAACTTCTTGTTCCAGTCCAATTTTTTCCCAAATATTTGAATACAAATTATAAAAGTAAATATTTCTTTCCGAAACCACAAATCCTGCACGGACACCTAACTTTACTTTGTAATGCAACTCATTGTGTAGCCCAATATTTGCCCAGCCAATCGAGGAGTTCCCAATAGCCAGAATATTTTTTTGAGTGAGGATGACACAAATTTCGCCTCTGCATTCTGAGTAACGAAGCTGTTCGCCACGTTTTGAATACGAATAATCTCTGCCGTCGGATAAAAACGCCTTAAAGGAAAACGAATTATCGTTTAGACTGATGTTGGTTTCAATATAAGGGTAGGAAGTATTGTCCTTGATGCGATTCTCGAATTCAAATTTTTCTTCTTGGGTGATCGGTGTACTCAAAAGGCGATTTGTTTCTGGGCTTAGATGAGGGTGGTAGGGAGCTCCTCTTTCATATAAAATAATGGCCGGTTGGTTTGTGGGATTTCTATTCAAATTGGGATTCGCAGAGATTCCGTAAACGTTGAAACAAAGAATGAAAAAAATGTTCCAGATAAAAAACTTCATCATCTATCTCTTTCTGTTAAATTCCACTCTCGGACAACCATTTATCTTTGTTCGGTGGGAAATAATTTTGAATTTGTTGGAGTAGGTTTGGGAATGAATCTTCACAAATCAATAAATCTCGGTGAGTTTGTTTCAAAAATCCAGATTGAAACATTGTTTGGAATTGGAGAATCAGCGGATCGTAAAATGAATATAAATTTAAAAGCCCTATGGGTTTATTGTGGAGGCCAAGTTGGCTCCAGGTAAGAATTTCAAAAAATTCCTCCATGGTTCCAAACCCTCCTGGGAGTGCGACGAAGGCATCGGCAAGTTCAAACATTTTAAGTTTTCGTTCTTGCATAGTATCGACATACAAAAGTTCGGTGAGATTCGGATGCTCAATTTCTTTCGTTTTCAAAAATTTTGGCAATACACCAATGACAGATCCCCCAGAAGCCAGGGCACCACTGGCAACTTGCCCCATAAGTCCTATTTGAGCCCCGCCATAAACAACCCCAATTTGGTTTTCGGTGAGTGTTTTGCCAACCTGATAGGCAATGTTAGAAAATTCTGGATTGTTCCCAGAGGAAGAACCGCAATAAACAGCGATTCGGCGAATTACATTCATTTCCAATCCTTTATCGAAATTTTAACAAAATACTGAATTCTGAACCACTGCGATCATCAGACCACCTAATATTTGTGAAAGTTCCAAGAGTTATATTTTTTTTCTAGTTACCACATCCAGTCAATTTGAATCAAAACCTCTAGACAAAATTTTAATCTAAAAACTTTCGCAAACTCCCTTTGGGAAATGTCCATTCTGGCGATTGGAATTCGCCTTTTGGAATTTCGAACCAGGGCGAATGGGGGGAATCGTTCTTGAGTATATGCATTTCTTGGCTTGGCATATAACTTTGGGCTATAAGCATCAATTTTTCGCCAAATTTGTTTTCTACCAAATCGACAACGAGTACGGCATGACCAGGAAACCCCGCTTCAATGAACACGTCTCCAATTTGGATTTTTGAAATTTCTCGTTTCGATAATTCTTTCTGAAATGAAGATGTGCCAGCATAGGCGTAAATAAAAACTAAATAATCATCGAAATTTTTTCTCGTATATCCTTTGTTAATGTTTTTTAATATCCATTTTGTTTGATTTCCGTTTACGGATATTCTGTAACCCTCGGCAAATTTGGAAAACGGAACTTCCATCCCGTTTGTGATTTTGAATTTGATTTTACTATATTCTTTTTTTTGGAAAAAATATTCTGCCCGCAGTTTGATGATGGCATCGGCACATTGAATGAGGTCACGATTGAGAAGTGGAAATTGAAAAACGGCTTCGTGGACTTGATTTTGTTTCGTATTACCGTTAAAAAGTAAAACAGGAGATCCTTCTGGTTTGAGAGGAAAACTTTTTAAATATTCGGCAAAAGAATTGACTTCAGTTTTCACCCTATTGTATCCGTTTGGTGGTAGAATCCGTGTTTGGATTGTGTCGCCTTTCAATGGTAACAAAACCAAACACAGAATGACTAAAGGAAAACTAAACCTCAAAATGAGTCTTATTTTTTTGCTTTTGAAGCTTCTAAATTTTTTACACTTGCCTGGAGTGATTTGATTTCTTCATACAATGTGTCTAACGTGACGATAACAATTCCTTCTTCTTTTTTTTGTTCTTGGTCAAGCGATTGGATGCTATTGACAATGACGGCAATGAACAAATTGAGAGTTGTGAACGTGGAAATCACAATGTATGGTATAAAGAATAAATAGGCATGAGGAAATTTTTCCATGACTGGACGAACAATTCCCATTGACCAACTTTCCAAAGTCATTACTTGGAATAAAGTGTACATCGATGCAGGTATACTTCCGAACCATTCTGGGAACGTTTCGCCAAACACTTTTGTAGTCATGACCGAACCTATATAGAATATGATTCCCGCAAGTAAGGCAATGGAGGCGATACCTGGTAAAGACAGAAGGAGTGCACTGACAATTTTACGTAAGGATGGTAGGGTTGATATGAGCCGCAAAACTCTGAATATACGAAGAACTCGTAAAATGGATAGAGTTCCTGCATTAGGAACGAGGGCAATACCTACAATCAAAATATCAAAAACATTCCAACCAGTTGAAAAAAACTTAAAATGAAATGCATACAATTTAAGCAAAATTTCAACAATAAAGATACCGAGGATGATTTGATCGATAACTTCCAAGGTATGACCAAATTGACTTGTGACCGCTGGGATGGTATCGAGACCAAGGGTGATCGCATTCAAAATAATGACACCAATCACAAAACCAGTTACTTTTGGTGATTCTATCCAAATTCCAATTTTTTCTCTAGAAAACATAGTGAGGAAGGATTCGATTATATAAAATAGAAAGCAACGAAAAAAATTATAAAATTTTATTCAAATTTATAGATCGAAAGAAAAAATTTCCAAAAATTTAAAATGATGAGATGGAATTTAGGACATATACCTGTAGTCGCATATAAAAATTCTCTAATTATAAAAGATTGCTGGGTTGTTAATTGAAAATTTTCGAATTTTTATTTTTGATTAGGTTTTGTATCATTTCCAGATTTTGGTTTCGGGGTCTGAATTCAGGCCCATTGCGAAAAACTTCTGCAGCCTTCCGTATGGTTCGCACTTCTGGCATCATTGGTTGTAGTTTTTTATGCGCACCCGAATTTCGTAACGATTCAGAGAGTTCTAAATACTGGTTGATTCTGCCTCTTTTTGAGACATATTGTATTCTATTTTTGCAGGAACAAGGATTGTTGGCATTTGTGAGTCCACATTGTTTGCCCAAAAATTCATCCATTTGTTTCCGGGCTCTTGAAAGTCTTTTTCTGTACAATTCGTTCGAGATTTCCAAAATCCAAGACCCTTCTTCATTTGTAACTTGGAACACTTCACCTAACAAATAAGCAATTCGGTAAGGGCGTGTGAGACAAAGTAACATCGCATGTGTACAGGCGCCTTGTATATTGTGCACTAGGTATGGTAGATTTTCTGGTTCTGATTCGGGTGTGGCATTTGATTTTTTTAATTCTCGTTCGACAGTATGAAAACGAATGGTTCTGGATTCGGATTTACTTTTTTTAATATTGATTAGGTGGTTTGTGGCCACTCTGTACACCCAAGTGGAAAGTTTGGATTCCTTTCGAAACCCAGCCAAATGGGTGATGATTTTAATTAAAATTTCTTGGGTGGCATCTTCTGCTTCGTCTGGATCCCATAAGAATTTTAATGAAAGCGCAAATACCTTTGGTTGGAAGATTTTAATTAAATCTTCCAAAGCTTTTGGTTTTCCCGCCAAACAATCATTTAAAAGTGTAAGGTTCGGGTCATCTATCATTTTTGTTTTGCAACTATCAAATGTAATACTAAGGCTATGAATGCAGGCAGACCCTGTGAAAAAAGGATCGAAAACTTGGCGGTCGCTGATCCATAAATTCCGGCTATGACAATGCACACAAGAAAGAACAAAATGGTTTGGAATTTTTGCGTTTCATTTTTGATAAAAAATAAAGCCCAAAATAAACCTGCGGCCAAAAACCCATTGTAAAGACCTTGGTTTTTTGCAAGTTTTGCTGTGATCTCAGCGGTTTCTGGTGTGAGTTGGAAGGTTTTCATTCCAAATTCGGTTTTCCATAAAAACATCTCTAAAATGAGGATGAACACGTGTTCGACGGCCACAAATGTTGTGAGGATGGTTGATAGTAATTTCATAATTTTCTCCAATGTTGCCCTTTGGGACAATCCAAATTGGAGTTTGTGACAAGATTTATGAAAAATCTGGCAAAAAATTCTGCACTTTCAAAAAAATTTCGAAAAAACGTTGGGAACGGCTTAGACTACGGTTCTTCGCTTGCAGGGCGGGTTGTTATTTCCAGCCTGCGATTGCTACTGACAGTTGCAACGGTAGCAAAAAGAGATCTGAGAGTGACCATCCTGCCAGAACACGCTTCTACTTGGCTCGCAACAAACCCACCGTCATTGCCACTCAAGTCGTTTGTACCATTATAGTATTGGATGGTAAGAAATTGTCCCGAGCTAGGATCAAATTTCAAACGTGTTTGCCCGAGTGGGTATTGGATGCTCCCAGAGGAAATACCATCAGGAATTCCTGTGAAACCATTACCATTGTCCACAGCAAGTAAGTTTCCTATCATTTGATTTTTTAAACTATTGTAAACTAGTCCACCAGGCAAAATTTCTGGAACATTATAAGAACTACTGCCCAAATATTGGATCCATAGGGCATTGGCGGAATACAAATCTGGTTTGATAAAAATATAATTTCTCCGTCCACTCGTACCTTGGAAAGGATGGATGGTTGATGATAGGCTTTGATTCGCAAAGGATCTTCCGACAAAAAACAATTGATTTGCGGCAAAATGCAAATTTTGTAATTTTGTTTCTTGCGTACTTTCGTTGGTTCCATAATAACCAGTCGTTTCGAAACTCAAAGATGAATTTGCTACACCATAGAATACCCTTGATTCGTCAGGTAATGGGTGGCCGGAGAAAGAAGGAAAATTATTTGTTGTGTTGCCCGCAAGTAGTATTTTATCACCAGCACTTTTTACAAATAGAGGTTCTGTTGTTAAACCTGGGTTCGGCAAAAAACTTTGTTTGGATCCAGAACCATCAGGGTTGATAACCGCGATTCCAATTTCAGATTGGCTGGCAAAGGTTGCGTTAGTAGTAATGTTAGGTGCTGGCAATGCAAAATACGAAAGACCAATTGCATCTTGGGTTGGTGTTGTGTTTTCAGTTAGCGTATTGTAAGTTATAATCATTTGATCAAAATCATTGATCGTCATACCATAGTTATTGAATCTAAAACGTGTATTGTCTTTGTTCAGATACCCTTGCCAAAGGACTGAGCCATCACTCTGTTTATAACGTGCTGCAAAAAAAGCATTTGTTACTGATTTATTGTTAAGAGTGTTCGATCGGCCAGAGCCATTCACAAGTGAAAAAATACCAATATCTCCATTCGAATATTCTGCTATAGAGATGGTTTCGGGTTGTGGCCAGTCATCCACTCCGTAAGACATTTCTCCTATGTAATCGAGCCAAAGGATTTTTGAGAAACTTTTATCAATGACAATCACCACTCCGTTGAGTACGGAATTGGTATGGTTATTGTTGGTTCCTAGTGAATTACCATTCCAAACAATTGGTTCGCCAGAAACAAGTGAAACTACTGTGTTTCCACTCCGCAACACTTTGATGCTCATAGGAAGTATCAGTGCGTTCCCTGATCCTAAAATAAAGTTCCCACGTACATTAGGATCACAGAACGAATCTAAATACAAACGCCATAAAAATGTTTCAAAAAATGCTTTGGAGGTGGGGTCACTCGGATTGTTTAGGTTCAATTTGCATTGATTGACAAGGGGAAAGAGAAAAAAAACAAAAATCAAAACCTGTCTTGATATTTTATGCATCACCAACTTTCCGACACGAATTCCTAATGAATTGGTTCCTTATTGGACGAAAATTTTGTATGGTAAGCAATTTTTTTTTGTCCTAAGCTTTTTTTTAAAGAGTTGTAAATAAATTTACGACAAATGGAGTTAT
>JARJFC010000300.1 GCA_029310945.1 Leptospira sp. 96542
GGAAGGTGTCCAGCACGCAGGGGTCGTGACGCTTGCCCATGGGGTCGCGCAATTGCTCGTAGGCTGCCAGGGGGTCCATCGTTCGCACCCGCTCGGGAGTCGCGATACCCAGGCCACGTAAATCTTCCGCCATCGACTTGCCGATGTTCGGGATGTCGGTCAACACTCGGACCTGTTTTGCATGAAGCGTTTTTGGCATGCCGCAGTTGTCGAATCGGTCTGGTTCGTTCTTAAATTTGTCTGCGAAAACGGCTCGTGAAACTATTTCGATCTAGTCGTCATCAATTTTTAAACGAAATAAGTCCCTTCAAAAACCAATCACGGCCACACAAAACTCACTTCATTCCTCAGAAAATATCTGCTTACCCAAAAACCACTCTGCTGAACCAAAAGGGGAAAGTTCATTCAGCTTTTTCAACTCTTCTTTATCGGCTAAATTTCTACCATTTCTCATTGCAGAAAAAAACAGCACTTCCGACATGGCTTCCTGCCGCTCAAACGAGGCCATTTCTTTATTTTCTTCTATGAACCTCAGCACATATTCAGATTGATCACCTCCATTTAACATTTCGATAATTTTTCCTCGAAATGTAGGTGGAATTTTTCTGGAGTAAATTTCTAACCACTTATCAAACTGTTCCTGAGATTGAGCGCCACTCTTACGAAGAATGATGTACCACGCCAAGCGATAACCGAGAACATCTGGATCCGCATAGTCGTGAAAGTACCCCAAGCTTTGCACTGCTGAATCCATGCTTCCTTTCAAAAAGAAGCAATATGTAGCCGTAATGAAATCCTCTTTTCCCAATGCAATGTAAATGTTGGGAGGAGCACCGGGAACAGGGTTTTTCTTCAATTCATCTGTCAATCTAAAAGTATCTCTTATGTTTTGAAGCAAAATAGCCATTGCCTCATCACAACGTCCAAGAGAAAAAAGAATTTTTGCTTTATTGGTTTTTGGAACTGCGCGTCGTTCATCCAACGCGATTGCGGTCTCGATTAGCTCGAGAGCTTCCTCTCCCCGCCCCAAACCATTCAAAATGCTCGCTTGAGATACAAGTGCATCCTGCTTCTGATCAATAGTTTTTGCTTGCTCAACTCGTTCCTTTACGACTTGAAGTTTCTGCTCCCAATGATCCTTTAACGGATTGGCATGCGAATGCCCCACAAGAAAAAGAGTGAGCCCGAAAAGAATGACTGCGCATCGCCGCCTGGGGCGACTGGGCGACCACGGCCACCCAGCCGGCGGCGAGGCCCCGCCCGCCCCGCCCCCGGCCCTCCGCG
>JARJFC010000301.1 GCA_029310945.1 Leptospira sp. 96542
TCGGGTGCACTCGTATTTGGAGCCATTTTTCAATCCATCGCCCAACGAACCAAAAATAATCCCCAATTCCAAAACGCGCCTGCGGCGCTGCGCTCAGACAGATGCCGCAAGTCAGTCAACGATGCACGCCGACGCTCGGCGCGCTGCGGGCTCAGACCCGTCCCAAGCGCCATCCCCGAAATCGCGCGCTGGCAGTGGCCCCGGCTCGGCGGTGGTGTCGAACCTACAGTGAATGGCTAGGCATTTCCATGTTCTCTTCTGTAGCTGTAGTCTGATCAGACTTCTCGGGTTTTTTCTCGGTCAGCCTCGCCTGTTTTGCAAGGATTCTCTTAATCTTCTGCTGAGTCTCTTTTGCTTTCTCTCCCTCAATGACCTCACGCTTTAAGACTTCGTTGTTGAGGAAGTCGGAAATCTGCTCTTGGTCGATCTTGATTTCAGGAAAGAGCTTACGAATCTCTTTGCGAATGGTAGAAACAATAGGTTCTGTGAGAAGGACCTGGGCAATGGTGAAGCGGTTCACGATTTGGGTGTGCTGGTGGTATGCGCCCATTGCGTCTGCGCCGATTCCTTCGCGACAAAGAAGAAACATCTTCTTTAGGTCTTCTTCGTTTTTAGCGCTAACCTCAAGCAGGTTAAATGAGGAAACCTCTTCATGGTCAATGGGCTGACCAAATTTGATTCGATGGAGGTGCCACTCGGTGGCATTGGTAAGGACTACCCATTCAATACCGTGATTCGCGCCGTAATTCACGGCTTGGCGCAGATGTGAATCATTGAGGCTTACTCCTGCCGCTTTAACCTCAATCAAGTATTTGATTTTTCCGTCGATCTTCACGGCAAGATCGCAAAATGTGCCGCGAATCTGCTGTTCGCTCGTGAGTTCCGAATACTTGTCAAATCCAAAACAGTAGGCAAGTATGTCCTTGATAAGGGTGACCGTATCGGCCTCTGAAACGTCCTTTGCTTTATGAGAGGCAGCAATGATTTGATAGGTTTTCAAATCTCCCGCAATGCGGTCCACGACTTTCTTCGGAATCTTCAACATACTGTCTCCTTGATTTAACGACGCCAATCTCAAAAACGCCTAACGTTTGTAAGACACATGCCGCACGCTATGCGTTTCCAGCGAGATAGAAAGCCGTGGAATCCCGCATGTATAACGGTGCACTTACCGTCCGATATGGGTAACCGAAATCGAAGTGAGATACCAAGCACGCGCCGCACCGGGCCTGCCCCCAGCGCGCGATTTCGGGGATGGCGCTTCAGACGGGCATGAAGCCGCAG
>JARJFC010000302.1 GCA_029310945.1 Leptospira sp. 96542
GGTGAACATAGGGGCGCTATTTTCGCAGAACCGGGCCGCCTGGGTCGGAGGCCCGTCTGCTTGACCCCTGGACGCGGTCCAGGGCCGCCGTGTTCAGGTGGGTTCAGCGAGGCTGTGGGCGTGACGGTTGGCCCGGAGCGCGAGGCTCTGCAGCACGAAGCCGACGACGAAGATCAGCAGCCAAGCCAGCAGCGCGGTCTTGACCACGGGGTCTTCCGGGCCAGTCGCCAGGGGATGCGCCACCGGCAGGCGGCTCAGCGTCTCGTTGATGCCGGGCACCATCAACAGGAAGAAGCTGAAGGACAGGCCGAAAGCCTGCAGGTAGGGGATCAGTCGACCGAAAAAGCGCAAGCGCGGTACCAGCCAGGCCCCGCCAAAGGCGGCCAGCAGCGCCAGCACGCCCAGCACATGGCCGGGGTTGATGCCACCCGTGCTGGACAAACCAAAGGAGGTGAACACGGCCAGCACCAGGCTGGCCAGATAGACCTGGCCAGACCGGGCAGCGGGGTCGATGCGATGGAAGCGGACGAAGCCATAGAGGCCTGCGGCGACGGGAGCGAGGCTGATCAGCGTGTGGGCGATGCCCAGGGTGGAGAGAGGATGTGGCATGGTGGTTCTCGTTGGATTTGAATCTACTAGTAGGTAGTCTATGGAGGTGAAAGAAAAGCGGCCTGTGCCGCTGGGGACAGTGCCTGGTTTCAGGCGGCTTGGGTGAGCTTGAGGATGGCCGGTTGCACGATGGCCGTGAAGGACTGCGGGTCGTCCAGGGCGCGGGCGACCAGCATGGCGCCGTGCACCGTTGCGATGAAGGCCAGCGCGGAGACGGCCGGGCTGTTGAGCAGGTGGAACTGGCCGCGTGCCGCGCCGCGTTGCAGCACGCCGCTCAGCCAGGTGCTCAGGTCGTGGAAATGGGCCCGGACCTCGGTGGCGACTTCGGCCGGAATGGTCGGCATCTCGGTGGCCAGCATGGCGCAGATGCAGAACGGATGTTCACCGCTGCGGATGCAGCCGGCCCAGTAGTCCGCGTAGGCGTTGAGTTCGGACAAGGGGTCGTCAAAGCGGTCTTCCAGCATCGCGAGGCTGGCCTGGACGTCCTGGCGGTACTGCGCAACGACGGTCTGGACCAGCACGGCCTTGCTGGGGAAGTGGTGGGAAAATGATCTTATTGTACCAATTTTGCAAAAAATGCAAAATTTCCAAGAACCAGCCGTGAGATTTTAGTTTCAATCTGGTGCGGTTCGATAATAATGAAAACGAACCAGGCTTTCTTCTGGTTCA
>JARJFC010000303.1 GCA_029310945.1 Leptospira sp. 96542
CTGGCGGTTTCTCTTTATCTGTCGCTGTCATGGGGCGTGGTGCTGGCCTGCCTCGCGCGCCACGCGGTGCGGGGCAAGCGCGGGGCCGTGCTGGCCCTGGCCTTGCTGCTGCTCTGTCTGTTGCCAGACCCGGGAGCATCGCCGTCCTCACCGCCCTGGGATCACGTGGCTTGAGCTTTGCCGCGCTGTGCGCGGAACTGCTGGCCTCGCAATTGCACGCCGAGCCCCTGCCCGTGCCGCGCAAACTGGCCCAGGCCCTGGATGTACGGCGCGTGCTCGGCGCTCGGACACGGCCCCAGGAACGCTGAGCGAACGGCACCGCACCTCGCATCCAAAGCACAGTGTGCAGGCGCAGGCGGGCCGTCTTGCGCCCGATTGCACACCTTACATCGTGTTGCAAGACAGCAGCCCCTGGGCAGTGCCCCGCCCTCCACAATGCCGCACCGCCCGCTCACCATCGCCCTGCCGCCATGGACAATTCCAGCCACGCCACCTCCCTGCCGCCCCAACCCGAATCGGCGCCTGCCGCATCCGGGCTGACCGGTGCATCCAAACCCTTGAGCGCGCTGGTGGTGGCGCATGACCCCGCCCTGAAGCAGCAACTCGTGCAGGCGCTGGCTGCGATGGCCGAGGTCGGTTCCGTGCGCGGCGCGCAAACGCTGGAGACCGGCCTGGTGGCCATCGATGGGGGCTTGGTGGACCTGCTGGTGGCCGACCTGGACCTGCCCGAGGAAGGCGGCCACACCCTGATCCGCCACGCGCGGCGACGCATTGCCGGCTGCCGGGTCCTGGCGCTGGCGTCCCCGTCCACCGCCGAGGCCCGCATGCCGGCGGCGGTCCAGCCCGGCGCCCTGGGCTGGCTGCGGTTACCGACCTCGCCGGACCGTGCCGGCGCCGAGGTCGCGGCGCAGATCCGCCAATTGCTCGCCGCCTGAGCCCTCCGAGGGCAAATCGGGCCCCGAGGCCGACGGCATGGCGCAAAATAGGCACATGCCGCACAAGCTCATTCTCGACATCGATCCTGGCCTTGACGACGCCTTGGCCCTGGCCTTTGCCCACGCGCGGCGGGAATTCGAACTGCTGGCTGTCACGACGAGTTTCGGCCGTGTCGCCCTGCCCCAGGCCACACGCAATGCCCTGCGCCTGTGCGTGGGAACTTCAAACATTCCATCAGAAAATAAAAATAATCTGTCTCCAGACTCGAGAACTAAATCTCGGTTTTCTGTCATAAGTTGAGGAAACATCATAAGACAAAACCCTTTGGTTCCAATTCGCTT
>JARJFC010000304.1 GCA_029310945.1 Leptospira sp. 96542
ACATGGATGGCGCCGAAGTCATGGCGTTTTCACTGACCTCCGTACCCAATGCGCTGAATACGTTACTCGCCAAAACTGGCCAGAGCATGGATCAGATTGATCTGTTTGTATTCCATCAAGCCAACCGGAAGCTGCCCGGCCTGCCGGGGCCGGACGCCGCGGATGCCCTGGGCCTGGCCATCACGCAGGCCCATGCGGGCCTGACCCTGGCGCGCCTGGGCGCGGCTTCGCCACTGTCACGCAAGACCAGCGGCCGCTACCGGGACGGACGCGGGCACTGAGCCCCGAGCCCTCAGGTCCGCCAGAAGTTCAGCATCGCGCGCTTGACTTCCAGCGAACCTTGCGCGGCGCCGCTTTCGGGCACGCTGTCACGCGTGCGGTCGGTGACTTTCTCCAGTTGCTCGCGCAGGCGTTCGTCGGCGTCGTCGCCCAGGCCGATCCAGGCGCCCTTGGTCAGCGTGATGTACGCGGCCTCCACGCTGCCCGCGCCCGCGCACAGGATGGCGCGGGTGGGCGCATCGGCGCTGGCCAACAGCAGCATGGCGGGCACCACGGCCTCGGGTTTGAGCGCTCGCAGCACCACGTCGGGCATCAGGCCCTCGGTCATGCGCGTGGCCGCCGTGGGCGCCAGGCAGTTGACGCGGATGTCGTTTTTCGCGCCTTCCAGCGCCAGCGTCTGCATCAGGCCCACCAGGGCCATCTTGGCCGCGCCGTAATTGCTCTGGCCAAAGTTGCCGTACAGGCCGCTGGACGAGGTCGTCATCACGATGCGGCCATAGTTCTGAGCGGCCATGAAGGGCCAGACAGCCTGGGTGCAGTGCACCGCGCCCATGAGGTGCACGTCCAGCACCAGGCGGAAATCCGCCAGGTCCATCTTGGCGAAGGTCTTGTCGCGCAGGATGCCCGCGTTGTTCACCAGGATGTCCACGCGCCCCCAGGCCTCCACCGCCTGTCGCACCATGGCCTGCACGGCGTCGACATCGGTCACGGAGGCGGCATTGGCCAGGGCCTCACCCCCCGCCGCGCGGATCTCGTCCACCACGGCCTGCGCCGCGCTGACCGAGGCGCCGCTGCCGTCGCGCGCGCCGCCCAGGTCATTCACCAGCACTTTCGCGCCGCGCCGGGCCAAGGCCAGCGCATGTTCACGCCCCAGGCCACCGCCCGCGCCGGTCACGATGGCCACCCGGCCCTTGAAATCGATCATGCGGCTTCTTTCAGCTCGAAGCTGGTCGTGACCTCCGCCGTCTTGGCCAGCATGATGGTGGCCGAGCAGTAC
>JARJFC010000305.1 GCA_029310945.1 Leptospira sp. 96542
CCGACGGTCACCCAGTCGCCCACCTGCACATGCCCCGCGAAGGTCGCGTTGTTGGCGATGGTGGTGTGGTCGCCAATGAGGCAATCATGGGCGACATGGACATAGGCCATGATCCAGTTGTCGCTGCCAATCTGGGTCACGCCGGCATCCTGCGCGGTACCCGTGTTGAAAGTACAAAACTCCCGGATCACGTTGCGATCGCCAATGCGCAACTCGGTGGGCTCGCCCGCGTACTTCTTGTCCTGTGGCACGGCGCCAATGGAACTGAACTGGAAGAACTGGTTGTCACGCCCGATCGTGGTGTGACCTTCGACCACGCAGTGAGGGCCGACTCGGGTGCCCGCGCCGATCTTCACGTGCGGCCCGACGATCGCGTAAGGTCCCACTTCGACCGTGGGGTCCAGCTCGGCTTTCGGATCGATGATGGCGGTCGGATGGATACGGCTCATGTCGCCCTGCTTTCCCGATTGACTGCCCTGGTGGTCTTACTCGACACGGCGCATGGTGCACATGATCTCAGCCTCGACGACGCGCTCGCCCCCCACGCTGGCCCAGGCCTTGAATTTGTAGATGCCGGCCTTGGCCCGTTCCAGCTCGACTTCCAGCACCAATTGGTCACCGGGCTCCACCGGACGCTTGAAACGCGCCCCGTCGATGCCAGCGAAGTAATAAATGTTCTTGCCGTCCTGCTCGACGTTGTTAGAAACAAAGGACAGCAAAGCTGCGGCCTGCGCCAGCGCTTCGATCTGCAGCACGCCGGGCATCACGGGACGGCTGGGGAAATGACCATTGAAGAACTCTTCGTTGATCGTCACATTCTTCAGTGCCTTGATGCACCAGCATCCCGGTCTGTTCGACCGCGAGGCCCTGCGCCGCGCTCGCACCCTGTACGAATTCGACGATGTGTTCACCGCGCCGTTGCACGGCTTTCGCAATGTCGACGACTACTGGCGCCGGGCCTCGGCCAAGCCGCATCTGCCGTCCATCCGCATCCCCGCGCTGGCGCTCAATGCGCGCAATGACCCCTTTGTGCCCGCGCGCAGCTTGCCGCGGGCACAGGAGGCGGGGCGTTTCGTGACGCTCTGGCAACCCCGCCATGGAGGCCATGTGGGGTTCGCCGGCGGGCGCTGGCCCAGTGGTCATGTGATGGACATGCCCCGCGCCGTCGGCGGCTGGCTGCTGGACGCCGCGGGTGCGGTGCAGAACACCGCGCAGAACGCACGGCGCCATGGATGACATCGTCCGCCAGGCCATGGCCAAGAGAGCGGAAGAGCGC
>JARJFC010000306.1 GCA_029310945.1 Leptospira sp. 96542
GCAAAGCCACCGGTCTAACCCAGCGCGACACAGCGGGCTGATACGACAGCGGGGCTGCCGGGCATCCGTTTCCGACCGTCAGGTCCCGGGTGTCCGCCGCGGCGGGAGCGTTCCGCCGCGCAGCGACTCCTTCACCTTTCGTCGCAGGCCATGGCCGCGATCCAAAGGGAGAAGTGCATGTCCAAGACAGCGCGAGCAATGTACGAATGGGAAGCTCCACGCCTGGGGCGTCCTGGTGCCAACCCGGCGCAGACGCTGGGTGCGGCGGTCTGGTTGTGGATGCAGGTGGGTCGCTACGGCCATCTTTCCTTGCAAGGCCTGCGTTCGCATTTGTACGCGCCGCTGCAATCGGGGCACTACGCGCTGGCCACCCGGCTTCTGCCGGATGGGCAGCGCGAGCCCGCGGCCCTGGCGATCTTTGCCCGGCTCAGCGCGCAAGCCGAGGCGCGCTACATCGAGCAACCCTCCCAACCCTTGCCCGTCCCGGATTGGGAAAGCGGCGACCGCTTCTGGATCATCAGTTGGGTGGCGCCGCGTGGCGACGCCCTGCATCTGACGCGTGAGTTGCGGCGGCTCCTCGCTGGCGTGCCCACGCGCAGCCTCTACCACCGGGGCGTGCAGCGCGGCGGACAACGCCTCAACCACTGGAATGGCGCGGGCCTGAGCCCGCAGACCGCCCGCCAGTGGTGGGGTGATCGACCCATTCAAACAAGCGCCTGAAGCCCTGCGCAAGGGGGACGGGCGCGCCCAGGCGACAGCCGGGCGCACGGCCTCTCGCCGAGCTGGTGGGCCAGTGTCAAGCAACGCAAGTACATCGAACATTCCGAGGGAGCTCCAGCCATGAACCGTCAGTGCTACCAGCTGATCTTCAACCGGGCCCGGGGGGCCTTGATGGCCGTGGGGGAGGACGCACGTGCCACAGGCCAGGGGGCGAGCGGCCAACGCCGGGCGAAGCGGGCTGGCTCCACCGCCACCACGACGGCGGCGCTGCTGCTGGGGGGCTGGGCCTTGCATCCCCTGGCCTGGGCGCAGATCGTGGCCGATCCCACGGCGCCCCAAAGCCAACACCCCACGGTCTTGAGCGCGCCCAACGGCGTGCCGCTGGTCAACATCCAGACACCCAGCGCGGCGGGCGTGTCGCGCAACACCTACAGCCAGTTCGACGTGCAGAGCCAGGGCGCCATCCTCAACAACAGCCGTGGCGATGTGCAGACCCAACTGGGGGGCTGGGTCCAGGGCAACCCCTGGTTGTTGTCGGGGGGCAGCGCGCGG
>JARJFC010000307.1 GCA_029310945.1 Leptospira sp. 96542
TGCGCTACGTGCAGCCGCCTAAGGCCGGCGAGGAAGAACCCGGCTGGTGGGCGCGGACTTTCGGCGGCGCCAAGCCACTGGACAAGACGCCACGAAGGTACCGCATCACCGTGCGTGGCGACGGTAATTTGAGCACGGTGGCCGTGCTGAACGCCGACGGCGCGCCGGAAAACTCCGAGCAGGCACGCAATATCCTGCAGGTGATCGTCGACGACTTGCATTGAACAGGCAGGGCCATGCGCACGCGACAACAAGGAAGGCACACGCAGCCGCCTTCCAAGGCAAGGGCAGCCCGTCACGGGCTGGCGATCATCCTGACGGGTTTGACCCTGGCGGCCGCACCCACCGCCCATGCCCAGTTCGGTGACGGCGGTGGTGACGGCCCGACCACCACGGACACGGGCCAGATCGGCGCCGCGGTCCTCAGGACCCCACGCTACATGGGTGCGGATGAAACCCGACTGCGCGCCCTGCCCTACTTCCGCTCCCGCTGGGCCAGCGGATGGTTCTTCGACGGCCTCAATGGCCTGGGTTACGCCTGGTCTCCCGAGCCTGGCCGCCGCCTAGGCCTGCACCTGGGCGTGTCGACCGAACGCGAGGAAGATGATTCGGCGGCGCTGCGCGGCATGGGCGACGTGGACCGGGAAGCCGAGCTGGGTGGCTTCGTGCACCAGAAACTGGGCAACTGGCTGGGCGGCAGCCTGAGCGTGCGATCCCACCTGCGTTATGGCGCCGGCGAGGACCATCGAGGAGCACAGGCCGAACTGGGTCTGGGTTGGGGCACCCGACTCGCGCAGCGCAGCCTGATGAACGCCGGCCTGTCCGCCAACTGGGCGAACCAGGATTACATGCAGACCTACTTCGGGGTCACGCCAGCCCAGTCCGCATCCAGTGGCTACGCGGCGCATGAAGCCGATGGTGGGCTGCGGGATTTCCGGCTGACGCTGAGCTTCATTCAGTTGCTGTCGTCCACGACCACGGGTGTGCTGATGGTCGGTCAGACCTGGTGGCAAGGCGATGCGGCGGACAGCCCCCTGGTGCGCGACAAGCGCAACACCCTCATCCTCACGGCCGTGACCTACCGCTTCTAGCCGCCATCCCGGTCAGCACGCGCCTGCCAAAAAAAAGCCACCGCATCACTGCGGTGGCTTTTGCTTTCTGGCGCCATGGGCGCCCGCGCTAGACGCGGCTGAAGCTTACTTCTTGGCCGGCTCGGCAGCAGCGGGAGCGGCGGCCGGGGCAGCGGCGGGAGCAGCAGCCGGA
>JARJFC010000308.1 GCA_029310945.1 Leptospira sp. 96542
GATGTACGTTTGAATTTTACGAGGAACCAGGTCATGCCCCCGATTAAAATGACAAACGAGACAAGACTCGAAATGATCAGAAATGCATAGAGAAGGTCTACTTCTTTTGCGATTTCAGTGGCCTGGACAGACCGCGGTACACGAAGGGTTGGGTGGGTGCCTGCGGCCGGGTGCCTGCCGCCTCCAGTGAGACGGCCAGCTCCAGCGCGGGGAAGAACACCTGCTCGGCGGGCTCGTCCAGTTCCAGGTGGGCCCAGACTCCCTGGGGCAGCGGCCCTATGCCCGCGACGGCGCCCACCTTGTCGATGCGCCACAGGTACAAGGTCTGTCCTTGCGGCACGGCCACGGGGGTGAGCTGCTTGATGTCGACCACCCGCCCCCCACGCAGGCTGGAAATGATCAGTCCCGGTTGCCCCTGGGCCGTGCCCAGCACGCCCACATAACTGTCGGGCAATTGCTTGTCGCGCCGGGCGTCCTCCTGGGCCTGCCACAGGCCCGGCACCACGGCGCCCAAGGTCAGCCCCAGCGCCAAGGCCCCGGCGGGTACCGGCGCCAGCAGGCGTCGCCACCACGAAGGCGCGACGACCACGGGCGCGGTCGTCGCCGCCGCGATCCGGCGCCAGAGCCTGGTGCCGGGCGCCTGAGGCGGCAAATTGCCATACAACGGCGCCAGTCGGTCTGTCCATGCGTTCACCGCAGCCGCCAGCACGGGCTGGCCCTGCATGACGTTTTCGAAGCGCCGACGCGCCCGGCCTTGCAGGGTGCCCGCCACATAGGCCGCGGCCAATTGATCGATGGCCGATGGATTGCGGTGCCAGTTCATGCCAGCGCCTCCATGCACCCTTTGAGTCGCATCAGGCTGCGCCGAGTCCAGGCCTTGATGGTGCCCAGGGGCCGCCGCATGCGCATCGCGATTTCGGTATGGGTCAAGCCCTCGTAGAAAGCGAGCAGCAGCGCGCGCCTGGGCTCGGTTTCCAGGGTTTCCATGCAATGCCCCAGTTGCGCGTCGTCCTCATGCCCGAGCAACTGGTCCATGGGCGAAGCGCCTTCAGCCGCGACGTCGTGCAAATGCTCCTCGCCGTGCGCGTCGCGCCATTGCAGCGACTCCTCGGGTTTGCGCTTGCGCAGGAGGTCGATGGCCCGGTGGCGCGTGACCACGCACAGCCAGGCCAGCGTCCGATGCTGGCCCGGAGCCGCCACGGTGGAACTGTTCCAGATCGAGACGAACACCTCCTGCAGCACGTCCTCGGCCATGGCGCG
>JARJFC010000309.1 GCA_029310945.1 Leptospira sp. 96542
GCGGTTTTTGGCTCGGAGGCCGTCTGGTCCCGGACTGGCTGGGACAGGGCGATGGCCCAGCCGCCCGGCGCGTTTCAGGACCGCCTGCAAGCCTGCTTCTTAAGTCGGGGTTAAGGGTCCGGGGCGCAAGCTCGGTGCATGACACTGCGCGAGCAACTAAACCAACGGCCTTGGCGGGCCTGGACAGGCCGGTACCGCCCCACTTTATCGGTCGAGGCCCTCCTCGGCCTGGGCGTGCTGTACCTGCTATTGGCCTGCAACACGCCGTTCTGGCGCGCGGCCCTCGCCGGGCGGACTTGGGACGCGCCCGCCACCTGGGGTTTTGCCGCGGCCTTGCTGGCGGCGTGTGCCAGTATGTATTTCACCGTGCTGGTGCTCCTGACCCTGCCGACCGGTGGGCGCGGCGTGCGCCCCCTGCTGGCCTTGCTGTTCCTGATTTCGGCCCCGGCGGCTTGGTTCATGGAGCGTTACGCCATCCATTTCGACGGCCCCATGTTGCGCAGCGTGCTGGTCACCAACTGGGACGAGGCACGTGAGCTGCTGAGTTGGGGGCTGCTGGCCCACGTGCTGCTGTTCGGCGTGCTGCCGGCCGCCTTGCTCTGGTGGCCTCGCCTGGTGGCCCGGCCCTGGGCACGGGCCCTGGCCTGGCGCGGCGCGTCCGTGCTGGGGGCCCTGCTGGTGGGGGTGGGCAGCCTTTGGACCGTGTCCGCCGACGTCGCGTCGCTGGCGCGTAACCACAAGGAAGTGCGGTACCTGCTCACCCCGGGCAATCTGGTGGCCGCGGCGGCGCGGGAGGCCGCGGGCCCGACGACCTTGCGCTCCAGCCAGCCCCGACTGCTGGTGGGCGCCGATGCGCGCCTGGACGAACCCTGGCAAGCGCGGGGCACGCGCAGCCGTCCGGTGTTGTTCGTGCTGGTGGTGGGGGAAACCGCCCGGGCGCCGAACTTCTCGCTCAATGGCTATGGGCGTTCGACCAATCCCGAACTCGAGCGTCACAAGGCGACGGGGCAACTGGTCAATTTCACGCACGTCACGTCCTGCGGCACCTCCACCGAGGTGTCCTTGCCCTGCATGTTCTCGCCTTACGGTCGCAGGCACTATGACGAGGGCGAGATACTGGCCCACGAATCCTTGCTGCATGTGCTGGCACGTGCGGTGCTTTGACCCAGCAGTGGGGGGCTACGCTAATGCGTGCCGGATTCCCGGCCTTGCCTGACGTGGTTTTCAAGTATCAGCAGGCTCTGTATTTGAAGTCACTTG
>JARJFC010000030.1 GCA_029310945.1 Leptospira sp. 96542
AAGTGGTTCCGGCACTCACTTCTGAATTCAAAAAAGTGTTGGGTTAATCCCCAAGCACCAAACGATCCAACTTTGAGGAAAATTTATTTCTCATTCATTGTGACCGTTCTTACTTTCCTCGCCCAAGGATTTTCTCTTTGGGCCGAGGATGGTAGAGACAGATTAAACGCTGTCATAGGCAAATTAAATTCACTAGAAAGTTTCCGAGCGACAGTCACAGTCAACGGTGGTGTCACGGGAGTTTTATCATACAAAAATCCCTACCAACTCCATGTAAGATTAAACGATGGAAGGATTCTTTCGTCCAATGGTAGAGTGTTGTGGTTTTATAATCCAGATTCCTCGATTGCAGGAAAACAAGACTTACGAGGTGGAACTGGCGGGCTTGGGGGTTTACTCTCTGGTTACGAATCGGTGACAGTTTCAGGAAGGACATTCCGGTTGACATCTCCAAACAAACGTTATAGCGAAATCATTTTGGTAGTTTCTGATAATGACCTTCCAAGAGTTTTAAAAATGAAAAAAGCCGATGATGAAATCACAGAAGTTACATTCTCAGGTATCGCTACAAACATTGGCCTTGGCACTGCACTTTTTAATTTCCAACCCCCCACTAGCTCTCAGATTGTTGAGAATCCACTCAACCAAAAGGAGTGAAATGTGACCCCAGTTTCTCGTACTGAAGCACATAGGGTATTTGCCGATTTATATCGTAAAACAAGATCGCCAGAACACCAACAACTCATTGATGAAGCCATACTAAAGTCAAACGATGTTTTCATTCGCATTGATCTCATTCGCAAAGTGGATGAAGATTATGAAAATAAAAACAAATCAAAAAAAGAAGATTCGCGAGACCGTGGCCAACCTGAAAAGGAACAACGACGCGAAGTTTCAAGGCAAGTTTCTCTCGCTTCCGATTCCAAACCAAAACGATCGGGTGATTTGGTAACAGTTGATTCAGCAAAACAAAAACAAAACAATACGAAAAAAAAGCCAGGCGAACAAAAGTCAGGTGGACTTTTTTCTGGACTATTTGGTGGAGGGGGAAATCCAACAAATTCGATCGGAAAATTTGCCAAAGACACTGGGGCCATAGACATTGGTTTATTTGGTCGTAATCCCACAGTATCCCCAGCAGTTGAAAAAATTTTTAGGGGTGTTCGGGAAGATGTTCTCATTCCCACAATCCAAGCACTCCGAACCGCAGAACAACAAGGTTGGAGGATATGGACTCCCCTAGTTTATAATATCATCAATAATTTTAATAAGTTTTTTAATGCCTTTGCTTCGCTAGATGCCCTCATCCTCGATAAAATTTCCGCAGATATTTTTTTAGATCGTTCTCTCAAAATGCAAATGTTTTACGTGCGTTTTTTACAACGTGAAGATGCAAGAGAAATCATCCTAAACCACTTACCTGAAATTGTAAAACAAGACGAAAAACTTTCTTCAAAACTAAATAAGGTTATGGAAGGAGTGAGTTATGGTCTCGCACTCGAATCAAACAGACCAAAGTTAACTGAAGCCATCACTGCATTCTATATCGTCGCAAAAAAAAGAATGTTTTCCTGGAATGAGATTGTTGCTGACCTGCGAGTTCCTGCCATCCAAGAACATAAATTCCAAGCGGCGCGTGAAATCCAGAAGGAAGTTGAAATCACAATTGCGAAAATTTCGGACGATATCAAAACAAGAATTTATAAAAAAGAAGAACTGCAAAATCTCCGAAGTCGGTATTTTTCCATCGATGATAAAGGTAAAATCAGTTTCGATTTTTTAAATGGTGTTGTGGATGATTTTATGGCTCATCATATGCCAGAAGCAGCCAAAAGCCAAACTGCAAAAAATTCCTTTAAATCGCAGCCGCACAAACTCGTATATCTACTGTTACGTGACCTACAAACAATTTACATCAATATGTTGGAAGGTTATGTACGATTGGGTGACAAAAACCAAAATCAGGAATTGCTCATTTTCCAACCAGGTTTGTTCAGAAACGAAATCGACGAATTGAATACCCTCGTTCGAAATATTGACAATTTTAACAAAAAATTTCCTAGTTTTTCCTATTCATTCCAACAATATAATACCGATTATAATGCTGGTGCCACGGATCAAATTGTTAATACCATACTCACAACCTTACAAGAGTCGTCTGAGTTTTTTGGTAATTTTGCAAACAAAATGAACATCATTGTAGAAAACCATTTAATGGCAAAAACCACTGAAACCAAAGGTAAAATCTCTGACGCCATTGTTTCCACAAAAGAGAAAGTTATCGAAGAAATCAAAATCATGCAAAGGTTCATACCACACGGCGAAAAAGCGGTGGTGGCAAAAGAAAGAATCAATGGAATGAACGTAGAAGCCGTACTCACCCAACTAACAAAATATCTATACAATTATGCTGTGATTTTTAAAGATCCAAACACAACATCAAAACTCACAGCTCATAGAAAAATCGAACAGGAACTTATCAAACTCAACAGAGAATACGAAAGGCTCACCTATTCATCTTTTGATGAAGCGAATGGTATAAACGGTAGCTCTGAAGAATCACAAACCACCGAAGAAACAAGTGAGGAGGCATGAGAGTTCTCACTGGCCTCCAACCTTCTGGCAAATTGCATTTAGGAAATTATTTTTCAGCCATTCGTAAAATTTTAGAATACCAATCAAATGAAGAATTATTTTTATTCATTGCGAATCTACATGCACTGACTACTTTCACTTCTAAAGAAAACCTGAGTCAGTACACATTGGACTGCGCAATCGATTTACTTGCGCTTGGTGTGGATCCAGAAAAAACTACATTTTGGGTACAGAGTGATGTACCCGCAGTTACCGAACTCACTTGGTATTTATCACAATCCATCACGGTGTCACAATTACAATTGGCACACTCATTCAAAGACAAAGTTGCGAAAGGTTTTGTTCCAGGTGCAGGTCTTTTCACCTATCCAATACTCATGGCAAGTGACATCCTTCTTTATTCTGCCGAAAAAGTTCCCGTTGGCAAAGACCAAAAACAACATTTAGAATTTTCGAGAGACATTGCCGAAAGGTTCAATGCTCAGTTTGGAAATGTCCTCACCATCCCCGAACCAGACATCGATGAAAACACTGCCACAATCCCTGGGATTGATGGAGCCAAAATGTCAAAATCTTACAACAATACCATTGATTTTTTTGGAACAGAAAAAGAATTAAAAAAGAAGGTGATGGCCATCCTCAGCGATTCCAAAGGAATTGAAGACCCAAAAGATCCGGATACTTCAATCATCTTCCAAATCCATTCGTTATTTTTAGACAAAGAAGCCCAAAACCAATTAAGACAAAAATACTTAGCTGGTGGTGTGGGTTACGGGGATTTAAAAAAAGCCTTACTAGAAGTTGTGTTTTCATATTTTGAACCTTACCGTAAAAAAAGAGAAGAACTCGCAAAAAATTTGGATTTTGTGCATTCCTCTTTAAAAAATGGAAAAGAAAAAGCATCTGCCATTGCAGAATCCAAACTGAATGAAATTAGAAAGGCACTAGGTATCTACCCCAATCTCTTTTAATCAATATTCATATAATTTCGAAGAACCAATATGAGCCTTCTTTACCCAATGTTTGGTGGGTAAAAATATAAATTTTATTCCCTCTTCTCCACTGGCCGCACTAGCAAGCGGCGTCACCATTGCTTGCGTATTTTTAAAAACAGATACAAATCTTCCTGGTTCCCAATTTTTTCTGCTTTGTTTGGGTGTGATTTTTCTTTTAATCTTACTTTTGCCAGTTCCGATGAAAACCATCCGAAAAACAAAAGTTTTGTTATTCGTTTTTGGTTTTTTACTAATCATATTATTTGGAAAAAGAGAATCACCTCCTCGCATAAAAATCATTCACCCCGGTTTCAACCAAACCATCATAAAATTACTCGAAACATCTCCTCTTTCAAAAATGGAACAAAAAATTGTTTTGGGTTTCGTTACGGGCAGTAGCAAAGGTTTACCAAAAGAATTTTATAAACAATCCCAAATGGCAGGGGTTTTGCATCTTTTTGCTGCGTCTGGTTTACACCTTGGAATATTTATGGGTTCCATTTTTATCGTTTTTAGTTTTCTATTTCCAAATTATAAAATCATCCCAATGATTTTATCCTTAAGTCTCGGACTTGTTTATCTTTACCTTTTGGATTTTCCAGTTTCTTTTTTTAGAGCCTATGTTTTTGGATTTTACACCCTCTTTGGAAATTTTTTCTTCCGAAAGGTTTTTCCTATGGATCTTTTGGTCATCACATCCGCTTTTATCATTCTATTTTTTTATTCAGATTTTTTAAGTGTGGGGTATCTATTATCATTTGCTGCTGTGTTTGGCATTTTTTTTATCAAACCTTGTTTGGATGAAATATTTTTCCCAAAATCAAAAAACTTTATCAAAGAAAGCTTTCACCTAACATTGTCATGCAGTATTGCTACGTTTCCATTTATGGTTTTTATTTTTAAATCATTTTCCTTCGGTGGGATCTGGATCAATTTTTTAATTGTTCCCCTTGCGAGTGTTTTACTCCCTCTCATTTACCTCACATTTTTTTTACATGGATTGTTTTTGCCATTTTTATCAGAATATTTCACTACCTTACTTTGGCTTCCAACATCCTGGATGATGGCTTTTTTTCTATTTGTTTTCAAAACTCTAGTTCAATTAGAAACAGCTTACATCGTTTGGGAGGAAATACCAAAAATCCAAATTTATATTTTATTGTTTTTATCATTCCTACTCTTTTTTTCCCAAAAATTAAAACACAAAATCTCAAAAAAAATCCCTTTCTTGCCTTACATAGGAATTCTTATTTTTTTTATCTTTAGTTATTTTACCCACAAAACTCATAAAGACTGGTTTAAGTTCCGCCATGGCGGGGGTGCGTATGTTTATCAGAACAATTTGTACATATACGGTTATTGTTTTCCTGGTTTTAAGATTTACGTCCCTGAAATCCAAAAGTTAAAAATCGAAACAATCCATATCGAATCTGAATCTTGTTTAAAAGAAGTTTTATCTTTCCAAAAAGTATTTCCCAAAACAAAACTAATTGGTTATGATGAGAAGTTAAAATTATGGTTAGGTTCATATAAATCTTTAGAATTAAAGGATGATACAAAACTTATGGGTTTCGATCTGTCAAATTCACTTTCCATTTTGCGTTTTGATGGAAACCCAAAATCTGTTCCCAAACTTTTGAAAACAGTGAAACAACATTCAAAAGAGTTTGACCCTCACTGGAAGGGTTACATCATCTTGGATTTTCCAAAATGGAAAGAAAAGGAAGCGAAAGACTGGAAAACCTATCAAAAACTACTTGGGATTTCATCGGGGTGGAAAATGATCAGTGTAGAGGAAAGTATTGAAATCCCCCTACAGCACCAAAACGGAGATCCAAAGGTTCTTTGATTCGAAACAAATCTCTGCCCAAAAAAAATTTGGGCAAAACTTCCTCATCGACCAAAACATCGTACAATTCATAGCAGGCAAAGCAAAAGATTTTGCGGATAGCAAGGATATCTGTTTTGCAGAAATTGGTATTGGTCTCGGAACCATCACGTATCCAATCTTAGATCTAAAAAAAACCACCCATCTTTTTGAAATTGACAGAGCCTATATAAAACTTGCTGAAGAGGAAATTTTACCAAAATATTCAAATGCAAAACTTCACGAAGGTGATGCTTTAAAAAACCTACATATCCTTTTTCAATTGCCTGTTTTTGTGTTTGGAAATTTACCATACCATTTAACAACTGAAATTTTAAACCAACTCGTGATCGGATGCAAACAATGGTTCGGTGGAATTTTCATGGTACAGAAAGAATTTGCGGAAAGGTTGGTAAAAGAAAACTCATCACTTTCTATTTTTTTATCTGGTTTTGGATCCGTAAAAATTTTAAAAACCGTTCATAAAAACTGCTTTTTTCCCATTCCCAAAATCCATTCTAGTCTCATCCAATTTACACCACACCCCAAACCAGAGTTGTTATTCCAGAGCGAAAACGATTTGGAAATTTGGTCTACTCTGCTTCGGACTTTGTTTTGGGGGAAAAGAAAACAAATCCAAGTGAGTGTGCGTGAGTCGCCATTTTCAAAAGATCTAAAATTCCAATCTGCCCTCCTCAGTGCGATGGAAATTTCGGGATTGGATCCCAAACGAAGACCAGAAGAATTGAACCGCGAACAATTTCTGAATCTGGGTCAACATTTGCTTGACATTTTGTCAAAATGATGGCAAAATTTTTGCCGTATGTTTGAGAATTTTACACCTCCGCCCTTTGTCACCTACGCCATTCCTGGCTTTTTTATTCTGATTGGAATTGAAGTCTTCATCGGGTACAGAAAAAATAAGGCACTCTACCGTTTGAACGATTCCATTGCCGATCTGAGTACGGGAATTTTGAGCCAACTTTGGGGGCTCTTTCAGAAAGGAATCGGCTTATTCGCCTACTTTTATGTGTATGAACATTTCCGTTTGTTCGAATTTGCCCTGAATAACCCTTGGGCATGGATCCTCTGCATCGTGGGTCAAGATTTTTGTTATTATTGGTCCCACCGTTTGGCCCACGAAGTGAACATCCTTTGGGCGGGTCACGTCATCCACCACCATAGCGAAGAATACAATTTGGTTGTGGCTCTCAGACAGACTGGCCTCGGAGGGGTTGTTTCTTGGATTTTCTATGTGCCTTTGGCACTTGTTGGTTTCCACCCTTGGATGTATCTTGCCAGTGGACAACTAAACCTAATCTACCAATTTTGGGTACACACCAAAGCTGTTGGTAAAATTGGAAAGGTAGGCGAGTATTTACTCTCTACCCCGTCACACCACCGGGTTCACCATGCCATCAACCCCATCTACATCGACAGAAACCATGGTGGAATCTTCATCATTTGGGACAGGCTCTTCGGAACTTTCCAAGAAGAGACAGAACCTTGTGTGTATGGGACAGTCAAACCACTCCGGAGTTTCAACCCTGTCTATGCAAATGTACATTATTACTTTGAACTTTTTAAACAATCCTTCCAGGCAGAGCGGTTCATCGACAAAATTTTGGTCTTCTTCAAGGCTCCTGGTTGGTTTCCAAGAAAGGGAGACCAAAAATCTGGCTACTTGCCCATCCCTGAAGTGCATCCCAATTCGTTTGTAAAATATGACCCGAATCCTTCTTCAGAAGTCCGTGCTTACACAACCGCTTGGTTTGTGGGAGTACTTCTACTTTCCTTTGGTTTCCTTCTCTTTGTGACTAAATTTAGTTTTATCTCTCATGTTTTGGTTACCATTTGGGTGACTCTGTCTCTCGTCGCCATCAATGCCCTCATCGAAGGTAAATCCTGGGCAAAACTTTTGGAAGTTGGTCGTCTCCTCTTTGGGTTCCTTGTTTTGGGATACTTTGGAGTGGGCTGGGTTTATTATGCCATCGGGATTCTCTTTCTCATCATGGCCACCATCCATTTTTATAGGACAAGCCAATTGCAAGTGGCAGGCCAGAACCAATCATAATCTGTGGTCTGAATTTGTTTGCGGCGAGCTTTTCCGTTCCTGCAAACAAATCCCTCCCTTTCCCCCCTCAAACCAAACGAAAACAGCCACCCAGTTCACCCAAAATGGGAATGCTTTGCTCCCAGAAATTTTAGAACCATTCTAAATTTGTAGAAAAATAATCTTTCCTCATTAGAGCATAATTTAATTATGTCTCAAAAGTGGCGATTTTGTGGCCAAACGACGAGCTCGATTTCCTTGACCAGAGAGGGTCGCGTGAGAGTTTGGCAGTGCACAACAAAAATTGAGGCGAAAATCAATGAATCGGAAACGCAGTTACTATTTCATCTTTGCAATCATACTCTTCGTGGTATCCTATTCGGCCTATGCCTCCTACCAAAGGCAAAAGAATGGGCCAATTTTTCTCGATAACGCTGTTTTCCAACGTTATAACGACCAGTGGGGTCTCTGGGTGGATTTGAAGGCTGAAAAAAAATCCATTGCAGAGAAAGCGCAAGAGTTTGGAGTCCAAGTGGCGGAAGTTCTTGCGGTCAACCATATGGATGAATCAGAACTCAAACTCTGGAACAAACATATTTTTTTCCCCTACCCCAATGAGTATATACTCACTCTCCAAGAGAAGGGTTACTACCGAGATACAGTCGAATCTCCCATTGATAAATTTGTTTGGCCAGTACTTCCGAATGACAAAAGCCGGATCACGTCGAGGATCGGCCGGCGTTGGAACACCCTCCATACGGGTGTGGACATTGCCATCCCTAAGAACTCCATTGTCCTCGCAGGTGCTGACGGTGTGGTTGTGGATTCAGGAAGGATGGGTGATTATGGTTTGGCCATTAAAATCTACCATAACGATATGAATCATATGCACACTGTTTATGGACACAACACAGAACTTTTGGTCAAAGCAGGTGACATTGTCCGCAAAGGTCAAATCATCGCATTTTCTGGTAATACGGGAAAATCCACTGGACCACATGTGCATTTTGAAGTTCGTTTCCACAATGTATACTGGAATCCTGAAAACTTTTTAACCCCATTCGAAGAAGGGGTCGCCACAAGCCAAGTTGGATTTGCCGACTAAAACGGTGGGTGTGTTTCCACTTCGGAGTTGGGTTCCAGAAATCCATTCCCAACTCAAATCCATCATCGAAGGTAATTCTGGCCTAGCATGTTTTGATTTTGATAATACACTCATCCGAAATGATTTTGGTGAGAAGATCATGGAAGAAATTATGTTGGATGGTTTGCCAAATCTTCCGAAGGATCTGAGCCAGTTTTTCCGCAATTCAGAAATTTGGAGAGACCACACCAAACTTAGTTTTGTCGAAAAACAAAATTTGATTTGGGAAGAATACAGTTATAATCTAAAAGAATTTGGGATCGAAGCTGGATACCGCTGGTCCTGTTTTTTATTCCAAGGTTTATCTCCAGAAGATTACGAAAGGATTTCTGCAAAGGTTTGGAAACGTGTGAACATACCCGATGAAAGTATCGGTGTGACCCCTCAGAAAGAAATGCTCGATTTGGTATATTTTTTACAAAAAAATAATTGGCGAATCTACATTGTCACTGCCTCTCCTGAGCCAGGGATTGCAGCCATTGCTTCTCATTTTTCCATTAAAAAAGAAAACGTCATTGGAATGCGCCAAACAATTGGTTTGGATGGGAAGTACACTGCGAGTCTCATTGAACCTTATACATACGGTGAAGGGAAAGTTAAGGCCATTGAAAAATGGATTGGAGAGTATCCTGATCTTGCCTTTGGTGATTCCTTTAATGATTTTCCGATGTTGTGTACCGCCAAAAAAATGGGTGTAGCGATCGACAAAGGAAATCCCGAATTCGTAGAAGCCTGTTCCAAACAAGGCATCTATATCCAACCTTATTTTAATTTTAACATATGAGCCGATTGTATTTGGTTTCCAATTCCATTGGCAATGATCTGGACATCCCTCCAAGAACCAAACAGTTATTAGAAGATGCGGATTGGATTTTGGGTGAAGAGTTCAGAACTACTTCCACCTTACTGAAAAAACTCGGCATTCAAAAATCCTTCGATCTACTGAACGAACACACAAACCCAAAAGAATTGAAAGAAATTGGACTTTTACTAGCTGGAAAAAAACTCACCTGTCTCATTTCTGATTCTGGCAGCCCTGGGCTCGAAGACCCTGGGAAGTGGCTCGTTCCTCTTGCCTGGGAAATGGGAGTCGAAGTTCGCTCCGCTCCTGGACCGACAGCCCTTATGGCCGCACTCACAAGCTCTGGGTTTTCCACCTCTCCTTTCACCTTTCTTGGATTTTTACCCCGAGAGGAAAAAGAAAGAGAGAGAGTTTTGAAGGCTTACCTCGGTTATGGCTCGACCCTCTGTTTTTACGAAACTCCCTACCGAACCAAACATGTAATGGAAACCTTATCGAAAATCCTTCCGAACGATCGGCGTGTGTATTTGGTGGCAGGCATTTCAACGAACCAAGAAATTCACTTTCGGGGTAATGCGAAGGAAATTTTACACTCAGTTACTAAATTAGGAAAATTGCCCCCCGTCTTCGTGATCGAAGAGAAAAAAGAAAGGCAGTTTCGATAGTTTCTTGACAAAGCCTCTGTTATATTGAACAATTGGCCAATGGTGACCAAACTTGAACTCCCATCTGATTCCAATGATTCTCCTATCGCTGAATCAGGTGATTATATAACAGACGTAGTCAAAGAAAATTTAAAACTCATACGCCATACAAAAGGATTTTCCTTAGATAAACTTGCCAATCGTTGTGGGGTGAGTCGTGCGATGTTGTCACAGATTGAACAAGGTAAGTCAGTTCCCACAATCTCCGTACTTTGGAAAATTGCGAATGGTCTGAGTGTTCCTTTCTCTGAATTATTGAAGGAAAAAAACCAAGACGGTATCCATCTATTAAAGGCTGAAAACTCAAAAGTTCTTTATTCCAATTCGAAGGTGTTTGCGAGCCGAGCCCTTTTTCCTTTCCTTGGAAACCGCAAAACAGAATTTTATGAACTGATTTTGAGGCCAGGAGGACACGAAGTTGCGGAACCCCACAAAACTGGTACAATAGAAAACTTGGTTGTGGTTTCTGGCAAACTAAGGTTACGCGTTGGCGAAAAAGTAGTAGAATTAGAGCCAAAAGATTCAGTCTACTTCAAAGCAGATGTTTCACATGAATATTCCAATCCCACTGACGGTGAAACACTTATGTATTTGGTAATGGATTACACTGACGAAATAGGTTAACATTGGAATACCGCGAAGTAAAAGTCAATTTACCAAAAGATTTATCAGACGAATTTTACGCACTACTCGACTCATTACAATGCGCAGGGTATTATGAAATTTTATTTGATGGGGAAGCACCTAAGGAAAAAGATCAGGGTCTCATTAGAGAAAATACAAATATTAGAATCTACTTACAAACAGATGAAATCAGCAAAGAATTACAAATTATTATTTTTTTAAAAATAAATGCTCCTGACAATTCCAATTATGAAACACGATTGATTGAAACGAGAGATTACGAAGAAGCTTATAAGGAATATTATAAACCTTTTCCTATAGGAAGAAAATTATGGGTCATTCCTACTTGGGAAAAAAAAGAGCCCACAACCATAAATTTATGGAAACCGAATAGTGGAATTCCTCTTTTTATTAATCCGGGTGTTGCTTTTGGAACTGGGCACCACGAAACAACCAAACTGATATTAGAATATTTTGATGAACTACATGCACAAAATAAATTTAATTTCCAATCTGCCTGCGACATAGGAACTGGTTCGGGAATATTGTCTATCGGTCTTGCTAAACTAAATACAAACAAAATTTTTGCTTTGGATATCGATCCGAATGCCGTTAAGGCAGCATGGTCAAATTGGTTGGACAATGAATTTGATTCTGAAAAAAGTTTTACTGTGGAAGAATCGGGCATTGATAATCCAAAACTGGAAAACACCCAATACGATCTGGCAATTGCAAATATCACATTTGCCGTCCTTTCGCAAAATATTAGGCAACTCGCAAAAGTTAACTCAAAACGTTTTATATTTTCTGGTATTGTTTCGGACAAAAAAGATACATTTCTAAATCTGCTCCAAAGTCATTTGCCTGGCAAACTCCTATATTCAAAAGAATGGAATGAGTGGTGGGTTTTAGACTGGATTAAAAATTAACTAATACCTATTAAGATATTTTATCAAACTTACTTGGTTGCCTTTATCATTATATTCAATTCGATCAAATATCGATTTTGTCATTAGTATCCCCCTACCATGCTCTTCATGATTTTCATTCATTTGATCAATTGATTTTTCCATATATTTTTTATGGTCAAAACCTTTACCTTCATCTGTCACTCGATAAGCAACAAATTCTGAGTTAAACGAATACTCAATCTTCACCCTTTTTTGGCTATAACGTGGATCTTCTTGGCGTTTTTGCAAAAAATCCAAATAATTTCCGTCCACCAACGCATTCGTTTTTTCTTCAAAACTAATGTTTAGGTTACCATGCTCTACTGCATTGATGATAATTTCCCTGATACAAGATCTAACCTCCGTTTGCTCAATTGAACTCAGGTATTTGGCCAACTGCGAGGTTATTTTTTGTGAAACCAATTCTGCATTTCGCAAATAATTATTCATTGATAATTCAATTTTTTCTGATTCGATTAATTGTATCATGGTATCTTCTATTTGCGGAGATAGTGTAGCGACAACCTCTCGCGATTCACCGAAATCAATGTATTGAAGTCTACACAACATCTCTTTTGGTTCTTGGATGTATTTCTGAGAAAACTCAGACATAAAACTAATGAGTGAACCTGTCATTTTAAGATCCGTCAATTTATCATTTACGAACAAAGCGTTAAAATCGGATTTTTGCCCCTTACCTTTATAAAGGAATTCGGTTATCTTTTTTCCCAGGATATCTTTTAATTTAAACCCTAGATGTTTTGATAAAGCTCTATTGGCATTTAAAACTTCAAAAGATTCATTCAATAAGAGTATCACCTCATCTGAACCTTGAAAGATTTCTCTAAATCTTTTTTCAGATTCTTCTATCTTTGACTTTGCAAACGATAACTCTCTTAGATTATCTCTCAGGCTTTTGGATAAAAAATTAATTCGATCAGCAAGCCCCAAGGATAATAAGATAACTTCAACAGCAGTACCAATTTGAATTGTCCAACGAGTGACATGATTGTCAGGCAAAAACCCCAGACTTTTTAGTGAGTATAAGAGAACACCCAAAAGAAAAAAAGACCATGATATAAGATAATACCTAGAAGCTCTGACCTGACTTTTGAACGCATAAAGTCCACAAGAAATCATAACAAAAGCAGATAAAAATGCAATGCCAATGGAAGAAACCATTGCAACTCGATATGGTAAACTAAATGTAATTATAGATAAAGTAGAGACGAAGCCAGCCCAAACAAAAATTGAAAAAAACACTTTTTCACTCAATTTTTTAATACTCAAAAAATAATTTGCAAAGATAACACCAGTTACGCAGGATAAACAAATAAAGAATGGAAGGCAATAGTTCCCCCACCACACCCAATTTGGCCAAAAGTATTGAAAAGCAAAACCATTATTCACCAAGTGAAAGAATGTAATCGATGTAATAAAAAATACATATGATAGATAACTTTTTTCTCTCGTAAAAACATAAATTGAAAAATTATACAGTGCCATTACGAACATGATTCCATAAAACAGACCAAAAACGATTTGTTCTTTGTTCATTTTTTGGATGAGTTCTTTCTCAGTCCAAACATCCAACACTAAAGGTATCGTTGACTCAGAAGAAATCCGCATATAATATTTTGATATAGATCTAGGTTTTTCAATCAGTGGAAAAATAATATTGCGATAGTCCTCGTTTCGATCCTCATACGGGAATTTATCTCCCAAACGAGTGAGAAGCGTTTTAGGAAGGTTAGATCCAAAAATTTCCACTTCGTCAATGAGTGGAAAATTATACTCAATATACCAATTGATTTCCTGATCTGAAGGATTTATGACAGAAAACAAAATCCAAAACTGTGAAGACGAAAATCCCAAATTAGGACTTTGGATTTTCTGAAACTGATCATCCAATTTCCCAGATCGGATGTCTTCACTTGCAAATGATTTTGTTTTGTCTTCCAAAATCAGCGAATTTTGCCAAATCGGTTGGCCAATCATTTGTTCATGTAGGATAATTGTTCCTTCGGACCAAAGTAAAGCTGGCAGAAAAATAAGGAAAAACGTAAAAATTCGCATATAAATCCAAAATTCCAAGATAAATTGGACTCCCTCTGTGAAAAAAGTAAGGGATAGTAGAAATTAAATTACTTATTTTTTCTAGCCTTTTTTGTTTCTCGTGACAATTTAGGGAAAGATCGTATGAACCGCAAAAAATTCCTAAAAACGTTAAGTACCATTGCTGTGGTTGGCGCCACTTCCATTCCCAAAAAGGCTCACGGGCAAGTCATTGACCCATTAAAAAACCTAGAGACGAAACCCAAAAATTCAAATGCAAAGAAAGCAATCATTCTCGGTGGAGGTCTCTCTGGCCTCTATGCAGCTTATCTTTTAAAACAAACTGGCTTCGAAACAATCATCATTGAAAAAGGGGATCGACTAGGGGGAAGAATCCATACATACAAAAACACTGAACTTGGAATATTACAAGACTTAGGTGGTGAATGGATAGGAGACGGACAAAGTGATATTAAAAGTTTAGTTCGTCAACTGAACTTAGAACTACTCCCTTCATTTGTCTCTGAAAAATTTAATATCAACCAACCAAAATCAGATATCCTAAAAATTTCTGAGCCTTCGATTGAAACACTTGAGAAAGTAATTGATCTCCATAAGTCTTTGGGATCCAACCAAAAACAAGGTTTAGATAAAATAAATTTTTCTGCTTATGCAAGATACCAAGGAATCTCTGAAGAAGAAGTTAAATCTTTAAATCAGATTTACCGAATCATCCTCGGTGAAGATTTACACAAAATTTCAAGTGAATCAGTTCTCGATGATTTGTCTGCATTACAATCTGCATTAAAACCAAAATATGTTGTAAAAGGCGGAGCGGAAAGTATTATAACAGAACTGACGAACCTACTAAAGGGACAAGAAATATCATTAGGGGATCCTGTTGTAAAAGTATCTCAACAAAAAAATCAAGCAGTTGTGGAACTTTCCACAGGGAAAACATATAAAGCAAGTTTGGTGGTATGCACTCTTCCTACTACAGCAGTCCTTGACATCAAATGGACTCCTGGCCTACCAAAGGATTTACTCTATTCTGGTCTACGTATGCAAACAGGGAAAATTTCCAAAAACTTGATTCTTTGCAAAGATAAACCGAGTTTGAACAAATACTTTCAAGTAACAAATACACCTGCTGAGACACTTTATTTGGGTGAACAAGCTTTGAATTCTGGTATGGCAGCCATCACATCGATTTCAACTGGAGATAGAGCTGGACTGATAGAGGCAGGAAACAATCACCAAAAACAGTCACTACTGAAAATTGCTTTGGACGAATATTCTGAATTGGAATTGGCAAATGAAAATGCTTTTTACTTTCATAGCTTCAAAGCTAATACAGGACGTTCAGGATTTGTTTCTTTATTTCCACCAGGCAGTTTCGGCATCAAAGAAGTTTGGTTTGAACCATTTGAAAGAGTATTTTTTGCTGGAGAACATTTGGCACCTCACACAGGTTCAATGGATGCGGCCGTTGCATCCGCTATTCAGGCAATCAGTAAAACTTAAGAACTCATTTGATTCCGAAGACAAACCTCATCGGTCGAAATGGCCGAATGAGGAAATGGTATATAAAAAAACTTATAAAAAAAACTACAAACACATGCAAAACAAATTTTATTGCAATGTGACAATCGACCATCTGGATAAAAAATGCAAAAATTAACGAAATAGGATGGTGCAATAAATAAATCGGTAAACTAGCCTCTATTAAGTACTTTCCACGATTGGTCATTGTATTATAAAATTTGGCAAAGATACTTACTAATAAGGATGTCCATAAAAACGGTAACAAAACCCATAAGAAAATATGAAAAGTTCGCAAATAAAATGGAACAGCGCCCAAGTACATCCACATAGGATCAGAAATCTCCAAACCTTTAAATATAACCAAAAAAACTATCGCCCAAATGCCCAATGCCAAAGTTTTGAGTGAATTGAATTGATTTTGAATTTGAAAGTAAATTTTTCTGTGATAGGAAAAAACTCCGGTGAAAAAAAATGCAAACTGAAACCAAAATGTTAATTTTGCAATCCCCCAAACACTCATACCCTTTGGAAATTGTGTATGAGCAGCAAGGACAATAAAAAAACAAAATAAAATTAGAACAATTTTGAATAAAAAATTATTTTGAATCCAAGCAGTAGACCTAGAACCAAACAACCATTTTGGGGAAATAATAAACGCACAACTGAATAGAAATAAATCTACAAGAAACCAAATATGAGAGTGTTGAAAAAACCTTTCAGAAAAAAAACGATTTAAAAATTCAAATACATCCAGACCTGGGTATTTAATTCGTTCCATCAAATAATATTGAATGGGTGCCAAAAAAATGAGTCCAATGACCATCGGAATCAATATCCGTTTGATCCTTCCTTCGGTGTAATTTAATTTTCCTTTTTTTTCCCAAACCAAGGCTGAAAAAAAACCAGATATCATAAAGAACATCGGCATTCGAAAACTATGAACCCAATAACAGAAATAAGATAATAATACACTTCGTTCTTCATTTTGAACTGCATAATGAATTGAATCAGCATACACAATGGCAGCATGAAAAAACACACCCAATAACAATGCAAATGACCTAAGATTATCTAAATAATACAATCGTCCCATTGGGTTTCATTTTTTTTTAAAGGACTTCAGGAAGCATTTCTTTTCTTGACAACATTCTATTTTTTGTTTTCTGATAATGTAATGGCAGACCTAGGCGAAGAGCGTTTTTTTTCGACAATTAGCGATGAGGAAATTGCAAAGGAGCGAAAAAAAGCAAAAGAATTAAAGAATACAGCTTGGTGGAAAAATAAAAGGTCGTCCGGAATCTGTCACTATTGCGGAAAAAAATTCAAAATGGAAGAGATAACAATGGATCACCTAATACCACTTATCCGAGGCGGTAAATCGGTAAAAGCAAATCTAGTTCCTGCATGTAAAGATTGTAATTCCAAAAAAAAACATAGTTTACCCTTTGAGAAGGAATTCTTTTCGTAATGGATTTAAAGGATCTTGGCTTTGCTGGTGACGATTTTTTACCAAACCGTGCTACGGAAGAAATTGATTTGGTTGATGAAAATGGAACCACCTATCAATGGGAAGTATTTTACTCTTTTTCACTATCCGGTGTTGATTACCTTGTTTTCATTCCAAATACAGAACAAGAATATCAGTTTGTAAATGTAGAATTAGACGACCCAGACTCAGATGTTCCTGGTTATATTGTCATGAAACTTGCGTTCGATGACTCTGGGGAAGAATTATTAGAAGAAATTTTGGACGAAGAGGAACTATCGGAAGTTCGTGAATATGTAGAAGATGAAATTGGACTCATTGGTCAATTTTTAGGCCAGGAGGAATGACTGTTGTTTCTCCCTTGCTCACCACTTCATTTTTTTGATTTGTCCAAATGATTTTCATTTTCACTGCTTTCATTCTGTTTATCTTCTCAACAACTTCGACCGTACAAGTTATGGTGTCTCCAAAATAAACTGGTTTTCGAAACTTTGTTACAGTCTCCAAAGCAACTGTACCGAGACCTGGAAGTTTCATTCCAAGAACCGGAGCTAGTAGAGAAGCGGCAAGTCCTCCATGTGCTATCCTTGTTCCAAAATTAGATTGTTTCGCATATTCTTCATCAACGTGGAGAGGATTAAAGTCGCCACTGATACCAGCAAATAAATACACATCAGTCTCCGAAATAGTCTTAGTAAAGGAGGCCCTATCACCTAACTCTATTTCATCGAATGTTCTTCCTTTAACGTACATATTACCCATTTCCTATTTTTTTTGTATAAATTCAAAATGATACATCACTCCTCGATTAGGTTCTGAAAAAAAATCCTTTTCACGTCCCTTCATTTGACTGCAGAGTGAATAAATTACGGATAAACCAATGGATTCACTTTTTTTCCGATCAAATCCCTCTGGAAACCCTCGTCCGTTATCTCTATAAATCAATTCAGTGTTACCCGAGGGGTATACAATAAATTTTATTTTTATCTTCGCTTCTGTTTGGTTTATAAATGCATGACGAAAACTATTAGTCAACATCTCCGTAATCATAAGACCCATTGGAATTGCGTTGACCAAATTAAACTCGATATGTTGAATTTCTAACTCGATGGAAACATCCATACGCATGTACATTAGTTTTATATTTTCAACAAGGCTTGAAATGTAATCTAATGAACTTAAACTAGATAAATTTTTTGAACTATACAATTTTTCATGTACGAGAGCAATCGCTTTAATACGAACAATACTTTGCTCTAATATATCAGCTGTTTCCTTAGGTGCCGAATACGCTTGTAATTGTAAAAAGGAAATAATTACAGCCAAATTATTTTTTACACGATGGTGAACTTCTGTTAAAAGAGTCTGGTTTTCTTTAATAGACTTCTCCAACTTTGTTTGGTTCTCCATATAACTCGTAATATCAGATATTACAGCCACAGTCTTTTTGGTTTTTCCACTACTTGCAGGAATGAACAAACGGTGTTCAAGTGCCCATTTAATTCGACCATCCGGAAACAAAATTCTATACATTAAACCAGTATGATTCTCAGTCAATCCATGAATCCAAATTTGACTCATCCGATCTCTATCTTCAGGGTGAACTCTTTCTATCAAAACCTCAGGTTTAGAAATGATTGTTTCCGAATCATACTCAAACAGTTCACAAAACTGTGCACTTAAAAAATCAATTATCCAAGTTTCTATATTAAAAATAATAACGGCATCTTCAATACGTTCCAAAATTGTTTTATAAAGAATATCTGACTCATTTTTTTCTAGTATAACAACCTTTTGGCGCTTGAGTTCTCGAAATAACAGAAAGAATATGATAACGCCGGAAAATGAAACAAATAACCAGCCTTTCAGGCTCTGTATTTGCCTCACCTCTTCTGATGATTGCATAAAAAAAACGAGGGCAAAATCTGAAAAATAAATCCAAAGATACCCGAGCGACAGATAAATCAATGTTACTCGGATCGCTGGTTTCATTTGATAATTAAATTTCCTTTAGTAAATTAAACCTTTGGGTTACCTTGTCTTGAATTCCAGATGCAATTTGATTGTGCAAGAACCAAATTTTTTGTAATTCCACTGGCACATAAGTAGAAAGACGACTCAGTGAGCCCAAATATTTACCCACAAGATAATAGGTTAATAAAATCCGATCCATCTGTTTTTCTTCTTTTGGATAAAATTCTGTCTGTTTTTGCAAATCTCCTTCGCAAAGAGACAAAATCACGAAAAGTGACAGCACATCGGCAAAGGCAAATTCGATGGATTGTAATTTTTTTCGCTCCGAAACAGTGTCCATTTTTAAAATAATTTGGAAAAGTTCGTTTTGGATGGAATCGGCTTCGGAAGATTCTTTTGCTAAAAGGCAAAAATTTACCATGAACTTTTCTTTACCAGGATACAATGAGGAAATGATAGACCTTTGGATTTCACTTGTTCCGCCACCAATGGTTCCCAATTTTACATCGCGATAGAATCTTTCTACCGCATACTCTTTCATATACCCATAACCACCAAACAATTGTATGGAATCCTTTGCTACATCTTCCGCAATTTCTGATGAAATCAATTTACCCAAACTACTCTCCAGCGGAGAAGGAATCCCTTTGTCTTTTCGCTCCGCAACCCAATAGATCAACCTACGAGCCGCTTGGATGTATGTCCAATTTCTAACCAAAATATCTTGTATTCCATAAAAACTGGAAATCGTTTTTCCAAATTGAATACGTTCATTCGCATAACGCATCCCTTTTCTAAAACAAAATTCCATAGCGCCAGCCAAACCAGCGACAAATACAGTCCTTTCCCATTCCAAAGTTTCTTTTCCAATTCGCAAAAAACCAGAATTGATTGGGCCAAGTAAATTCTCCTTGGGGATAACCATATCATCAAATACAAGTTCGGCTGTCATCGAAGTATGATGTCCTAATTTTTTTAAAACTTTACTAATAGTAAAACCTTTACGGTGGTTTTCGACGATGAATGCAGAGATTCCCATTGGACCTCGGCCTTTTTCGGATGTCCTTGCCATAACAATGAATACCTGACCTACTGGTCCATTTGTGATAAATGTTTTTGATCCATTGATCTTCCAACCGCCTGATATTTCTTCAGCTTTTGTCAGAAGAGAAGCTGCATCGGAACCAGAGGAAGGTTCCGTCAAAGCGAACCCTGCTATCCACTCGCCAGTTGCAAGTTTTGGAAGGTATTTCTTTTTTTGTTCTTCTGATCCTTGGAAAACAATGGGCATCGTTCCAATCACAAGATGGGCTACCCAAGACAAACCCAAACCGCCATCCAATGAACCTGCGGCGAAGGCATCCACAGCAATGGAACTCATCAAACAATTGGCACCTTCACCTCCAAACTCTGTTGGAATGGTTAAACCAGTTAAACCAGCTTTTGAAAATTCTTTCCACAATTCTTCAGACCAAACTTCTGTTTCGTCTCGTTCTTCCGCAGAAGGTAAAACTTTTGTTTCCGCAAATGAAAAAACAGAATTATAAAAATCTCGTTCTTCTCCATTCAAGTATGGATTCAATTTGGGATGAATCATTGGTAAATTCCCTCAATTTCTTTTTTAAAATTATCAGAGATAATATTTCGTTTCATTTTCAGGGTTCTTGTCATTTCGACATCTGCATCAAATGGACGAGGGACGATGTAAAAATTATTAGCAGGTACCATCTCAAAAGATTTAAATCCATTTTCTCTCGAAATGATTCGTTGTATTTCTGCTCTGTACAATTCTCTGATTTTAGGATCAGAATTCCAAGTGTTTGCAGTGTCTTTGGATTTTCCTGGTATTTTAGTTTCTACGGCTTCAAAGTTTGGAACGATGAGAGCCCCTAGAGTTTTTTTATCATGACCGACAACCATCACTTGGTCGATGTATGCTGATGTTAGAAGTTTATCTTCGATTGGGATGGGTTCTACGTTTTCTCCACCGATAAGAGCAATGGTATCTTTAGACCTGCCTGCAAATACAAGTTCATTGCGATAAGAGATCAACATCAAGTCACCCGTATCAAAAAAACCATCTTCATCAAAAACCACAGAATTTAGTTCAGGGCGTTTGTAATATCCTTTCAAAATTTGTTTGGATTTGATCCAAAGAGTTCCCTTCTCACCTTGTTTGGTTACAGTCTGTCCCTTATCATTTTTCAAACGAATCTGATATCCATCAATTGGAATGCCTACAGTTCCTTTTGTAGGTTTACTATTAGATCGAATGGAAACAATGGCAGAGGTTTCCGTCATACCATAACCTTCCAATACCTTTAAACCAATGGCAGACAAAAATCCGTCAACTACACTTGGTAAGGCAGAACCAGCAGAGATACAAATTCGGATCCTTCCACCCAATGCCTTATGAATGGCAGAAAAAATTTTAATCGATACTAACTTTAAAGGAGATAATAGAATTAAGATTAGAAAACTATATGTTTTTCTAAAAAATGAGATGATAAAATTTGGTTTATAGATTCCAAACTCGTAACCTCGGAATATTGAATTATGTTTTGCCCACACCTCACCTAAATTCAAAAAGAAGTGAAACAGTTTTTCTTTGAATCCACCTTCTTTTGTTACTTTTGCGATAATGCCATTATAAACTGATTCCCAAATTCGAGGAACCGATGGAAAAATTGTAGGTTTAAAGTCTCGCAAATCATCCTTTAGGTGATTCATATTGGAAACTAAAAAATCTATACCAAGATAGATTGTAGCATATTCAATTGCTCGTTCAAAGGCATGCCAAGGAGGTAATAAACTTACAGCATTGTCGTTCGCGTTCATATCCAAACGTTTGATCGTGTTTTCTATCGCTGTGATCCAACCTTTTTGCGACAGCATCACACCTTTCGGATTTCCAGTTGTTCCAGAAGTATAAATCAATGTGGCAAGGGCTTCTGGATCTATTTCAGAGAGGCGTTTTTCAATGATAGAATATCCTTTTTCTTGAATATTTGTCTTTCCTAATTTAGCAATGGATAGAACAGACGAATCACCCTCATACAATTCTCCCGTATCAGTTTCTAATACAAAAACCTGTTTTAGATGGGGTAACTCAGGCAAAAGAGCATCGATCCGCGTTTTATCTTTTGTTTTTTGCACCACAAGGTATTTGGCTTCGGAATGATTTAGAATATAAAGAATCTCGTCTTTGACAATGTCTGTCCCTCGTGGCACAACGACGGCACCAGTGGAAAGGATGGAAATATCAGTTCGAAACCAATTGACAGAAGAATCACAGAAAAAGCCGATTCGATCCCCAGGGTTAACACCAATGCCAATCCAACCCGCTATCAATTGATCGACAAAGTCTTTCAGGTCACGGAAATTGATCCCAGGGAATTGGCCGCCACTTTGCCTACGGCGAAAAGAGATTTTATCAGGGTGGATTTTGGCCACATTGGCCAGGGCTTGGTAAAGAATTTGGTAATTTTGGGTCATCGATTTGCCTTTTTTTGCTTAAAAATTCCAGAAATGATCAGTCTGGATAAAAAACCACTGTTCGTTTTTTGCAAGTTTTTTCTTTTTTTTGACAAACTTTTCTGATAGGATAGCCACAATTATGTTCTTTTGGATCCAAGACGGGCGTATTTTGCCCACACCACCTGCCCTAGCGCAAAATCCTCGAGTGGCTTCCGTGCCCAAGGCAGATGGCCCGAAACGGACAAATGATTCCCTAACCAGCGGATTCCAAAAAACAGGATCTGCGCTTTTTCGACGTGACCCGAAAAAAGCTTACGAAGAATCCGAAAATACCGAAGTTTCAGTGCATTTTGTCCACCAAATCATGGCCTCGCCTGCGAAAACTCTTCCCGCTACCCAAAACATCAACCAATGTTTCGAGTTTATGTTGGAAAATAGAATCCGCCACCTTCCTTTAACAGACCCGAGTGGTATTCTCAAAGGATTTGTTTCCGACAGGGATTTATTACTCCAAAAATCAAAATCAATGGGGAACGAGGAAGTTTCAGAAATAATGAAAAAACAAGTGTTAGTTGCAAGTCCAACAGCAGAGATAAGGCAAGTGACAAAAATTTTACTCGAAGAAAGGATCGGGAGTTTACCGATTGTAAATGACGAAATGAAACCGATTGGAATCTTAACCAGATCAGACCTTTTGCGACTCATTGTGAAGTTTCCAAATTTGAACTTATTTGTTTGATGGGGGATTATGATTTTTGACGGAATCGTTTTAATTATATATTTTGTTTTTGTATTTTACATAGGGTTTAGGTTTGCAAAAAAATCTTCCTCCGAATCAGATTTTTATTTAGCAAAAAAAGAAATCCATTGGTTTTATTTGATGTTGTCTCTTGTGGCAACAGAAACTTCTAGTTTAACATTTTTATCTGTCCCTTCTCTTTCTATGAAAACAGATTATCGTTTTTTGGAAATCGGAATAGGTTATATACTTGGCCGGACCATTGTTGCATTCTTTTTATTGCCTTCCTATTTCTCTGGAAATACAATTTCCATTTATGAGTATATTGGCCAAAAATTTGGAGTGTCCTCACAAAAATCAGTCTCTTTTATTTTCACAATTTCACGCTTGCTAGGTGATGGGATTCGACTGTATGTCAGTTCATTGCCCATTGCGTTTTTATTAGAAAAAATTGGGTTAACTTATTCCAATAATAGTTTGGGCATCGCGGCCTTATTCATTTTAAGTTCGGCCACCATCACCTACTCCGTTGTAGGTGGATTTCGTGCCATCGTTTTTACAGACGTTTTACAATGGTTTATTTATATTTTTGGTGGGATTTTTTCAATTTTCTTATTATTACAGAGTTTAGGTGGGTTTGAGAAAGAATTTCTATTTTCACTCGAACGTCTCTTCGAACTTGGTAAATTTTCTGTATTCCAAACTGAATATTTCACCGATTCCGATAATAGTTATTTTGTATTGTATGCGGTCCTCGGGGGAGCTTTTATTTCCATTGGATCCCATGGAACAGATCTAATGCTTGTTCAACGAGTCATTGCCACAAACAATCTCAAAAATGCTCGAAAAATTCTCATTGGCAGTGGGCTTGTGGTTTTACTACAATTTTTCGTTTTTTTAGGCATCGGAAGTTTACTATTCTTATTTTATGAAAACCAAAATATAGCTCCCGACAAAGCATTTAGCCAATACATAATACAAAATGTACCTTCACCCATTTTGGGATTATTGGTTTCTGCCGTACTCGCAAGTGCAATGTCAACACTTTCCTCAACCATCAATTCACTTTCCCTCACTTGGGCACGCGATTGGGGTTTTGATCGATTTTTCAGCCCAAAAACATTGTCTTTCCTTTTTGGTTTGGTTTTGTTTGTTTCCAGTTTGATACCTTATTTTTTAGCAAAAGATTGGGAAAAAGGAATCCTTGAAGTGGGGCTCACCATTTTTTCATATACCCTTGGGTCAACCATTGCTGTTTTTGTTTTGGCCAAACGAAAAACCACGACAAAAATCCCAGACAAATTATTTGCCTGTTTATTTTTACTCTCGATTGTGATTCTCGTTTGTATTGGGGCAAACTTCAAAATTCCGTTCACTCTAATCATTCCTTTGGGATTTAGCATTCTTCTATTCAGTTTTTTCTTTTTCCAAAGTTTACTACGAAAAAAAAATTGACGAATCCTCTGTCTGTTTTCGTCTATTATATAGAAATGAAATCGTCTTTATTGAACAAACAATCTCTCCTCCTCCTCGGACTCTTATAGTTCGAGGGAGAGCATTGCTTTGTTTGGAAGCCTACTCCCCGGTTTGGTGAGTGGGCTTTTTTATTAAAATCTGTCCCCTGAAAAAACCGGTGAAAGCCAAAAAGACAGGAGGACAAAATGAAACCAAAGACAGTCAAAATCCAAGACGTTACCTTACGAGACGGAAACCAAGCTTTAAAACGGCCCTGGACCTTAGATGAAAAAATAGAAGTCTTCGACTTACTTGTTGGATTGAATGTGGATGGAATCGAAGTGGGATTCCCCTCTTCCAATGAAACCGAAATGAAGGCAACAAAGGTTTTGGCAAACCGTGCTCCAAGGTCTATGCCAATCGCTGCTCTCACTCGTGCCAATCCAATAGAGATCCAAAAAACTTGGGAAGCATTACAATATGCACCCAATCCAAGAATGCACATTGTATTCCCCGTGAGTGATTTTTCCATCCGGAATGTCTTAAAAATTTCAGAAGAAGAAGTGGTCACAAAAATCGTGAACGCCATTGAATTTGCTAGGCAAATTGTGGGCAAAGGAGTGGAGATTCAATTTTCAGGAGAACATTTCGGAGACGCCCGTGAAAATTTTGATTTTGCAATGTATGCGTTTTTGCGAGCAATCGATGCAGGTGCTAACATCATCAATTTGCCAAATACAGTGGAACGTTACCGCCCATTTTTGTTTGTGGGGATGGTGAAAAAAGCCAAACAAATCATAGGTGACAGAGCGGTACTTTCCGTCCACACCCACAACGACTTGGGTATGGCCACTGCCACTTCGGTTGAAAGTTATTACGTCGGGGCAGAACAAATTGAAGTCGCCTTGAATGGATTAGGTGAACGCGCAGGAAATACAAATTTATACGAAACGGCAATCGCCTTACACCAAAATGGTGAAATTGTGAATTTAGATTTTAAACAAATTTACCCGACAGCCAAACGAATTTCGGAATTAACGGGTATCCCGATTGGAGAAAAAGCACCCATCATCGGAAATGATATTTTTTCTCACAGGTCAGGCATCCACCAAGACGGCGTGAGTAAAACCATCTCACAAAAAAAAGGTGCCTACAGGAGTTTTTCTCCTGAATTTGTCGGCAGAAACGACGAAGAAACCATATCGTTCACAAACCAATCCGGCCATAAAGCCATCCAATTTTTACTAGAGAAACAAGGATTGAATGTGGAAAAAAATATCATAGAGCTCGTTTTCCAAAGGGCGAAACAAGTTTCTTCAGATGAAAACAATCGGGAAATCACAGAACTAGAGTTAGTTTGTATGGTAAAACAAGAACTAGTGGGAGCTGAACAAAATAAATTACTGTCCAATTAAATCTTTGATGTATAAAAAATGAAACATTGACAAATCTTTGTCAATCTGTCATAATTTGTGAGATTTTCGGGAGTCTTTATGTCCAATTCACTCATCAAACATGTACGAATCTTCGACGGATCCAAGTCGCCATCCTTTGTTGGTGACGTACGGATCCGCGATGGCAAGGTTCAAACCATTTCTAAATCCAATCTGGAACCAGAGTCAGGGGAAGACGTTGTTTTTGCCGACGGAATGTGGCTCACCCCAGGGTTTATAGATTTCCATACCCATTATGATGCAGAAATTGAAATGGCGCCAGACCTTTCTGAATCGGTACGGCATGGTGTAACAACAATTTCACTCGGGAGTTGTTCTTTGAGTTTGGCCATTGGAGATCCTGTTGATTTGGCTGATATGTTTAGCAGGGTGGAAGCGATCCCACGTAAAAATGTATTATCCATTCTCGAGGCAAAAAAAAATTGGAACAGTGCCAAAGAATACAAATCACATTTGAACGCACTTCCACTGGGTCCCAATGTCACCTCTTTCGCTGGTCACTCCGCCATCCGAGCACATGTTATGGGATTAGAAAGGTCTTTAACCACAGGTGAGAGAGCAACGAAACAAGAGTTAGCCAAAATGAATGAACATTTGGAAGAAGCCTTAAACGAGGGGTTTATGGGTTTGTCTATAAACACATTGGTTTGGGACAAAATGGATGGTTCTCGTTTTCGGTCACGCCCCCTCCCTTCAACATTTGCTACCTGGAGTGAATACCAATACTTTAATAAAACTCTCCGCAAAAGGGGAAAAATATTCCAAGGTGTCCCCAATGTTTCCACAAAAATCAATTTACTTATGTTTTTATGGGAAGCATTTGGGATTTTCAGCAAACCACTCAAAACAACCATTATATCTCTAATGGATGTTAAATTTGATCCAGGTTTGTATAAATTATTAAATGTCATAGGAAGAATAACGAATACATTGTTTCGTTCTGATTTTAAATTCCAAGCTTTGCCTGAACCTTTTGATTTATACGCAGATGGAATGGACGTGGTTGTGTTTGAGGAATTTGCAGCAGGTGCAAAGGCAAACCATATTGAGGATGAGCTGGAACGTAAGATGTTAGTCAAAGATCCCAAATACCGATCTTGGTTCAAACGACAATGGACAAATTGGTTTTTGCCGAGAGTTTTTCACCGAAACTTCAAAGAAACGAAAATTGTGGATGCACCAGAAAAATCTCTGATTGGAAAATCCATTGATGAAGTTGCAAAAGAAAGAGGGGTGGATTCCGTAAATGCATTTTTGGATCTAGTTGCTGAGCATGGAAACAAAGTTAGGTGGTATACGGTCATGGCAAATCATAGAAAAGAACCTTTACAAAAAATTGTTTCTATGAAAGACATATTGATCGGTTTTTCGGATGCAGGAGCACATTTACGTGGTATGGCACATTATAATTTTCCACTGCGAATGTTAAAACTGGTTCGGGATGCAGAATTGGAAAATAAAAGTTTTATGACAATGGAAAATGCCGTTCACAGACTTACTGGAGAAATTGCTGATTGGTTTGGAATTGATGCAGGTTATATCAAAGAAGGCAAACGAGCAGATTTGGTGTTGATTGATCCGAACAAACTAGACGATAACCTCGCAAAGGATGTGGAAGCACCGATGCCATTTATGCAGGATTTCAAACGGTGGGTTCGGAGAAATGATGAAACAATTAAAAAAGTTTACATCAATGGCAAACTCGCTGTAGACAATGGCAAACCTGTTGAAACACTCGGAAAGGAAAGTGGATACGGAAAGTTTTTAGAATCGCAATTGGGAAATTAAAAATACAATTCGACCGAGGTTAAATTTTTGCCCTAACTCATTACAATGGTAGGTGTTACGGCAAAAAAATTTCTCTTTCGACAACGATTCTTTCCCATTACATGGGTTTTTCTTCAGTAGGCTAAGTGGTAAAATCTACATTTAGGAATTTTACAATAACCTTTCGATGGATGAATTCATCTGTTCTTTCATTCGCTCCACTACTTTCCGATCCTTCGTGAGCGCATACAAACGCAAGCCACCCAAATAACTCATATACAATTCGTAACTCAGAGACTTGATCGTTTCCGATTTTAAATTTGGTTTGAATTTCAAAATACAGATTTCAATTGTTCCAATCACATGTTGGATTGCTTTGTTTCTATATGAATCAAATTGCGGTAGGTGGGAAATTTCGCCAGAAAAAAGAGCGATGGGGCAATCCTTTCGGGAAGTGTTTCTCTGGTCTCGGACAATAAAATTGACCCATTTTTCAATAAAATCTTCAAAATGATTGGATTTGCCAAGCACCTTTAACATAACAACACGTTGTTGTTCCGATAAAAAATCTAAATACTCATATCCGATATCATCCTTCGACTTAAAATGATCGTAGAGGGTCTTCTTATAAGCTCCTGCTTTATTTAAAATTTCCGCAATTCCTGTTGCTTGGAACCCTTTTTCTCGAAAAAGAGAAAAAGAACTGTCTAAAATTTTTTGTTTGGGTTTCACACGTGGTTCCATAGTTTTCATTTTTTAATGATCTGGTCTCACAAGGCAAATTTCAAACCATTTTATTTCGAAACATCCATTACTTTTTTTCCTTCTAAGGATCGAATGCTCGCATTCCAATTCAATACACCATCCTTAAAATCAATTTCCAAAACTCCATAATTTACATCTGGGTAACCCTCGCCTAATTTGAATTCAGAATCGTAATCGAGTGACAAAAATGGCAGTGGTAAATTCAAAGAACTGGAAGTTACTTCCGTTAACTTAAAATCTCCAGTCATCGGATACTGATAAATCTCTGCTATATGCCGGTCGCCAGAAATGAGAATCGTATTCTGAGGATTATTTGTTTGAATCAAATTGAGTAAACGGATGCGTTCCGCAGAAAAATTTTCCCATTTTTCAAATGGTTGGGTTTGGGAAATGACTTGGATTCCAGAAACCAATATTCGGAAATCTACTTTCTTTTTCATCTCCGAAGACAACCATTCCCATTGTTCATCACCGAGCATTGACTTATCTTTCGAATCGTCAGCGACATATTGTTTTTTACCAGAGAAATAAGACCAGAAACTTCGACGGAGAGGGCTTCTAAAATACCGTGTATCTAAAAATATAAATTGAATACGTTTCCCTTTCCATAAAACCTCTTCTGAGAAAAAAATGCCTTCCTCATTTTTAGTTCCAGGTTGGATATGTTTCGGCTGTAATTTTCCGAAAAACTCCAAAAAAAGATTCCGTGATTCAAACTTTTTTTCATATTCTCCACCACTATCATTGATACCGTAATCGTGATCGTCCCAAATAGCTCGAATCTTTGTTTGTTTGGTGAGTTGTCTGAATTGAATGTTCTGAAACTGTTTTTGATAGGCTACTCGTTTTTCTTCGGGTTCTAAACTATCTAAATAAATTGTATCCCCGAGCAAAAAAAAGTAATCTGGCTTTTCTCTGGTTATTTGCGCAAGGATTGGAGAAGGTTTATCCTGGTGCAAACAAGATCCGAATACAATTTTCAAACCATTTAGATCCGCAGAATGTATCGGATATGAAAAAAGGTATGTCGAAATCAAAACAAAGGAAATATAATATATCTTTGTTAACATAACAAAATAGTAATACGATAAGATTCAAAGTCAAACCATTGAAAGTAAAATTCTAAGAATTTTATCTACGCGAAAATCCAGCATGCCAATTATAATTATTGATATAACGATGCCCAAATCTGTTACCGACAGATACAACTCTAAAAGCAGAAGGTCTACCCCATGAAGGGTATAGTTTTTCACCGTAGGTATAATTATTTTTTCGATAAAAAGAAGTATTGAATAAAATTACATTATAATAAATATTCCGATCAACATAAGTTTCGTAATTGTATCCAGCGATATACCAATCTGAATAGTCAGTATCCACTTGAACTTCCGTTTCAGAATACATTTTAGATGCTGAGCGAATATCACCGACATAACAAGGTTCCAATCTGACAAACTTAAAATCTCCAAATGGCAAAGTCAAACATTCAGAGCCGTAACCCATCGAAATTGAGTACCGCCTCATTCGCATTTGCAAACTTTCTGGTTCTCGCGCAATTGCACCAGTGAGTGTTACTCGATCTAGTGTGGTACATTCTGTCTGAAAAACTGCGATTAACGTAAGCAATAAAATTCTCATAATCAGAATTGTATTGATTTGGAAATAAATCGAAATAGGCAATTTCCACATTTGCGGGGAATACTCAATTTCGAAAATAAATGCAAAAAATTTCATCTATCCAAATAAACTCAGTTTTTTATTTTTGTAGTAAGTATACGTAGGCAAACATTGCAAAACAAAATAGAATCATTTTCTGATCTAAATTTAGATCCCTCCATCCAAAAGGCCGTTAAAGAATCTGGGTATAATTCCCCAACTCCTATCCAAGTCCAATCCATACCAATTTTATTAAAAAATAAAGATCTGTTAGGTTGTGCTCAAACAGGCACAGGAAAAACCGCAGCTTTTGCACTTCCCATCATTCAAAATTTAATAATCAAGAATAGAAAACCCATCCCTAAAGAACCAAAGGTTCTAGTTCTTGTTCCCACAAGAGAACTCGCAGTCCAAGTAAACGAAAGTTTTGTTTTTTATGGTAAATATACGGACGTCAAAACAGCTGTTATTTACGGTGGCGTTGGTCAGAATCCACAGGCAAAGTCGATTGCTAGTGGCATTGATGTCCTAATCGCAACACCTGGCCGTCTCGTCGATCTCATGGACCAAAGGCTTGTTTTTCTAAAGAGTTTAGAAGTATTTGTTTTGGATGAAGCGGATCGAATGTTAGATATGGGTTTTATTCATGCCATTCGCAAAATCATCACTTACCTTCCAAAAAATAGGCAAAATTTATTTTTTTCTGCAACAATGCCTCCAGACATTGAAAAGTTAGCAAAAACTATTTTGGTAGATCCAATTCGTATCGATATAACGCCTGTTTCATCGACTGTTGAACTAATAAAACAGTCTGTTTTATTCGTTGAACAATCTTCCAAAAAAGATTTACTTATACATTTGTTTAAAGACAAAAATCTAAGAAAAACAATCATTTTTACCAAAACAAAACACGGAGCGAATAAGGTATCCGAACTACTAAATAAAAATAAGATTTCTTCCGATGTCATACACGGGAACAAATCCCAATCGGCAAGGCAGCGCGCACTAGAAGATTTACGAACAGGAAAAAATCGAGCGCTTGTAGCCACTGATCTTGCGGCTAGGGGAATTGATATTGATGACATAACCCATGTTATCAATTTCGAAATTCCTTATGTGCCTGAAACATACGTTCACAGAATCGGAAGAACAGCGCGTGCAGGCAAGGAAGGTGTGGCATTTTCACTTTGTGAAAAAGACGAAAGATCTCTCATTAAAGATATTGAAAAAGTAATTGGAATTTCGATCCCAGTGGAAAGGAACCACCCTTACCATTCAGATGAGGTTGAAAAACATACGGGTAAGGCGCCCAAATTACATGGGTCAGGTGGCGGCGGGTTTTCAAACCAAAGAAAACACCAACCAAAACAAGGAACGCCCAAAAAAACATTTACCCCAAGTAAAAAAACGGGTCCGATTAAAAAATCCAGATACCGTTAGGATTTGCTTACTTATAATTTCTCCTAGTTTTTTTCCCATCTCCCATTTGGAATTCAGACCGAGAATGTGCGCTCACAAAATTTCTTTCTTGTGAGCGCTTCTTAACACACCAACTTGGCAAGTTCAAAATAGTAAGCCTACCAACTTACATACTTTTCTGTTCGGAACTATGATACGTCTATTTAACCGTCCATTATAATTTTATTATAATGGATACCAAACTCACTTCCGCTGATTTTAAGTTTAATGACTGTAAAAAGCCTCCTAAAATCCGCATTTCTGCGATATTTCACAAGATAATCGACTCGTATAACATAATGACGAATTAGTACAAACATGCGGCGAAGGACCGCGGCATGTGGATGTAGAGGATATGGATCGACATTTTCGGTTGTTTTTTTCCTCTGCAGAAAGAACAATCAAATTTATTTTCGAAACAATTTTTACGAGAGGATTTGCTTTGAGTCGTGCGATGATAGGGTACGATTTAAAATCATTCTCAGTTGTTTCTGTTGGGACGCCCGATAGTTCTCCCGATTCAGGGTGGAGGCTAATTCCATTAGGCAAAACTCCTTCAACTAAGAATTCTATCTCACCCAATGTTTGCAATGTTTCCAAAGTTTGAGGAGGATACACAACTGAACTTCCGACAATTGGATCGATCTCTATGCCAAGATCAAATTTAAGAGATTTTAAAGGAAATCGAGACGAGCCCAAACACGGTATAGATATATTTCCCTCTGTTATATTTTTGCCCGAAATTGGAAAGGAAAGTTTTGAACTTGGACACATATGTAAGGACACTGTAATTTTATCATCCAAAACCTCCACGAATTGAAGGAATTTTGCGTAACCATCACCAAACAGCTCTTTTTCATTTGTTTTATTTAAATTTTTACCTTCGATTGTAAATTGAGAATTTTCAATGATGACAGTTGGCGAAATAGAGTGAATCGTAAAACTAACATCCCCTCCTTCCAAATCGGTTTCTGGAATTTCCGGTGTAAGAAGACTGAACAAACTTGCGAATAAAATTTCCTCGGACTCAGTACCTTTCGAAAGACAACTGACCAAAACTCCGATAACCAAAAAAATAACACAAAGAAATTTTGCGCTAAACCGAATCATTTTATGTTTCATATAAACCACCTTTCTTTAGTCAGATGGGTCGCTCGGAGTGCATTTGGTCTAAAAAAAATGAAAATGAATCTTTTTAATCCCTATGGGAAGAAAATAGCAAGATAAATCAAAATGATTGTAAGTTTCCAAACAATGATTCAGCTCATATCAGAATTAGTTGGAACGATAAAAAGGTGTTTGTCCTCCCCATCGCATGAGAATGATGGGGAGTTTTTTACATACTAAATTTTACGACTATTTCGATCTAGTATCTGTAATGCAAAGCAAGGGAAATTTGACTTCGGATATCTTTACTTTCAGGGTAAGGACCAAAACTTTCTTGTCCGCTCAAAATGAATGGTAACACATTCAAAGAAGAGCCACCCGCAAGTAATGAAAGTGGATTTCCAGCTTCTTTTACTTTGGACTCCACTACCCGGTGAGTTGCATGCGAAGTTGCATATTGGATTCCCAAACTTAAGTTTTCATTGAACGAATATTGGTATCCAACCTGCACTCGGTTCCCTTCCATTTCTGTTTTTACGTCCCCCTTGACTTTAGTGGAAATGGGAATGGCTAGAGTTGAAAGTGGAATCGTCTGCAATCGGTCATTTTTATTTTCATACTTTCCCATACTTTCTAAACTTTTCAAATATTCAAAACCAACCGAGACTTTGTGTTTTTCATCAAAATCTACTTCATATCCAAGTCCAATGATGGCATTAGCAAATAATTCATTATGCGTAATCCGATCAATGGTCAGCCCATCAGAATAAAAACCTGCTGTAGTTGTTCCATTGAATGTTGTGGACGAAATACCGTAGTTGTATGGTGATTTTGATTTAATTTCATTTCCATACAATTCGCCACCCAATCGAATCGAAAAACCTTCTGTAAACTTATGGTTCGAGTCATGAAAAATATAGATGTCTTCGCTAAACCCAATATTTGCCGTTTGTAATCTGTTAGATGTATACTCGTAAACCCCAAAACTTCCTGTGGCGAGTGATATGGCGCTTGAGCCAGTACCAATCGTTGCAGAAGAAGTCCCATACAATCCTTCCAGTTGTGAATCAGAAAATAAGGTAGCAAATTGTAGTCTAAAATTACTTCGCAACAAACCAGAATGTCTCTTTGAGATACCAAATTCTAACCCACGACCTTTGAATCGATTTGTCGCAGGAATGGAACTCGCAACAGATCCTCCTGTTAGTCGATTTAAGATGAGTCCATTTTGCATGGTCAAACCATTCTTCATCGTTGCAGAATCCACAGTCATATCTATGCCCCGAATGTAAGTTTCGCGACCCATACCTGGTTCCGCATAAACTGCAAAACCGATTAAAAATAATAAAATAAACTTTTTCATTTGAGATGGTACCTCTTTTTTTTAAAACAAAGACAAACTAATGCTGGAACATATTTTACATCAACTAACTTATGCTAAAAAAAAATCTCAAATTTACGAAAATTTTATAGGTAATTTGCAATAAAAAAATGCCCCATTTACGGTTTCATTATTTTTTCCCAAAAAGAACCTATGTTTCATTGAGAAAGAATTTTTTACTTGCATTTTAAAAGTAAAAAATTCTTTCTCTTATAAGCAGTAACTTCGGAGTGAAAGATGGAAAAACCAAACTACACAATTTCCTTTTTGGTAAGTCGAAATACAGACGAGACCTATGCATCCATAAACAGTGTTCGTGGCTGGTGGTCTGGCGAAATCGTAGGTGAGACAGATAAATTAGGTTCTGAATTCATATACACAGTGACAGGTGTACATCGATCTACACAGAAGATCATCCAGCTCGAACCAGGAAAAAAAATCGTTTGGCTCGTTACAGATGCTGAGCTTAATTTTGTGCAGGATAAAGCAGAATGGAAGGGAACGGAAATCATATTTGAAATCCAAAAATCAGATGTTGGATCTGAAGTCAAATTCACTCACAAGGGACTTAACACAACACAGGAGTGTTACTCAGATTGTTCAAACGCCTGGGGAATGTTAATCGGAAAAAACCTTAAAAATTTCATCATCACTGGCAAAGCCCAACCAAGTCCTTGGTAATGGATAACCCATTGACTCACTTACGAAGGATGTGAAATTTCGTTCGTAAGTGAATTTTGATCAATGCCCAATTCAAAATCAAATCTCAGCATTACTCTTCCGTCACTAAAATTCAAAGAATAATATCCGATGACGAACACCTTCATCATCTTGCCTTCTTGAATATAATATTTTAAGAATCGAAAATTTTGAATAATTTGTATCTTCTTCCGTATTGTATTCCCAAAGTGCTCCCCAAAAAGATCCACGACCCGTATAACCACGTTCTTTTGGTTTTACAGTTTTATAGTAGATAATACCGAATAACACATTCTCCAAAGATTCTTTTGTTTCTAAATTTTCCGAGTTATAGTAGAGTAATCCTAGGGCAGAATGTTCTATTTTTTTCTGTTTCGTTTTCTCAGCGTAGTATAACAGCGGAGTAATCCATTGCACCGAACTCGCCTTTGATTTATCCGTATAATACAATGGCATTAAATTAAGATTAAATGTTTCTTCCGAATTTTTATACCCAAGCCATATTAAATTCATTTGGCTTCGTTTCTGATATAAACTCATCTCACCAATACCGTATAATAATCGAATGTTTAGCGCACTTGGATCTGAAAAATAATGAAATGAGCGAAAAAATAAATTAAATTCGTTACTCCCTGTCTTTTTACCTGATTCTTGTTCAACTAAATAAAGAAAATTTTTATAATTATTAACCTCATTCATATCTAGGTAAAGACCTAGAATGAAAGCAGTGTATTCGTTTTCGTTAAGCCCAGAAAAATAGATGGGTATCAAGTGATAATAAGAAACAGATTTTTTATCCTTTGGATTCTCATTGCTATAGTAAAATGGAAATAAATAAAAACGATTCAAATTATCATCTTTTACCTTCCTATCAAATAGATAAAACAGATTTGTGTGAGCCAATTTTAAACTAGTTTCACGATAGAAAAGAGGGAATATAGGGAAAAAGAAGGTACGTCGATAATCATTATTTTTTGTTGGTAATAACTTGGAAGAGTAAAAGAATAAAGGCGAAATAAACTGCACCTGATCAAATTCTTTCGATTCTTTTTCGGAACTAGAAAGAAGATCAGTATTTTTTTTCACATTTTTATCGGACTCGATAAGGGAATTTTCGCGTGCACTGGAATCATAATAATAAAAAGGAAACAACCAATTTCTGGATTCCTTTGTATTCTTACTTCGATGATTTGAGGTATGAAATAATGGTAAAATATTCAAACCTCTATTTTCAGAATCTGATTGTGATTGAATTAGAAAAAACAAACTCCATTTTGAGGAATCTCCTTTGTTTTCACTAAAATATAAAAACGGAGGAATCGATCGTTTCGATCTTATTATTTGTTCATCCTTAGAATATTCCAATTTAGAAATGTAAAAAATACTAAAAAAATCAGAGGCAACTTTTTTCCCCTCCGTGTCCTGAATTGTTTTGCGAGAATAAATCGGAAATACCCAATCTTTATTCGTAATATTCAAATCTTGATCTATTTTACCAAATTCTGTATAAAAAAATGGGAATGCCGAATATGAATTGTACTCAGAGTTTTCTTTACTACTGAATAAAAATAGAAAATTTCTATATTTCGCTTTATCATCAAATTTTGAAAAGTAAAACAAAGGGGGGATGATAGTCAAACTCTCCTCCGTATTCGTTTGCGAAGCGGTTTTGGAAAAAATATAATATAATGGAAATAGCCAATTCGTTTTTATATTCTCATTTTTTTCGGTGGAAACCGAAGAATGGAACAAAGGAAAAAAGTTGTAAGACTTTGAATTTTCTTTAATCGAACGATTTGCAATTAACAAATAACTTCGAAAAGACTCATCAAAACTATCTTCCGAATAGTATAACATTGGAATGAGGCTGATATCTGCCTCATGGTTTGATATCGAAGTATAGATCAAAGAAAAAAATGAATTCGAATTCTGCAAATTTTTATTTCCATCGTAATATGCAGATTTGGTTGTCAAAAAGATCGGAAAAAACCAATTTCGATGAGTGAATTCATTCTTTGGTTTTTGTTTCAAACTTGAAAATTGGAAAAACGGGAAAAAGCGGTAAGATGTTTTTTGAACATCAGATTCATATTGCATAAGGAAGAATAAACTAGAAAAATTACTTTTATTTTTCTTATCAAATTCTGAATAATATGGCAAAATACTTAATGAATCTGTTTCATCGGATTTAGTTTTATTGAATAAAATAAAATAATTAAGCCAGTAATTTCCATTGGTTCTTGATTCGAATCCCACAATAGGTATCATCCAAAAGTTTGAAATATCCTTTTTGCCTCCAGTGGTTTCATTAGAACTAAATTGCATATAAAGTGGAGATAAGAAACGTGATTCCTCTTTGGATGAAGTTTTTTCTTTACTCCAATAGAAAATCGGAATGGGTGGAAAAGTTTGAGATTTATAACCGTTTTCGATTTCAGTATCTGTTCGGATCAAAAGGGGTGTAATCCAAGTTTTTAATTCTAAGTTTTTTTCAGTAGTAAAGGTATTAAAATAGGAAAGTCCTATTGGGATAAAGGTGGAATCTGAAATTATTTGATTTTCTATTTTTGTTTTTTGCCAGTAAAAAGGGAGAACTCTCGCACCAGAATTGGTATCTGACCTGTACCAATTGACCAATGGCCACAATACAGTTGTTTCCTGGACATTGTTTTCTCTGATTTTTTCATTTAGAAAAACAAACAATCCATAGGAATTTCTTTCAGCGTCTTCCGATTTTTGGTATCCATAAATAGGAAAAATAATTCTGTATTTTAGAGCGGCAGATGAATACCAAATAAAGGGCAATGGTAAAGGACCTGCATAAATATTTTCATCAACCTCAGTGTCGTAGGTAAACCATGCAAGCGGCAACAATCGAATATGTCGTTTTGAATCAGCAGCTTCGTAACCAAAAACACCAAAAAGAAGATTTAAGCCGAAAAAGTTATAAGAGTCTTCTCTCGTAAAACTTCGTTTTGACTCAATTCTTGGTTTTTTTTCAGAGCCAACAGACGTTTCCAAACGACTATCTATTAGGTATTTTTTTCCATTTGGAAATATATCTTCAATTAGTTTTGTGCTAGTTCTATTCGACAAACGAAATGCATAATATAACCAAGATACATCGGTATCTAAATAATAATACTCAGACTTTTTACCTGCATCTACCGAAACATTCGGTCTGAAAATTCCTTTCTGCGTTTCAGATGCAATTCCCAAAATATTCAAACTAAAATTATTATACTTATCTTTTTCCTTTTCATCTGCAAAATCTGCATCGATATAAAGTGGAAGCAGTAGGGTTCCATTCGATTTTTCGCCCTTCCATGAATGATAAAACGGGAAAAATGTTTTCGAATATTGGTCTTTTTTAATATCTTTATTTGAATAATAGTTAACGACCCAATGTTTTTCTTCCTCTGGTGACCAGCTTGAATAGAAAAAAAGCCCCCAGCGATTTCCCCTCTCTGCTTTTTCTTCCGTTTCACCAAACTGAAAACTGAGAGGGAACCAAACAGAATGAGAATTCTTCTCATAGAAACGAATTGGAAAAATCGTATTTTGAATTAGCTTTTTATCCTTATCTTTCGTCCAGCTAATGAATCCAAGTAAGTTGGAATATATTTCTTCTGAATTATTATTATTCTGATAGAAGAATGGAAATATGAAAAATCCATTTTCATTTTTTATCTTACCATTAGTTATACTCGTGGAAGAAGTATTCCAAAAATAAGCAAATGGCAATATATTTGTTCTACTCGAGGCAGTATATTTCGTTTTCTCTATTGAATGATAATAGAGTAGAACGTATTTATTTTGAGATGTCTCTGATTTTTCAGAATAATAGAATGGTCCCCAGGTAATTTCGCCTTCATCTTTTTTATCAGACACACTGCTAAAGTAAAAAGGTAAAATATAATGATAAGAATCTTTTTTTGAAAAATAAAACGGGAATATCCACAATCTTTCTCGTTCTTTTTTTTGATCTATATTTTGATCCCAAAACAATAGAACATTGGTGTGCGAATTGTATTTCTGATCTGTTTCGTTATAATAGAAAAATGGAATAATGGTTTGCGATTCATTTAAATTATTATTTGAACTAAAATAGAAAGGAAAAAAGTTTATCGTTTTTTCTTCCGTAGTTCCCGTTCTCGAAGTATTTGTGTAAAAATTTAATAAGTAAAATGTGGAATGTTCTTCTGAGTAACTTCTGTACATGGGTGGCAAAATTGAAAACCAAGAATGGTAGGTTATATTTTTTTTATCTGAATTTGTCTCCTTAGCAGTATTTTCAAAATAGAATGGGATAATGTAGTTGTAAGAATATTTTTTATAAAAATAAATTGGTGCGATCCATTTCCTTTCTAAACTCCCCTCCTCATTTTTTTCTTGGTCATAAATCAAAAATAAATTTGTATGAGAGCGTTTGTTATTAGTTTCATTAAAATACAATAAAGGGATAACCGAATATGAATTATTTTTTGAATCATTACCTGCAAAAAATATTGGAAATAATGTTGTATAGTTATCTTTTTTCCAAAAAACGAATGGGAAAAACCAAAATCGATCCATCGTATTTGTTGGCTTATTTGTATTTGAATCGATGAACCAAAAGTAATTACTATGTACACTGATATCATCTTCAGATTGGAAATACAGTGGCAAAATCGGAAACCAAGTGGTGATTGTTTTATTTGTTTTATCTTTCTTTGCACTATGATAGTGAAATAGCGATACTGAATTGGTTATAACTTCTGTTGAATCTTGGTTTTTTGAATTATAATGATAGAAACCAGGAAAAATAAGTGTAGATTCTGTAATATTATTTTCTTGTAAGTAACTTTTATAGAATAAAGGAAAAATACCTAAATAACTTGAACCATTCGTCGATTTACCAGAAAAATAAAATGGGAAAAATGATGTAGATTCATTACCTCTACGGTCAACATTAGAACTATACAAAAGTAAGATGTTATTAGACTTTCGAGAGTCCACCTTACTCTCTATTGATGAGAAAAAGGGAAATATTTGATCTTTTTTATATTTAGGGTAATTCGTTGTATTTGCAAACCAAAACAGGTGGAAATGGTTGTGAGTTGGATTTTCTCTAGGCCAATTTTCCCATTCTACAAAAAACCCATCCAGTTTATATTTTTTATCCTTTTCTGATCCATAAACTTTGACCCGAGTTTCCTCCAAATCACTAAAGTCTTCTGCGTATATTTGAGTCAAGGATGTACTAAATAGGAGGATGATTACAAAAACTTTAAAAATTAAAATCACTTTTGGAGTTCTTTGAAAAAAGATTGAAGTATTCAATTTCTCTTGTATTGGTCAGGACAGCATAAAAATTAACAAGCAATTTATAAATTTCCAATTTTAATCTAAATTGAGAACGTCCGACCATGAACTACAAAAAAAATTGAAAAAAATCCAGTCTATGCAATAAAAAGAGAAGCGAACTTCCAAAATTTTTCTTTGTTCAAAAATTTAAATCTGCATGGTAAGGTGGTAATCGATGGAAAAGAATCTTCACTCAATGGCAGAAGTCATCTGAACATTCTACCTCGAGCTGCCCTATCGCTGTTCAAGTTCTCACAGAATGGCCTTGGACTTGCGACACCGTTTTCTACTTCCAGGAACTGAGCGCACAGCAAAGCAAGGTATTTGGTTCCATCTTCGTTGCGTTAAATTCCCTGAGAATGAGTAGGTGGATATGAAATAAAATTGATAAATATAAAAATTTCAGAAATGCCATAAATTTTATTGAGTTTCACATACAATCTGTTATCCTATGTACCAAATGTTAGTTTGTAATATTTGCGATGGATTCATTCCCATTGAAATTTCGATTTGTCCCAATTGTGGTTCGAAATTCAAGTATCCTTCTTCCAAAGGGCGTGCGGTGCAAAAGATCGTTTCGAGCATCGCAACACTGAGCATTGGCATGACATTGATGGCATGTTACGGTCAACCTGCGCGAGAAGTTGATGACAAATTACTAGTCTCTTTGTTAGCACGCGAAAATTTGCATTCGATAAAAGCTATCATCACAGCACCCAATGATTTGGGCACCCTGACGATTGAGCTTGGATCCAATAAATTCATCTTGGCAGAAGGAGAAAAATCTAAACCTTTTAACCTGTATTCAAATGGAAATTACTATCGAATCAAAGACTCTATGAATCATGTTATTTTCGAGAACAACAAATTTTTTTTTGAAGAGAATTGTAAAGATGGGATCATCGTAAAATCCGATTCGAAAATTGATTTTAATAAGGAGGATATTTGTTACCATTTGAATGGGATTTTAGGAAAACTCGAAACAATCAATTGTTCCGAGTTAGACGAAATATAAGTTAATGAGCCATAGACGAATTTCAGAATCAGACAAACAATACTTTCCAGCTTATGTTGTTTGGGAGCTAACACTCAAATGTGATCAATCTTGTGCTCACTGCGGTTCACGGGCACAATTTGCAAGAAAGGATGAACTCACAACGGAGGAGGCAATTCAATTAGCAAAAGAATTGATCGCAATGAAACCAAAAGAAGTTGTATTGATTGGCGGGGAAGCGTATCTTCACGACGGTTTTTATGAAATTATAAACTTCTTAAATTCTCATCAAATTTTTGTCAGTATGACTACGGGTGGAAAAGGAATTACACCTGAAATTGCCCAACGAGCAATTTCAGCGGGGCTCAAGAATGTATCAGTTAGTATTGATGGACTGGAAACAACGCATAATTTGATTCGGCGGAACAAAGGGAGTTTCGAAGCCGCGGTTCGATCTTTAGAATACTTCAAACAATTTGGCATCTCCATAGCTGCAAACACCCATATCAACCAAATCAACAAAGATGAAATAGAAGACTTGTATCAATTTCTTAAATCGATTGGAATTGAATCTTGGCAAATCCAAATCACGACTCCACTTGGGAGGGCTTCTGACAGACCAAACCTTATCCTACAACCGTGGGATCTCTTAAATATCATGCCCAAAATTTTTAGTTTAAAAAAAATGGCTCATAAAGAGGGAATCCTCATCCTACCGGGGAACAATTTGGGTTACTTTGGCCCAGAAGAAAGGACACTCCGTTCGCTAAGTGAGTCCGGCAATGACCATTGGCTTGGCTGCCAAGCTGGAAAATTTGTGATGGGCATTGAGTCAAACGGGGGAATTAAAGGTTGCCCTTCCTTACAATCTAACGCATACATCGGTGGTAATGTTCGCGACAAAACATTAAGAGAAATTTGGGATAAGAGCAAAGAACTACAAATCAACCGATACAGAACTGTTGAATCCCTCTCAGGTTTTTGCAAAACCTGTCCGTTCGCCAAAACTTGCTTAGGTGGTTGTAGCTTTACAGCACACTCCATACTTGGCAGAACAGGTAACAATCCTTTTTGCCATTTCCGAGCAAAGTCAATGGCAAAAAAAAACATAAGAGAAAGGCTGGTTTTAAAAAAGAATTCTCCTTCGACGCCTTTCGATCACGGTATTTTCGAAATCATAGAAGAACCATTTGATTCGAAAGAACAGTTCATTCAAACGAACAAAGACCGCATCAAAAAAGTGATCCTAAATAAAACCTAAGATTTCATATCCATTTTCTACTTTATACTTTCCACTATCTATCTTAGGCTATATATGCATATTTTCTAATATTATTTTAAGACATTCACTAATTTCTGATAAATTGTTTCCACCATCGCTCCAAAAGATTAGGTTCCTTTAATTTAACCAATTGACCAAACTTTGGAGTTAATAAATGGATATTGTGTTTAGCAGCTTCTTTTTCTAAGTTCTCGGCAGGTTCATACCAACTGTGTAAAGATAAGTCGAACATACCCCAATGCACGGGAACAAGCCTCTTACCTTTTAAGTCCAAATGAGCTTTAGCTGTTTGTTCTGGCAAAACATGGACAGCTTCCCACATAGGATTGTATTGCCCATTCTCAATGAAAGTTAAATCAAATGGACCAAATTTTTCACCAATATTTTTGAAGTGAATATCATAACCAGAATCACCACTGAAATAAAACCTTTCTTTCTCTCCAATCACAGTCCACGACGACCAGAGTGTATGATTGCCATTGGTTCCACTCCTTCCCGAAAAATGTTGCGAAGGAGTACATACAATCTTTACCTTACCAACATTAATTTCTTGCCACCAATCAAGTTCCGTTAGTCGGTCTTCCGTTACCCCCCATTCTTTTAGGTGTGAAATCACACCAAGTGGAGTAATAAATTTGGTATCTTTACTTTTAAAAAATTCAATGGTCGGCATATCAAGATGATCGTAATGATCATGTGAAATGATGATATAATCAATTGCTGGTAATTCTTCCAATTTCACCACCGCATCTTGGAACCGTTTGACCATAAAACTAAACGGAGCTGCTGATTCCGAAAAGACAGGATCAAAAAATAGTATTTTTCCTTCGATATTCACAAGGAATGTGGAATGGCCAAACCAGATAAATTTGATGCTATCATCTGGTTCTAAAAATTCTTGAAAGTTTGGCTTTACTTCGGGCAATTTAACATCGGGTCTGCGGTGTTTATCTCCACCAAACAAAAACTTAAAAACGAGTGCGAAAAAACTCTGACCTTCTCGCATTTTTTCCAAAACGTCTGGCCTGCGATTGACAAACTGTTCTCTTTCTTTGTCAAACTGAGGTGATGATTTTATTTTATCTAAATGAACTCCACTTGGGTCTTTTCCGAAAGCTCGACAATGGAACTGGATTAGCATAAAAATGAATGTTGAGGTGAGTGCAATTTTTTTCAAAAAATCACGTCCAAATTGTATTTCCGATTTAGACTGTTTATTTTCGTGAAAGAATTTACTAAACAAAAAAAGAAGAAAAAATCGATAAACAAATTGAATCGAAAACAATCAAAAATGGAAAAATCCTTTGCAGAATATTCGAAGTTGCACTGGTATAAGAATTCTCGTGGGTGGGTGAAAGGATTGTCTCAGAAAAATAAGGATAAATGCCCTGGCAAATACTACGAGAGAGGATAACGACACATGGAATTAAACTTGAGATACATTCGACTACAAAATACGGACATTGAACTTCTTCGAAAACTCAATGAAGTTTTTGCAGATGCATTTGAAGATAGTGAAACACATCTTTCGAATCAACCCAGTGATGATTATCTCCGAACCCTACTTTCCAAAAAAGATTTTATAACCTTAGTCGCATTAGATAGAGAACATATTATGGGTGGACTTGTTGCATATGTTTTGGAAAAATATGAACAAGCGAGAAGTGAAATTTATATTTACGATTTGGCAGTCGCGGAAAAATACCGAAGGCGTGGAATCGCACGTTCCCTCATCCAGGAGTTGAAAATGATTGCGAAAGAAATTGGTGCTTATGTAATTTTTGTCCAAGCAGATAAGGTAGATCTTCCTGCAGTTCGATTGTATGAATCGATGGGGATCAAAGAAGAGCCTTATCATTTTGATATCAGTGTTATTTGATTTAACAAAACGAATTCAGTAATTCCAGTATAGATACTGATACATATTCTCCAACCAGCTTAGCAAAAAAGAAGCAAACTATTCATATGTAATACAACTTCTTTTATGATGAAAAAGATTCGTATTCCCGAATGAAAAAACAAAAATATAAACAAAAGGCGAACGATAAAAAATTCAAACCAGTCGTACCCTGATATAATTTATCTAGCTGGAATTTGCCTGAATTTTATACTATATATAAGTTTTTTACTTAGGAACTTCAGCTAGTAACCGGAACTCTGAGCGAGGAAGTGATCTCACTCAAAAAACAAGTTGGAAAAAATTTCTATTTAGAACTTCTTAGCTCGAAAACTTTTAAATCTGGGGTGATTGCCAATCAATACAAAAAACAGACCTGAAGAAATCTGTGGTTACTAAAACTCACTAAATTCTTAATCGTTAATTGTTGGATATTTTTTTGTCATAACACAAACAAGTTCAATTGGGAAATGTCAATACATCCCCGATCGAAACTTCATTTTGATCGATAGTGAGTAGATTTTGTCCAAAATAGATCTTATTATTTATTTTTCTGTACAATGCAAGTGTTTGTAATGGTTCAATTCCCTTATCGGCAGTATCTTGATTAACGGTTGTTAATACGCATCGACTACAGGGTTTCACTCCTAAAAATCGATTGTTTCCAATCGAAAATTCTTTAAAACTATCTTCAATGAATGCCTCACCTCCTTTAAATACAAAGTTAGGTCGGAATCGATTCATGGGAACTGGATTTATTAGGCGCTGATTTAGATTATTTAATGAAGATTCACCGATAATTAAAAAAGGAAACCCATCGGCTAAACTTACATTTGTTTCGGAGGATGCGTATTGTGGATCGACTAACCTTTCGTTTGATTCTGGAAAAAAAACTAGTTTACAAGAAATTTCGAGTAACTCACTAAACCAATTATTTGTAAAGTTGTTTACCTCAATGATTTTTACAGTGTCTTTCCATACTATGGCTTTGGAAAGGTGCTCTGTTATTTCTGGACGCAAAGGTATGCGATGCGACTTATGTTTTTTATTATGCGTTATTACTAGCTCTTCACCTTCGAATGCCACTTTAAGAAGAGCAAGTTCAGGGTAATTGCGCTGCGTCATAAACTTTCCATCGCTGTCTACAAGCATCCACCTTCTATCATACTGTAATCCCTTTTCGAAAACTTTAGATTTTGTCAGCGAAATGCCGCCAAGAGATTTGATAGGATAGATCCAAATTTCAGTGAGTGTTAATTCTGGCATGGTTTGTAATGTATTTTGAGGTGTGTAGGCTATCGTTTTTTTAGTAAATGACTAATAAAAATTTTATCTATATCTGAAGTTTCAGTCAATCATAATATTCGGTTTGGAATTTTCCTTAGGCTAACTTTGATAATGAGTCACCCTCATTTTAAAAATTCAATTGAAATAGCAACTTTCTGCCTTAACCAAGCGCAAAGAACCAATTAGAAAGTGACCAAACCAAAGATTTTTTTCTTTTCTTCATATTATCTGATCTCTTATGGTTCCATTTAACAAGCGTTCCCCATATTCAACTCCAAGTATTAGATTCAAGCCTATTTTTTTAAGGAATGGAGTGAGATCATAGGCTCTCGAATGCGTAAAGCTGAGTCGCCCCCTACAGGAAGCCTGCTCCCAGTAATGAGAAATCTGTCTGATTTTAGGGAAATGGTTTAGAAACTGAAGCGCGGAAAAACTTTCACTTTATGTGTTAGGTGGTTAAATGCAAAGTGAAAAATATTTCTATCTAATCTATTTAGATCGGATTTTAATTTACTTGTGATTTTTATGTAATCAGGCTAATCATTAATTCTCTCTATTTAAATCTCGCTCTCGTAGTTTGCTTCTAATCGTTCGATTTTTAATTAGATTTATTTGGCTATTCAAAATATCGCTCATAAGATATTCAGACCAGATACCTGCATACCAATTGAAGGCAGTATTTATATAAAAATGACTTGATAAAGTTAGTATACTTGTTCCGTCAGGTAAACTTTTTATTCTATACACGTCCTGCAATATGTCTACATGTTTCCCACCAAGCACAATGTGCTCATCCATTACTTTTACAGGAATACTGCTTGGATCGATATCAATATTAAGTGATAACCGTTGTTCTTCCACAAGTTCCACAATCGTTTCATTAAAATATAGACCTTTTTCATATAACGCTACCCTACGTCCACCAACTTCCAATTTTTCTATCGTAGTGCTGATTTGTCTAGGAAAACCTAAAAATGTCGATAAGTTAAATTTTTGCTCTTCGGGCTTAACCTCATTTATATTTATCAATTCTTTCCAAACCTCTTTCGAAGAAGCTTGTATCGTTATAGACTTTGAAATCTCAAAATCTTTTCGACTCAAAGTTTTATCACCTTCAATTGATCCTACAAGAATCGGTAAAAATAGAAGGAAAGAGCCATTCAAAGTTTTCCGATTTCTAATTACTTTGTTTTTTGAATTTGTATCGGAAATCTTTTTAAGATAAAAAGCTAAAACTCCGCCTAAACTAGCGACAAATCCAAACAAAGGAAAAACCATTATCCAACATATGGTTCCCTCAATATTAAGTGCGATTGTAACGCATAACAAAAGAAAACATGATAACAATGGTAAAAAAATGGCTCCTTTGATAGATTTAAGTTGATTCGTCGGAACAAGGTAAATTGTCAAAAACCCGATGGTAACTGGCGCAATGACCACAAAGCTAATACTTATGAGGCTTCCCAGATACGGATCTAATAAACCGTGTAAAATACGTAACAATATACCGTAGACTGTTGCCGCTGTTATTGCCAAAAGAGTAGCTTTGTCATAGTTATTAAAATTCATTTTTTAGTGCCGTTCATAGTAGATTATCAAAATTTTGCTAAATTGAAAGGTTTATTATTTCTCAACCTGCCACTTTAATTTCAATATATCTGACCTTGCCGAAAGTTTAATATTTTGCCATTACCACTCAAGTGGTATTCACCTTCAGAAATATCATATCTCTTTTGCAATTGAATCTAATCGGAAGAGTATCACCTAAACCTTTGCTAATGAACAACTGACAACTATCTCTAGTGGTTTTTAAAATATTCCACTTGTAAAAATATTTTCCAGGGTAAAGACCATTTTTATTCTTCCAAAATACAATTTGGCCTCCATGAAGGTGACCCGCAAATATTGTATCATGACGATCTTCAAGTGAGTCTATTGTCTTTGGATTATGAACCGCTAAAATTGAAAAATCAGATTCTTTCTTTTCACACTTTAAAAGATTTCCAACAATTCGAATGGATGTATTTTTTACCAGGATTTCATGTGTTTTTTTTTCAAGCCAAATAATATTGTTTGCTTGCATACACTCTTTAATCGCATCAATTCCAAAAAAATAATCGTGATTTCCAGCGATTGCGAAAATATTTTTCCTAACTGACAAAGAAGAAAGTAACAACTTTAATTGGATCAGCCCCTGTTTGGAATCTATATAATCACCACCCATTAGTATGATTGTGGGGTCCAACTCTTCAACACTATTGATTATTTGGGTAATTTTCGGCATAGTAAATCTATTCAAATGTAAATCAGAAAGAAATAAAACGCTAAAACTATCTTGGCAATAGTTTGGATATGATTCTTTTCTTATCTCAAAAGGAAAATTATATCCGATCTCTAATTTCATCCCTATACCAAATCAAAATAGCGATACAGCCTACTAGCCAATTTCTTAGTGGATTTTTAAAATTCATCAAACCACATAACATAAATATTCCAATAGGAATGACGTTAGATATCGCAGTAATTAGTCCTAATTTATATGTGCATTTCATGCTAGTAAAAATCGGTCTTCTAATATTATCAAAAAGGATTGGAAACAAAAACAAAAAATGCACTTCTATAAAATAAAAGATAAAAATGAATAGAGGAAAAAAACGCCAATCAACTTGTAATATAATATATGAAGACAAAGTTGTAATAAAAATTGAGAACGCATATTTGAAGATTCCATATGCTAAAAAATTGATTGATTCATTATAATACCTAACTTCATTTGGACTGATTTCAGTCAGACGATCAAACATCCATCTTGAACCAAAATCAATTACTCTTATGTCTTTATACCAATTTTTATCTATTGAAGGTTTATCGATGAAGTTTTTAGCATCGAACAGCAACTCAAAAAAAATCATCTTACGTATATATATTGAAACCATGCCAACCAGGCTATGCCATTTCCAATAACTAACATTCTGTGGTAGAGGTTTTCTAGTCGTCCGCATCGCTTTTTGTGAAAAATAAATTCGTCATAACAAATAACAGATACAGTAAAAATCAAAACGACTATGATTGGAATCAAATATATTGTTGGTCTTGTGCTCATCATTGCAAACCACATAAGAAAAAACATCGGTAAACCACCAAATCCAAGAGCGATTACCTCCGTAATTCTTTCTTTTTTTGAAATTTTCATTTGGATATTCTTCCTATGAAATCTCCAATCCAAAATTCCTCCTATAGTTGCCACTTTTCCTGCAATAATAATTGTAAAAAACTGCCATGGTAAATAAGGGAAACTATTTGAAAGAGAAAATCTGGGAATATCCTTAATCATAAAACTAAAAGCAAAAAATAAACAAGCAGGCGATAGTAGCAATGCTAATGAAAAATAATTGCTTATTAAATTTAAAGCTGGCAATGAATACATTCTCCCGTGTTGGATTATCACTTAAAATTTATAAATTTTGGGTGAAACTCAATTGAAAGATTCCTCAATTTCTCAATGCGGATTTAAAAAGTAACAGTAAAATCGTAAAGAATGGAAAATTTTTCGTTAGGAAAGTAATTTATTAAAAAATTTACTTTCGCAAACCAATTTCGGCAAGCTCACCATCCTATTGATTGGTATTGTATACATCAATGATTCTTATCCACACCCTGAGTTCGTCTTTGGGTCCATATACAAAAAAAGCCCCACGCATTTTTGGTGAGGCTTTCTATCTTTTTTAGACGGGCGAACCAGTTTCTTTTTAGGTTCCTATACTGAACCCTGAGTAACGAAGCTTACCGAAGGGTCAATATGTTCTAACTTTTACAAAATACAACGTAGCGTGACAACAACTCTAGCGAAAAGGTAATTGATTTCCTTTATAAAAGGAGGTGATCCAG
>JARJFC010000310.1 GCA_029310945.1 Leptospira sp. 96542
GTACCTCAGCGCCTGGTGGCTCGCCTTCACCGCCTTCGTCGGGCTCAACCTACTGCAAAGCGGCATCACCCAGTGGTGCCTGATGGAATCCATCCTGCGCCGTTTCGGCGTGCGCGGGGGGTGCTGAACGCTGTGTTGGGACTCCCCATTCCGCAGCCCCGACGATTTCGCCAGGGGCTGTGTTTGAATGGCCATGCCACGGCCTGATCCGGATCACCCACCATGCCCACCCCCGTTGTCATTCAACCCTTCTTCGACGAGGCCACCCACACCATCACCTACCTCGTGTCCGATCCGGACACGAAGCAGGCTGCCGTGATCGACCCGGTGCTGGACTACGAGCAGCGCAGCGGCAAGGTGTCCACGGCCTCGGCCGATCGGGTGCTGGCCGCCGCGCGTGCAGCGGGTCTGCGCATCGTCTGGATCCTGGAAACCCATGCCCATGCCGATCACCTAAGCGCCGCGCCGTATTTCCAGCAAGGCACGCAGGCGCCGGTGGGCATGGGTGCGCACATCACTCAGGTGCAGACCATCTTCCGCGCTGTCTTCAACTTGAATGATGTGTCCGGCGATGGCAGCGAGTTCGACCATCTGTTCCACGACGGCGAGACCTTCGCGCTCGGCGGCCTGATGGTGGAGGTGCTGCACACGCCGGGCCATACGCCCGCCTGTGTGTCCTACCGCATCGGTGACGCCGTGTTCGTGGGCGACACCTTGTTCATGCCGGACTACGGCACGGCGCGCGCGGATTTTCCGGGCGGTGACGCGGCCACGCTGTACCGCTCGATCCAGCGCCTGCTGGCGCTTCCCCCCGAGACCCGGCTTTTCATGTGCCATGACTACCAGGCGCCCGGACGGGACGTCCCCGCCTGGGAGAGCACCGTGGCCGAGCAGCGCGCGCGCAACATCCATGTGCATGCGGGTGTGAGCGAGGCGGCGTTCGTGGCCATGCGTGTACAACGCGATGCCACGCTCGCGGCACCCACCTTGTTGCTGCCGTCGATCCAGGTAAATATCCGCGCCGGTCGCCTGCCCGCGGCCGAGGACAATGGCGTGTCTTACCTCAAGATCCCCTTGCGGCTGCCTGCATGAATCCTCCCGCCATGACCACCAGCGCGCGCCGCAACCTGGGCCTGCTGATCGCCGCCCAGTCCCTGGGCGCGGCGTCCGCGCCCATCATCATTTCCCTGGGGGGTATCGTCGGTCAGATGCTGGCCAGCCGGCCCGCGCTCGCCACCTTGCCCGTGAGTCTCTA
>JARJFC010000311.1 GCA_029310945.1 Leptospira sp. 96542
TCCTCCCAGAACAGGCGGCGCAGGATCGTCTCGACGTCCAAGGTCAGCAATTCCTCGCGTTTCAGGCTGGACGCCAGGGTGGCGATGCGGTTGTAGTGCTCCTGCATCTCGGCAGCTTCTTCCACGCCCTTCTCGCCCTCCAGATTGCCAGCCCCCTGCACGGGCAGGCGCTGGATCAGCAGGCCCGCAGCCACCTTGTCGTCGGCGGCCAGCACCAGCGTCGTTTCGAGCTGCTCGCTCTGGCGCATGTAGTGCTGCAGGGCCTCGGACAGGCTGCGCATGCCGCGGCCATCGGCATCGCTGAGGGGCACCACGCCCTGGTAAGGCTGCTGGCCGGGCTGACGACCCTTGGGATCCAGGGTCACCGCGCAGCGGCCCAGCCCCTGCACGTTCAGCAGGTCCGAAAGCTGAGCCTCGGTGCTCACCTCGCCCTGGACCGTGGCCGTGGCGCGCAGCCGCAGGTCAGATTGCACTTCGGCCACGGCCAGCTTGACCGGGCCGTCCCCAAAGACTTGCAGGATGAGCGCGCCGTCGAACTTGATGCTGGATTGCATCAGCACCGCCGCGGCGGCCATCTCGCCCAGCAGGTTCTGGACCGCAAGGGGGTAGGCGCCGGAGGGGCTCTGCGCGCGACGACGCAGGATTTCGCCCCAGGCATCGGCGCCCAGGCGAACCAGGGAGCCACGCACCGGCAGGCCCTCGAACAGAAATTTGTGGAGTTCGGACACGCTGAAATTCAGAAAAAAGATCTTGGGTCGGAGTGAATCGGCACAGATGCGGCTCAGCCGACTTTCTTCAAGCCCTGACGGTACAAGGCTGCGTTCTCGACATAGTGTTGGGCGATGCGGCGCAGGCCATCGATCTGCTCCGGGCTGAGCTGTTTCACGGCCTTGGCGGGACTGCCCAGGATCATGCTGCCATCCGGGAACTCCTTGCCCTCGGTGACCAAAGCGCCCGCGCCCACCAGGCAGTTCTTGCCGATTCGAGCGTTGTTCAGCACCACGGCGCCAATGCCGATCAAGGAGCCGTCCCCAACCGTGCAGCCATGCAGCATCACCTTGTGACCCACGGTCACGTCCTCGCCAATGCGCAATGGTATGCCTGCGTCCGCGTGCAGCACGGAGCCATCCTGCACATTGCTGCCCTTGCCTATGTGCAGGTGTTCCGTGTCGCCACGGACCACGGTGCCGAACCAGACGCTGGCATTTTCGCCGAGCGTCACCTTGCCGATCACCTGCGCGCT
>JARJFC010000312.1 GCA_029310945.1 Leptospira sp. 96542
CACCCTGGGCGGTTCAGTCGCCAACAACGACCCAGCCGCCGATTACCCCGCGGCCGTGCTGGCGCTGGGCGCGACCGTGCAGACCACGAAACGCAAGATCGCGGCCGACGAATTTTTCCAGGGCCTGTTCACGACGGCGCTGGACGAAGACGAGATCATCACGGGCATCCGCTTCCCGGTGCCGAAGCGCGCGGCCTACATGAAGTTCAAGCAACCAGCCTCGCGCTTCGCCCTCATCGGCGTCTTCGTCGCGCAAACCGATGCGGGCGTGCGCGTGGCTGTGACGGGGGGCGGCTACGGCGTGTTCCGCCACACCGGTCTGGAGGCCGCCCTGGGCAAGAGCTTCACAGCCGAGGCTGCGGCCAAGGTGGCGACGGATGCCGGAGAACTGAGCGGTGACTTGCATGGCTCGGCTGAATATCGTGCCCATCTGATCGGTGTGCTGGCCCAGCGTGCGGTGGCCAAGGCCTTGGGCTAGGCGAGTCAGCCCCGGCGTGTGAGTGGATGCCCAGACCCCCGAACCGGCGTTGCCCCCTGACCGAGGCGGGGGCAAATTGATGGCGTTGAATGGATGGCATTGGCGATGACGTCCTCGACGCCTGCCCCCTACGCCTCGATCGATGCGGTCCTCGCGGGCCTGCAGGGCAGCGGCTATTTCGCCGACCGCCGGCTGGCTGCTGCTGTATTCCTCGCCCTGCGTCTGCAGCGGCCGCTGCTGCTCGAAGGCGAGCCCGGCGTGGGCAAGACCGAACTGGCCAAGGCCCTGGCCGCCGCGCTCGGCCGGCCCCTGCTGCGCCTGCAGTGTTACGACGGACTGGAATTGCGCGACGCCTTGTACGAATGGAACTACGCCGCGCAGCTCCTGCACCTGCGCGCTGTCGAGGGGGCCCATCCGGATGCGCAAAGCATGGAGCAGGAGGTCTACCAGGAGCGCTACCTGATCCGTCGCCCTTTGCTCCAGGCCCTGCAGGCGCCGCCACCCGGTGCCGTGCTGCTGGTCGACGAGGTGGACCGCGCCGACGAACCCTTCGAGGCCTTTTTGCTGGAGTACCTGGGTGAATACCAGGTCAGCATCCCCGAGCTCGGCACGGTGCGGGCCGCCGTCGCGCCCGTGACGCGCAACATCATGCAGCAGCTCGGCGGTGACCCGGGTTACGTGGCTGAGATCGTCAAGAAGATCGCGGAAGGTGACCTGACGGTGCGCATCGAATTGAAGGCCAAGGACGAAAGCAGCCTGGTGGCC
>JARJFC010000313.1 GCA_029310945.1 Leptospira sp. 96542
TGGATGCAGCGCGAACTGGTGCGCCCCTATTACTACAAGGCGAACGAGCGCCTGCCGCAGTACGCGACCGAGGCCGTGCTGCGTGCCCGCGTGGCGGAGCTGCCGACGGTCCAGGTGCGCTACGGCTCACCGGTCGCGGGGGTGGTGGCGGTGGCGGCCATGGCGCTGCTCTGGCCCGCGCTCTGGCATTCTTCCTTGCGGTTCAGGATGGCGAATACGGGGTGGCGAGGCCTGCGCCTGCGCTTCACGGGTGAGCGTGCGGGTGCCTACAAGGCCTTGCTGCTGCCGGGCTTGCTGCTGGTGATCCTGCTGGGCCTCCTCGCCGCCATCGGGAAGACACCGCTTCAACAGCTGGAAAACCGCGCCTTGTTCCATGGGGTGTGGTTGACGTATGTGGTTCTGTTCGTGCTGATGCCGCCTTACAGCTTGTGGTTGATCAAACGCTATCAGCACGGGCACCTCGCGCTGGCGGATGAGCGCTCCAGTTTCGAAGTGGGGCTGGGTAAGTTTTTCGGCGTGTATGGCCTGACCTTCCTGCTGGGCCTGCTGATGGGACTGGTGTTCGTGATCCTCGTGTTCGTCGGTTTCCGCCTGTTTTCGGCCTTGCCCACCTGGATGCTGGTGGCGTTGCCGCTTGTCGCCTATTTGTTGGTGCTGTGTGTCGTGGGCGGGTACTTCACGGCGCAGTTGCAGAACCTGGTCTGGAATGGCACCCGCAGTCCCGGCTTGGCTTTCCGCAGCACCTTGCCTGAAGGCGGCCTGATCCAGCTCTGGTTCAAGAACTGGTTGCTGACCCTGCTCACGGTTGGTCTCTACCACCCGTACGCCGCGGTGGCCAGTGCGCGCCTGCGTCTGGAGGCCGTGACGTTGCTGCCCACCGTCGACGTGGACGGCTTGGTGGCTGCGCATGACGCGCATGCCTCCACCGCCACCGGAGACGCGGCGGGTGATTTGTTTGGCATGGACTTTGGCCTCTGAGGCAGGCGACCGACACCATGTCCGACGCCACGACGACCCCATCGTTCATCGAGGCCTTGTACTTCGATGGCCGCAGCGCGCGGCCCCAGTCCGTGCGCCTGGACGTGGTGGACACCGAGTTACAGGCCTGGAGCGTACCGGGCGGCGATGTTTTGAACGACGCGTCGGGTGCGGCGCAAGTCGGCCGCTGGCCGCTGAACCAACTGCAATGGCCAGAACGCACGCGCCACGGACAGCGGGTCATCCTGCTGGACGGCGGT
>JARJFC010000314.1 GCA_029310945.1 Leptospira sp. 96542
TTTCGGGGCGGGATTCCATCACCGCTCTTGAAAACTCACATGCCCCAAGCGCGTGTCCCGAAGTGATGCCTCGGCCTTCGTTCGAAAAGACGGCAGTTGGCAAGCTGGTCTGGCTTCTGAGGTGAAAGACCGGCGACGTGACCACCTACGGCCTGAAGGCGGCCCTGCGCTGGTGAGCCCCCGAGTCGGGCGGCGGCTTGAACCCCCTCAAGCCCGCCCGATATACTGACGCGAACTGAAACCGGCCCCGGCCCTCGCATTCCCATGACCTTGAAACAATCGCTCTCCCTCCTTGCCCTGGCCCTGGCTCTGCCGTCGGCTCCTGCCCTGGCGGGCGGACTGTCCGGCCTCAGCAGCCTGTCGGACTCCGAATTCAACGCGCTGTCGGAAGCCGTGGGCGCGACGGTCAGCTACAAGCCCATCCTTCCTCCCGAGCCCCAGGGCCTGTCGGGATTCGACATCGGCGTGGCCATGACGAGCACCTCGGCCTCGCTGAAAGGCGCGAATGCCCTGGACAAGGCGGGCGCCTCCCTGCACCTGGACGACGCCATCCAGAGCTATCGCCTGCACATCAACAAGGGCCTGCCCTTCGGCGTGGACATTGGCGCGGTGTTCACCAGCGTGCCCAGCCTGGGCCTGGACGCGGACGGCCTGGAAGTCCGCTACGCCCTGCTCTCGGGCGACTACGCGGTGCCCACGATCAGCGTGCGCGGTGCCTACACCCGGGTCGATGAATCGAACCACCTGTCGATGGACACGCGCAGTGTCGATCTGTCGATCTCCAAGGGCTTCGCCATGCTCACGCCCTACGCGGGCATCGGCCAGATCTGGGTGGACAGCAAGGGCAAGGGCGCGGCCAGCCATCTGAGCGACGAGCTGGAACTGACCAAGTTCTATGCCGGCCTCAACATGACGCTGGGCCTGGTCAACGTCGCCTTCGAAACGGACGTGACCGGCTCGACCACCTCCTGGGGCCTCAAGATGGGCGTGCGCTGGTAACACGCGCCGGCAAGGAGCGACACCGCAGGTCTCGGCCTCGCTCCTGCCTGGTCTCGGTGTCAGGAACACCCCTAAAAAAACGCCCCGCACTGCGGGGCGTTTTCTTGTCCGGCACGCCCACCGTCGCGCTGGCGACGGGGGCGCATGGGCCTCAGACCTCCTGGGCCGTGATGCGGTACTTGAAGGCGTCCGGCGAGTAGGAGTCCAGACGCTCGACCTGGCCAGCCGCCCCGGTC
>JARJFC010000315.1 GCA_029310945.1 Leptospira sp. 96542
GGCAGGCCCGCCGCGGCATGCGTCGGGTAGCTATGGTCGATGCGGTGCTTGTCAATCTGAGACACAACAAACGGCTGATCCACTTAACCGTGCGGGGCTAGGCCAAGGTGACTACGCAGTGGCAGTTGTACTGCCTAGTGCACGACATCGGGAAGTTGGCGCATCGAGATTACCGCTGTGGGACAAGATGGGCCTCAGACCTTGTCAGCAGGGAGGCAGATAAGCAAAATGACTGACGGAACAAGCAAAACTAAGGCTGAGGAAGCCCATGAGCGAACAGCGCCCCAACATCTCTGATCAAAATGCTCTTGCCAGTGGCGACAGCGTTTTTGCACAGCCTCGGTAGTCGTTAGGACATGTGCGACCTTCAAGCCATCGCCAAACAGAAAACCAATGCGGAGTTGCAAAGGCAGCTTGCGGACCTCTCTAGGGCGATTGATGCCATGTGTCGAGAGCACGCGGCAAAGGGGCTCTTTCATTCGGGAGCCACACTTAAGCGCGTCGTCGCAATCTGCAAAGAAGCAACTGAAAAGCAAAGAGATGCTGCAATTAACGAGTATCGCTGGGCCGTGAATCAAGCGCTGTTGGCCAGTCAGTCCTGGGTTAATGCCCTCGCCGCCGAAGCGTCAGCGTCAATAGATTCCTTGCACGAAGAATCTGAAAAGCACATCGAAAATATTTGTCAAAAGCTCGGTAAACCAGAGCTCATCGCTCGGCTGCTTTCCGATTTACAGCTTGCGGAAATAGCAGCAAAGAATGATATTTCTCTGGCTTTGCGTGTCGGCTTTGCCGAAAGAAGTCGGGGCCTAATTCGAAGCATCGTTGGCTTTGTGCCTAAACTCCTATCCAAACTTCAAAAGGGTGGAGTGGCGTGACGACTAATCCTTCAAATATGGACTTCCCCGCAACGGCGAGCTGAGTGGGGCCGAGGGGTAAGACGCCTGCAGCCGAACATCCGCATCTGAGGTGAGCTCTATTGTGGTTCGTTCGACTAGGAATCTGCTGCACCGCCGACAGCAGCAATACAAGCGGCTGCATATGAACTGGACAGTATCTTGCGTTGTGGGAGGAATCCGGTTGGCTATATAGGTCGATTACCCACTGGCCCATCGCATCATACGAATAACCAACCATCCCTGTGTTTGCACTATTCACCCGTTTAACAGCATGGATATGGTTTCCGTTCTCGTAAGAATAGCTGAACGCTCCCTTTGTTAACAAATTCCCATTGC
>JARJFC010000316.1 GCA_029310945.1 Leptospira sp. 96542
TCGGCGCTGGATTTTGTTTCACTTAGGTTTGGTAAGCGTTAAAAACAGTGTGTTATTCCAGTTGATTGTACCAAAACTCAAAACAAAAATGAGTTTTGTAAAATAATAATAACCTAACTTTAAATAGCCATGTTCGGCATCGGCTTCATCATCGGCCCCATCCTCGGCGGCGCGCTGGGGGATTACGGGCTGCGACTGCCTTTCCTCGCCGCCGCCGCACTGAACGCCTGCAATCTACTTCTGGCCTTTGGGGTCCTGCCGGAGTCGCGCCCGCCCGCACCTGCAGCCACGAAGGAGCCCATCGATCTGGCGGCGCTCAATCCGCTCAGACCGTTGCGCTGGGTGTTCTCGATGAAAAGCCTGTTGCCCCTCATCCTCATCTTTTTCGTCTTCAGCGCTACCGGCGAGGCCTACGGCACGTCCTGGGCGCTGTGGGGCGGCGACACATTCCACTGGAACGGGCTGTGGATCGGTCTTTCGCTCGGTGCGTTCGGCGTCTGCCAGACGCTGGCCCAGGCCCTCCTTCCCGGCCCCGCCGTGAAACTGCTGGGCGAGCGCACCGCCATCCTGACGGGCATTACGGGTGCTTGCATTGCACTGCTCGTCATGGCCTTCGCCACCCAAGGCTGGATGGTCTTCGCCGTCATGCCGGTGTTCGCCCTCGGCGGCATCGGCGTGCCTGCGCTGCAATCGCTGGCGACGCGGCAAGTTGATGCCGACCAGCAAGGCCAGTTCCAGGGCGTGCTGGCATCGGCGGTGAGCTTGGCCTCCATCGTGGCGCCACTCGCTTTTTCCAGCTTCTATTTCGTGGTCAGGGAGCGATGGCCCGGCGCGATCTGGTTGTCGGTCGTCGCCGTTTACGCGGTCAGCGTGCCGCTGGTTCTCGGCCTGCGCTTGAAGAAGCCCGGATAAACGCAGTGGGTGCCCCGGATGCCCCCCTCTACAATAGCCCCATGTTTTCGCGCGCCGCCATCCTTCCACTTCTTGCCTCGGGCATCCTCCAGGTGCAGGCCCAGACGGTGTCTGCGCAGGAATCCCCGAAACCCGCTCGCCCCGACCAGACCATCGAACATATCGAGCACGAAGACCAGGGCGCGCGCATCTAAACCGAAACTGTTTTTCCGATTTTTGATTCGCGGGTATTGCAGTACAAAGAATCATAATCGTCCCCAAATGGATATTTGGTGGCAATGATTTGGTATCCTAAGGTTTCATCCCGGTTTGTGTATT
>JARJFC010000317.1 GCA_029310945.1 Leptospira sp. 96542
CTCACGCGCGACCTGAGCCACGTCCGGCCCACGGAACAGGGCTTCGATTTCCTGAGTGATTTGCAGGCGCTGTTCCTGCCCTGATTCCCATCCTGGGCCCATCCAGGAGCGCACGCCCAGGCGCATGATCCTTCGTTCGCGCTTCATTTCCGCGCGCTGCCTGCCGTTATAGTCCTTGAGACCCCAGGCGCTGAGGAGGTGGCATGTTCTCGATTTATGGCGAAAGCGGCCGCATCTTTCGCGGCGCGATGGAAGACCTCTGGCGCGTGGATGCCCTGCGCGGGGTGATGCGTGCGCGCCGCCTGCCCGGCCAGGCCTTGGACCCACGTGATCCCGCCGCCGTGGCGTATCGACGCACCGTCGCCCGAGGGATGCATGAGAGCGCGGTGTCCGATCGGGAGGCCGACGCCGAGGAGGTGATGGCCGCCGTCGAAGCGCCCCCGCGCAGCGTCGCGGCGGGGGCAGCCCTGTCCGCCTATGCCCAGGCCAGTGGCCAAGGCCGCGAGCGCCAGCCGCTGCGGCGCGTGGCCGATGTGATGACCCGCCAGCCCATGACCGTCAGCGCCGACACCAGCGTGTTCGAGGCCTGGCGACTGCTCGGTGAGCGCGGCGTGGGCCAGGCTCCCGTGTTGGCCGGGCGCGCCAGCGGGGCGCCCGGGCGCCTGGCGGGTCTGATCAGCCGGGCCGAGTTGCTGGACCTGCGTCGCCTGCCGCGACCCGATGCGCCGGCCGACGCTTGGCGCGACTTGCTGATGCGGCCGGTGTCGGCCGTCATGTTCAGCCCCGTGCCCGCCGTCAGTCCGGACGCTGACCTGCGCCGTGTCCCCCCCGTGCTGCTGGACACCCCTCTGCCCGGACTGCCGGTGCTGGAAACCGTGGAGCGCCATGGTGAGCCTGACGCGCCGGGACAGGACGACGGTGTGCTGGTGGGGTTCATCTCGCGCAGCGACATCCTCCAGGCCGTGGTGCACGATCCGCCGCTGGACCTCTGGGGCTGACGATCCCCGTACCGCGCATGGCGGGCATGGCCCTTGCGCTGGCGTTTGCGCCGCTGTGCGCGCGCGCCATGCGCAGCCCCAAGCCAGCGGGAGCTGGGCAAAGACGGTGAGCAAGGTGGGACATAGTTCTTTACAAACGAGACGCAATATCATTCTGGGTGGCGGGCATGATGCCTCGCCTCCTGTCCTCATCTCCCACCTCTGTCCATGCAAACCCCTGCTGCCTCCCG
>JARJFC010000318.1 GCA_029310945.1 Leptospira sp. 96542
CAAGGACGTGCTGCAGAAAATCTCCGATCAACCCCTGACGGTCTGCCCGAACTGCGGCCAGCCCGCTTTCAGCAAGCAGGTCACCGCGGCGGGTTTCCAGCTCAAGGGCAGCGGCTGGTATGTCACGGACTTCCGCGGCGGTTCGAGCGGCGGCGGGTCCGATTCGTCTGGCGGCAGTGGTGGCAGTAGCGGCTCCGGGGGGGGCGCCTCCGGTGACTCGGGGGGCGGTGCTGGGTCTGGCTCCGGCTCCTCCGGTGGCGGTGGCACGACCTCGGCCGCCAGCCACAGCTGCGGTTCAGGCTGCGGATGCGCCTGAGCCCGGTGGCCCGGGCCTGCATGTGAAATGACCAGAGACATGGACGATGTCAGGAGAGCTTCCGTGATGGCGAAGTTGCGAAAATGGCTGCTGGCCGGCCTGCTGGTGCTGGTGCCGCTGATCATCCCCCTGTGGGTGTTGAACTGGGTCATCGGCACGCTGGACCAGACCTTGCGCATCCTGCCGAGTGCCTGGCATCCGGACAACCTGCTGGGTTTCCATATCCCCGGTCTGGGAGTGATCTTCGCCGTGGTGGTCGTGCTGGCCATTGGCGCCATGGCCTCCAACATCATCGGCAACCAGTTGCTGGCCTGGGGCAATGCCCTGCTGCAGCGCATTCCCGTGGTGCGGTCGATCTACTCGGGCGTCAAGCAGGTGTCGGACACCTTGTTTTCCGAGAAGGGCAATGCCTTTCGCCAGGCCGTGCTGGTGCAATGGCCCCGTCCTGACATGTGGACCATCGGATTCGTGACCGGCACGCCCGGAGGCGAGCTGGTCAACCACCTGCAGGGTGACTACCTGAGTGTGTTTGTCCCCACGACCCCGAACCCCACGGGGGGTTACTTCGTCATGCTCAAGGCCAGTGATTGCATCGTCCTCGACATGAGCGTCGACGCGGCGCTGACCTATGTGATTTCCATGGGCGTGATCGCGCCCGGCGCCAAGGTGCAGCTCGGATCGTCCGATCCGGCCTGAACCCCACGCGGCGACTCGAACAGGACCGGCACTTCGCGCGTGCTGATCTTGCGGGCCTTGAGCCGGCTGAGCGCGCGCTCAGCCGCGTAACGGCCGATGGCCGCGGGCGCGGCCAGCTCGTCCGGGTGACGTTGCGAGCTGTACCAGTAGTCCCGTTGCATGCCGTCGCCACGGCCGGCGATCGGCGACACC
>JARJFC010000319.1 GCA_029310945.1 Leptospira sp. 96542
TTATTTCTGTTTATAGTTTTTTCATTCTAAAAAAAATCAAAACCCACAATCATCACTTACAATCTAATTTTTCAAAGATTGATAGTTCCATTGATTTATCGTGGCTAAAAGTACTGTTATGGGGCAGGCACTGGATCCGCTGGGCTTGATGAATCCGGGGAAGATGCTGCGGACCTGAGCTTGCGTCCCGCGGCCCGCGTGGGCATGCGCAACGGTTGCGTGGCTTCCATGCAGGCCACGCAACAGCGCAACCGTCACTTTTTCGAGCCGAACACCCGCTTCAACAAATCCGTCGTTCGCGCCACGGGATTCTGGCGGATGTTCTTTTCTTCCTTCGCGATTTGCACGAACAGCCCCTGGATCGCCCGGTCCGTGGCGTAGGCGTTCAGGTCGGGGTTGATTTTCTGCACCAGCGGGATCTGGTTGTAGCGCTTGACCAAGTCACCGAAGTATTGGGTGGCGCTGGTCTTGTCCAGGGCCTTCTGCATGATGGGCCTGAACTTCTGCGTCAACTGTGGCGTGGTGGTTTTCTGCAAATACGCAGTGGCGGCGTTGTCGTCGCCACGCAAAATGCCCCAGGCGTCTTCGATCGTCATGGAGGTGATCGCCGCCACAAAGATAGGCCGCGCTTCCTTGGCCGCTTCTTCCGCGCCGCGATTGAGTGTGCGCACGAACCGATCGACTTCGTCGCCAAGACCCACCTTGCGCAAGGTGTCTTCGAGTTTTTTCAGGTCAGCTGGAAACGGAATCCTGACCTCGGCATTCCCGAAATAGCCGTCCGTCTGGGACAGCAAGTCCACCCCTCGACCCACCCCTTGCACCAGCGCGTCTTTCAGACCGCGCCCGACTTCAGCAGCAGTGAGGGGCTTTTCGGCAGCCGCCAGTTTTTTCGTTTCTTTCACGGCCTGATCGATTTGGGCACTCGAACAGCCCATCAGCAGGGCAACAACAATCCAGACAGCGTGCTTCATACCTTCCTTCAGGATGCGAGGGAGTTTCGCGTTTCATTGTGCCGCAGCCAGCAGCGCCCAAGCACGGCGAGCGGAAAGCTAGAATTTGCCCCGCCATGTCATCCCTCCCGCCCTCCTCATCCCGTCCCATCCGCTCCCAATACGAAGACTTCATGCGCCACGTCTACACCACGGGCGTGGCGAAATCCGACCGCACCGGCACGGGCACGAAAAG
>JARJFC010000031.1 GCA_029310945.1 Leptospira sp. 96542
TCCGCAAGGTTTGCCAAAGCCCTTAGTTGTTCCTTGGATAGAACTTTGCCCGTGGGGTTGGATGGATTCGAAAAAATAATGAGTTTGAATTTCCTACTCTCCAAATCCACCAAATCAGCGGGCGTAAAATCTTCATGCAAAGGAACAACATTTCCTCCATAAAATTTTAACATGGCAGGGTACATCAAAAAATAGGGCGAAATGACTAAACAGTCATCTCCTTTGTTCACCAAGGCATTAAAAAGTAAAAATAAGGCTGATGAAATTCCTGATGTAACGAGCAGTCTACTTTCTGTCACATAGTCCATTTTGTTCTGGGTTTTGTATTTTTGAACCATAGCTTCTTTCAGCTCTGGAATTCCACCAGTCAAAGTATAAGCAGTTTTGCCGTCACGGGCTGCCTTTGTCAGCGCCTCAATAATGTTTGGTGGGCAAGGGAAGTGGGGTTGTCCAATGCTCAAATTGATCGGATTTTTTATGCTACGTGCGAGTTCAAAAGCCTTTCGGATGGGAGACGAATCAATCCCATACATTCTTTCTGCAAATTCCATGTATTTAGGAGATTTTTTGGGGATCCTTTGGTCAATAGAATTTGGTTTACATTTCGGAATTCAATAGAATTCTAAGGGAATCTATGGAATTTGTTACCATTGCTTCTGTTAAAGTTCCCGTTTTGCCACATTCTCCCAAGTTTCCCGTGTTCCCTTCGAGCCTAGTCGAAACTGATTCCGTCAAATCTACCTTACAAAAAATTTTGTATCCGATGCTTGAAGGCATTCCAGTTCTCCTTGTGGGGGATGCAGGAGTGGGTAAAAATGCACTCATTTACTATATCAATTCATTACGCAAACAGCCCACACTTCGTTTTAGTTTCAATGAAGATACACTGCCTGAGGATTTGATTGGTTCTTACCGAATACTTCTCGATGGCAAAGGTTTTACTTGGTCCAATGGACCACTCACAAATGCACTCTCTGAGGGATTGAGTTTTGTTGCGGACGAAATGAACCTCTGTGCACCCAACATCATCAAACGATTTTCGTCTGTGTATGAATCCAATTATTTGGATCTGCTCGAAGGGAGTGGAGAGAGAGTGGCTGGTAAAACAGGGTTTTGGTTTATCGGAACACAAAATCCCAGTGAAGGATTTGAAGGTCGTAAACCACTTCCGTTTGATATCACCAAACATTTTGCCGTTGTGTATGTGGATCCTTATTCGCCAGATGAGATGTTCTTTATCCTCCAAAAACTCTATAAGCAAATTGATCCAGAAATTCTAAAAAAAATCATCCGAGTGAGTTTGGAAACAGAACAAAGGATCAAACAAGGAGAAGTTGGTAAGGGAGATTTAGAAAAATACCATTTTAATTTGCGGACTTTACAAAAATACTGCAACCGCCTTATGTTGTTTGGCAAAAATGATAAAACTGTGTCTCTTCGTGAAGCAATTTATCTTTTTGAAGAACCATTCCGAAAACCAGACGACAGAACTAAACAAAGGTCTCTCATTGAATCTGAGTTTGGCGGTAATATCAAACTGGTTCCGACAAAGGGTTATGTTCAATCTTCCACTATTTTTTGGAACGATAAAGAAATCAAAACTTTTGACGAAAAAAAGACAATCACGCTACTAGCATCTTACCCCACACCTGAACCCATCTTAAAATTTTTGGACCAAGTGTTCACAGCAGTACAAGCAAAAGAAAATATTCTCATCGAATACAGAGAGGACCAAGACCCACAAGAGATCTTACCCCTAATCACCGAACTCACTGGTATTCACCTAGAGTCTGTTATGTTGTCGAAAGGCATGCATACATCCGATGTTGTGGGTGCATTAAAACCTACAGAAGAAGGGAATATCGAAAGTGTAACTTGGGTTGACGGGCCACTCACCCGTGCGATCCGAAAAGGGCATGTCATCCTCATTTCAGGATTGGAGTCAGCAGGTGCTGAACTTGTGGAAAAAATGAATATGCTTACCGATGATGCGCGTTCTCTCACTCTCCCCCCAGAATCGGGAGAATATCTCCCCATTTCTTTGAAAGAAACATCTATAGTATATGGGCTCAAATCGTTTCGAAATTCTAAATCAGTTTCTACCATTTCCCGCGCCTTCCGCAACAGGTTCACTCCCATTCTCTTTCCAGAACTGGAAGATGTAAAAGTTCTGGAAGAAATCCTCGAATTTTATCTACCAGAAGGGGTTCTACCGCGCTCTATGGCTCGGTTTCACCTAAAGGCAAAAGAACTTTCTGATAAACGTACCATAGGTTCAGCCAATTTACAACCTTATCGGTTTGGAATTTCGAACCTGCTAAAATGGAAAAACCATATCTATCGCTACAACCAAACTGATGTTAAAGATATTGCCCTCCGAGGCGGCAAAATTTATTATACAAACCAAATCGCAGACCCCAAGGAAAGAAAGGAACTCGAAAGACTCTTGGAAGGTTTTTTATCAGGAGTTGAGGTAGTATCAGAACTCTTCGAGGCAATCGAAGAGAAAAAAAAAACGTTTAGTGTTGAGTCAGGACTAAACCGCAAAAACTGGTGGGATCCCGAACTCCATAAAAGGGACCCCCTAACAGGCGTAGCAAAGAAGTTAAATGCTGGGGAAGAACTAAAAAGGGGAATTGAAATCAACACCCCGGAAACTGGTGGCGAGACCAAAGAAGGTGCTGATGCTTGGTATGGGCAAGACACCCAAGGCAACCAAGGGCAAGGAGAACCACAGGGTGGTGGTGGTGGTTGGGGTTACCGCACAGAAGAGTTATACAAACAATTCCTGAAAAAACGAAGGTTACTTTGGGATTATTCCATTCTTGTGAGTTTACAAGAATTTAAGTCGGTCTTTGGTAAGGAACTCGAAGAAGTGGAACTCAATTTGGAACAACTTTTTGATCCTGAGATCGACATCCATCGAATGTATCGCAATGAAGGTTCTCGCGTGGATGCAAGGAAATACATCTCATACAAAAGTGGTCGTGGAGATACAAAAATTTTTGATAAAACCACCATCGAAAAAAATGACGAAAAACTAAAAGGTGTGGAAGTGAGTTTTCTCGTATCGAAGTGCAGGAGAATCTTTAACTTTGAATATTCGATAGCCATGCTTAGCGCACTTCTTGTGAGTTTGCATATTTTAAACGAACATGATATTAAAACGAGTGTCCATAGTTTTTGCGATATCAAAAACTCCAAAGACACCATCGATATTTTTAATGTCAAAAATGCGGAAGAAGATTATAGCCAAGAAAAAGAAGAAGAAATCTTCAACGCTTTGTGCAAAAATTGGCAAGGAGATTCCATTCCTGAATACCAAGTCCTTTCCAATTGTGAACGGTATTTTTCACCAGAAGCACAAACGAGGATCCTTGTCGTATTGTCTGACTTCCGTGGCCAGCGGGCAAAAACCTACATTGAAGATGAATTGGCTTCTTTTGATACCAAACGATTGAAAGAAGCTGTACTGAAAAACCAGGATAAAAATTATGTATTTTTAGGGGTTGGTTTGGGCTCTCGGTTCATTGCAGAACATGTGTTCCATGATTCACTGCAAATCACAGCAGACAATTTTTATTCAATGCCCAATTTGATTGGGGCGGAAATTGCGAGGCTTGTACAAATCCACCATAGTTTGCGATAATCCAATGGGAAAAACCAATAAAGACGAAAAACCACGCGGGACAGATCCCCTCATCAACAAAAAGGCCAAGTTCAATTTTGAACTTTTGGATTCCTTTGAGGCGGGCATTGTGCTCACAGGTTCGGAAGTGAAATCACTGCGCGAAAAGAAGGGAAACTTAACTGATTGTTTTGCAAAGGTTCGGAATGGCGAAATATTTCTCGAAAATTTTCAGATCCCTCCATACAAGAATGGTGGTTATGCGAATCACCCTGAAATACGGCCACGCAAACTTTTATTAAAAGCAAAGGAAATTGAAAAGATAGACCGAATGATGCGAGAAAAAGGACTGACCCTCGTTGCCACCAGGTGTTTCTTTAAAAACAATCGTTTGGTGAAAGTGGATGTAGCTTTGGGAAAACCAAAAAAATTATTTGATAAACGTGACGACATCCAAAAAAAGGAAGCAAAAATAGAAATGGAAAGAGCCATGAAGGATCACCTGAAACGATGAAATCATTACCCATCGTTTCCATCGTTGGAAGACAAAATGTGGGTAAGTCCACATTATTCAATTCCATACTGCGAGCTCAAAGTGCCATCACAGAAAATACTCCTGGTGTGACACGGGATGTATTGCAAAAACTTGTAGAGAGGGATGAATTCAAAACTCCTTTTATCCTTTCTGATACACCTGGACTTGACATAGAAAATTTAGATGAAATATCCAAAGACATCATTGAAATTGCATTTTTACATTTAAAAAATTCTGATTTAATACTACATATCATTGATCATAAAGATTTAAGAAAGTATGATCATAAACTAATTGATCTATTCAAAAAAGATGAAGAACTAAAACAAATCCCTCTCCTCACCATCATCAATAAAGTGGATACTGAGGCGGACGAATACGATTTAGAACCTTTTTATAAATTGGGTTTGAATGAGTTGGTTCCAATATCCGCTATCGGTAGGCGGAATTTCCCTCTACTTTTCGAAAAAATCAATTATTTACTTCCTGACAAAATTAAAAAACCGGACGATCCGTACTGTAAAATTGCCATCATTGGAAAACCAAATTCTGGCAAATCATCCCTTTTAAATACTTTTTTAGGTTTCAAAAGAGCGGTGGTGAGTGATGTTCCCGGCACTACTCGTGATTCTGTTTCGTCTCAATTTTTATTCCAATCTAAAAAAATTGAAATCATTGATACGGCGGGGATACGTCGTAAATCTAAAACAGGTGAGAGTTTAGAATTCTATTCATACAAGCGCACCTTGCATTCGATAGGTGAGGCAGATGTTGTCGTGTTACTCGTTGATGCTCTCAAAGGACTTGGGGATTTTGACAAAAAAATCTTTGGCGAAATCCAAGAGCTGGGAAAACCAATGGTTCTTGCAGTGAACAAATGGGATGCTGTTCCTGAAAAAGAAACCAATTCTTGGAAACATTACCAAGAACGAATGGAGGCCAAACTTTCCATACTGAAAGAAAGGCCCATCATTTCACTTTCCGCAAAGGAAAAGATCCGTACACATAAACTTCTGGAGATGGTCATCTCCCTTTATGAAAAATCGCAGAAAAAACTCACAACTAGGGCTTTGAACGATTGGCTCAACAAATGGGGTGGAAAAAATAGAGTGATGAAGGCCACAAACCGGCCTCCCAAGGTATTTTACGCTACCCAAGTCTCCCAAGTGCCCTTTAAAATTTTGTTCTTTGTGAATGATTCCAAACTCTTTCCGTCAAATATATTGAGTTTTTTCCGAAAGAGTATAGTAAAGGAATTTGGTTTGGAAGGTCTTTCTGTCGAAATTGAACTCCGCAATCGAAACGAAGGGAAGGAGGCGAAAGAATGATGATTTTATTCGCCATCATATTGAGTTATTTTTTTGGGGGGATTCCCGTTGGATACATCCTCGCCAAACGATTCCGTGGGATCGATCTTCGTGAACATGGCAGCAAAAACATTGGGGCTACCAATGTGGGTCGTGTGATTGGTTGGAAATTTGGGGTGCTCGCTTTGTTTTTGGATGCACTGAAAGGAGCCATTCCTGTCTACTTAGCTAGCTTCATTGATTCTCCGTTATCTGCCACTACCACGCAGATCGTTGTGGGAAGTATCGCCATCCTTGGGCATACATTCACTCCATTTTTACAATTCAAAGGTGGGAAAGGTGTGGCAACAGCACTTGGTGTATATATGACTTTGGTTCCTATTGTGACAATCTGTGCTGTAGTGATTTTTTTCGTTGTGTATAAACTCAGTGGGTTTGTTTCTTTGGGTAGTATCATTGGAACTTTGTCTATGCCTATTTGGTATTTTGGTACTTCTTATTTTTTACCCAATGTTAATTATTCACCAGTCATCTTTTTTGTGTTAGTTGCAACTTTCTTTCTAATTTCTTATTCTCATAGGGAGAATATCAAACGCCTTCTCCAAGGAAAAGAACTTAGGGCAACACAAAGTGCAAACTGAAAGAGAATCCACACTTAGCCAAAAAGAAAAACTATTCATTCTCACGAAATTTGTTGAGGATCATCCTGAAGCCGAAATCCAAGATTTTTATAAGTGGTTGTATTATGGTGAATTTGGAGTTGAGGAATCGAGTGCACTCATTTCTGGAAAAAAATCTGTTCCTGAGTTACATGTAGTACTTGAAGAAATCAAAAGGGAAGAGGCAGGGGGAGTTATTTCTGACCTCGTGTGGGAGCCAACTGGTTTGTCCGCACGTTTTGTGAAAGTTTATGTAACGAAATACTACCAAATGGATTGCCCTGTCAAACGGCTTGTCAATTTGCTCGAACGTTCTCCTGCTTTCCGCGGAGCAAGGATGACTTTTAAATTGGATTGGAATTTACTCAAAGAAACAGTTTTGGAATTAAAACCGGAACTGAGCCGTCGTGACTTTATCAATTTTGAAGAGCGAATTAATTTCCACCAATTGCCAGCCTTACCGTTCACAGACGGATTCAAAGAGAAAAATCCTTTTTATTATAGGGTGGTTTCTCAGAAATTATTTTTTGATTATTTTCCAGAGTTTGAGGACGAGTCTGTCTTTCATCCGTTTTCTGGAAATAAACCACTCATTGGGTAGAGGCTTCGTTTTAAATACCTAACTTCTTTTCGAATGGATTGGATCATGATTTGGTTTTTTCGTTTTGTTTCCAGCTCTCTATGTCTTAGGATGTAGATCTCTGTTTTTCGAACCATACGTCGTAGGTATGATTGTTCTTTGATCCAAGTCCAGAGTTCAGCATTTTGGAAATCGATCTCTTCCTTGTTTTTTTCAAATGAATCCAAACCATCTTCCATTTTCTGGAGGTCATTTTTTATCCTTTCATAAAGATATTTTGGTCCGTTCGTTTTGTGGTGTATCTTCCTTAAATTTATCGCTAACCAAGGTTCCATATTTCGCCATGGATAATGGTGATTGGCGACAGTTTCCATTTTTTGGAAGGCACCAAGTAGATTCAAATTTTGGAAACCATTTATTGTTGCTCCATCTTCACCAATATTACAAAGTTCCATATCATTAACAGTATTAGCTGATTCTTCAAACCAATGTCTATATAAGTCCAATACGTAATCCGTTAATACCGTATTGCCATTGTTCGATGGCACTTCTCTCGTTTCACGTTTTCGTATGATCACTTCATTGATTCGCTCAAGGCTTGATTTTCTATTAACTAACGTTAGCCATTTTTCGTTATGGTGTGTACCTGTAGAATGGATTTCTCTACCAGAATAAGCGAGGTCTTGGCCGATAAAAAATATTTTTTTAAAACCCATGAACCTAAGCATATCAAAAGCAGTGGTTGCTACACTTCCGCCCGATTGGATATCACCGAGCGATGCGAAGATTTGGTCAGCAAGTTCTCCACCTGCGGTGACTTCACGAACCAAACTTCCATCAGCATCCACCTGGTATTTGGCAGTTACAGAATGTATGACAGTTCGAAACATCGGCTCGCGGAGTAGGGTTGGACTACTGACGAGATCAGCAAAAAGAGGGATATCTTGCAGTTCTTCTCCCATAAAATGGAAAAAAGAATTGGTCTGTGCATCCAGTGTAACAACCCCATCAGGGAGAATGTTTTTTTTCAATAGAACTTTGAGTGAAGTATCACAAGACAGAATGAATAATTTATCACGATTGGCTTCCAACCAATGTAAATTTTTTCGTAAACTAGGCCCAGCAGAAACCAAAACGGCCGTTAATCCTTCGAATTTTTTTTCCAGAATGTGAATGGGAAATTTGTAAGGAGGAGTTTTTCCTACATGGATTAAATTCCATATTGAATTTTTGATCCAAAGCTTCTCAAACTCAAACTTAGTGAGTAAATCACTCATTTTTGCTGAAAATACTGTTTGGATTTTATCCTCGAGATCTTTGTAAATCGGATTCCGAGAATAATCGGCAGGATTTTTTATTATTTTTAATCCACTCACTCGGTCGATGGGGAGAGATTCTAAATAATTGAATAACATTGGAAAAAACATATCCCCAGAAAAAATATGCCTACCAGGAACATTTAACACTTGCTTGAGTGAGTTGTCCCATAAAACAGAAGTTAACTTCTCGTCCTCTCCAACCATAATAAAAATTTGACCAGGCGCCAAAGTTTCACTGATGATTAAGGGAAGATGGGGGTTTCCGAGCCCAAAAAGAATGACAACATCTGTTGGTTTTAGAGACAGTGTTTCGAGTAACCTTTTTGCTTGGGTGAGTGGTGAGAATGTGGAAGCAAGGGGATTCTTACCTAATGAGACATAATACTCTCCTTCCTGTTTCGCCTGGGATAACTTCCACTCATGATTAGATCCAAAATCTTTGAAATAATTTTGTAAGTATGGCTTTCTACTAAAAATTTCACTGGAAATGGGATCCGTAATTTGGGACATAATACTATCTAAGGTTTTTTCTTATGTCTCCCAAGCTCTGTCAACTGGGAAATAAGGAAAGAAAAAAGGGCGATATAAAAATGCATCTCAAAAGCCTGAACATTGTTGGATTCAAAACATTTGCGGACGAAACAGAAATCAGTTTCGATCCAGGGTTCACTGCTGTCGTTGGGCCAAATGGCTCAGGAAAATCAAACATCGTTGACTCTGTAAAATGGGTCTTTGGTGAAAAAAGTGCCAAAGGGCTCCGTGGTGAGAAAATGGATGATGTCATCTTTCACGGAACAGAAAGTAGGCGAGCTGCTGGGTTTGCTGAAGTTTCTATCATGTTTGATAATGATGACAGATACTTTCAAATCGATTACCCATCAGTAAAAATCACTCGGAGATTGTATCCAGATGGGGAAAATGAATATTACCTCAATGATGTTCGCACCATTCGCAAAGACATAGAAAAGACCTTACTCGATACGGGCATTGGCAAATCCAGTTATTCTATTTTAGAACAAGGACGGGTGGATCAAATCCTAAATTCAAAACCAGAAGAACGACGTGCTATCTTTGAAGAAGCAGCGGGAGTTTCTCGTTTTAAATTGGATCGAAAAGACGCCCAAAAAAAATTGGATGATACCAATCAGAATCTACTCCGTATTTCGGACATTATGAGTTCGATGGTAAAAGACCTCGAAGTTAAGGAAAAACAATCTGAAAAGGCAGAACAGTATTTTAAACTAAAAAACGATTTGGATGAGTCCGACAAAAATCTGCGTTTTTTGAAACTCCGTGATTTCAAACGAAGGATGAAAAAATCGGATGAAGAACTATTTGAAATTAGAGAAAAAAACAAATCAATTCTTTCTCAAATCCAAAACGAAACAAATTTAATTTCAGAAAAAGAATCAGCCAAAGAAACGAAAGAAAGAGAAATTGCAGAGATCGATAAAAAATTATTCGATCATTTGTCTAAAACACAAATCCAAAAAGAAAAAATTGCGAAAAACAAAACTTTCATTGCAGAATATGAGGTACGGATCGGAGAAATTTCTTCCGTCCTCGAATCAGAAAACCAGGCAACAATCAAACTTGAAGTAGACAAACGTGCGATAGAACAAGAAAACGAAAGGCAACGTGAAATCCAAATTTCTTTGAACGAAGAGATATTAAAACTCGAATCTAAAAAAAATTTGGCAGAAACAGGAATTCGTGAAGAAGAAACTTCTATCCAAAACAAAGAACAAATTATCCTCGAAAATGAAAAACGCCATATAGTTTTACGCGAAAAACAGAAAACAGTGATCTTGGAACTCATCCAGGAATTGGAAAGTACGAAACGTGAATCGATGGAAGGAGCAGAAAAACGTTCCCTAGGTAAAAAAGAACTTCTTTTCAAGCTTGATATTTACAATGAAGAGTTATCCAACCTCAAATCCTTACTTAACACATCTAATTATGAGTTAATTGAGCAGTCATTAACTCAATTTGATTTTGATTCATACAAGACTAAATTAGAGGAGTTTTTAAAAACAGAGGATGAATTCCGAAACTTACTTTTTGACAAAGATGGAGTTTTGTCAAAAAAAGAATTGATCGATCAAAAAATCGAAGATTTACTCCTAGAAAATGAAAACCTAACAAGATCCATTCGAGATAGCCAAGCTAAAATCATTGTGTTTCGATCTGAACTTGAAGAAACAAGAAATCAAATTGTAGACATTGAAAAAAAACTTTTGGAATCCAACTCGCGTCTGGAAAACCAAATGAAAGAAATTCAAATTTTAGATGAAAGGATCGGCGAAATCTTAAAACGAATCCAAGATGCCCGCGACCAAGAATCGAAAATTCGTGAAAAGAAAGAATTTTTGGAACATGAAGTGGAATCTTTAGAAACGGAAATTGCCGAGGCTTACCAGGAATTTTTGTCGATGAGTCGGATTTTGGAATCTGAAAAAGAAACCTTACAAGCATTACTTGGAGAAATTCAAGGTATCAAAACAAATATTTCCAAAAACCAGGAAGTATTCCAAAACTTATTGCCTTTGCTTTCTGAAAAGGAAAGAACATCTTCTGCACTCAAAGTGCAAATTGATTCTTTGGTAGAGGAGTTGTACAATGATTATTCTTTGACTGACTCTGAACTGGAAACGGAACGAGGGAGTTTGGAACTCGACCAAAAACAAGAAGAAAGACGACTCAGGTCAGCTAAATCGGAAATCCAACTCCTAGGTTCGATCAATCCACTTGCCATTGAAGAATACCGAAACATCAAAGAAATTTATGAACACAATCTCAAACAAAAAGAAGATATTGAAAGTTCTAAAAAAGATATCGAAGAAGTTTTGAAACGAATCAATGAAGAGTCTGAAAAATTATTCCAAGAAACCTTTGAAAGAATTAAAACAAATTTCCAAGAAACGTTTTCGACACTTTTCAATGGGGGACGAGCCACTTTGGAACTCACGGAAAAAGAAGACTCTCTCAATTCTGGTGTAGAAATCATGGCAGAACCACCTGGCAAACATGTGCAAAACTTGCGCCTGTTATCGGGGGGGGAAAAGTCGCTTACGGCAATTGCCCTTTTGTTCGCCATCTACATGGTCAAACCAAGTCCCTTCTGTTTTTTGGATGAAATCGATGCAGCTTTGGACGAAGCCAATAAACTCAGATTTTGCCAGATATTGGACAGGTTTAAAGACAAAACACAATTCATTGTGGTTTCGCACGCTCAGTCTACCATCTCACGGGCCAATGCAATCTTTGGGGTTACAAATGAGGAACCTGGAATTTCGAAAATTCTCTCCCTACGTTTGGACGAAGCCAAAGCATTTTCAAAACAGATCACAACAAAAACAGGAACCGAAAGTTAATTCGGTTCCTACTCTTTTCTAGGTTTGGATTAAAAACGAACTGATTTGTTTTTATTTCATTGCCTGCATTTCTTTTCCAATGCATGCGGAAAAGTTTTTGCAGGTATCACCAGCGCTTGTGAGGCAAGAAGAGATCTTAGTGTAATACTTTGGACGGTTGCAGTTGAATTCGCAACCGCGACGGAGCATGTTTTTTTGTTCTTCTGTTGCGGAAGGATTCACTTGTAATGTACAGTTGTAAAACTTATCACAAGCCTCTTTGCATTTTGGAAAGTCTGCCGCAGTGAGGGTTCCTGAAAAAAGAACCAATGCAGCTAAAATTGAAAAGAAACGTTTTGTTTTTTTCATACCTTTATCCTCTCGATCTTTGGTAGCGAAGACGGGAGTCGAACCCGTGACCTCAGGGTTATGAATCCTGTGCTCTAACCATCTGAGCTACCTCGCCCTATAACCTTAGATCGTTTGGTCAGACTAAATCTTTAGTCCTTTCTGTCATTTTTGGAAGGATTGGATAAGGGTAAACAAAAAAAAGCCCCAACCTAGATTGGGGCTTTTAGTTTTAGCAAGAATAGGTTGAAAGGAATTCGTATGGGTGAGGGCGACCTTCCCATGGCCAAATTTCTGTTTCAAACTTATAGTGTTGGTAAGTTTGTAAGAAATTTTCCGAAAACACATTTCCTTGTTTGAAAACTTCCCTTTGAGAAAGCATTTCTTCCACGGCTTCGCGGAGGGTATGCGGCATTTGTTTGATTCCTTTTTCTCGGATCTCATCCAAAGAAAGTTCGAACAAATCTTCCTCACGTGCAGGACCTGGATCCACTTTGTCTTTGATACCAGCAAGCCCAGCCATAAGCATTGCAGAGAACGCCAAATAAGGGTTAGCTGTTGAGTCAGGGAAACGGAACTCAACACGTTTTGCCTTATCACCATTCACAAATGGAATACGGCAAGATGCGGAACGGTTTTGCGCTGAGTAAGTCAAAATCGACGGTGCTTCAAAACCAGGGATGAGTCGTTTATAAGAATTTGTGGATGCATTTGTAAAAGCAGCACAAGCTCTCGCATGTTTAAGAACCCCACCAACATAATTGAGTGCGAGGTCTGACAGCCCTTGGTATTTATCACCAGCAAACAAGTTTTTACCGTCTTTCCAAAGAGATTGGTGAACGTGCATACCGTTTCCATTGTCGCCAAAAAGTGGTTTCGGCATAAAAGTAGCCGTCTTACCGTGTTTATGGGCAACCATCTTTACGATGTATTTTAGCTTTTGAACATTGTCAGCCGCTTCAATCAAAGTACCAAATTTAACACCAATTTCACCTTGTGCTTGGGCAACTTCGTGGTGAACCACAAAGGTTTCCATTCCAATTGCTTCCAATGTTTTTACGATTTCCGCACGGAGATCCACTTGTGAGTCGATTGGAGCCACTGGAAAATAACCACCTTTGGTTCCTGGTCTGTGGCCTGAGTTGAAATTGATTTTTCCTGTGTTGTTTGAGCCTGGAATTTCTGAGTGAGTGTTCCAAATACCTTCGTTTGAATCGAGTTCATAGTATTGGCAGTTGATTTCATCTCTGATTTTCAAACTGTCAAAAATGAAAAATTCGTTCTCTGGTCCGAAGTAGGCTGTGTCAGCAACTCCAGCAGACTTCATGTATTCCAAAGCTTTTTTTGCAATGGATCTTGGGCATTTTTCATAGTATTCGTTTTTGTAGATATCCCAAACATCGCAGAACATAACAAGAGTTTTGTCCGAAGTAAACGGATCCAAAAATGCTGTTGAGATTTCTGGATGTAATTGCATATCGGAAGCATTGATTGGCTGCCAACGAGCAATGGACGATCCGTCAAACGGGATTCCTTGGAATGTTTCTTCTGTTACTGAATTCACATAGTAAGAAACGTGGTGCCACATTCCTTTGATATCCGTAAATCGGAAGTCGTAGAAAATGACTCCATTTTTTTTGGCATACTCAACCACTTCCTTTCCGGAAGTAAATTTTGGGGTTGCGAACTGCATCTTATTCTCCTTCTTTCAGAGGTTCGGTCTGATTCAATCTGGTATCACTTTGATTGCAAGATTTATACCAAAGCAAAACGACTTAATTTTAAGGGATTCGTAGTGTTTCTAAGCAATATGAGGAATAAAGCAGGATTATGTTGTAAGCAAAACGAATATTTGTTAGGCAAAATGTTCATTAAGTATGCAAATTTTTATCAGGGATGCAAGTTTCGAATCCCAATCAATCGATAAAAACAGAAAATTACATTGAGGATGGTGAAAATTTTTTTCCAAAACACGGTGAGTTAGGAAAACCTGAAAGAAATTTCCTAAAATACGGAAAATCAGGGAAAGCACCAAAACAAGGTTCTGATTAAATTGGGCAATCTTGTGGTTTTATTATGGCAAAAGTTTGGGGAAAACAAACACTATTCCCAATGAGTTCTCGTACACCAGGGTTTGGCCACTACCAGCACTTGGAAAGTTTCATCCATTTGTCATTGGATCCCATTTGGTGTTACGAACTGGATTCCCCCATGCCCACCACACTGCCCTTAAGCGAACAAGTGCGGTTTTTATACGAACATAGTTTGGTGAGAGAATGCAACGAAGCAACGGCCAAACTCTATGGCCTTGAATCTATCTCTCAAATGAAAGGTAAACTCATTAAGGATCTCATTCCTTTGGGGGATTTTAGCCCTATTTATCAATTTGTGAATGCTTCTTATCGTTTGGAAAACTTAGAATATGAAGAAGTTTTAACGGATGGCAGGCGACGTTTTTTTCTTCTGAATGTGATCGGTCAGGTTGAAAATGGATTTCTCATCAGGTCTTGGGGGCAACAGAAAGAAATCACATCCATCCGGGAAGCAGAATCTCGTATGGGAGGGCTCCTAAAATTTTCGCAATTGGTAAGTGAAATATCAAAAACGTTTGTTATGTCAAAGGCCGAATTCATTTCGGATGCCATCCATTTTGCCATCGAGGAACTAGGTAAGTTTGCATTGGCGGACAGAGTGTTCGTTGCAGAAATATCGGCTGATAAAAAATCATTGTCGGTTACACACGAGTGGTTGGATGAAGGCATTCCCTCTCTATATAGTGCAGGCACAAAACTTCCCATTTCAAAAATGAACCCTGAAAGGCTTGGGGTATTGGCATCGGCAGAAGGAATGGTTCACATTGCGGATACTTCTTTGGAAGAGGGTGATTGGCAAAAACAGCTTTTCCAGTCGGCACAAGTCAAATCTCTCCTTGTTATGGGCTTAAGAGACGAGGGGAATTTAGTGGGAATTATCGGAATCACAACCTATGAAAAAATTGGAATTTGGTCAGATGAAACCAAGCAAATGTTAGGTTTTGTTTCTGGTCTCGTTTCGCAAGGTTTGGTGCGTGCTAAAAATGAGATTAAGCTAAAAATAAAAGAAAAAATTTTGCAAAGGTTTTATTCCGATGTAAAAGAAGATTTAGCTCTCGCAAAACTCACACAGGATGCTTGGGTTACAACTGACTTTGGAAATTATCCTGGCGTAAAAATTGAATCAAGATTTTTACCATATGATGAGATTGGTGGCGATCTTATCCTTTGTGAAAGACCTTCCGAGGATTGTATCGATATTTTTTTTGGGGATATTTCTGGTCACGGAATCAGTTCAGCACTTGTGTCTGGAATTGTTGCCGTTACATTCAAAAAGTATTCGAAACCGAACCTTTCGCCAAAAGAAATTTTGGCTTCCATTCATAACGAATTAAAAACAGTAATTTTCAAACACCATTTATCGGCGTGTATGTTGCGCATTTTCCCAAACAAGAAGGAAGTTGTATTTTCCTTTGCGGGTCACCCACCAGCAGTCACTTGGAACGAAGAATCAGAGGATTTAGGTCTAATCAAGGATGAAATGTATCCAATTTTGTTACTGGACGAGTGGGAAGGAAATGACATTTCGCACAGTTTCAAAAAAGGGGATCGTTTGTTACTTTATTCCGATGGGATTTACGAATTGGAAGAACCTGGTGTTGGGTATTTGGGATTAGATTTGTTTCTATCCGAACTAAAAAGTTTTGTTTCTGATGCAGGATCGAATAAAGATCTTCTTAAAAAACTGATTACAAATTGTTTAATTGATAAAGAACGTATTGTCCATGATGATATTGCAATCTTAATGATAGAGTTTTAATTTTCTCTGTCCGCAATATCAATCGCCTTCGCATCTGCCTCAGGGTATTTTTGTAAGTATTCACTCACTACTTTTTGTTTGCCTGCCAACCGATCCAAATGATTTTTTATGATATGATCGAAATCCAGTTTGCCAGTGACAATTTCGTATCGTTCCGTTTCGATGGTTCCTAAATCTAAGTCACTGGGAACTTCGTTTGCTCGGTCTGCATAAAATTTTGCTTTTTCCCAATAGGGAATTGCCTCTTTGTAAAAAGCTTCTGCAACACCAAAAGATTCTTTCAATTCATGGGCAAAATCTAGGTTATAAAAATACAAATGGCGTTTGTCAAATTTGGATGCAATTCGCATATAAGAACGCATGATTTGTACATTCATATGCATAAACATTAAATTTCTATATTTGTAATATTCTTGTTCTGTTTTAACTTCACATAATGCATGTTTTGGATGGCGAAATCGTTTATTGAGTCCGATTTTTAGCCAGTAGATATTTTTCCTGAGTTCGTTTTCATTATAGTGTTGTTTGAGGTTATAAAGTTCGTAAAAATCTTCTAAGTACTTAGGATCCCATTTGTGTAGTTTATAAGGAACCCAATCCGAAAATTTAGTATAGGGTCCATTTTTTTCATATTCGTAATTATAATCGATGTCTGTTTCCCACGAGAAAACTCCCGCCGGTAGTAAAAAAAAGAGAAAACAGAATAGTCCTAATTTTTGGCGCACCATCCCTTTTTATATCGGATGGATTCGAAAAAAGAATAACAAACAAGTCAAACCAAAGGTGCAATGGGGGCTGTCCATTGGTAACCCACCCCTCGGACATTGCGGATAGAGGATTCACCCAAGGCTTCCCGCAATCGGACAATGGCATTGTCTATGGTTCGTTCCGTGGGAAAACTTTCTTCACCCACTAGGAAGTCCAAAATTTCCGAACGACTGAAAACTTTTTCTGGTTCCTTTAGGAGGAGGGCAAGTAATGCATTATCTCTTTTCGAGATGGGGATGGTTTCTCCTGATTCTTTTTTGACGAGGAAAGAATCCAAGTGAATCTCAAGATTGCCAGTTTTCCATTTTTTCCCAAAATTGGGGCTTGTGATGGAAACCACACGTTCGAGCCGGATTAGAAATTCTTTTAGATGGAAGGGTTTGGGAATGAATTCCACTGCTCCAAGCTCAAAACCCTTCAATCGTTCTTGGGCACCGGCCTGGGCTGTCAAAAATAGGAAGGGGAGTTTGGGTTGGATTTTTAAAAAACTTTCAGCCAGCACAAATCCGTTTCCATCTGGGAGTCTGAGGTCAAAAACCACAATTTCAAAAGCGTCTTTTTTAAAACTGCCTGTCGCTTCTTTGGCTGTTTTCACCCAAGTGACACGGTAATTATCAATTTCCAACCTGTCCTTTAAGGTTTCACCCAAACTTTCATCATCTTCTACCAGTAAAATCCTTGGTTTCATTCGAGTTTAAACTCCAATTGGACAACAAAACCTTCGTTTGGTTTGGGAAACTTGAGTTTGCCATTCATTTTTTTTGCTAACTTTTTTACAATGTAGAGACCAATACCAGAGCCGCTCGTGGCAGTGAGTCGTACAAATGGTTTTGTCAGATATTTGTGATCGCCTTGGAATCCTGACCCATTGTCTTCTACAAAAAATTGAATCAAAGATTCGTCCTTTTGTACCTTAATTTTGATGGACTTTGCTTTACCGTGCCTGCGTGCATTGTCCACTAGATTCTTAAAGATCGATTCCAATGCCTTTCTGTCAATTTTGAATGTGAAGTTTGGATCCAAAAGAACTTCCCATTCCACTTGGGATTCCGAATGGAAAAAATTTTCTTTTAGTTCTAAAATGGAAGTTGTTTCCAAATACAAACTTTCTCCCTGCATGAGACTCGCCAAATAAAAAGCATTGCCCATTTGGGATTCAATCCTTTGGTTTTCTTTCCAAAGTTTGTTCAATTTTTTTGTCAAGTCCGGATCCTTTGTGGATTCCATCATCACCTCGATTTGCAGTTGTAAGCTGGCTATGGGTGTTCTCATCTCATGGGTGACAGTGGAAAAAAAATCAGATATCAGCTTAGAACGTTTTTCATCCCTATAAGATAGAATGGTGAGTGTGATCCCACCTAGTGTAAGGATGATGAGGAAAAAACTTCCTTCCAATTGTAACATTCGGTTCACTCGGTGGAGTTCCGTTTGGCTTTCGGCGCTCACAGAAATTTCGGAAATGGTTTTTGCTTGCCTGAATCCCAAAATCCACCACCAGACACCGAGGGAAAGGGCTAAGGCAAGCCATGCCAAAGAAAAGAACATCCTGAATTGTGAAAAAGCTCGCAAACCAAAAACCTCAAGGCCTCCAGGTTATGGCAAAGAACCCCCCTAGACAACCAAATTCGTGCATATGTGGTTTCTTCTTGGAAACAAACTAGGAGAAAAAGGGGTTGTCACGGGGGCTTTATCGCAGAATTTATTTTTAAGGAGAACCACTTTGAACTTCGACGAAATTTCGAAACACCTAGGAAAGGACGCAGAATCCCTCCTTGGATTCAAAAACCCAAATATAGCAAAAGAATTAATACATGTACCAGGCAGCGACTGGGTTGATCGGATTTTTTCTCCCACAGACAGATCCATCCCAGTACTCAAAAATATCCAGGCACTCCTGGGACATGGAAGACTTGGCAACACAGGTTATGTATCCATCCTACCAGTAGACCAAGGAATTGAACATTCAGCAGGCGCATCCTTTGCCAAAAATCCAATTTATTTTGATGGTGAAAACATCATCAAACTTGCGATGGAAGGCGGTTGCAACGGTGTGGCCACCACTTTGGGTGTACTTGGTTCTGTGGCTCGCAAGTATGCACACAAAATCCCTTTTATTCTAAAAATCAATCACAACGAACTTTTGACATACCCAAACAAAAGTGAACAAATCCTTTTTGCTACAGTAAAACAAGCCCATGACCAAGGTTGTGTTGCCATCGGAGCCACCATTTATTTTGGTTCAGCAGACGCAGGAAGGGAAATCGTGGAAATTTCGAAAGTGTTTCAAATGGCTCATGAATTGGGTATGGCAACCATTCTTTGGTGTTATATTAGAAATAATGCCTTCAAAAAAGACAAAGACTACCATGTTTCTGCAGACCTCACTGGGCAAGCAAACCATTTAGGTGTAACGATCCAAGCTGATATCATTAAACAGAAGTTACCTGAAAATAATGGTGGATATAATGTTCTAAACCAAGAATCAAGTTATGGTAAAACAGACAAACGTATCTATTCCGATTTAACTTCTGACCACCCAATAGACCTAACTCGTTACCAAGTGGCGAATTGTTATATGGGAAGAGCAGGTCTAATCAACTCTGGCGGAGCATCTGGTGAGAACGATTTACAAGAAGCGTTAAAAACGGCAGTAATTAACAAACGTGCAGGTGGTATGGGGCTCATCTCTGGAAGAAAAGCATTCCAAAAACCAATGAACGAAGGTGTTTCTTTATTGCATGCAATCCAAGATGTATACCTTACAAAAGAGATTACAGTTGCATAAATTGGTTTGGCTTCCGACCATTTATTAAACTTAAAACGAAGAAGGGCAGGGGTACTCGTATCCCTCTCTTCTTTATTATCTGAACATTCATTTGAATGTGGGGATATTTACAGTTTGATTCCACTTGCCAGTTGGGCAAAAGAAGTGGGACTTTCTATCATCCAATTACTTCCGTTAAATGATACAGGCTTTGGGATTTCTCCCTATAGTTCTATTTCTGCTTTTGCAATTGATCCTTTATACATCTCACTCCATGATTTAGGAATAAACGTTCGGTCTCGTAGGAAAAAAACCACTTCCTTGAAAATAAATCAGGGGCGTATTCGGGATCTGAAGTTTGGGTATTTACGCGAATTCTTTCGGTCGAACCTAGACCAAAATAAAAAAGATGCTCTTTTGTTTTTAGAAAAACAAAATTGGTGTAAATCATATGTTACATTCCGTATTCTCTATGAAGAGTTTGAAGGAAAAAACTGGTGGGCATGGGATACTAAATTTCATTCTGTTTCCTATGCTTATAATTACGTGGAAAGTGAAAAAAACGAGGAGATGCTTTTTTGGGCATTTTTGCAAAAAATCGCTTATGATCAACTAACATACATAAAACATTTTTACGAGAAATTGGGTTTGTATTTGAAAGGGGATATGCCAATTTTAACATCTCGCAATTCATGTGATGTTTGGGAACACCCAGAATATTTCCATTTACATTTACAAGCAGGAGCTCCTCCTGATCAGTTTTCGAAAGAAGGACAGGCTTGGGGTTTCCCAGTTCTCAATTGGGATGCCATTAAAGATAAAAGTTACCTTTGGTGGAAAGATAGACTCACATTTTTAGAAAATTTTTTCCATTTGTATCGGATCGACCATGTCATTGGGATGTATCGAATTTGGGCAATTCCAGCTGGAGACGAGAACGCCCTTGGTGGATGGTTCCACCCTCAGATTGGAGCCAGTCGAATGGATTTTGAAAATGTTGGTCTTTTGCCAGATGAGTTCCAAAAATTAGGGTTGGTTTATCCGATCGAAAAAGATCGATATATTTTTTATTGGGATTTTTGGAAAAAAGATTCCTACCAAAGTTTGCCCGAATCCACCAAAGCTTTGTTATTTCCTTTGTCAGAAGTACATTTGCGGGAAGATGAAATTCTCTGGAGACAATCGGGAGAAACCATTTTGGATGTATTTGAAACCTTTACTTCCATGTTGCCTTGTGCCGAGGATTTGGGTTCGATACCTGGTTTTATCCGGGACTCCATGTTCGAACGAGATATGATTGGAATCGATGTTGTTCGTTGGACAAAGTCATTCACAACAGGTGAATTCATTGAACCCAAGGATTATCGCAAACAAGCTGTTTCAACTCTATCCACACATGATACAAGTTTGGCGATGGACTGGTGGGTAAATGAGGGTGATACACACGAGAAACAATCCTTCTTTTTTCGTGAAACTAGCGATCCAAAATCCAAATCGGATGTACTCGAAAGGTTACTTACATTCTCCTTTTCCACAAATAGCCTGTTTTCGATCCAAATTTTGCAAGACCTAGTCTTCGGCGAAGAGGAAATTTTGGAAAATGCCGTGGAACACCGGATCAACACCCCTGGAACCGCTGAATCCAAAAACTGGAGTTACCGTTTTCCCCTTTCCATTGAGGATTTTGCAAAAAATAAGGAGAGGAACGAAAAAATACGGAAAATTGTATCTGATTCGACACGGAATCCATGATTTTTTTGCAATTATGACAGATTCGTTCAAGTGGTATCCTTGGATTTGGGGTAGTATGGAACCAGATTCAGAGGTCACAAAATGAGATTTGCAAAAGAAATGGCGTTTTATTCTGCCTATCACCAAGAAAAAAGAAATGTTTGGGTTCACGTTTTGGGAGTTCCCACCATTACATTCACGCTTTTCATCGTACTCAGTCGTTTTTCCCTTTTCACCATCGAAGGTTTTCCCATCACTGCATCCCTTGTTTTCGTGGTCGGCGTTCTCGCATATTATTTTAGTTTGGATCTTCTATTTGCATCCATTGCGACCGTGATCTTTGGGGCGCTTTTTGTCTGTGCTGAGTGGATCACTGTGCAACTCCCTGCAAGTACTGCTTGGACAATTTTTGGCGTGGGTCAGGTGATTGGCTGGGGTTCTCAGTTTTACGGGCATTTTATTTTTGAAAAGAGTAGACCAGCTCTCTTCGATAATCTTTTCCAGGCACTCGTTTCTGCCCCACTTTTTGTCGTGGCAGATGTTGTTTTTGAAATGGGATACCGTTTGGATCTAAAAAAGGCAGTGGAAGACGAATTGAAACAAAAAGGTTTGTATAAGGATTTTTCGCAGGCAAAACCAGTTTCGAATCATTAAAATTCGCAAAAACTAACTTTAATTAACTTTTGCCCTCCTAAAAATAAGGAGGGTTTCACTCCAAACATCTTTTTAAACGTTCTGCTCAAATGTGCTTGGTCACTAAAACCAGCAGCATGTGAAGCTTCTGTTAAATTTACACCATCTTGCAAGAGTTTTGCTGCCTTATGTAATCTTTGCCAAAGTATATACTGCCTTAGCGGAATTCCTATATTATCTTTGAAAAGATGCATAAACCGATCTTTCGATAATCCAATTTGAGAGGTGATATCACCAATGGGAATGTTATTTGGTAAGGATTGTTTTATAATTTTAATCGCTTGGATGACCCTTTCATCCAAAATCTGATCTGATTTGATTTTACTTCCCAAAATTTCTAGAATCGAATTGTACAAATTTTTAGCACTGGAGCAGTCCAAACTTCCGTCTAATAAGCCACCAGAAATGAGTGAGATTTTTTCGATGATAAAATCAGGAATTTGGTAAAAATCTTTATGAGGTAGTGTTTTGTATTCTTCACTTTTAGGGTCGAGCTGTATCACAATCATTTTGGAATCGTTTGCAAAGAGACTGTGGTAAAAATTAGGACCGAGTATAATACCCCGAGTACTTGTTTTGACTCCATTTTCGGTTTCGATGGTAAAAGTTTTGTCCATCGATATTAGGATAGAAACCGCATAATGTGCATGTGGTTCTGTTTCTATGCCTTGGCAGCCGAGTAAAATTCGTTCACCAAAATAAAATAAACTGCCTAGTTTTTCCATTGGTATACTGAGAGTGAGTTAAAAATTAAAAATGAAAAGTTTTATTTACGTAAAACCCAATTTTCACCGTTATAAGCACCTGATTTACGAATGAATAACCTCCGTTCAACGGACACTCCAAGTAGTACCTGGTAGATGTCCGTAAGGATTGGTCGGGAGGAATAATAACCATGCCCGAGGCCACCAATGCCCATCATGGGTGCGTCCACCTCATTGACATTGATTACATCCACACCAGAAAATTTAAAACACATCCCAGCTCTGTTTCCACCGTTTACTTTTTGAGAGACCACGAGAGCATTGTCACCGGGAGAGCAGTAAAGAGTAGTTCTTTGTGCTATTTTTGTCAGGTCGGGTAAAATGGTCTCAAACTGAGCCCTGTCAAAATCTGGCGCATTTAAAATGAGTTCTTGGATGATTTTAGATTTTCCTTTTTTGGCAAGGTTGGAAAGAGAGGGTAAAACCACTTGGTGACCCATACTGTGTACGATGAGGTGGATTTTTTTGCCAGAATTAGAAAGTTCATTTAAAAAAAGATAAAAAGGTTCTCTGTTGATTTTCGCTTCTGAAAAATTTAAGTCGTAGACAGATCGAATCATCATCTGGCCAAGTAACCCCGGTTCTACGCCGGCTGGCCAAGAATACAAAACCACATCCCCAGCAAATTTTAAGTCGTATTTTATTTTTGCTGATCGTAACACTGCTTCATCAAAATTAACATTGAATCCATGGACAAAAACTATTATTTCATCAGAAGGATTCGAATTTACTTTATTATAAAACTCATCTTTTTCAATATTAAGGCGGCCTTTCAATTGAAAGGTGGAATCTTGATTCAGCTGTGGATCCATAGTGATTTCACCAATTGGGTGTTTTGCGGGGACACTCACAAGGCAAGTTCCGTAATGTGGATTGATATCTGTGATATATCCAAACCCGGTTCCATCACAGTGTGTTCTGCCCGAAAGTTCACGCCTCGTTGTCATAAAATGTACATTGACAATTTTCGTTTCATCGAATGGATCTACGATTCGTTTGTTGATGGCCTCTCCGATATTGGGAGATTTACATAAAACTATGGATAAAAGACAAACAGTGAAAATTAAGAAATTTCGTATCATTTGTATGTGAAACCTTTGATGAGTTTGGTTGGATTGATGTTTTTCCCGTCTTTAATCAATTCAAAATGTAAATGTGGTCCAAAACAATATCCGGTACAACCCGATTTAGAAATCATCTTTCCTGAACCAACATAATCTCCCTGTTTGACATAGAGTTTAGAGTTGTGGGCATAGAGCGTTTGGTATTGTTCGTCGTGTGTTATGATGACAGCATTTCCATAACCACCCATCCAACCAGCAAAGCTCACTTTTCCTTTTCTTGCTGCATACACTGGTTCGTAGTTTGCCCTTAAGTCGAGAGCCATATGGAATTTATATTGGGGGTATGATCTTGTGCCCCACCCTGAAGTAATGACTCTGGAGGCGACAGGAATCCTCCAAACAGGTCCAGTCTCTGGGATGATGGCACCTGGCAAAAAAACTTTTTGACCCGATTTAAATAAATCGTAATCTTCTAATTGGTTTTCTGAATATACATCTTCAATTTTGACTTTGTAATAATCTGCAACTTTCGCTAGTGTATCTCCCTTTTTTAGGCGATACACTAGCCCCTGTTTGTTGGGGATGTTTAGAGTCTGACCTGGGAGGAGAGCCACATCCAATTGTATGCCAGAACTTCCGGCAATGGATTCACTCGAAACCTTGAACCGACGCGCAATTTCAGAAAGTGTTTCATTCTTTTTTACTTTGTATTGTGTGACTTTTAGTTTTTTGTTTTTATCTTTTGAAAGTTCGTCCAAATCGGCCGATCTAAGGATGGCCATTTTTCTGGCTTCTGTATCCAGTAAATATTTTTCGTCGGCAAGTTTTGCTTCCTTGTCTTTGGAATCATTTTCTTCTACTTCTTCTGGGATGTTCGTAAATTCTTTTTCGAGTAGAGATTCTTCATACGATTGTTTGTCGAAGATAACAGACAATAAAAAAGCTGAAGATAAAGATAACAAAAGCAGGGGAAGAACCCTATACCTTTTTTTATTGAGGTCTATGGTTCCGTGCAATACGGACGCTTGTGATTGGAGGTTGTAGAAATATTTACCTGGGGAAAGTTGTATTACATTTACATTTCCCCAACGGATGACATGCTTACCGATCGTTGATTTTTCAGGGGACCTGAGAAGCATGTTTTACAATCAATTTAGTCCTTCGTATCGAGGGATTTGATTCCGCCGAAGGACTCCTCAACAATTTTGCGAACGTCTTTTTTCTGTCCACCAGTGATGGTGATATTGCCTTTTGCGACCACACCCTTTTGCAATTCAAGATAAGGTGCTGTGATGTCACCGAGCATACGACCTGTGCCTTCCAGTTTGACCTCGTTTTCTGCTTTGATATTTCCAATCAAAGTTCCAGAAATGATCACTTCCCTTGCACTGATGTTTGTTTTTACCTTACCAGTTTCGCCGATGACGAGAGCATCTTCCGTTTTGATGTCGCCTTCAAATTTTCCATCGATTCTGAGTGAACCAGCGATGTAAAACTTACCTTCGAAGATCGATCCTGGTCCAATGACGCTATTGATGGAATCCTTACCTATTGCCATTCCTTCTCCTTTTCCCCTTCTGTGAGAATCAAAATTTTTGTTCCCTGTGACAAGCCTTTTTAATAATCGATTTCCTCATCCCCACTGAAGAGGCTTTTTTTCCTCTTTTTGGGTTTCGTCGTGTTTTTCGTGGGAGCGAGATTCTCCGTTTTTTTCTTTTCTGTCCGAGTTTGGGTGGGTTGTTCTTGGACATTCCAAGAAGATCCGTGGTCTGCGCACACATCTTTAGGAGCTGTTTGTGGAATAAAGTATTCCTCAAAAAGATCACGGCACTGGTGCCCAGGGAGTTTGCCCGACATCCGACACACTGTTTTTTTCACGATTTTGAGATCGTTCGCCCATGGAAACTCGAGTTTTGGTTCTTTTTCCAACGCTCTTGCCATAAACCTACCCCAAACAGGTGCCGCAAGCCTCCCTCCCGTCATCCCTCGACCGAGGGAGATGGTGCCCACATCGTAGCCAAACCAAACACTCGTAACGAGTTCAGGGGTATAACCCACAAACCAAGCGTCCCGGAAATTATTGGTGGTCCCTGTTTTGCCATAGGCAGTGCGTCCGAGGCCGTAAGAAAGTGCACCCCGTCCCGTCCCGTCTTTTACCACATCTTGCATCATCGAAGTGATGAGAAAGGCAGCTTCACTCGAAATCACTTGTTTGCGTTCGACTCCTTTATAATCTTCCCGGAAATCTTTGATGATTTTGCCAGTTTGGTCTTCGACATAAAGAACAGAAATGGGGTTTACGGTTTTGCCCCCCGAAGCCAGTGCAGCGTAAGCCCTTGTGAGTTCATAAGGAGTGAGTTCGAAACTTCCCAAAGAAACACTGAAATTATAAGGAATGTCTCGGCCTGGCAATTGCAGAAGTCCCCGCAAACTCTCCATCAGATGCGTAAGACCCACCTGTTCCAGAACCCGGACTGCCACTGAATTTTTAGATTGTTCGAGAGCTTTCCGCAAAAGGATAAATCCAGAATACTCTGAACTGTAATTTTCAGGAGCCCATTCATCTCCATCTTCCATTAAATACTGCAGAGGTGAATCGGCAAACAGAGTGGCAGGTGTTACGTTTTTTTCTGGATCAGGATTCTTTCCTGAAAAATCCATAGCTGTCGCATACAAGATCGGTTTGAAAGCACTACCAGGTTGACGGTAGGCTTGGAAGGGTCGTATTTGTTGGTTGTCTGAACGAAACCCTGAACCTCCCACAAGGGCAGTGATATAACCAGTTTCTGGCCTGATCGAAATGAGTGAACCTTCTACGGGCAAAAGATGGTCTTGTGTGGTTTGGGTTTTGTAATTTAAGTCAATGATTTCGCCGAGGACATCGTCACCAATGAGCAAGTTTAAAATCCCAATTTCATCGCGGAGGTGTTCTTGGTAGGAAGCAGCAAACGTACGTTCTGATCGTGATATCTGGAATTTTAAATCAGGAAGATCCAGTATTTCATATAATAATTTATATGATGATCCATAAATGTCATCAAAGGCATCGATGTTTCGAAAAGCCCGTTGGTTTGATTCAACCGTCTGTCTTTGTAATGCGGGAAGTAGGGCTTTTTCTGCTTCTTCTTGGTGTTTAGTATTGATGGTAGAATAAATTTTCAATCCGCCATTATGCAGTCGATATGCTCCAATGGATCTGATTAAATTTTTTCTGATGTATTCTGTAACATAAGGAAAACGGTTAAGTCTATCTGAAAATGCAGAGTCATTCGGTGAGCGGTTTAGGTTTGCATAATAGTCTTGTAGTTTGTCGTATTCATTTTCGGCCCGAGCCACACTCAAACGCCCATTTTCCACGAGTTTTTTAAACACAACTCGAACTTTATTCATGCTGGACACTGGATTTACAATGGGACTAAATTGTGTTGGTCTTGTCGTAAGACTTGCGAGAATTGCTGCTTCCCCCCAACTTAAGTCTTGGGTTTCTTTTCGAAAATAAAACCTAGAAGCTGCACCCACCCCGATGGTTCCATGACCCAATGGGATTTCATTCAAATACACTTCTAATATTTTGTCTTTCGGGTAAACAAACTCAAGTAAGATGGCAAGCCAAGCTTCTCTCGCTTTCCTTGCTATGGAACGTTCTATCGTTAAAAATTTCAACCTAGCCACCTGTTGTGTGATGGTGGAGGCACCTTCTTTTACTTTACCCGCCATGATGTTGACAACAAAGGCGCGTGCGATTCCTTTTAGGTCAATGCCTGAGTGGGAATAAAATGAATTGTCTTCTGTGGATAAAAAACATTGTAAAACTTTATGCCGATTGTCCGCCGACATTTGGTCTGACTCTGGTTTCAAATCACTAATTTTGACCGGGATACGGGAAAACTTATAAAATTCTGCAATTGGTTCATAAACGCCTTTTTCATTGATTCCATACAATGTAGAAGGGATGTCGTATTCGACAGCTTCATCCAATCGAAAAAAATCTTTGACTGAACCTGTGAGCAAAAATACATTCAGAACACCAAACAGAAAAATGGCGATGAGAGTGTTTCGGAAAGCTTTTTCACCTGTCCAGATTTTTTGGGTGAGATTGCGAAACCAAATGATAAAAATTTTTTCAAAGAGCCCAACGGGTTCTTGTTTCATAAATATTCCTTGTTAACCTTATACTATGGGTGAAAATTCTTTCATGTCGTCGATACCTTGGTAACGAAGCCCAGTATCTAAATTATACCCCCCAAAGGTTTCCATAATTTTAGATTTACTTTCGGGAGAGTGGCTGTATTCGAATGCCCTCGTTAAAATTTCCTTGGAAGCCTGGCTTGCTTGGTTCAAAAGATCAATGAATGTATCTTTGAATTTTCGACTTGGGTCGGCAGGGTAATTCCATTCGCGTTTTTCTTCGTTCATAATCTTGGGATTGATGTCTTCGAGTGTAGGTAACATGAGCACACTGGCATTGTATTTATGAAAAGTAATGGTGTCCACAAAACTCACAAACCCACGCATCCAGGGGCTTCGGGAATCGAGAGTGGATGTGAACCGATAAAATCCCATATAAGATTCGTTCAAAATGTCCCCTGGGATAATTTTTTTTTCAGAACCCAGATACTTCGAAGCAAATTCATTTGGATAGGTTTCTTTGATGGATTGAAGCCAAAAATTCCAAAGAACCGGATCCATTTTGTTTTTGATGCCAACTGTTTTGTGACGGATATCAATGTACTGTGGGAAATCATATTCACGTGCACTCATCCCCCACCTGTAGTGAAGTAATAAAGTGTCCAATCCAAACTCTACCTTCATATGGTTTACTTGTGCTTGGTAGGAAATTTTTTTGTCATCGTTGTAATAATCCCCAGAGATATAGAAGATATAAGGATGGGTTTGGATGTCCACCACACAATGGCAAATGTATCCTAAAGTAAATGCAAGGAAACGGTCACGGTAAAGACCCATCTCCGTGTCATGTACCTGGTTTAAAAAACTTAATATCAGTTCGGCGACACGGGAATGGTGGGCAAGGTCTCCGAAATACGCAGCTTTTTTTGTTTTTTTCGGGTTTAGCACATGGTAAAAATAAAAAATATCTGGGGCAACTGCACCCAAGTTAGCATAAGCGGCGACGTCTGGCCGGTTTAGTAGGCTCGCTATTTTTCGCTGGGTGGTATTCCCATGTTCCAAATGTTTTTTCACTTGGGATAGGGCTTCAATATGTGTGATCTTTCCTGCCATTTTCTACTTTTTTGACTTTATGGATTGGAACCTATTGAAAGGTTTATCTTAAATCCTATGACATCAATCGAAAAACTAAAGTTTTTGAGTGAAGACCAGGTTCGCAGTTTAGTTTCCGAATTTGGCTCTCCTCTCTTCGTATATTCTCAATCTGAAATTGAAAAAAAATGTGATGAGGCGCTTGCCTTCCCCAACGCCTTTGGATTGCAAGTCCGGTATGCCATGAAGGCAAATCCCAATTCCAATTTGCTAAAAATCATGAAAAAGAAGGGCATCGTCATTGATGCTTCTTCGGAACATGAGGTGCTCCGGGCTCTCCATTTCGGGTTTTCTCCAGAAGAAATCATGCTCACCTCACAACAATTCCCAACTCTTTTCAAAGAACTCATCGAAAAAGGTGTAAAATTCAACGCTTGTTCACTCAAACAGTTGGAAACTTTCGGGCAAATCTTTCCTGGTAAGGCAGTTTCCATTCGTTTCAACCCTGGCCTTGGTTCAGGTCATACCAAAAAGACCGATGTGGGCGGGGTGACATCTTCCTTTGGGATTTGGCACGAAAAACTCTCCCAAGTGAAGGAGATCGTCAGTAAATACAACCTCATTGTTGAAAAAGTGCACACTCATATTGGTTCTGGGAGCGATCCTGAGGTTTGGAAGGCTGTGGCACATTATACATTGGAATACGCAGAGGCGTTTCCAACTGTGACTGTCGTTAGTTTGGGTGGTGGTTATAAAGTGGGCAGGATGGCCGATGAAAAATCGACTGATTTAAAAGAAATCGGTGCTCCTGTAAAAATTCTATTTGAGGATTTTGCCAAAAAACACGATCGCAAATTGATTTTAGAAATTGAACCAGGAACGTTCCTCGTAGCCCTCTGTGGAGCCCTCATAACCACTGTGGATGACAAAGTGGATACTGGTTCCCACGGTTTTGAGTTTTTAAAATTGGATGCTGGTATGGATAATAATACGAGGCCATCTTTGTATGGAGCCAAACACCCACTGGTAACGGTCACAAAAAGTGGTAATATTTCTGCAAATAACAAAGAGTATGTGGTTGTAGGGCATTGTTGTGAGTCGGGCGATGTGTTCACCCAAAAAGAAGGAGGAGAGCCTATCACTCGCTTGATGGCTGAGACAAACATAGGTGATTATATTGTGATGGAAGCGGTTGGAGCTTACTGTTCCAGTATGTCCACAAAAAACTATAATAGTTTTCCTGAAATCGCTGAGGCTCTCATCACAACCAATGGAGACAAAAAATTGATTCGTAAAAAACAGAATGTAGAAGATATTTTCAAAAACGAAATTTCTGTTGTTTAGATGAATCAGATTTATGCAATTCTACTTGCGGGGGGAGTGGGAAGCCGTATGGGTGAAGCTACCCCAAAACAATTTTTAGAGTTTAAGGGTAAATCATTACTCGAACACTCTGTGGAACGTTTTAAACAATGGGGGCTCTGTAAGGCCTTAGTTGTTGTTTCGCATAAGGATTGGATCCTTAAAACGGAAACTCTGTTGTCTTCGGTGTTAGATGCAGATGATAGGATCGTAGAAGGCGGCGATACTCGTCATTTATCCGTATTGAATGGGCTCGGGTGCCTTACTCTACATGATACGGATTTGGTTTTTATCCATGATGTTGCCCGGCCAAATTTTTCTTTGGATGAGCTCTATCTGCTAGTTGAAAAAACAAAAATTTTTGGAGCCGCAAGCCTTGTGTCCAAAGCAACAGAGAGCCTTGTGTATGTAAAACTGCATACGAATTATACAGAAGAACCTCTTGATCGAAATGAAGTGTTCATCGTGAAAACACCCCAAATGGTGGCGGGTTTTATGGTAAAAGAGTTATCTAAAGAAATGCTTCCGCAGGATTTGAATCTACACCCAACCGACCTATGTACTTGGATGGGTGAGCGGCGAGTGGGAATCATACTTACGGATCATAAGAATGTCAAAATCACAAATCCAGGTGATATTACAATCGCTGAACAATTGTCCTAGTTTTGTGTTCCCGTTACCGTCCGTGGAAAATTTTAAACCTTTGTTTCCATAACCAGACCCGAAAGTGGTTTTTGTTTTTGATTTCATCAAATTGGATTCCGAAACCTTTTGGTTTTCCGTAATTGCCATCGGGATTCGACCATCGAACAATGCCAGATAACGGAATAACACCAGACCTAGTTTTTATGTTCACATAACAGAGACTTCCTTGTTCGATCACCGAATTTGTTTCGATATAGAGACCTTCCATTGAAACATTCACAAGGGTTCCCGAATTTTCATAGTTTTCTGTAAGTCCGAAACTCACAGCATTTTTGACTGGGTATCTTGGTGCAAACACCCTTGCTAAAAAATTTTCGTAAATTTGTTTCTCTTCTTTTTGGACAGGTAAGAAAAATAATGCAATGCCTGCGATGTCATTCTTTCCATTGACGGAATCCAGCCGGATGATGCGGCCTTGGACGGAAATGGAAATAGGTTCTCTGAATTCATTTTCCAATTTTAAATGTAAATTAATGGGGTCACCAATCGTTAAAAAATGATGATGGGGCAGTGGTATGAGGGCGCCCGATTTGGAGACATTGATTGTCATACCTTCGCCTTCCCTTTCTCCATCTTTGTTTGTCCAATGGAATGGAACAGGATGCGTTTCCCTGTAACGTGATCGCCAACCTCGTTTAACGGCACTTAAATAAGGAGCTGCAATCTCACGTCTCAAAAAATAAAAAATTAGTCCAAGAATTAAAGCAGTGATGAGTAAATTGAAAAGTATATCTGAGCTATGTAGCCTAACGCCAGCTAAAAATAATTTCTTTCCAATACTAATCCATAATACCATCCATAGGTTATAAGTTATGACTACAGAAGCAAAAACTAAAAATAAAAAATAACCAAGTTTTCGTTTTGATAAAAGTCCATAACCGATGATAAGACTCAAAACGGACAAAATGTACTGTAATGGCTGGATTTTCGAAAGTATAAAATCCAATTTGTACTGGTTTAAATCGTAGAGTGAGGCCGTCACATAGAAGTTGAGGACGGGCATGGATAAAAAAACAATTGCTACAAATAGAACAGGGAGCGGGTAATGAAAGATACGTAATGTCACGACAAAATTTCCTTTTAAAAATTTGGGTTCGTCAAGATGTTTTTACTTAATAATAAACATTTGGATTAGGTTGTGGGAGGGATAAAACCCGTTTCAGTTTCGTCCTTCGATTCATCTGGTAATTTGTCCGCCTCTGGTTTTTCAGGAGGATTGTTGTGAACCATTGGAACGATGGAATCAATCGGTTTCGTGGGCATTCCGTTGATCAGGATGTGGAGTTCCTTTTGTTTTTCCGAAATTGTATCTTCTACAGAAGTTAGTCGGCGTATGATACTTTGTAAGATGACTGACAAAAACTCAGGGCTCTCTTTGCCCATACCAATGAATATTTCTTTTGTAATGATTCCAACTTTTGTATCCTCTGCAGAGGCGATGATTGTGGCTGCCCGTGGATAAGGAAACACAAGTGCCATTTCGCCAAAAAATTCACCAGGCGAAATGATGCGTAAAAAACTATCTTCTCCAGATGCCTTTTTTTTAAACACATCCAACTTACCAGAAAATACAAAATACATTTTGCCGTTTGATTCTTCGCCTTCTGAAAACACAACTTTGCCCTTTGGGAAATGATCCACTTGGACAGTAGTGAGATGTTTGCGTAGATGATCCAAATTCATCATTCAGCCTCCGTTTTGATTTCTTCAAGGAGTTTATCGATTTCTGTTAGGCGAGCTTCTGCTCGATGTAATTTTTCGATGGTACTTTTTAGTAGTTGAAATAAAAACTGACTATTGATACGTGCTAATTTCTCAAATTGGTCATCACGTAGAATTCCTACACGAGCATTGGCGGAAACAACGCTCACTGTCATTGCCCGCGGCCGTCTTGTCAGGAGAGATAGTTCTCCAAAAAATTCACCAGGTCCTAACCCCTTGATAACTTCCTGTGAACCATCTGGTGTTCTTTTTGTGACGGCAAACATCCCCTGCATGATACAATACATACTTCCATCATGGGTATCTCCTTCGCGGAAGATAACATCCCCTCGCAAATATACTTGCGTAGAGATATTTTGCATATATTCTAAAATATTCATCCTACCAACCTAAGGGATTAGATGACAAAAAGTAGAAAATTCATTCAAGAAAGCAAGAGTTTATAAAAAAACAAACTCGACAAGTTTCTAGTATGTAAAAACCTGCTTATACAACCGTATGCGGGCGTGGCGAAATTGGCAGACGCACCAGATTTAGGTTCTGGCGCCGTGAGGCGTGGGGGTTCAAGTCCCTCCGCCCGCAAACAGAGATTACATTTCACAAAAAAGATTCCAAAATAATAGAGACCGAGGGCTTGAACAGTGAGCCGAGCAAATAAATATGCGACCCATAGGGAGCAAATTTATTTGTAAGCATGCCAGGAAGGCATGCGTCGAGGGGAGCCGTGCCTCGAAGCTAAACTTGGACATGAGGTCCAAGCAAGCGTGAGTGGCAAGTCCCTCCGCCTGATGTAAGTTTATACTTTTTGAGGGACTAGGCGTTCTTCAATGTTGATTTTTCCAGGTTCGCCACCTTCGTGGTATTCGGCATCTTGGTTTACATTCCAAACATCATAGGTTTCTGAATCACTTATTATATTTTCTACTGTCAACATGGCAGTCATCATAGCATGGTCTTGGTTGTTGTATTTGTGCATACCGTTGCGGCCAACAAGATGAAGGTTTTTATATTTTTCCTTAATTTCCGATTTCAAAACATCAATATGACTTTGGTAGGCGTCGTCATACACGGGGTATGCCTTCTTTTGGCGAACGACAAAACCTTCTTTTATATCGTTCAATTCAGCAAGACCAAGTTTTACAATTTCCTGTTTTGCTAATTCAACTAAATTTTCATCAGATGAAACCCAGAGACCATCTCCTTCAAAACAAAAATATTCTAACCCGTAACAATTGTAATTTGGATCGGGAACCATTTCTGGTGACCAACTTTTGAAATTTTGAATTCTACCAACTTTTACCGAAGGGTCATGGATGTAGATCCAGTTGTCATCAAATAAATGTTTCTCTTTTACAACGAGTGCAACAGTTAAAAAATCTCGATAACGAAGGGAATTTGCAGAATGAAGAGCTTTTTCTGAAACTGCAGGTTTAGAAATTGCTTTGAAAAGTTCCCGCATTGGGGCAGATGAGATGACTTGGTCACCTTCAAAACTGATCGCTTCACCATTCTTCATGGTACCTGATACTTTCCAGTTTTTCCCATCTAACTCAAGTTTGTTAACGAACACTCCCATTTTTATTTCTCCACCCAAACTTTGGATACGGGTAGCCGCTTCTTCCCACATCATACCTGGGCCTCTTCTAGGATAACGAAACGAGTCAATTAGAGTTTTTATGATTTTTGTTTTGTCTTTGTTTTTCGATTTCGGCTTGATTGCATTCCAAATAGCGGAAGATAACGAAAGACCTTTGATTCTTTGTGCAGCCCAGTCCGCAGAAATATCCTTTGTGTCCATACCCCAAACTTTTTCAGTGTAAGTTTTGAAAAAAATGGAAAACAATCTTTTCCCAAATTGGTTTGTAACCCAATCTTCAAAGTTTTTTGGATTTGGTATTGGAAATAAATTTGTTTTTAAATAGGAAAGAACACATAGAATGGATTCCATTATTCCTAGATTGAACAATGATTCAAAGGCTTTTAGCGGGTATGCGTAGAATTTGTTATTATAATAAATTCGTGAAGAACGAGGGCGGTCTAACATATCATTTGGGAGAAGTTCAGTCCATAAATCTTCCACTTCCTTGGATTTGGAAAAAAAACGATGACCTCCGATGTCGAAATAAAAACCTTTCAGTGACTCTGTTCGTGAGATCCCCCCAACGTATTTTTCGTCGGCTTCAAGAATTGTAACTTTATAACCTTTTTTCGCCAAGAGATAACCTGAGGTTAGTCCTGCTGGACCTGCGCCAATGATGATTGTGTGAGTTTGGGATGACATCAAAATTCCTTTTAACTTTCGTTATATTATTTAAACTAATTGCCTTTTTTACATATAAACAATAGATTATCTACGACTGAATCACATTGACCTGACTTAAATAAGTCAACTAACCTTGGGCTAAGCACCGTTTTGTTGGTATATAGATCTGAATGGCTGAGTAAAAATTTCGCTTTGTTTTCTGTGAAACTGGACTGAATACGATGGAAATATTCATCATTGAAGTTCAAATGAGGTGAATACGAAGAGAACTGTTTGTTACATGGTATTACATTGTTTCTAATAAAAAATTGTTGGTCCCAATGCATAATTACTAAACAAGAACAATTTGGATTCGTTTTGATAAAATTCTGTTTGCATAGATTTTGATTTTTTATCCATTCCGAGTGATCTAGTCTATATTTATTCTCGATTTCTGCATAATCCATTAAAAAAGATAAAATCCTAAAAGCACAAATCAACATAATGAAAGAAATAGCCAAATTCGTATATGGAATGTTCGTATCAAAATGGAAACGCCTTTTCATTGAATCGAAGTAAGTTTCGATATTCTTTGGTAGTTGTTGCACTAGTATTAAAATAAAGAAGAAACAAACTCCCATATTTACATCTGTCTTGTACGATTGTGAAGCTTGGATGAAACCTTCTTCACTATACCTCCAAGAATCAAAAGGTAATACTAAAATGGAAATCATAGTGAGAAAGAAAATAGATCGTTCTTTCCTAAAGAGAAAAAGTACAATGCCACCTAAAATGATTGTATAAAATTGGTTATCATAAATTGGACCAAAGCCACCGGGAGTGTACCAGTTGGATGGCCAATGAATTGCACTGTTGGCAATATGAGTTAAAAATTGTAAACCACTGCCTAAACCTTGGGCTCTGTTTGTAACAATGATCCAATAATGAAAGTCCAAATCGGCTGATTTAAAATACAATAAAAGTAAAATGAGTAAACCAGGGACGAAGGAAAGGGTTTTCAGTTGTTTTATATTTGAAATGATAAAAAAAGAGGAAAAAGCCAGAAATACGAAATCGGTAAAAACGTTCGTAAGGCCAAAAAAAATTGATATAGTAATAAAATAGAACCCAGCGATAAGGTAGGAAAACCTGCTCTCTTTATCTTTCAAATAATGATAAATCAAAACTAAATAAGTCAGTTGGATCCAAGGTAAATAAGTTTCTGATAATATACGGTAAAAATCGAAGCGGATATATAGATCGAGTAAAATGCCAAGGAATAATAATTTCGAGAGCCAGTTATAAAATTTATTATTCGCAACTAAGTTTATGGCAAAAAAGACGAGTGAGATTGCTGTGAAAATAGTGATGAAATTTGAGAAGGAGACGAGTAAAACTTCATTTCCAGTCGAGTTGGAAAAGATATCATTCGGAAGTAGGGAAAAGAAAAGAGATAGGTAAAGATACACTCCCGGCATATGGTTACTTGTTGCGTATTCATTTAGTTTTCCTCCTTTCGCCAAAAAGAGGGCATTTTTAATGTTTTCATTTGAATCGCCAATGTGGACATAACGCCAAGAGTCAGGTTCGATGAGTCCGACGTTTTTGCCTTTGGATTGGATCCACGCCAAGATCGCAAAAACTAAAATTGAAAAGAAGAGAGAAGTGAGTAAATTTTTATTCAATTTTTCTAAGAAGTTCATAGGTAATGAGAAAGTCGCCACTTTACTTTGTATCAATAGATTACAAGGGTTTACAGAAAGATTGACTAACGTAAGGTATTACCAATCTCCCTAAGTGAAGGTGATATGTCAATTTCTTAATGGGCGTCCGTTCTGTTCGCACTAGTAGAAACAATTGTGGGGGTAGGTTCCGTAGGAACTTGTCTCGTCTTTTGGGCAATGTTGGTTTTTTGCAAGTGGAACCTTCTTTTGCAAGAATTTTCGATTGGCAAAAGAATAAAAATCAGAAGCATCTCCTTCATGAACAGGTTATTCGTTTTAATCATACTCCTATTATTTTCTTTCCAATGTAATCAAAAGCCAAGTGTTGAAATCGGAAAACCAGCTTTTATTTCCGCAACAATTTTGAATTCAAGAATTGCTCCAAGTTCGAGTGCCGAAAAAAATGGTCAAGTTAAGTTAGGCGATGAGGTTATGGTTCTTGAGCGTTCTAAGGATAAAGAAGAAATCGACTCGGTAGCAGAGTATTGGTTCAAAGTTAAAACACCTACCTTGACAGGTTGGGTATTTGGTGCTTATCTTTCTGTAGAGCCTGTTGCTTCTAAAGAAGCAATTTTGAAAATGTCCCAAGGTCATTTTGTATATTGCAGTTTTCCAGATCAGAACGATTGTTCACATACGATTGGGATCGAGGGCTCAAAATTTATTCTAAGAAAGTTTGATCGTTATTCTGGAATCACAGATCGGATCGATGGAATCATCGAAGTTTATCCAGATTATGTTTTGTTTACACCCAAAACGAGACTAATTCGTCCATCCGTTTATATACAATTTCCAAATACTGAGGAAGAACGAACCGCATACAATAATGCTTATTATCCGTATTCCGATTCTGATGCACATCTAGTTGGTTTGGATACATATACGGCAGAAGGACCAATCAAATTGTATTACATAACTTGTAACAATTTATTATTATATTCTGATGTGAAACAGACAGAATGTAATTTAAAATATGCCTATATTAAATCTTCTTCTCGGTTTTGAATCGTTCATTTCTTAACATGGATTTTGTTCTATATTCGTGCGGATTCTTCCAGTTAAGAATTCGTTTTTTTTCAACTTCTGGAATCGAATCTACAAAGTTTTGCCAGTCTACTTCTTTCAGAACTGAATAAAATCCAGGCAAATATTGAATGGTCGTTTCTTCAGGTAAATAGGTTTTGTAAAGAAGGTCGGAAACTCCATAAACAATTCTATATATTGGTCTATTTTTATGTTTTTCTTCAGGCAAAAAATGAAAAGCATCTCCTCCGTTTTTGTAACAAATAAAATAATCAAACCCTTGGTGGACAATGATCAATGTATCTTTAGGAAAGTTTAATAATGGCAAGATGATATCATACAATTCATAATCCTGATTATTTTCATCTTTCATTTGGTAAACTGTGTAGAATTGATAAAAACAAGTTAAAATACAAAGTGTAAGGAGGATTAAATTATTTCTTATATTCTGAATGAGGGGAATGAAAAATAAAATACACGGAATGAATATGAGTAAAAACATTCTTAGGTGAAAATTGTATGCCGCATAGTGAAAGAAAGGAAAACTGAGTATAAAATAAGAAAGGAAAACCGTTATCCAGAACTGTTTTTTCTTTGAAGGGATTTTTTTCCAATTTAGAAATAAAACGATAGGGGACAAAAAAAGCAAAATTAGTTCAAGGTAGAATTTATTGTATAACTTGGCGTATTTTAAGAAAGGAAGTTGAAACTTAGAAAATTCTAATTCTTTCGTATAGTTTAGAATGTCTTCCCAGTGGATTAAATTGGGAAAGAAATAAGGGAACAAAAATAAAATTACTAAACCTAAAAATATAACAAATAAAGTTTGGCTCGTTTTGAATTTCTGAGTATTAAAAATACCTGGTAAAACAAAAAAGAATGCGACCCCCGCCATCAACTTGTGACTGAAGAACACTAAGACAAATAATATGCATAAGGTTAGTTTTTGTATGTATGTTTGGTGATTATTTATTCGCCAAACGAACTTTAAACTTTCGGAAATGAAAAGTATAAAAAATAAGATTCCACCTAAGTTTTTGACAAAATTGAAAGTGAAATGCGAAACAAAGGATGTCGAAACAAGTAGAAGGCCGAAAAAAATTGACTGATAGAATCTTAAAAAAGTACGCCCCAGTCGGTATCCCGCCAAAAATAAACAACTGGTAATGATAGAAATACCTACCTTGTTTGCAAAAACTGTATTTGGGATTAGTTTTGATAAAAATACTAAAAAATATAATATGGGTGAAGTTTCAGGACTAAAGAATCTCCCTTTTGTTATATAGGAATGTACTTGTGCACTATAATAATACCCGTCTGCACCAAATGAATATTTTGAAGTATTTAGAACAAAAAGATGGATAGAAAAGGTAACGAAAAAGAAAACCAGGAGAATAAAATACTTTTTAAATTTTGTAATGGTCGATAGAGATAATTTTTTGGAAATCACTTTCTTCATTTTTTTCTTTCACGGTTATTTTTGAAAATCCATTTTTATTTTCTATCGAAAAGAGAAGCGAACATGTTGGCAGTTTTTCTTTCGATCGGATGTTTACTCTTAAACTCGTGTTTGTAAGATCAAAATAAAACTGAATGGGAAAAGGGAAAGGGTTCTGAACTCGTAAATCTTTTGTCGGATACACAACGGATGCATCAGTCCCTAGTGGTGTAAAGCGAGTTGAATCATTGTATATATCTTTACTATGATTGTGGCGTTCTAAAATATTTAGTTTTGATTGTATTGATACGTAGTATATGATTCCGGATAATTGGCAGAGTCCACCGGCAATATCCAGTTTTAGTTCGTTGTTGGAAATGACCCTTCCTTCTTTGTAACCTTTTTTGGCAGACGGATAACCAATTTGTTTCCAAAATGATAAAATTTCATTTTGGTGTAAACAAACTCCCTGTATACAATCTATTGCAGTTGTAAGGTTGTGTAATTTATTTTCAAAGGTTTCTGTTTGTAGGATTGGCAGTGAAAGAGTTACTGAATGAGAAAATAGTTGTTCGCTGTTAGTTTTAAATTTTTTTATTCTTTTTTTGTAAACGAATAAATCCTGAATCTTTCTCTTATTGTAATGATAAAAGATCTTAAATAAATGTATGAGGTGTTTTGCCATTGGATTACAAAAGAAACGGCTTTCTTTTTATGAATAAAAAGAAAGCCAAATTGCCAAGGTTTATATCAAAAGATTAAAAAAGCGGTGAGTGCCCAATGATCATTGCTTGTTTTTTTACTTCTTTCGGTGCATTTAAGTTTTTAAGAGTATTTTGTAACAAATCCTTGTTTGGTGATTTACCCAGTTGCACCACATAGTAGCCATTTTTCACAACGATAAAGGGATTTTGTTTTAATTTTCCCTTATTTTCATTTTTGATTTTGGAAACAAAATTTTCGGCCACTTCACGATTAGAATAGGCTCCGAGTTGAATCGAAAACTGTTTTAAATCTGTCTTTTTGCTAACGTTTGTTTCCTTGTTCTTTTTGGTAGTCAGATTGGGCGCTAAATTTTTCAATTTCTGTTCTGACTTTAGCGACTTAGTCTGCTTCTCTTTCGATTTAGTTAAATCGATTATTTGTGTCTGTTTTTTTTCTTCCTCTTCATCTTTGGCTGTAGAGGTTTCCGCAAAATATGGGTTTGTAGTCCCAGAACCAACATCGGCCATCGGTATTTCTTGGTTCAGTGAAACTGCGGTTTCGCCCGATTTATTGGTTTCTGTGCTCGTAGCGGCTGCGTTTAAACTTTTTTCGGTCGTGAGGTTCGTTTCTTCAGTCGGAGTTGATTTTCTCGGAATATAACTCGCGTTTGCCTCTTCCATCCTGCCTTTTCCGATGGAAACACCCAAGAAAAAAATTGAGAAAAATAATGCAAAAAGAAATAAAGATAAAACTCCGATTCTTTGTTTGTCCAAATTGATTACGTAAAATACTCTTTCTTTCATCTTATTACCTTTTTTTCTATTTGATTATAAATATTGCGAACAGAGGCTTCTAACTCTTCCTTACTATTATCGTTCGAAACGAGAAAATCAGAGAGAGACTTTTTTTTCTCAATGTCCATTTGTGCAGAAACTCTGCGAAGAAAATCTTCTTTGGGCATTCCGCCTCTGTTTTTCACTCTTTCCCAGGCTGTGTCTGGAGAAACATAAACGGTCAGTGTTGCATCGCAAATTTTGTGAGCGTCAGTCTCAAAGAGTAGGGGAACTTCCCAGGCAACGATGGAGCCTTCCTTTGTGTTTTCGAATAACTCTAAGAATTGTTTTCGTACTTTTGGATGTAAGATTGCATTGAGTGATTGGAGTTTTTCCTGGTTACTGAAGGCAAGTTCTGCGATCTTTGCCCGAGATATGTTTCCGTTTGTATCGACGATCTCGTTTCCGAAAATTTCTATGAGTTCGTGGAGGATGGGGGTATCTTTTTCTGTGAATTGGCGTGCAATTTGGTCGGAGCTAATGGTGACTGCTCCACATTCTCCAAACATTGAGAGCACGGTTGACTTTCCGGATCCTATGGAACCCGTGATCCCCAACAAAAACTTATTTTGGTTTTTCCTTCGCACGTGTTTATAACATAAAAATGCTAGGAAAGTACAAGTATTTTTTTTATGATTTTAAGAAAAAAATACTAAAGTATATTTTTTTCAATTCCAAATGGTAGCTGCATTTTTCTTTTTTGATGCATGTCGCCTTTTGTTTGTTTTGTGAAAGGTTTGTTTTTGTGTACTTGGAAATCCGCAGGGTTTTCGCTTGGTCTCCGAAAAATACCTCTGGGCAAAACTGGAGTTTTGGAGGTTTCTTACGTTAAAAATTCCAAAGGTTCGTTGACAATGGACCCAAGTGAAAATATTCTGGTCGTAACCAAGGCCCTGTAGCTCAGTCGGTAGAGCAGAGGACTGAAAATCCTCGTGTCGGCAGTTCGATTCTGTCCGGGGCCAAGGTTGCTTACTTTTTCCTTTCTTCTCCCATCGACCAAAGTCCTAAAAATTCATTCTCTTCCACTTTTTTGCAAAGTTCTGGTTTGTACAATTTTTTTACAGGTGGTTTTGGGTAGATATGGATTTCATCGTTATCTGGAATGAAAGTGAGCATTCGTAATATCGTGTCTTCTCCTTCAATTTCATACATAGTGTATGACATACCCTTGGATGGAATGATTTGAGATGTTTCGAGGTATTTTCGATTTGTTTCGGACATTGTGTTTTAAGTAAGATTTGATTCGGCTTAAGAATCAACCAAAATCTATATTCTTGTTATTTGTTTTTTATGAAGCTTCTGCCAAATTTGGTCAAAATTTCATCTACTTTATTTGTATAATACACAGAGGTGTTGATCCTAAAATAATGATCCCAATGGTTTGAAAGACCAAATAAGGATCCAGGAGCAATGGCCATTCCTAATTTTTTTGCTTCCATCATCACTTTATTACTATGTGTTCTGGATTTGATCCATAACACAAAGCCACCATCAGGTGGTTGAATATCAAGATTTCCTTCGCTTTTTTGCGTTAAACTTTCTGTGTAAACTTTAACTTGTGATAAAAACTGGTTTCGCATAAATCTCATTTGTTTTTCATATAAACTTTGGTTTAAATACTCATGACAAACAATTTGTGAAATTTGGTTTTGCGAAATTTTGAAAGCACGTGCAAGTTTTGTGGCAGGTAGGTGAGCGTTTTTTGATGTTAACCAACCGATTCTTAACCCTGGCGAAAGCACTTTGGAGAAAGAAGAACATAAAAAGGTTTTAGAGCTATTTTTCGTATTATAGGCAAACGATACTAGCGGTTTTGGCCTTTTGTCTTGAAAATATAACTCACCATATATTTCATCCTCAATAATTGATATATTGTAATATTCGCAAATATTTACTATTCTTTGTTTTAGATCATCAGAAAACAAAACCCCATTAGGATTGTTGAAATTTGCGGACACGAGTAATAATTTTGGATTGTGTTTTTTGCATAAAACTTCGAACTCATTTGTAGATATTCCAATTTCAGACCGATAAGGAATTTCAATGACTTTTAATTTTAAAGACTCTAATATTTGAAAAACTCCTACATAAGTTGGTGATGGAACTATCACAACATCGCCTGCATTTACACAAGACTGGATCGATAAACTCAAAGCTTCAGTACAACCATTTGTGATTAGAACTTGAGAGTTGCCAACTTTGTAACCAGAGGAACTTGTTTTCGCTGCGATCCATTCCCTGAGTGGGGGAAAACCCTGCATATCACCATAAGCATAAGTGTTTTGGTATTGGACTGCTTTTTTGTATGCGCGATTTAGTTTTTGAAGGGGCAAAAACCTTTGGTCTGGAATTGCTGCTCCAAGAGGCAAAAGTTTTGGATCTAACACGTTCCGCATAATTTGCTGAATGCGATCATCTGCATCTACGGTGTCAAAAAATTCTGTCTGCGGTCCTTCTATTTCGGATTTAAGATCTAATCTTACTAAAAAACCAGATTGTGGTTTTACATGTATTAATCTGTTGTCTTCTAAAATTCGGTAAGCTTCCTTCGCAGTCGATAGACTGCAGTTTTTTAGAATTTGGATCTCTCTAAGGGATGGGATTTTTTCGCCAGGTTTATAATGGCCATTTATAATTTCAGATTTTAATTCATCCGCCAGATATTGGTATTTTGTTTTCATTGTAACTGTATACTAATAGAAAATTTAAACTGTATATAGACAGATTAGTTTGATTATATTAGATTTTATTCTATGGATGAAACATTGACAACCCAATTTTTAGCAGACAGACAAAAATCCTTTCGTCCTTCACTCATTCGAGATATTCTAAAAGCATCCATTCAAAATATAAACTTATTGTCCTTTGCTGGTGGTCTTCCAGATCCAGAGGTTCTTTTTGATTCAAACTTTTTATCTACAATCGAAGGAACAGTTTCTAAATATTATAAGTCGGCCTTACAGTATGGTGATTCTAGTGGGTTGTTTTCTTTGAGAGAATGGATATTTAACGAATTTTACAATAAAAATGGGGAGGATGTAAATTTAGATTCAATTTTTATCACGAGTGGTTCGCAACAAGGTTTGGATTTAATCGGAAAAATATTTTTGGATAAAAATTCAAAACTTTTACTCGAAGCTCCTAGTTATTTGGGTGCCATACAAGCTTTTTCTGCTTACGAACCCCAAGTAGCTTCGATTGGCATTGGGACTGATGGACCAGACCCAATGGAGATGGAGAAAATCATCCAAAAGGAGAAAATTCAATTTTTTTATACAAATCCAAATTTCCAAAATCCATCCACCGTTCATTGGAGTGTCGATAAACGTAAATTAATTGCAGGTATTTTGGATTATTATAATGTTTTACTTTTTGAAGATGAAGCTTATAAACTTCTAGATTTTTCTGGCGAAATTCCTCCATCCATTTCTTCTTTTCGCAAAAAGAAGGATCAATGTTTTTATCTTGGGAGTTTTTCAAAAATAATGAGTCCAGGTTTTCGATTGGGCTGGGTTTCAGTTCCTAAAGAATTTCAGAAATCTTTTCTTATGGCAAAACAAACATCAGATTTAAATTCGAATCAGTTTTCCCAAGTTATACTTTCTGAATTTTTACATGCAAATGATCTCTACAAATTCTTACCAAAATTGACAACACTCTATGAAAGACGTAAGAATTGTTTGGTGGAGGAGCTGAAGTTACAAATCCCACAGGCAAATTTTTCTGTTCCTAAGGGAGGGATGTTCCTTTGGGTGAGTTTTGAAGGTTTAAATGCGCAAGAATTATTTGAGAAGGCTATGCAATATGGAGTCTGTCTTGTTCCAGGAAGCGAATTTTTTTGGGATTATAAAAAGGTAAATCAATTTCGAATGAATTTTACTTATTTAGGTGAGGCAGATACGAAAGAAGGAGTCAAACGATTAAAGATGGCCATTGTTTGCTTACCAGACAAAAATTGAGAAATGGAGGTGATTTGAATCAGATAAAAAGGGAATTGTTTTTTCTTTCCTTTTCTATTCTATGGAAAGTTATAGAGGAAATATGAATTTAAACCTAAATGAATCTGAAGTCAAACACTTGCTACAAGCATTGTCAATTTATGAGTGGGTGAGCAATTCACCTCATGAGGAAGCGGACAGTGCAGTGGAAGAATTTTGCCAATCCGTTCTAAAAAAACTGCAAACTTTGGGTGTGAAAGAGCCAATCACATCGGATGATGGTGTTCTTACTGTCGATGAAACATTCTTCCAAGAAGTATTTGAATCCTATATCGAACCATATAATGACGATGTATTTTGGTCTGATCTATCAACAGAACTTGCGCAACGAGACTTAGAAGAAAAACATTCACCAAAAGAATTAGAGGCTTTGTCCCCAGATGAGTATGAAGCAAAAGTTACGAAAATTGCGGAAACCTATGATAAAGAGTTTGAAACGAATGGTGTGGACAAGTTGTTTTTGAAAAAATAAACCAAATATTTTTGAAAGGAAAAAACTAGTTTGTATCCTTTTTCCATTCAATCAAAATCATTGTTTGATCATCTTCTTGTTCTTCGTTTCCTTGGAATTCGTACAAGTTGATGATCATTTCATTTAAAACTCTTTCCGCTTCTTTGGTTTGAAATCGTTCTATAACGCTAATCATTCGATCCATTCCGAATTCTTCTCTGTTTTGGTTCTTTTGTTCTAAAATCCCATCAGTGAATAGAAGGATTCGATCACCCTTCGAAATGGAAAGTTTTTGTTGAGTGTATTCTTGTTCTTTTTTTAATCCGATGATATTGCCTGTTCTTTCCAAACTAAAAATTTTGTTTTCCTTTCGGAAAATCTGATTCGGATGCCCTGCCGAAGAATAATAGATTGAATTTGTATTGGTATCTATATCCAAAATAAAACCTGAAAACACTATCTTTAATCCAGAAAATTTATTTTGGATTTTTTGATTTAAGTGATTCATTAAGTCATCAGTTTTTGTGATGAAACGTTTGATTGCTTCATATTCTGATTTTATGGCCATCGTATACAAGGCCGCTTGGACCCCGTGACCAGTTGCATCCGCTATGAAAAATCGAACAGTTCCAGTATCCAATTCAAATATATCATAAAAATCTCCACCCACTTCACCTTGTGGTTGGTAATATAAGTGAAAGTTTAAATAGGGTAGTTCGAGTTCTGAGGTTGGTAAAATTTTTTGTTGGATTTTTTTTGCAATTAAGAGATCTTTTTTGATCCGATTGAGAGATGAATTGAGTTGTGTTGTGCGTTCCTCAACCATTGATTCTAAATTTTCTGTTACTGCCACCAAACTATCATTTGATATTTTTAAACTAATCGCGAGTTCCTCCGCTCGAGTGAAGGCATTCGCAATTCGATTGGATAAAATTAAAGATTGGATAAATACAAAACCCAAAAGTCCGTAAGGTGTTAAACTAATGCCTCTATCATTTAGACTATGCCGAATGATATCTAAAGTGACTGTGAAAAGTAATAATAATAGTCCTACTAAAAATAATTTGGAATTTGGTCTTTTATTTATGGTAGCCTTTAGATTTACATGAATCACATAACCAATACAAATTAGTACTAAAACCTGAAACCCATAAAGAATAATTGTAAATATCCAAATTGGTAAAAATAACGTAGCGGTAAAAATACTAGAAATGTAAAGAGTGACCCGAACAAATTTTACATTGGCATCCGAAGGAAATAAGGAGTAGATAAAAAGTAAAAAAGTGGGAACTGCAAAATAGAAGGAAAAAAATTCCAATCGAAATGCCAAACCCCAAGGGAATTTTGGAAACAAATCAAAAAAATACCTTTCTCCTGTGAGAAACATTCGGAGAGCCAAAATAAAACAAAACATGGCGAAATAGAAGATCGATCTTTCTTTCCTTCGGAAAAAATGTAATCCTAAATGATACATTCCTATTATGACAAGTGCACCTAACAAAAATAATTCTCGTGCATTCGTGAGCATTTTTTCCTTGTCCATTGCATATTTGTTTCCAATGGAAGGAGTTCCCCAAAAACCACCAAAGTTGTTATCATAATTGGAGATATGAAATACAAATTCGATCACTTCTGAATCAGGAATGAGAGTGTAATACCTAGGTTTGATTTTTGGGCTATCATCAAAATCATTGATGCCTGGTTTGCCTTCTCCCCCAATGAGAACTCCATTGGCAAAAAAATGATAAGAAGAAGCAACATCAGGAATATAAATCCTCAGTTCTTGGCCTAGAGTCTGTTTGCCGATATGTATAAATGCCCGTAAGGTGACGGAGCCTGTTCTTGGAAGTTTTTTTCCAGAAAATTCTTTTCCATCCCAAGATTCTGGGATTTCTAAATAACCTGTGAGTGGTTTTTGCCCGTGGAATGGTGGGTAATGGAATTCGCCATAATACAATTCCCACTCTCCTCTCAAATCAAGGATTGTATTTTCATGGAAAGACAAGTCGCTGATATCCAGAACCCCTTGTTTGAAACGGTATTTGTTTTCTGGCTGGAAATAGATTCCTTCCTGGATGCAAGAGAGGCATAAAACATACAGAGATATTAGGAATACGATTCGTTTCATTTTTTTCGCTTTGGTTTTTTTGGGGACGAACTTTTACGTACGTCCCATATATCCTATCACATCCATAAAGGCGGATACAGAAAAAACTGCTTTTCCAGGTCCAGGTTCTCCATACCCAGGGGGTGTCGGCAGTTTATAGGATTCGAAAGTTTCCTTCCAGGCACGTAAGAGTTCGCAAAAATATTCGAGTGGTGGTCCTGCTTGTTGGCCGAGAGTGGTATAGGGTTCTGGGCACCAGGCAGTGAAACGAGGTACAATTCCCTTGGACATAAAAAAATCCAATCCTTCTTTTGTACTTTGGATGGCTTCCTTTACCGTTTTGAAACCCCACGGTTCTGAAAGTTCCACACCACCCACGAAATTGGGAATTACGTTTTCGGCTCCGAAAACTTCTGCCGAATCCACAACCCTTCGGATCCATTTGTCCCACCCAATCCAACTCGCCTTCCCAGGACAAATTTTTTCAAAGAGTTGTTTGTCCCAAACTTCATAATTGGGGTGGTAGATTTGAATGCCCGCCTCTTTGAATTTTTGGCAGTCTTCTTTTTCAAAAGCTTGGGCAACTAACTTTCCCATCCAACGATTCGGAAATGTTTTTTCAATGGCTTGTGGGTATTGTAAGTAAAAATCAACTTCTGATTTTTTTTTGAGATTGGTGAGTACGGATCCACCTGTGATCGTGTAAACCTTCGCAATGGAATCTTCTTCCGCAATCCATGACATCACTTCAAGGATGTCTTCCACATCTTTTACCCCAGTGTAAGGTCTTCCGGCACCTTTTTGTTGTCTGTAGTTGTGGTTGATATCGCAATATGCGCATTCTTCGTCTTTGCCAAAATATTGGCAGTTGCGGAACACTGTTAAATAAATCAAATAACCCCACTCAATGACAGGTGCAATTTCACCAGGGAGTTTGCCTGATTTTGTTTTGTGGCGGTACCAAGATGGTATGGGTGGGTAATCTGCTGTTCCAATTTCGGTGTCTTCCAAAAACAGAGTGGGTTTCCCATCCTTTAGTTTCATTTTGTACGGTGAATTGGGATTGTTTCTTGTGGAAATTACGGTCTTCAAAAGCCCAAAATGGCCACCTTCAATTTTGATTTCTTCTGGGGCTTTTGTGTCTGCTCCATCTTTTAAGTCCGCAAGGGGGATATGATCGAAGGAAAAGATAAAATAGTCTTTGGATTTGTATGGGTCTTTCACCTGAAAGGCTTCTGGAAAAAAATGAATGCCCTGTCGTAGTATATCTTGTTTGACGATGGCTTCCATTGGTAGGTCTTTGTAGCGTTTTTCCATATCTTCTAAGAGTCGAATGGAGGAGGCTGGTCGTTGGTTCAGTGTCGAAGTTTCACCCATATCTTCTGTATTTTCCCAAATGCTTCTTAGACAAAGTCATTTTCCCTAAAAAAAGCAAAGAAATGATCGATTCTATGGGTTTTGGTCAAAAATCTTTAAAATTCGTTTACAAATCCATCCTCTCTGGTAATTTTCTTCCCCAAGAGAGAAATTTTTTTCCAGACTTGAAAAAAAAGTAAAAATTTTGGGATATTTTTGAATCCCCAGTTGTTACTGTAAGAGACGAAAGTTAAATTTCACTAAGGGATAGGAAGATATGAAAGCATCGAAAATAGCCATTATGAGCGCACTCGCACTTGTGATCGGACTTACATCTGTATGTAAGAAACCGGACGCAGACGTCAGTGAGGCTTCCAAAAATCCTGCAGACCTTTCTGCAGTGGTCGTGTTTGCCGTGGGAGAGTCTAGGATCCT
>JARJFC010000320.1 GCA_029310945.1 Leptospira sp. 96542
GACGGCAGCCTGAGCCAGGCCGAGTTCGAAGCCGGCCGGCCCCAGCCCGGCGGCATGCCGCCACCTCCACCACCGAGCGCGGATGCCAACGGCGACAGCGACAGCACGACGGATGCCTTGCAAGCCCTGCTCGCGGCCCTCGACACCGATGGCGACCAGCAGGTCAGCGCGGAAGAAGCACAGCGCTTTCTCGATCAGCTGAACGCGGAGCAGCAAGCCGCGCAAGGCAACGGTCAGAGCACCGAAACCGCCTCGCAGCGCCTGACCGAACTGGTCCGGCAAGCCTACGAGCAGATCACCAGCCGCTTCAGCGTCAATGCCTATGGCAGCACGGTGAACACCACGGCCTGAATGGCCTGAACGAAGGACGGAAGCAACGCCCCGCCGCGACGGCTACTCGCGGCGGGGGCCCGCCTTAACGGCTTCAGTGGGCGCCCGTCACCAGCGTGCGACGTGCATGCCGCACACGCAAGGCTGTCACGACCAGCGTCAGTTGCACCAGGGCCAGGCCCACGAACACGGCTCGCCAGTTCTGGTGGTCCATCAATAGACCGAAGATCAGCGGCGAGACGGCCTGTCCGATGTCCAGCCCCGCATACACCACCCCGTAGACCCGGCCACTGGCATGCTCCGGCGTGGAACGCTTGATCAGCAGATCGCGCGCGGGACCGGCAAAACCCGCCGCCAGGCCCATGCCGGCGAACAGCAGGGGCACCGCCGCTGCGGGCAGCGGCGCCAGGCCCAGTACCAGCGATATGCTCGCCGCGACGCCGAACCCCGCGCCCACCAGGCGCTCGCTGCGCGCCGGGTCGGTGGCCAGGAAACCGCCCACCACCATGCCGGAGGCGCTGGCCACCATGTAGGACGTCAGGCAAATCGCTACCCAGGCCAGGGGCATGGCATGCAATTGGCGCGCTGCCTCGGGCGCGAAGGCCTGCACCACGCTCAAGGCGGTGGCGAAGATGAAGAAGAAGGCAAAGCACATCCAGACCGCCGGGATGCGCAGGAAATCCAGCGCGCCTTCGGCTTGGACCGATGCATGCCCTGATCCCTGCTTCAATTCGTTCTTCAATTTTTTGCGCAATCAGCAAGGTATGGTCTGTTTCTACATCCAAAATTTTGTGAACAATGAATTCATATCCCCTTGACAAAATTTTTTGATTTGATTTCCAATTTTCGATC
>JARJFC010000321.1 GCA_029310945.1 Leptospira sp. 96542
TTTGGCTACGTGTGGCTGGTCCTGGCCGGCCCCATCATCGTGGTGATCGCGGGCCTGCATACCTTCTGGCTGGCTGTCAGCATGCCCAGGAGAGAGTGCGCGATTCTAGTAAGCACCTGACCTGCTGATCTCAGGCGCCCATTTTCAGTAGTCCATAAAAAGACCATAATCAGTCTCTTTGAAACCGGGGCACACGATGCGCTACTCGTCTCAAATCAAGCCAATCAGCTACCTCAAGGCCAACGCGGCAGAAGTCCTGGTGACCCTTGCGGAGCAACGCAAGCCCATGGTCATCACACAGAACGGTGAGGCCAAAGCCGTCCTGCAGGACGTGACTTCGTACGAAGAAACCCAGGAAACCCTGGCCCTGCTGAAAATCCTGGCACTGGGCAACCAGGACGTGGCGACAGGCAAGGTCAAGCCTGTCGCCGATGTTGTCGCCCGTCTGCGCGCCAAGCGCGCCGCAGACTGATGGCAACAACCGTCGCGAAGTTTGAAGTCCTGCTGACCCAAGGGGCTGAACAGGACCTGGAGTCCATTCACGACTACATTGCAGAAGCCGACGGCCTGAGCAAGGCCAACGACGTTCTGGATCGACTCATGGAAACTGTAGCAAGTCTGTCGAAATTGCCGGAGCGTGGCAGTTATCCAAAAGAGCTCGTCAGCCTCGGCATCAAAGAGTACCGCCAGACCTTCTTCAAGCCTTACCGAGTGATCTACCGCATCGTAGCTCGTCAAGTCATCATCTATCTGGTTGCCGATGGGCGTCGTGATATGCAAACGGCGCTGACGAGAAGGCTGCTGGGAGCTTGAGGCAGTGCGCCGTTCAAGGCGATGCTGATCAAGACTCGGGCTAAGCACACGAGTCCATTTGGGCCAGATTTGTTTTCGCCGGATCGATCAGGACCCGCAAGCACCCGTCCGCCATGGCATGGCCCGCCAGGCAATGTCGCCTCTCCACTGCGTCTCCAGTTTCTGGATCTCAAAGGAACATGTCCGAAAACGGCGAGTGCACACTGGCCCGGCTGCCTATGATCACGCCCATGGACACCGCCCTCGACCCCGACCGCTGCTACCCCGCCCTGCTGGCGCGGGATGCCCGCTTCGACGGTGTCTGGTTCGTCGCGGGCCGCACCACCGGTATCTATTGCCGCCCGATCTGCCGGGTGCGG
>JARJFC010000322.1 GCA_029310945.1 Leptospira sp. 96542
CTGACGGCCATGATGGACTCCTGACTGGGTTTTGCGCAAATCTTAGTCACATCGAGGGGCTTGTCAACCTGAGGGGATTTGGCCGCCAAATCAGGGCAGCGCCATGCATTTCGCGCGGGCGAGACCCGGCAACGGGCTTGGAATCCGCTTTGCGCTGAGGTCTGCTGCAGCGTGTCAACCCGACCATGGAATGAGGATAAGAAGGCTTCGCAGTTGCCTGTCGCGATGAAGCCCTTCAAAATGGCTGCAATGAAGAAACCATGCCTCGTCAGCATGGCGGGGGTTCTGCTCTGTGCCATGCAATTCGCTGCCGCAGAGCGGCTTCCTGAGGCGACTGCCGATGACGCATCGGCTGGCGAGCCTGTCTCGCCGGTCGGCCCCGTGTGGACCACCAACGTGGGCGCGGCTTCCTCGTCCACCTCGGGCAATGCCCGCACGCGCAACGTGAACTTCGTGCTCGACGCCCAGCGTCGCACGGAGGCCAACAAGTTGTCGCTCAACGCGGAGTTCGTCAAGAGCAGCTCGGAAGTGGAGGACGCGGACACAGGCCAGCGGCGCGAGACCACCACGGCATTTCGTGAACTGGCCGGGCTGCGCTATGACCACAACCTGTCCGAGCATGTCTTCGCCTTTGGCGGCGTGGAGTTGAGCCGTGACCGGATTGCCCTGCTTGATCTGCGTCAGGTGTACAGCACGGGTTTTGGTTACCAGTTTCTGCGCGGCGACAAGCACAACTGGGACGTGCTCAGCGGCTTGTCCTACCGGGATGACCAGTACATGGACCCGGGCGTGGAAATCAGCGGCGACCTGCGCGAGGAACTCTACGTGCACGAGTTGATGCTGGGCGAGGAATCCAGCCACCATCTCACCAAGTCCGTGCAGTTCCAGCAGAAACTCACCCTCAATCGCAGCCTGGGGGAGGTGCAAGGCACGCGCGGGCAGTTCGACATGGGGGTGCAGATCGCGCTCAATGGTTCCTTGAGCCTGAGCGTGAAACTGCAGCGTCGTTACGATGGCCTGGCGCATGGGCCCGTGCAGCGCTTCGACACCCTGGTGTTCACTGGCATCAACATGAAGTTCGGCGGATAGTCCGAGCCAGGCTCGGACCGCCGTTGCTTCAGTTTGGAGGGCGAACCACTTCCAGCAACCGGTCCAGTCCGCCTGCGTGGATG
>JARJFC010000323.1 GCA_029310945.1 Leptospira sp. 96542
TACAGGTGGAAGGGGAGATCCTTTTCAACAGCTTCCATAAACTCGTTTGTGATACGTACGCTGTTGTTTGAGAGGGAATGCAGAAAGCGCTCACTGGCTGCGAGGCGCGCGGTGCGCTCCTTCACTTGCTCTTCCAGCGTGGCATTGAGTTCAAGGATGCGCTTGCGCGCCAGCAACTCATCCGTCATGTCGTGGACGGTCGAGGCTGCCCCCACCACGCTGCCATCGGCATCCCAGACCGGCGAAACCGTGACCGTGACATCGATGAAGGTTCCTTCACGCGTGCGTCTTTGGGTGATCAGCGAGGCCACCGTTTCTCCACGCCCGACGCGTTCAAGGACCGATGCTTCCTCGGCGAATCTGTCCACCGGGATGATCAGCTCGCGCAGGGACCGCCCTATCGCTTCCTCGGAGGAATAACCAAAAATTTCAGTCGCCGCGCGATTCCAGCTGGTGACGCGGCCTTGCAAGTCTTTGCCGATGATGGCGTCGCTCGCACCATCCAGGATCGCAGCCAGCCGGGCGTCCTCGACCAGCGCCTTTCTGCGACGAGCGCTGTTGACTTGTGAAAGGTAGAAGAGTGCCGCGATGAGCGCCGATGCACCGACAATCAGTCCAGCCACGTGATGCGGCGGATTCAACTGCATGGCCGCGACGAACCCGGAGGTCGCGTTGACTTCCACCAGCCACTGCCGACCATACAGCTCCACGGCGACTGTGCGACTCAAGCCGTCGGCTGCCGGCGCATCACCGGACGACGAGGAGTAGAAGCGTTTCGCCCCTTCCTGCTCCTCGGCATCGTAGAGATTGAGCGACAGCTGAGACCACGGCACGTCCATCTGAGACAAGACGTCGCCGACGACCAAAGGGGTGTAGGCCAGTCCGACCGCCAAGCGCATTCGATCGTCTGGCTCGGTTGAACGGGGATCGGCGGAATACACCGGGAGGAAAAAAAGAAATCCCTGATCCTCTTTGCCCGCCGCCTGCACCAGCGTGACGGGTTGAGACAGCGTCGCGCGGTTGGCGCGCATCGCTTCGACCGCGGCGCCACGGCGGCGACGCTCCGACGCGACATCGAGCCCCAGGGCCAGCAGGTTGTGCGCCAAGGGTTCGATGTACTGGATCACCAGGCGATCATCCGCGTGAGCCGCCAATTCCTGGA
>JARJFC010000324.1 GCA_029310945.1 Leptospira sp. 96542
CCCGTCGCGGGGACAATGGCATGCTGGTCCATGATGCAGTTGAGGTTCTCGTGGTCCCGCAGTGCCTGGCGCACGCGTTCCTGTTCGCGGCGGGCGACATCGATGTCGACCAGCACATGCAGCCAGCCGATGAACCCGTCGCCCTGGGCGTCCTGCAAGGGATGGAGTTCCACGACCGTCCAGCGAGACTCGGCACCGGGGCGGCGCCAGGGCACGTCCAGGCGCAACGGTGAGCGCGCGCGCAAGGCCGTGTCCACCTCGGCGCGGCGCGAACCCGGCACGACCGATTTGCGCAGCAGTTCGACCAGAGTCATGCGTCGCAGCGCGTCCAGGCCATGGCCGGTCAGGTGGGCATACGCGGCGTCGGCCCACACGATGCGGCCCTCGGCGTCGGTCAGGGCCACGGCATCCGTCGGCAAGCGGGCCATGCGGACCATGTGGGCGATGTCCAGGGGCGGACGTTCACGCCGCCGCTGACGCCAGACCCACCAGGCCAGGGCCAGCACGACTGCCTGCCCCAGGACAACGGCGGCGCCGATCAGGGCGAGCTGCTCCATGGCGATTCAGGCCCGGCCGGCCGGAGCGATGTGCCGCAGGGCCTCACGCAAACCACCGGCGGCCAGCGGCTTGGTGAGGAAGCCATCCGCGCCCAAGGCCAGGTAGTGGTGACGGGTGGCCTCGTCGTCGTGGCCGCTCACCATGACGATGGGAAGACGCTGACCGGGTCGCGCCCGCAGCGCCTGCAGGATGTCCTGCCCGTTGAGGTCGGGCATGCCGATGTCCAGCAGCACGAGGTCAAAGACCTGTTGCTCGGTCAGGCGCAAGGCCGTGCGTCCATCGGGAGCCAGGGCACCGCGGCAACCCAGCTCGCGCAGCAACCGGGCCGCAACACGCAGGTTCAGGACATCGTCGTCGACCACCAGCACGCGCCAGCCCCCGTTGCCCGCCGTGGAGCCGGTGGATGGTGGGGGCGCCGTCGAGGCCATGACGGCATGATGGCACAGCGCTGACGCGCTTTCAGCGTCCTGCAGGCTCTGTCGAGGCGGCCCTGCCCGTGGCCACGGCCGGCAAGCGGTAGACCCAGACCGGCTTACCCCCCGCAGTTTTCAGCTTGGCCGTGGGCTTGAAGCCGCGCGCCTCGAACTCCAGGCTCAC
>JARJFC010000325.1 GCA_029310945.1 Leptospira sp. 96542
CTGCGGCACCGTCTACCGGCTCAAGGCGGGCGAGCACGTTGCCGCGCACCACTGAGTCCGGCGGCAAGGCCGCCTCTTCGCTGGTCATCGCGCCCCAGTGGATCGGTGACGCGGTCATGACCGAGCCCCTGCTGCGTCGCCTGAGCGCGCGCGGCGAGCGGCTGGCTGTCGGTGCCTTGCCCTGGGTGGCGCCGGTCTACCGGGCCATGCCTCAGGTGGCCGAGGTCATTGAGTTTCCTTTCCAGCATGGCGGCCTGCAACTCAAGGCCCGGCGCGCCCTGGCGCGCCAGATCGAGGGCCGTTTCGACACGGCCTACGTGCTGCCCAATTCGCTCAAGAGTGCCTTGCTGCCTTTCCTGGCCAGCATCCCCAAGCGGGTTGGCTACCTGGGCGAGGCGCGCGTGGGCCTGCTCACGCACCGGCTCAAGAACCCGTCGAAAAGCCAGCGGCCGCCGATGGTCGCGTTCTACTCCGCGCTCAGTGGCGAGGCGGGCATCGAGGGCGACCGACCGCGCCTGCGCATGGACGCCGCCGTGACGGACGCGGTGCTGGCCCGCCACGGCCTGTCGCGCGAGGGCTATTACGTGTTGGTGCCGGGCGCCGAATACGGCGAGGCCAAACGCTGGCCCACGGCCCGTTATGCGGAGCTGGCCCGTCAGCTCGACGTGCCCGCGCTGGTGTTGGGTTCGGGCAAGGAAGCGCCGCTGGGCGAGGAGATCGTGGCCCGGTCGGGCGCGGCGGCCTGCCGCAACCTGGCGGGCGCGACCCAGCTGGACGAGGCCTTCGCGCTGATCGCGGGCGCGCGCGCCATCATCAGCAATGACACCGGCCTGATGCATGTGGCCGCCGCGCTGGACCGACCCCAGGTCGCGATCTTCGGCTCCAGCAGTCCGGAGCATACGCCGCCCCTGTCCGATCGTGCCCGCGTGCTCTGGCTCAAGCACGATCCGGCTTACCAGCCGCCGCTCGATTGCGCGCCCTGTTTCGAGCGCGTCTGTCCCCTGGGCCACTTGCGCTGCCTGAACGACATCGATGCCCAGCGCGTGCTGGCGGTGTTGGCGCGCTGAGGACGGCACGTCGACGGCGCCATTCCCCCTCTGCCTGACACGCTCGAATCCGCAGACGAAAAAAAGCCGCCCTTGCGAGCGGCTT
>JARJFC010000326.1 GCA_029310945.1 Leptospira sp. 96542
CCATAACACTTTCGATTGTTAGGTTGATAGGAAAATCAATAGGTTCTTTGATTTGTTTTTTGAAATGTTCTTCTGGAAATGACAAACAGTTCGGCGCCGGTCCGGCTGCGCTGAGGGCCCCGGCAGAGGCCCGGCGCTGGTCTCGCCTGGGCCGGTTTCAAGACCCGATTGTTTCTATTTTTGGAATACCGAAGTTCGGTTTTGCTGATTTATCTGCGGTTTAAGCAAGCATACAGTTCATCCCATCGACGCAGCGCTCACCAACAACGCTCATCGATGTGGCCTTGAGCTCGGTCAGTCCGACCTGCCGACCACTGCCCATTGAAGCAAACCGAAAGGATTTCCATCATGAACCGCTCGACTTCCCTCTCCCTCGTTGCCATCGCCGCCGCCCTGATCGCCGGCCCCGCCCTGGCTGACACCGCCACCAAGACCCGCGACCAAGTCCAGGCTGAACTGGCCCAGGCCGTGCGCAATGGCGACATCGCGATGAGCAACGCTGGCAAGCTGAACCAGCTGTTCCCCGACCTCTATCCGCAACAAGTTGCCAAGGCAGGCAAGACGCACGAGCAAGTGCAAGCCGAACTGACCCAGGCCGCGCGCAATGGCGACATCGCGATGAGCAATGCTGGCAAGCTGAACCAGCTGTTCCCCGACCTGTACCCGAAGCAAGTCGCCAAGACCGGCAAGACGCGTGAGCAAGTCCAGGCTGAACTGGCCGAGGCCGTGCAGACGGGCGAGATCGTCGCAGCTGGCAGCGAAGACAACATGACGCTGAACCAGCAGTTCCCCGGCTTCTATGCCCAGAAGGTTGCGCACACCAACACCGCCTCCAGCGGCAATGGCAACGTGTCCGCCAACTGAAAAACCCGGCTTGTGATCCTGAAGGCCCCGGCGACCGCCGGGGTCTTTTCATTTCTGGCACTTCTGGCACTTGGGCGTTAAACCGCACCTGGCCCTGAAAGCCCAGGGGGGCATTCAGCTGCCCGCGAACCAGGCGCTCAGCGCCCGCTGCAGACGCGCATGTCCCCGTTGCAGGTGCAGCATGTGCCCCCCGTCGGGAACAACAACATACTGCTTGTCCGGATTGGGCAGCGCGGCGAAAAAAGGCAGCAGTCCCTGGGTGTCGGCCACGTCGTCGTACTCG
>JARJFC010000327.1 GCA_029310945.1 Leptospira sp. 96542
GAGGCCTTGGTCGAATGGTTCCCGGGCCATGCCAACTCGATGGACGCGGGGCTGGTGGCCTATCTGCAGGAGAAGGGTTACGACACCAGCGCGGAAGCCTTCCATGCCGGACCGCCGAAGGCGGGTGAGGCGGGCGAAGCCGCCACCCTGGCTTGCACCCACCACGCGCCGGGGGAGTCCTGCGCCTGAGATGGGACCTGTCCCTCACTTGCCCAGCAGATAAGTCATTCGAAATGAATCCAACGAAGAGGAAAGCATGGTTATGAGGAAAAGCTGGGCAGCAGGTGCCGGTTTCATCGTGATTTTTCTGTTGTCTGGTTGCGTCACGATGTCGGGGACATACCTCATCACTGCCCATCGTTTTGACGGAACCCCTCTCAACAGCATGATGGCGGAAGGCAGTGGCATCTACACCGTGAAGAACGCCATCTGTATGTCGGAGCCGGGGGCCGTCATAACGATCAAGGACGCGAAGACAGGGCAAGAGATCCAGACTGAGAGCCCGCATCAGTGCGGAGGCATGCCCTTTGCTGACATGAGTCTTCATGCCGCGAATCAGAAACTGGAGAAACAGTTTTCGCCCATCCGTTTGGTTACCAGTGCGGGAGCAAATCAGTCTGGCAAAGCCACCGCCGAATGGGCGGGTACGCCCGGCCCCAGCATTGTTGAGAACGCAGCTTTGTTGAAGGCAGACGTGCTTGGAGGTCTCAAGAGCAAATGTGGGCTTGATGCCGCGCAGCTTTCTGAAACCAGGGTCGTGAAATACGCTGTGCCCGTTTTCTATGAAGTCTGGGTTTTTGATGACCCGCTATCCGAGCGTGATGACAAGAAAACAGCCCTGTCCCTTGTCCTGAGGCAGCGGCCGAACAACGGAGGGGTTGATTTTTCTTTCCACGGTGCCTGTCATGGCAAGAAGATGCCTTTGTTTCAGCTCGCCAAGTAAGCCGTTTCTCGGTTGAGCGGACACTTGAGAGCTATTGGTGCTCGTCTTCGGCGCACTGCTTCAGTCCGGCTGATATGGCGTTTCTTCTTGTGTGTTGATCATGTTCACCTACGTCTGCCTCGGTGCCTCGGACCTGGAGCGTTCCGCCCGGTTCTATGACGCCGTGCTCGGTCCCTTGGGCTTGCAGCGCTGCGCAAC
>JARJFC010000328.1 GCA_029310945.1 Leptospira sp. 96542
CCGTGATGGACGGCGTCACCGCCACCAGGGCGCTGCGTGAGACGCTGGCGCCATCCGCCCTGCCCATCGTCGCGATGACCGCCAATGCCATGCAGCACGATCGAGAACTCTGCCTGGCGGCGGGCATGCAAGACTTCGTGACCAAGCCGATCGAACCCGACGACCTCTGGCGGGCCTTGCTGCGCTGGCTGCCTGCCCGTTCCTCTGCCTCCGCGAGCGACCCGCATGGGGCGCACTGGACACCGGCTGGGGAAGGGGCATCCCTGTCACCGATCATGGCCCCGTCTGGCCTGGCGCAAACGCCCGGCCGACCCAGCCTGTCCACCGTTGCCGCGGTCGCGCCTGCGGCATCGCTGGACCGACTCGCGGACATCGAGGGGCTGGACACGGTGACCGGCTTGCGACGCGTGATGCACCGGGTTGATCGTTACACCGCCTTGCTGCGCAAGTTCCTGGAGGGGCAGCAGGATCTGGTCGCCACCCTGCAGCACGCACTGGACGCGGGTGACACGGATGCCGCGATGCGCCTGGCGCACACCCTCAAGGGGGTGTCAGGCAACGTGGGGGCGGTGCGGGTGCAGTCGGCGGCGGGGGCGCTCGAGCAAGCCCTGCACGAGGGCCGGGCCGATGCCGAACTCCGTGCGCGACTGTCCGATCTGTCGGCGGTCCTGCATCCGTTGCTGGCGGAGCTGCGCAGGCATCTCCCGGGCGACCAGGCCGTGGCGCGCGCCGAGGTCGTGGTGGATGAAATCAGGTTGCGTGAAATCACCCAGCAACTGCGCCGTCTCTTGACGGAACTGGACGCGGACGCACTGGACCTCGCGGAGCGCGAGGCCGATCTGCTCGCCGCGGCGCTTGGGCGGGATTTCCAGGCGTGGCAGAACGCGCTGAAGCGTTACGATTTCGACGCTGCCCTGCGGCATCTGGATTCGGCCCTGAAGGGCAAGAAGAGGGAGACGGCATGACATCGACCGCGCTGAAAGCCATACCGGGCAGCCCCAGGCCGGGCGGCGCATTGGCGACCCATGCCGACCTGGCCGCGCGCAAGAGGACCATTCTGGTCGTGGATGACACGGCGGACAACCTCGCCTTGCTGGCCGGTCTGCTCAAGGACGTCTACCGGGTCAAGCTCGCCAACAG
>JARJFC010000329.1 GCA_029310945.1 Leptospira sp. 96542
CTATTCCCCCTCCGGCGCGGTACGCGACAAGACTGCCTTCAAGCGCGGCATCCAACGGTTGAAGGCCCTGGGCGCGGGCATCGGCACCGACATCGAGGTGGAAATCGACGAAGCCGCCCTGGCCAGCCAGCAGCGCTTCGCGGGTGACGACGCCACCCGGCTGGCCGCCATCCGTCGCGCGGCGGCCAGCGGCGCGGACGTGGCGCTGATCACGCGCGGAGGTTATGGCCTGACGCGCATCCTGCCGGATCTGCCCATGAAGCAGATCCGCAAGGCCATCGAGGGCGGAACCGCTTTCGTGGGCCTGAGCGACTTCACGGCCTTCCAGTCGGCCGTGTTCGCGGCGCAGGCCCCAAACCCGGAGCAGGGTGGCGGCATCACCTGGGCCGGCCCGGCCCTGCTGGAGGCCTTTGGCGGGGAAGGGGAGCCGGACGAGATCACACGGGCCTGTTTCGAGGACCTGCTGCTGGGCGGGCCTGGGTCGACATCGAGGAAGGGCACATCAACACCATGACGGTGGATGTGGCGCTGCGCCAGCTGCTGCTCAAGCTCGGTCCCGAACTGCCGGCGCTGGACTTGAACCGCTTCGCAGGGCGTATCGGCGCGCGCTGGGGCAGCAGCCTGGGTGGGGTGCTGCAGGATGGCAGCTACGAGGTCTACACCGAGGGCTTGCGCTTCGACAGCCGCGACGGCCTGGTCTGGTCCGGCGGCGACACCCGCGTCAGTCTGGCCGAGTACCGGCCGGGGCAGACCCTGGGCGCCCTGCGTCTGCAGGACATCGACCTGGCCGTGCTCGCCGACCTGGCGCGCTACCTGCCCCTGTCTACGCAAACCCACCAGGCCTTGCGCGGGTACGCGCCCCAGGGGCGCATTGAGCGCTTGCAGGCAAACTGGCAAGGCAGCTCGGGCGCTATGCCGGATCGTTATGAAGCCGAGGGCCGCGTGTCGGGGCTGGAGGTGGCGGCCCAAGACGCCTCCGAGGGCGCCACGGTGGGGATGGCGGGGCGGGCGACCCCGGGCGTGGCGGGGCTCAGTGTGGACTTCAACCTGAACCAGGACGGCGGCAGCGCCAAGATCCAGCTTCGCCAAGGCTACGTCGAATGGCCTGGCCTCTTCGAGCCGGCGCGCCTCGCCGTGG
>JARJFC010000032.1 GCA_029310945.1 Leptospira sp. 96542
TGATTCGTTAGTCACGCTACTGTGTATGTTGTAAAAGATCTTCTTTAGCAATCAAGTCAGTTCCTTATCCAGGCTTAACTCAATCACCGTTTCACCATCTTTCGGAATGTACACTCCACGTCAAACCCTTTTTAGCAAAATTATCCAAATTTATTAAAACTTTTACCCAATGCTTATACACATTTTAACACGATCGTTGAAGGATCTAAGATATAAAACAAAACCATGCTTCCCATTTTCCCCAATTTAAGTGACCGAATCCGAACAGAACAGAACAAAACAACTGCTATCTCCAGGAAAATCCTTTAAATAAAGGATCAAAGTCGATACCACTTGCGAACGAAAAATACCAAATCACTTACGATACTTTTTAAAAACTTTTTTTCTTCCAAAAAGTGAAAAGAAATTTCTTGTTTTTTACACATTAAAACTTGATTTTTAATAATTCCCAAGAACCTTTTCTCATAATTTCGTCTAAGTATCTTTCGGATAGAATTTCTTTGGAGTAACCAAATTGAATAACAGAGCCCCTTCTGCCACATTCATACAAAACTGTACAGAGTTACTTTCAGGTAACGATGGAGAGTATTATGCCTATCGATATTATGAATTCATAAATGGTGGGGACGAAATGTACGCATCCAATGCTCCAATTGACCAGGGGGAATGGATAGGTCTTACAGTTGCAAAACAAACAGAACTTGCGGAACAAATGCTAAATGTTCCATCCCTAAATATACGATACCCTGGAACTTTTAGTGGACCTGCAACAAAGGATTTACAAATGTTTGTCGGACTTGATCGATTGGAATCTTTGACTGGGGATTTCATGCAGGTCGAATCTTATAGGAAGCTTTTGGAACTGCCGAACTTAGATGAAATTAGTTTTGATGTATATGCACATTCTAGCGGATATAAAATGGGTATATGGAGTGTAATGGATGTTTTGTTGGGCATTCATACCGAAGGTTTTCATGGTAAATTAAAAGGACTCATAGAGTATAAAAAAAAACTATATCTGGAAAAATCTTTACCTATTTTACAGAACGACCTATCTGAGACAGAATCGCAATATGATGATTTTTATAAGTTTTTAAAGGATTCGATTACGGAAGAATTTTTGTATAAAAACTATGGAAGATGAACGAATGAAATTAGGCGATCTTGACTAAGCAGATTTATTTCGTATAGTCTATTGATCCATGCGCCAGGGATCGCAGCGGAAATCTTTTCACGGAGAGAAAAATTGGAGCGAAGAGCCCGGTCGGGTAAAAATCCCAAAGCCCAAACATAGGTTAGATCCGAGGCGCCCCATTGCAACATTCGATCCAATCGAAAGACAATATTTACTTATATATAATCCTAAAGGAGATTTTATGGCAACGCAATCAACAGAATTCATCGCAAACTACCTAAAGTTATTGGAAGAAAATTATGGAAACTATAGTTATAGATGTTATGAATTTATTAGCGGAGGGGACAGTTTATATACCAGTAAATTCCCCATTAAGGAAAAAGATTGGAAAGAATTTTCTCACCAAAAACAAGCAGAGGTTGCGGAAAACTATCTGAATGTTCCTTCCCTAAATATAGGATACCCAGGAACAGAGAGCGGACCTTATACGAAAGATTTACAGATATTTTATGGTTTGGACAAATTGGAATCTTTGAGTGGAGATTTTATGATGGTGGAATCTTATCATCATCTTCTTAAGTTAAAAAACTTGGATCGCCTGAATGTCGATACCTATGCGCATCTCGTAGGTTATATAAAAAGAATTTGGACTGTTTTTGATGCATTGATTTTCTCCCACGAATACCAACGTAGGCATCTAGTCGAAGTGGAAGGAATTCTAAAATATAAGAAAGAACTGCAACTGGACAAACCGTTCGATTTTTACTCGGAAGACCCGAAGCTAAAAGCGCCTTCCGAAGATGAGGACTTAACCGATTGGAACGGTTGGGATGAGTGGGAAGAAAATTTAAAGAAAACGATCACTAAAGAATTTTTGTATAAGAATTTTAGTCTTTAAGAATTCTTTTTAGAAAGAGCTTCCTTCACTCTAAATTTCACCATCTTAGTGATTAAGGCAAAAGGAAGCGGCTTTCCAAAAGGAAACTGAACTGCCCCCTTTGGAGTATTTGTATTTAGTAAGTAAAGATTCAAATTGAATGATCGGGTCGGAAGTAGGATAAAACCCAACATAATTTTTGTTAGCTGCAAAATAGACTAAGTTTTCGCCCATCGCAAACGCAGGCATTCCATAACTGATTTTTTCCTCTGCTTTCGGTGCTGCCTTTCGAATCGCTTCTCTCAATTCCTGTAATATCTTTTGGATGTCTTTCGGGAAACTGGAAACAAATACTTTACATATGAATAGTATATTTTTAAGTGGTTGTGTGCAACCTCACTCTTCAGAAAAAAGAATCAAACGAGGCACCATTTCCCAAATCGAAGGAAGGTTTGCGAAAACATTTCGAGAGGAATGGACGGAAGACCGCGAAGATGATCTGTTACCGAAAAACATCAAAACGGAATATTTGAAAGAATATCCCAAATCTCTTCTCTCCAGAAACGATTCTCCCGACATCCCTTATGATTTAAGTTTAAATCCTTATAGAGGTTGTGAACATGGTTGTATTTATTGTTACGCGAGACCGAATCATGCTTATGTGGATCTTTCCCCCGGAATCGATTTCGAATCCAAAATTTTCATCAAACAAAACACAAAAGAAGTTTTTGTAGAAGACTTAAAGAAAAAATTTAAGTCTGGAAATTATGATCCAATTGTTTTCGGTTCAGTGACAGATTCCTATCAACCAGTGGAAAGAAAAACAGAAAACACAAGAAAACTTTTAGAAACAAGTTTCAAATTCAAACAAGCCACAGAAATCATAACTAAATCCTCTCTCATCACTAGAGACATTGACATACTCAGTGAAATGGCAAAACTAAATTTAATTCGAGTTTGTTTTTCCGTCACAACATTAGATTCCGTACTTTGGTCCAAATTGGAACCAAGGGCACCTTCACCAAACAAACGTATGGAGGCCATAGAAAAGTTGACTCAAGCAGGCATTCCCGTCATTCTGATGTTTGCTCCTGTGATTCCTTTCTTAAACGATCATGAAATGGAATCCATTGTGAAAGAAGGCAAAAAAAGAGGAATCTCACAAGCAGTTATGATTTTACTTCGCCTTCCTTATGAACTTTCTGATCTATTCTCTGATTGGCTAGAAGAACACTTCCCTCTTAAAAAAGATAAAATATTAGGACTATTGAAAGACACTAGAGAAGGAAAATTATATAAGTCTGGTTTTCATCAAAGGATGACTGGAACAGGAAACTATGCAGATCTTCTTAGAGCTAGATTCAAGTTGGTGAAAAAACAAATGAGTCTGGATCTAAAACCAGCAGAGTTGAATACGAAGTTATTTCATATTCCCCTCGAATACCAAAGAAAACAATCCAAGGGTGAAGAATTTTTACCAGGTTTGTTTTGAAGATTAATAAATTCCTGTTGTCAATTTACGGTAAGCAACCGTTATGTCTTCCTCTTTCATAAAGTATGTGCCGATGAGGACTGAATCCACTATATTTTGGTAATCCAACATGTCTTTATGGGAATGGATTCCTGACTCCGCCACTCGAATTAAATTTTTTGGAATTTTAGGTGCAAGTTCCTTCACTAAATCGGGATGAATGGCAAAGGTATCAAGGTCTCGTGTATTGATTCCAATCACATCCATTCCTAGTTCCAAGGCCAAATCCACCTCACGCTCATTATGTGTTTCGACAAGAACACCTAGCCCAAGTGTTTTGGCATATAAAAAGAGTTCTCGTAGCCTACTTTTTTCCAAAATCCTTATAATGAGCAAAATAGCGGACGCCCCATAGGCATAAGCTTCCTGGATTTGAGATTCATGGATGATAAAATCCTTTCGGATGACGGGAATGGACACAGAACGACTCACTTCATATAAATCATCGAGTGAGCCATAAAAATAATTTTTGTCGGTCAAAACCGAAATGGCACTGGCACCACATCGTTCGTATTCTTTGGCAATGGCCGCAGCAGAATAATTTGGTCGAAGAATGCCCGCACTCGGACTCCCCTTTTTGCATTCCGCAATGACAGTGAGAGAAGATTTTTTTAGTGATTCTGCAAATGGATGCAGAGGCACATCTCTCCCAGGGAGAGAAGTGAGGTCAATTCCAGCAATTTCTTCTTTTTTGGTTTCGACGATTTTATGCAGGATGGGATTCGTGATGAAATCCTTAAACTTATAAAATTTTTAAAATGCTTTGAGAGCCGCATCTTCCGATTCGTAGATATCGAAAAGTGAGGTCAATTCAATGACATCAAAAATACGTTTCACCGCAGGTTTGATATTTGAAATTTTTAGGGCACCATCTTTCGAATTGAGTTTACGTAATGTGGAGATACAAGCCCGGAACCCAGAAGAAGACATGTATTCAACATCCTTCATATTGAGTAGAACCTTCCTATGACCAGCATTGTCGATAAGATCCATGAGACCTTCTTCTACTTCATTTGCCACGGAAACGTCCAATCGACCTTCCAAATAGACAACCAGTTTTCCGTCTTTGACTTCGTGTTTTAGCACTTATTCACCCAACCTGATATGATTTTACAAAATCAGGCCTTTTTAGCGGACTGTCAATCAATGTTTTCAAAACCGATTCCAGACCCCAAAGAGTTACTTTCCTACGATAATTTCCTAATTTTGGGAGGGGGAGTATCTGGCGAATCTGCAGCCAATCTACTGATTTCCTTGGGAAAATCTTGTGATCTGCTGGATAAATCGCCCAATCTCACACAAAACCAAAGATTCAGATATACATTCTCCGAAGAGGATTTTGAGAAAGCTATTGCTTCCAACCAAGTTCTGATCAAAAGCCCTGGGATATCTCCGTCGCACCCAACACTACGTTTGGCAAGAACATTAGGAATTCCTATCCTAAGTGAAATTGCCTTAGGGAGGGTATTTTATAAAGGATGCCTTGTTGGAATTACAGGTACAGACGGGAAATCCACTACGACCGCCCTAACCCACCATATCATAAAATCAAAATTTCCTAATTCTAAAATGGGTGGAAATATTGGTGTGCCATTCACTCAGTTTTGCACAGAAGATTTGGATTTGGTGGTGCTTGAATTATCCAGTTATCAGCTGGAAGATTCACCTAACTTAGAGCTTAGTGTGGGGGTGATCACAAATATTGCAACAGATCACCTGGAAAGGCATATAACGATGGAAAATTATCTATCAGCCAAATGGAAAATTTCGAATTTAAATGAAAAGAATCATCATTTCATTTTACCAGATTCTCTTTGGGAAAAAATGCGTCAAAAGATAGAACATTATGACGCCAAAGTATTGTTATTTGGCAGCAATGACCGATCTCAAATACAAGTGGATTTTAAAAATCAGAAAATTATTTCAATGGATGGAGAATACGATACCAAAAATTTTCCGCTTCCAGGGTTTCATAATCTACAAAACCTAAGTGTTGCCATAGGAATCGCAGAGGTTCTGGGTTTATCCAAAGAACAAATCACTTCACAGTATTTAGAATTTGAAGGACTGCCCCACCGTTTTAAAAAATTAAACAAAAAGGATCATAACCTTTATCCAAATTTGGTAGTCATCAATGATTCTAAATCCACAAATCTACACAGTATGTTATCTGGTTTGTCTGGTTTTTCAAAGGAAGATAAAATCTATTTGATCCTCGGTGGGGAACCAAAGGGAGAGAATTTCCAACCTTTTTTTGACAGGTGGAAAGAATTAAATTGTGAAGTTTGGGTTTATGGAAAAGCAACCAAAGTTTGGCAAAGTGAATTTCAAGAAAAAATTCTCGGATGTAAATTTGTTCCAAACCCCAAAGAAGCGTTAACGCAGATTAAAACCCAGATCCAATTAGATGCGAACACTATGTCCCAATCTGCCACAATTCTATTTTCACCTGCCTGCGCAAGTTTTGACCTCTATAAAAATTTTTCAGAAAGAGGCGATGATTTCGAAAACCAAATTCGGAAACTATTTTCTACTACTTAAGGTTTTTGTCGAATGACTAACCTCGGATATGATAACCACCATCAATATGACGGATCTCACCTGTGACTCTATTAGATGGCCGAAAGAGATAAGCAACTTCTTCGGCTAGATCTTGGGGTCTTGCATTTCCTAGTGGAGAAAGTTCATTACAAACTGCCACGGCTTCAGTAAGACCTTCGATAGCAGAACCTGCCTTGCTACCTGTGAACGGTGAAAATCGTAACACATTCACTTGGATTCCATCTGACTTACCTAATTCTAAAGCGAGTTCTTTTGCGATCCTTTCTAAGGCTGCCTTTGCCACACCAACGTTTTTGTAAGGATGAGAAACTAATTTTTCTGCACCTAAATAACTGAGGGCGAGTAAGGATGCATTTTTTGAAAAAAGAGAGGCGTTATACAAACTTTGTGTCAGAACAAGGAAGGAAAATGCCGTAACATTCATAGTATCCATAAATTCTTCACGATTCACTTCCATAATTGGTTTTACCTTTCCCTTTCGGATTGTTTTGTCCATCGCAATGGAATGTAAAAATGCGTTTAATCGAATACCTTTGTTTTTAAGATTCTCCACAAACTGATCGATATTGGATTGCAAACTAACATCTAACGGTAAAGTCAAAATGTTATCGCCTAGTTCATCCTTCACAGCTTCCTGGAAATCTGCGTATGTTTTTTGGAGGTAGATAATGGAATTTTCAGAAAGATTTTTGTGACTTTCAGTGAGTCCAAGTCCAGAACAAACGAGGGTTGCACCTTGTTTTTGGCATTCCTTAGCAATGGTCAATGCAAGTGAAGATTTGTCCGTAATTCCTGTGATTAGAATCGTTTGACCAGATAATGGTTTCATTTAAATTTCCTCTCTTATTTAGACAAAGAAAATTTACCTGAAAACAAATACCCGAATTTTTTTTCAGGCTTCTAACTTCCTATGCAAAATTTTTTCATACGATTTACTTTCGATAAAAATATCCAATAGGTCACCATCAATGTGTTGGTCCCGCACTTCCATTTTTAAAATATCGAAAGCTCTTTCCAAAGGAACCGCTTTTTTATAAGGTCTGTCTTGGTCTGTAAGGGCATCAAAAATATCGGCAATGGCCATCATCTTCGCTTGCACGGGGATTTCTACGGCACTGAGACCTCTGGGGTAACCTGACCCATTCAATTTTTCATGGTGCCCATGGGCAATTGCTGGTACCATTTTTAATTCCTTTGTCCAGGGAATTTTACTTAGGAATTGAAATGTATGTTCAACGTGAGATTCAATTTCTCTTCTTTCTTCAAAGTCGAGAGAACCTTTACGAATGGATAAAAATCCAAACTCCTTCGGATGCAATAAATTCAACTGGTTGCCTTCGGTTGTTTGATAACTCAGTTTAGAAATTTCTTCCAAAAAGTTTGAATTACCAGCCTCCAAGATGGTAGGCTCATTCGAATCGATTATGACTCGCACCATTTCTTGTAATTTATCTTTTTCTAATGCATATTCTAATTGGATAGATTTATCAAATTCCGCAAAACCATTATTACCGTGTTTTTTTAAATATTCAATTTTTTTCTGATAAAGTTTTGCTTCTACATCTTTTAAAATAAATTGAAATCGCCATTTGATAAGTTCTAATTCATACTCTTCTAATTTTTTTGCCTTTACGAGTACCTTTTCTCTTACACCAACTTTTCCAAAGTCATGCAAAAGGGAAGCATAACGAATTTCTTTAATTTGCGAAGTATTAAAATGAATATCCTTAAAACGCCCTACTTGGATCGCATTGACTGATTCAGCAAGTCCAACCGTATATTGTGCAACACGAAAAGAATGACCAGAGGTTGTTGGATCTCTCGATTCAATCGCTGAAACTGATGCAGTAACAAAACCTTCAAACAATGTTTCAATGTCGTGAACTAAATTATTGTTTTGAATTGCCACGGCAGCTTGGCCTGCAACGGCCATTACTAGTTCTTCCGAATATTTATCGTATTCCAAAACAGAATCCGATTTCATATCTTCGAGTGTTAGTTTGGTTTGGAAATTTTTTTTCCGATTGATGAGTTGTATGACTCCCACAACTTCATCATGATGATCTTTCATCGGAACAACTAACATCGACTTTGAATGATAATTACTCATTTTATCAAAATCACTATTGAATTTGTATTCTTCTGAACCAGACAATTCATATAGATCAGGGATGTTTAATTGTTTTCCGGTGAATGCAACATAACCTGCGATACTTTTTTTATTGATCGGAAGGATAAATTCATCTGAATTGATATCCAAAGCAGAAATTTTGAATCGTAAATTACGTGGATTACCTTTTTCATCTTTTTCGACTAAATACAATGAACCAGAGTCAGAGTTGGAAATTTCCCGTGCCGAATTTAAAATGTCCCGAAGTAATTTAGTGAAATCCTTTTCGTTGGCGAGACTGATACCGATTCTTGTTAGTTTTGATATTTCATTTGTGGAAACATTGATTCGTTTTTGGAGCTCAAATTTATCCACTACCATTTGCAAGCTAGTGAATGCATTAACAAGAGCTTTGATTAAAAAAATGAGAGGAGCATCCTCCGGAACGTTGGTAAAAAAAAGATCCTCCTCAATCGCAAGTGCCATATAACCAGTGTAGTCGATGGGTGCGCGTACGATAAAAGAAGACATCACCGAAGGGGCGTGTTTTAAAAAATTATGAATTTCTTTATGTTTGGATTCTAACTCTAGGTGAGATAGATAAAAGACGACTTTGGCAATTTTTCCTTGCGATTCAGTCGCGATCGATTGGAGTTCCTCCAAACCCAGAACTTTCGCTTTTATTTTTTTAGAATAATCAGAAATTTTTCCTTCAAAGAACGGGTCATCGGTAACGATGTATTTAAAATCCAAGGCCTTGGTCACAAAATTACTATCGACATTTGTTTGACAATGTCTATTGTTTTTTGGCGAATTCTGCCTTTGGTTTTGGGTTTCCCAATAGAAATAACCCAAAAATAAAAGCCGCTGTCAAATGGATGGTCAAAAAGTATAACGTCTGAACCCCTAACAAGACATAGGGTGCATGCGGCCATTCGATCCGGGGAAGTAATAATAAGGGGAAATAAGTAGCCAAAACTGATGGGAAAAAGTATATACAAAAGTTCATAGTCGAAGTTTTTGACCATTCATGTTTTGAGAGTAAATGTTCCATTAGCCTGGCAAATACCCCGACGAGGATTGTTACCGGAGCATAAAGAAAAAACGAAAGCCCGGCACAACTTGCAAAAGATACAACACCAACCCAAACTGATTTTTCAATCTCTCTTTCCACAGGTACTTTCAAAAAATAACTTGTGGATTTAAAACCCAAAAAACTAAAAAACCCAATCAAAAGAAACTGAGCTGAATAACTCCATATTTTCGGATCTTCTGTCCATGGTGAAAAAATCAAAAAAGAAATTGGTAATAAAAAATATAAGGGAGAATTTTCCCGTGGATCCACTTCAGGCTCAGAAAAACCAGGAACTATAAAAAACATCTGACTGAGCCAAGTGAACGTGCCCATAAAAATAAAAAAATGAGTGATGCCGGTTTTGTCAAAAACTTGGATTCCAAACGAATTTGTTAACATTCCTATAATGTTTGGAAAATAAGATAAAACCAAACCCAAACACAAAAAGAGAAAGATGTTTGGTCTTGCTGTTAAATTGGAAGAAATTTTTTCCAAAGAAATATAAGTTACGAAAAAGATAACGTTTGTTTGAGACAACACGGATAGATATGTATTCGCCAATGGAATGGGAATTTGAAAAAAACGGAGTACCTCAAACAAGGAAAACAGAAAAACTGTTTGTGTCATCCAAACAAAAACGAAAAAATTCTTCCTGTTATCTGGTAAGAGCGAAATCACTCGATGAACCAAAAAGAGTGACAAAAGAAACAATATAAATTCAGTTTCAGAAAAGTTCATTTTTCAATCCTCATTGATTGTGTAGGGAAGAATGGAATACGGTGGTTCTCCATTACGATCCAAACTCTGATAATTATGATGGAAGCCGCGAACAGATTGGTTTCCAATCAGTGTAAATTTTACATCCCCTGCTTTTTTCAAAAGGATACTTCGGTTAAAAAAATAAATCACAGGGTTGTCTTTCAATACCTTTGATACCAACTGAAAATGTGGTAGCACTTTTGTATACGGCTCATAAATATCAATCGAGTTTGCAGATCGGATAATAATTGTTTTGTTATTTAATTTTGGGATTGGACGATTTGTTAAAATCCATGAATGTGGGTCGTTATAATCTTTGCCAAAATCTCCCACACCATCCGCAGAAAAAATTCGAATATTTTTAAATGAGTAAAGTTTTTCTTTTTTATCGACACTTACTTTTTTTAAGAATAATTCAACTTCGCTAGGCAATTCCCAAAGTACAACTTCCATATCTGGAAAATGATTTGCAACCGCAAGTGAAGTCACTCCTGGGTAATCTGGATGGTTGAGAGCAGGCCCAATATCGAAAAAAACAACCTGATTTCCACGATTGTAGTTTTCAATTTTATAAAACAAAATTTCTCGCAATTTTGTTATTTGTTTAGACACAAACGTTTTTTGATTCAGTAAATCATCCAAAAATAAATTAGTGTCTTCCAATCGATCTTCATAGGTTCTTGCTCGAATCTCTTCTTCTTGCCCAGAAAACACATAACGCCCAGTATACGACCTAATTGTTTTTTCTTCTAATTCTGTAAAATCAGAATTATGCAAAACACTCCAAGTATAGGGATAAATGATTGTACCATATAAGTATTTTCCCAGAGCCAGATTTTGAATGGCGTTGTACGGTGTTATCCGACTATATTGTTTATATAAATTTTCTGAATCTTCGATTTGTTTTTTTTCTGCCATTAAACTTGCTAAATTGTATAAAGCATACCGATAGTATAATTTTTCTTCAATGGAGTAAACAGACTTAGCATGAACGATACTTTCCCATTTTGATTTGGCAATTGCCCATTTTCCAATACTATTATACACTCCTGCTTCTAAATTTAGTGCAAATAACGAAATATCTTCATTGGGAAGACCCAATTGAATTACGAGTTTACGAAGTTCTGCAAGATGGCGTAGTGCCGCATCATAGGATGAAAGCTCATACTCCATCTGACTTAAGTTGTATAAATAGTATATCCTTTCATTGAGATTTGTAATGTTCTTGTCTAAACTATATAATTCATAATACCCGAGTTCCTTTTGCGAAACAGAGAATAAAACAAGAGAATGAAAAATAGAATTCTGAATGGCCAAATGATCTGTTTGCAGACCAAGCACATCAAACATTTGTTTTGCTGAATTCAAGTAAAATAATGATTCTTCTATTTTACCAAAAAGCACATTGGTAATACCAATATTTGAAATTGTTTCAGCATACTCTGGATGATAAACTGAATTTGTGGACTCACGAAACCTTCTACTCGCCACATAAAAATCAAGAGCTTTCGCATATTCTGATTTTTTAAAATAAAAATCACCTATTTCTTTCGTTACCATCCATTTCAGATAAACATTTATATTTTGGTCATTATTTACATTTTTCCAAACATCTTTCAATTTATCTTCTGATTGGTTGGTTAGAAGAGATTTCAATTTTAAATATTGAATAAAATTATTACGAGGATTATAGGAATTAAAAAAATCGGAACTAAATCCTGAAATACCGCGTTCGGCAATTTTTTCGGAAAGCATATTCACTTCGAGTTCTGATAATTCAGATTCCACGGTTGGGAAATTCCAACTGGGTTTCTTTTTTGCAATTCGATACAAACGGATTGTTTCATCCAAAAGGGAAGCAAAAGAAGTATAGATTTTTGCCGACAGAAGCCCTTTTTCTTCGTATCTTACAAATATGGGTGAGCCTTTGACAGTTTGTTTTGTCTCCAAAAGTTCGAGTTTTGGTAAAAAGGAAATCTCGTTTGGTAAAAAAGAAATCTTACCATGGAATTTGTAAGCCAGTTTACTTTTTTTTGCAGTGGACAAAGTGTCAAACTGTCCAAAGTAGACGGCTCCCCCGAGTTGGCTCAGTTCGTAATTCAATTGGAGTTCTAAAAAATTCGGGAAGGAAGTGTCTTTCAGATTGCCTTCAATTTCAAATTTTCCAAGGGCGATATGAGTGACTGTATCCGGTGTGGTGACATCCAAAACCGAAGTTTCTTTTTTTACCGCATCTTGGATTGAAAAGAATAACGGTGGATATGCGATTGCCGCCAAGAGCAAAACGATGAGTAGTGTATTTTTTTGAAATGAGGACAAGGATCTGCTAGTTCTAAGAAATAATGATTTGCCCATTTTTCTTAGAATTTTGCAGAATTCAAGGAAAAAACGGGGTGCCCCCCGTTCAGTTTAACGTTTCAATCCTAAAACTTCTTGGATCATTTGGTCTGAAGTCACGATGGTTCTGGAATTGGCTTGGAATCCCCTTTGTGTAACGATCATATCAGTAAACTGATCAGAAAGATCCACATTTGACATCTCAAGGAGGCCAGCATTGATTTTCCCACGGCCTTGGGATCCCGCTTCTCCAATGTTTGCTTCACCAGAATTTAAGGAATAACTGTACATTGTATCCCCTTCTTTATTAAGACCAGCTGGGTTTGTAAAATTAGCGAGACCAATCCGTGCGAGCGGTTGGCGCACTCCATTTGAAAAAACTCCAGTGACTGTACCTGTATTGTCGATGGAAAAAGATTCCATGTAACCCATTGGATAACCATCTTGTTTCACAGCCTTTGTGGTAAAATCTGAAGAAAATTGTGTGATTCCACCAACAAGACCCGCTTCCCCCAAGTTTAAACTGAATTTTTGTGCCGTTGGGTTGCCTGGGAGTCGGAATGAAATATCCGCTTTCAGTTTTCCCGTGGTTTGGGAATCCACTCCGTCCGAAACGCTGATGATTTTTCCATCGGGTGTGAATGAAACTTCGAGTTCCGTATTGCCAGAAACTTGGGTATTTTCGCCACCAGTTCCTTGCACATCCACAGAAACTTGGCTTGCATCTTCCAATTTAAAGCGCATCTTCCAAACATTGTCTCGCATTTTATAAAATTCAACACCCATTTGACGAGTATTACCTTGTTCATCATAAACGTTAATGGAAGTTACGTGACCTCTCCTTTGGCGAGGGTCTGGGTCATTGATGTATCTTTGAATATCTTCCTCTGTTGCATCTGGTGGAACTGAAGGAACACTCGCATTCAAATTTGATTGAAAATCAACGTTTGCCGTTGCACGAGCAGGTTCTTTTGAATACAATGGAATTACAATGTCTTCGAGAGATCCTGCAGTGTTGATGTATTTGTTCCCAGTTTCATCTAACCTTGAATTCCAACCTTGCACTTTAAGTCCGTTAGCAGGATTCACATAATTTCCATTTTTATCTACGTTGAAAGCTCCAGCACGAGTATAAAATTGTTTATCGCCATCTTTGACGATAAAGAAACCTTCACCTGAAACGGCAACATCTGTGTTTTTGCCAGTGGTTTGTAAGGCACCTTGTGTCATAATTTTATCAATGGCTGCAATGAGAGAACCAAGACCAACCTGTTTAGGGTTTGTTCCACCAATGTTTTCTTTTGGTTCTGAGGCACCTTGTAATTCTTGTGAGATCATATCTTGAAAGGTGACCCTTTCTGTTTTGAACCCATGTGTGTTCACATTGGAAATATTATTACCTATTACATCCATTCTTACTTGGTGGTTTTTGAGTCCGGATACTCCGGAGTAAAGTGATCTCATCATAACGTTTCGTCCTCTCTTTTTTTATCGACCTTTTTGAATTAATCCTGATAAGCTTCTTGTTTTTTTAACGAATTATTTGGGATGTTAGCTGGCCTTTGGTATTCAAGATCCGACTTCAATAATTCTGGATCAGAAATTAAATTGAGTTTAGAAACATCAATCATTCTGCCATTCACCCTTACATACGTTTTACCTTCATTATCGAATAAAATTGCTCCGGCAAGACCCGTGACATCTTCTCCCGTCACCAAATCAGGGCCTGAGACAACTTTGCCAACTACCGAATAACTTTGTTTAGATTCCATTCTCTGAATTCCAGATGAAATGTTTTTCATTTGTTCGAGAGAAGAAAATTGTGCCATCTGTGCAATGAAGTCTTTATCCTGTACTGGATTCGTAGGATCCTGGTGCGAAAGTTGGGTTAAAAGGAGTTTCAAAAAATCATCCTTTCCCAACTCTTTTTGTTTTTCACGAATTTCTATTCCTTTAAGTCCGCTTGTTTCTTCTTGTTCAAGCTGCTTTAAGTGTTTTTGGATACTAAAAGTTTTTTCGCCTTCAAAGTATCTGGATCGAATTGCATTTTGACTGGATAAGTCTTGGATTCCGTCTGGCATGTCTTATTTCCTATTAAGCAAAAAACTCTAGTGATTTATTTTTATATTCAAATGATTGTATGTCGTCATCTTGATCAGATTCGTTTTTTGCATTTTTTAAACGCAATTTTGCTGATTCTCTCATCACCTGATCCAACTCGTCGTTTTTCCTTTCCGCAAAGGAAGAATTCCCATTGTCCCATAAATCAACAAGTAACGACTCTAACTCGAGTCCGTTTTGTTTTAAATTTTCTTTGATATTTTGGATTTCGTTTTGTAATGCATTCCGAATTTCTTCGGATTCTACAAGGATACGCCCTTCCACTTTATCACCATCGACAGAAACCTTTAGTGTTAACCGACCGTATTCCTTAGGATTCATTACAATTTCAGCGCTAGATTTCCCGTTTTGTACGATGTCAAATTTTGCTTGTTTGATTAAATCATCTAAGTTTTGTTTGAACGTGGCTTCTTTTGGTTTATTCAACGAGTCGGCATTCTTGATTGAATCAAGTTTATGTTTCGAATCAAAACTTATTGCACCTAAGCTATGTTTGCCTAATCTATCATCTGATGATTTTTGTCCATCTTCTCCAGAACTAAACTGTTGTTTAGATTCAACTGCAGAAACAAAAGACTCGGGAACCTTTGGTTTTTCTAAATGAATTTGTTTAGGTAAATCTTGTTTATTAAATTCTTTATCTTTTACACCGAGTGACCGAACCAGTTTTTCAGCTCCATTTTGCATAACCTTATCAGGTTCAGTAAATTTTTCTAAACCAGCATCGGAGCTTAACGTTTGGCTTTTTTGCGATTTTGTTTTTTCGCTATTTTTTTTATTAGGAGCCTCGGGTTCTAACTTTTTAGTCAAAACCTGATTTTCTTTTGGTTGATTACTGATATTGGTAACCAATTTTGAATTTTGTAGTAAAGACTCCGATCTCAGATTCGATTCTTTTCCTAAATCTATCTTTTTAGAATTAGAAACTTCTTTTTTTTCAATATTTGGGAATAAAACGACATTTCCGTCTTTTGGTTTTCCAACAGGAAGATCTTTAATGTTTGTTTTATGGTCTTCGTTTGCTTTTATTTCTAATTGTTTTTTGAAAAAACCTTCCGCCAATGTTTTTGTATCTTCAATGAAACTTCTGATTTCATTTTTTTGGTAAGCATTCGTTTTTTCTGCATTTTTTTGAAGGGAGAGAAGGATTGTTTTTTCCTTACTGACTTCATTCACTTGTTGGTTAGCAGATTGAATGGCCAAATAACTAGCCAAGTCCATTTCACCAAAATGGAAATGAATTTCTTCCTCCAATTCTTCTTCTGAAAAAGAAACCTCCGTTTCATCATGAGAGTTAACTTCACTTTCTTTCGTTACAGACTCAGGCTCATCAGTTCCAATCGTTTCATTTTTGGATTCTGCAGATTCTGATTTTTGTTCCTTCGGTAATATTTCTTGTGATTCTATTTCTCGAGTTTCATCTTTCTGTGGACTGGCCACAAAAGAATCCTTCGTCTGTGAATCCGAGATCTGACGATCCAAAATTTTGCTAAAACTTTCGTTTGTTCCACCTGTGGATAAAAAATTTTCAACTCTGGAGGTTTTCCATTCTAAATTTGGAAACTGGATTACGTTCTGGCTATCAACCTTCAGATTCATTTTTCTTCCCCACTCATGATAAGGATCGAACTTCTGTAGGATTCCTTGAGAGAATTATCTTCTTCCTTAGTTTGTTTATGTCCTAAAAGTAACTCGCACGAAAACTTATACATTGACAGAAGGAAAGCCAGTGAATGAATAGTCAAAAGTCTAATAAATTGGATGCTGAGTTTGCTTTATTAGATAAAAGGAGAAAAAATGAGCCTTTTTTTGCAGAATATACTAGAAAATAGACAAAGTTTTCATTTTTTTAGACAATTTACTTTTATCCTCAGTTTGCTGTTTACCACTTCCATTTCAGCTGAAGTTCAATTTTTACACGTTTCTTTCGATCCAACGAGAGAACTTTACGAAGAAATCAACAAAAGTTTCCTAACGAAGTGGAAGTCGGAAAAAAAGGAAAGTTTTTTCATCCAACAATCCCATGGTGGCTCGGGCAAACAGGCACGTGCTATCATTGACGGTCTGGATGCTGACGTGGTCAGTTTGGCTTTGGCTTATGATATTGATAGTATTGCCAACAAATCAAAGCTAGTTGACACAAACTGGCAAAAAAACTTACCGAAGGATAGTGTTCCATACTACTCTACCATTGTTTTTTTGGTTCGAAAAAATAATCCGAAAAAAATAAAAGATTGGGATGACATCATTGTTCCTGGAATTTCCATCATCACCCCCAATCCAAAAACTTCTGGCGGAGCGCGTTGGAATTACCTCGCAGCATATGGATACATTCTCCGAAAAACAAGATCGGACGAAAAAGCAAAAGAATTTGTGAAAGCTTTGTATAAAAACACATCCGTTTTGGACACAGGAGCCCGTGGATCTACAACAACCTTCGTACAAAGAGGGATTGGCGATGTTCTCATTGCATGGGAAAATGAAGCAAAACTTACGTTAGCTGAACAAAAACGTGTTGGTAAAAATGATTTTGAAATTGTTTATCCAAGCGAAACCATAAAGGCAGAAACACCCGTTGCCGTAGTCACAAAGATTGCCGAAAAAAAAGGCAACCTGGAACGAGCCAACGCATATGTAAATTTTTTATTTACACCAGGTGCCCAAACCATCATAGCGAAACATCATTTTAGGCCAACGGATCCAGAGGTTGTAACAAAAACCTCCCATGAATTTGCGAAAATAAAAACATTTTCCATCAAAGATTTAGGTGAGTCATGGGAAAGTTTGCATAAAAAACATTTTGCCGATGGTGGGAGTTTTGATTCCATTTACAAAACAAAGTAAAAATGAACTTCCAAACTAGACCATATAAAAAACGACATTTTGGATTGAGCTTAGGATTTACAGTTTTTTATGCATCGATGGTCGTTGTAATTCCGCTTTTAGGGTTATTCTTTAAGTCCACAAAGCTTGGATTTAGTGGACTGTGGGCTATCATTACAGAAGATCGAATCCTATCGGCTTTGTGTTTGAGTTTTGGTGTTGGTCTAAGTTCTGCTCTAATCAATCTTTTTATTGGGTTTTTATTTGCATGGGTTCTTGTTCGTTATAATTTTTTTGGTAAAAAATTGATCGATACACTTGTGGATTTACCCTTCACTCTCCCCACAGCGGTTGCAGGAATTGCCCTAACTACCATTTATGCCAAAACGGGAATCATAGGTTCCTATTTTGATTCGTTTGGAATCCAAATCGCATACACTCCCGCGGGCATTGTGATTGCCCTTGTTTTTATTGGTTTTCCTTTTGTCGTAAGAACTGTTCAACCCGTTATTGAAGAATTGCCAAAAGAATTAGAAGAGAGTGCCAGGTGTTTAGGAGCCAATTCCTTTCAAATTTTTTATAAAGTTCTTATGCCAGAGTTATGGCCATCTTTACTCGCAGGAACTGGTATGGCTTTTGCCAGGAGCATTGGCGAATACGGTTCGATTGTTTTTATTTCAGGCAATATACCAGGCAAAACTGAAATTTTACCTCTCCTCATTGTCACCAAACTCGAACAATACGAATTCAGCCAGGCCACGGGCATTGCCCTCATCATGTTATTATTATCGTTTTCGATTATGTTCATAATCAACTTTTTGCAAGAAAGGGCGGCAAAAAAACTGATATGAAACCAAAAAAATTCATTCAATTTTCCCTAATACTTTTAGTCTATATTTTTACTGCGATTTTACTACTACTTCCCATCTACACAGTGTTTAGCGAAGCTTTTGCAGAAGGTTTTGGTCCTTATATCAATGCCCTAAAGGACGATTATACCTTTTATGCGGTAACCCTCACGTTAAAGGTTGCTTTTGTTTCCGTTTTTTTGAATACAATTTTTGGAATCATCGCTGCTTTCACTATCACTCGGTTCCAATTTTTTGGCAAAAATATTCTCATCACAATCATTGATTCTCCATTTGCAGTTTCACCTGTGGTATCAGGTCTAATATTTATTTTACTTTTTGGAAGGGAAAGTTTCTGGGGAGAACTTTTCGGAGATTTTGGAATCCGAATCGTTTTTAATACACCTGGGCTTATCATTGCAACCGTGTTTATCACTTTTCCATTTGTGGCAAGGGAGCTCATCCCCCTCATGCAAAGCCAAGGCAAAGAGGAAGAAGAAGCGGCTTTACTTTTAGGAGCGAGTGTTTTTCAAACCTTTAAAAAAGTGATCATTCCCAATATCAAATGGGGATTATTGTATGGGATCATACTTTGTAATGCGAGGGCAATGGGTGAATTTGGTGCTGTGTCTGTTCTCAGTGGCCATATCCGTGGAAAAACTACTACTTTGCCTTTACATATCGAAATGTTGTACAACGAATTTAATTCTGTTGGAGCCTTTTCTGTGGCCACCTTACTAGTGTTTTTATCTCTTTTAACCTTGGTCGTAAAATTGATTTTAGAAAAAAACAAGAGTCAAAACAATGCCGATTGAAATCCAAAATGTAAACAAAAGATTCGGAGAGTTCCAAGCACTTTCCAATGTGAATTTAACAATTCCTGATGGCGAACTTGTGGCTCTACTTGGCCCCTCAGGATCTGGAAAAACGACACTTCTCAGAATCATCGCGGGTTTAGAAACACCAGACGAAGGTAAAGTGAACTTTATAAATACCAACAAAGAAGTATCTCAAATCAGAAATGGCGAAGTTGGTTTTGTTTTTCAACATTATGCATTATTTCGGCATATGACAATATTCGAAAACATTTCCTTTGGTTTGGATGTAAGACCGAAAAAATACAAACCAAAAAAGGAAGAAATTAAAGATAAGGTTCATAAACTATTAAAACTTGTACAGCTTGAATCATTTTACAATCGTTATCCTCATGAACTCTCTGGCGGGCAAAGGCAAAGAGTTGCCCTAGCGCGAGCCCTCGCTATTGAACCCAAGTTTTTACTTCTCGACGAACCATTCGGCGCTCTTGATGCCAAAGTGAGAAAAGAACTTAGAACTTGGCTTAGGCGACTCCACGACGAGATCCACATAACAAGTGTCTTCGTCACCCATGACCAAGAAGAAGCATTGGAAGTGAGTGACTCCATTGTCATTCTAAAGTCAGGCCAAATCGAACAGATGGGTAGCCCAGATGAAGTGTACAACAAACCCAAAACCCCCTTTGTTTTCCATTTTTTGGGGGACGTCAATTTATTCCACGGTCGTATCGAAGAAGGCAAAGCCAAAATTGGCGCTCTGGATGTTGACTCACCCGAACACCAGCATATCAAAGATTCACAGGCCGTGGCTTATGTCCGTCCGTACGATGTGGAGATCACTCGGGACAAAGACCAGGGGATTGCCGCCGATATCCAATACATCCATTCGACAGGGCGGACAGTGCGTGTGGAATTGAAACGATTGGATACAGGGACCCTCATCGAATCGGTTTTGGAGCCAGAAACCTACCGATTGCAAAACCTTTTGCCTGGGGAAACGGTGTATTTGCGGATCAAAAAGGCAAAAGTCTATGTGGAAGACTTCTCTATCTAATACTTTTCGCTAATATACTTTACAAAATGTCCAATATAGAAAACATTGGACGTATATTTGAGGATAGTATGACGCTCACACTGACAGAACGATACGAGACCCTTTCCCTCGAAGCGGGTTTGCAGCTCATCGCCCAGGAATTTCCAGGTCAGGCGGTTTTTACGACAAGTTTTGGTTTGGAAGACCAGGCCATAACACACGCCATCCTCTCCCAAAATCTAAACATCCGGATCGCCACCTTGGACACAGGTAGGCTTTTTCCTGAAACTTACACGGTTTGGCACCAAACCGTTGTAAAATACAATGCAAAAATCGAGGCTTTTTATCCCGATGCGAAAGAAATCCAAACTTTTGTAGAAAAAAAAGGACCAAATTCCATCTACGACTCACTCGAAAATAGAAAGGAGTGTTGTTCGATCCGGAAAATCATCCCCCTCGACCGGGCACTCATTGGCGCCAAACTTTGGATCACGGGACTTAGGAAAGAACAATCAGGATTCCGTACGGAAACCAATTTATTCGAAGAAGATTTAGCTAAGAATATTCTAAAATACCAACCACTACTCCATTGGACATGGGATCAAACTTGGGACTATATAAGAAAATTCGAAATTCCTTATAATGAACTCCATGATAAAGGTTTTCCCAGCATCGGTTGTGCTCCCTGCACGAGAGCCATAGCCGATGGGGAAGACTTTCGAGCTGGCCGTTGGTGGTGGGAACAAGAATCCCAAAAAGAATGCGGCTTACACTGGGTAGATGGTAAACTCCAACCCAAAAAAGGAAATACAATATGACAAATCATAGACTCTCCCACTTACAACAATTAGAGTCTGAAGCCATTTATATTTTACGCGAAGTTGCGACTCAGTTCGAAAGACCAGCGTTATTATTTTCTGGTGGAAAAGACTCGATCTGTTTGGTTCATTTAGCACTCAAAGCGTTCCGACCAGGGAAGTTTCCCTTTCCCCTCGTTCACATAGACACAGGTCATAATTTTCAAGAGGCTTTGGATTTTAGAGATGAATTGGCAGACAAAATTGGCGAAAAACTAATTGTCCGTTATGTACAAGACTCCATTGATCAAGGTAAAGCCGTGGAAGAAAAAGGAAAATTTCCTAGCCGAAACGGAATCCAAACAGTGACACTACTTGATACTATCGCCGAATTCAAGTTTGATGCTTGTATTGGTGGAGCAAGGAGAGACGAAGAAAAAGCTAGGGCAAAAGAGAGAGTTTTTTCTGTGCGTGACGAATTTGGTTCTTGGGATCCCAAATTACAAAGACCAGAACTTTGGAATATATATAACGGCAAAATCCATGTGGGAGAAAACGTCCGAGTTTTTCCGATCAGCAACTGGACTGAACTCGATGTTTGGGAGTATATCAGAAAGGAAAACATTGGTCTTCCATCTTTGTATTTTTCCCACCAAAGGCAAATTATATGGCGAGAAGATTTAGTTTTTCCTGTTTCTGAATTTATCACAATTGATTCGAACGATAAAGTCGAAGAAAAAACAGTTCGTTTCCGAACAGTGGGTGACATGACTTGCACCGCAGCTGTTGAATCGGAAGCAAATTCTGTGGATGACATTATCAAAGAAATCCAAATTTCTAGAACGACCGAACGTGGATCAAGATTGGATGACAAACGTTCGGAAGCGGCTATGGAAGACAGAAAAAGAGGCGGTTATTTTTAATGGATATTTTACGTTTGCTCACTGCAGGTAGTGTCGATGACGGTAAATCCACACTCATCGGACGTTTGTTATACGACAGTAAGTCAGTTTTCCAAGACCAGTTGGACGCAATCGAAAAAGCTGGCCAAGTAAATGGAGAAATCAATCTTGCGCTTCTCACCGATGGATTAAAAGCCGAAAGGGAACAAGGCATCACAATCGATGTTGCGTATAAATATTTTTCAACTCCTAAAAGAAAATTCATCATTGCCGATGCTCCGGGACATGTTCAGTACACAAGGAATATGGTTACAGGTGCTTCCAATTCTGACTTGGCAATCATACTCATTGATGCACGCAAAGGTGTGATCGAACAAACATTTCGGCATTCATACATCGTATCCTTATTACGATTACCATACGTTGTGGTTTGTATTAATAAAATGGACTTGGTAGATTATTCTGAAGAAGTTTTTTTAAACATCCAGAAACAATATTTAGATTTTGCTCGTGATCTAAATTTAAAATCCGTTTCTTTTATTCCCATTTCCGCCCTAAAGGGAGACAATGTTGTTGATAAATCTCCATCCATGCCTTGGTGGAATGGAAATACCCTACTCGGATATTTAGAAGACATCCAAATCCATACGGAAGAGGAATCGACCGAACCTAGGTTTCCAGTACAAATGGTCATTCGGCCACAAACAACGGAACTACACGATTACCGTGGTTATGCGGGACAAATTCGAAGTGGATCCTTTCATGTAGGTGACCCAGTTACAATTTTACCGAGTGGGCTTAGATCCAAAATCAAACAAATTGATACATATGATGGAAGTTTAAAATCCGCATTTGCCCCCATGTCTGTCACCTTACTTTTAGAAGACGATATTGATGTAAGCCGAGGTGACATGATCGTTACCGAAGATAAAGAACCCAAACTATCCCAAGACCTCGAGGCATATATTTGTTGGATGGACCAAAAGCCGATGGCCGTGGGTGGTAAATATTTACTCCGCCAAACAACAGGATCTGTGAAATCATCAGTGAAGGGACTAGAGTTCCGAGTGGACACCCAAACCCATGAAAAAAAGGAACAACCCAGTTTGGCTTTGAATGAAATCGGAAAGGTGTCTCTCCGAACAGCCAAACCCATTGCTTATGATCCGTATTCTGAAGTAAGAGGAACGGGGAGTTTTATTTTAGTGGATGAAGGAACAAACCAAACCGTAGCGGCGGGGATGTTACTCTGAACTGGTAGAGTAGCCACGTTCGGGATTGATTGTTCGGAACCCAAATTCCTTTCCAAAAAAACCTCTACTATAGCAGATTTTATTATTGATATAGTAGAGGCTCTGGTGTCGAATGGGCTGCATGGCAAAGACACTGGCAAACCGCAAAAATACCATCAAAAAGACATTCCTTTCGGAAGCCTACCTACCCGTTGTGTACGAACCAAATCTCTCTGAGGTAAACAATGATGACCTCATATCCTGGTTTGAAAAAAACCAAAAGGAATGGCGGAGGGATCTCGAAACCTACGGAGCAATCCTCCTCCGAGGATTTCCTCTGGAAACGGCAAATGACTTCCAAACTCTACTTTTTGCCACAAAAGAAAAGTTAGGTGAATTTTATCTAGGAACATCTCCACGTGACCAGGTGGTCAAACATGTTTTTACTGCCAGTGAACTTCCACCCCACTACCCCATCATGCAACATGCGGAGATGAGTTTTCTAGACAATCCACCCAAACTACTTTTTTTCTTTGCAGAAACAGTTTCCAGTTTCGGCGGAGAAACACCACTCACTGATCTCCGACAAATTTACAAAGAACTAAATCCAAACATCATTAGCAAAATCAAAAAATTTGGAATTCGTTACAGACGAAAATACGATGGACCATCCAACACTGCGAGATTTTCAATGTGGAAAACAAAACGTTGGGATGAAATGTTTGGAACCACAGACCTAATTGAAGTGAATAAAATTTCAAAAAAAAATAGGTTTGATTTGGAATGGTTTGGAAAAGATTCACTCATCATAAACAACCACCAATCCGGTTTTCGAAATCATTTAAAAACTGGAGTGACGGCTTGGCACAACCATGTGCAAACCTTCCATGTGGATTCAGCAGTATTCGAAGTTTGGAATATATTTAAAAAACAAAAGACTTTAAGGTCGCTTGGTGTGGCTCTTTTACTCACTGCCCTAACCTTTATTAAAAAATTTAGTGGATCAAAAAATTTTGATGTTCATGTAACATATGGGAATGGGGATGAATTTACTAAGAATGAGATTAAAGAAATATCTGATTTGTTTTGGAAACATATGATCGCAAACCCATGGCAAAAAGGTGATCTACTGATCATTGATAATTATTCTGTTTCACATGGAAGACTACCCTTTAGTGGAGACAGACGAATTTTAGTTAGTTGGTCTGAATAATATGGATATAAACGCAGTAAAACTCAATTTTAATCGTGACACAGTTCTTCTTATCAATGTCCTTGTTGCCATCATCATGTTTGGTGTGGCACTCGAAATCAAAAAGGAAGACTTTGTTAGATTATTCAAAAACCCCAAGGCAGCCTTCGTTGGACTCTTTAGCCAATACATTTTATTGCCACTCTTCACAATCCTAATCATAATTACCTTAGACCCACACCCAGGTTTGGCTTTGGGTATGATCCTTGTTGCTGCCTGTCCTGGCGGGAGTATGTCAAATTTCTTTGCAAATCTTGCGAAAGGCAATTTAGCTTTGTCAGTCAGTTTGACAGCATTCTCTTCTGGATTGTCTTTTATTCTCACCCCATTTTCCTTTTTATTTTGGGGGAGTTTACTTCCAAATTCACGGAATTATTTGAAACAAATCAGTGTAAATCCTCTTGAGATGTTTGTATCCATTACGATCTTACTCTTTATCCCTTTGGTTCTAGGCATAGGATTCCAAACTCTTTGGCCAAATTTTACACTCAAAATCAAACGGTTTATCCAAAGACTTTCCATTGTTTTACTCGCATTTTTCATCGTAGGTGCCCTTTTCGGTAACTGGAGATTTTTTATCGAATACATCCATATTCTATTTGTTTTGGTTTTTTTGATGAACTTGTTTGGACTCGCTTCTGGGTATTATCTCGCAAAAATATTTTCACTCGAGCACCGAGATCGAAAGACGATCTCCATCGAAACGGGAATCCAAAACTCAAGCCTCGGGCTCGCCATTGTGTTTGGATTTTTTGATGGCCTAGGTGGAATGGCGCTCATCTGTGCTTGGTGGGGGATTTGGCACCTGATTACAGGCGCACTCATTTCCTTTTATTGGAGAAGAAGGGATCCTTAATTTAGGATCCCGATTCGTTTTGTAAAATCACCAAAACTTTCTTCGTTTGTGCGTTCCTTCGCATAACGACCAAATAGTCCATCTAACTCTGAAAGGATGGATGTTTCATCCAAATCCTCTTTGTATTTTTGGTTGAGCCTATAACCTTCAAAATCTGCACCTAAATGCAAATTGTATTTCCCATAGGCAGTTCCCACGAGGCCAATCTCTGCAATGTAGGGTCTCGCACAACCATTGGGACAACCTGTCATTCGTATGGTCACAGGTAAATTATCTAAACCATGTTTATCCAAAATGGGTTCAATTTTACTGATGAGAGCTGGTAAATACCTTTGTCCTTCTGCAAGAGCAAGAGAACAAGTATTCAATGCCACACATGCAATTGAGTTTTTGCGAATGTTTGAACTTTCAATTGATTTTCGATGAACTCCATATTTCACAAGGATGGATTCGATTAAATCTTTATCCTTAGGAAATATATCTGACAAAATTACATTTTGATTGCAAGTGAAGCGAAACGTTGCCCTTCTCGTTTTTGAAACTTCCAATAATGCTGTTTTTAGATTGTAACCATCTTCATCACACACACGACCATTTTCTACAAACACCGTATAATGCCAGTTTCCTGCAGCATCTTGGCTCCAACCAAATTCATCTGTTCTGGTTGTGAATTTAAATTCTTTGGCTTGCGAAAAACTTATACCCGTGCGTTTCTCTACTTCGCGTTTGTAGAACTCTATTCCCAAACGATCAATGGTGTATTTTAACCTTGAGAGTTTCCTGTCTTCTCGATTACCAAAATCTCTTTGTACTGTTACAATTTCATAAACCACTTTTAGAATGTCTTTTTTGGGAATGAATCCAAACACAGTTCCTACCCGAGGATACGTATCAGAATTTCCATGAGTGGTTCCAAGCCCACCGCCAACGGCAACATTAAAACCTGTGAGCGTACCGTTCTCTATGATGGCGATAAGTCCAATGTCGTTCGTAAAAATATCCACATCGTTATAAGGAGGGATGGCAATTCCAATTTTAAATTTACGAGGAAGGTAAACATCTTTATACAATGGATCTTCTGGTTCTTCTTTTTCCGCAATCTGTGACTCGTCCAACCATATTTCATAATAAGCTCTGGTTTTGGGCAGCAAGGACCTGCTGATTTCTCCTGCATAACCAAACACTTCTTTGTGCAGAGGGGAACTTGCGGGGTTTGATGTACAAGTTACGTTTCGATTCACATCCCCACAAGCGGCAATGGAATCCAAAAATACTTGGTCGAAGGATTTGATCGTCGGTTTAATTTTTGATTTTAATATTCCATGGAGTTGAACAGTTTGGCGAGTCGTAATTTTAATTGTACCAGTTGAGTTTTCTCCCGCTACATTATGGAGTGCTTCCCAATGAACGGGGCCAATCATCCCACCTGGTATACGAAGGCGAATCATAAAACTGTACAATCGTTCTAATTTTTTTGAGGCTCTCTCATCTCTACGGTCACGATCGTCTTGCTGGTACATACCATGGAATTTTAAAAGAAGTTGGTCATCTGCTCGAAGAGAGCCAGTGTGTTCGTCTTTGAGACTTTCAGGTAACGTGCCCCTAAGACCTCGACTCAATCGTTTGACACGTTCTGCTAATGTTTCTTTTTTTTCTGATGATGCCATAATTATTCCCTTAATAAACGTCCTTAATATAACGCCCGTTCTCTTCTAACTCTTTTAGATACTCAACTGTATCTTTTTCTGTATCAAATGTCCTTTCCGAGAGAATGGAAATGAGTTTCTTATCAACATCTTTACTCATTGGATCTTTGGAACCACAAACGTAAATCACTGCACCCGACTCGATCCACTTCAAAAGTTCAGAAGCATTTTCTGCCATACGATCCTGCACATATAACTTTTGTTTCGTGTCTCTTGAAAACGCCGTGTTCAATTTGGTTAGAACCCCTGTATCCAACATGGATTGTAATTCTGTTTGGTAATAAAAATCGGAGACGAAGTTTCTTTCGCCAAAAAATAACCAATTTTTTCCATTTCCACCAGAATGTTCTCTTTCGAACAAAAAGGATCGGAAAGGAGCAATGCCAGTTCCGGGACCAATCATGATAATGTCCGTATCTGGATTTGGTAAACGGAAAGAATGATTCTTTTGGATAAAGAAGGAAATTTTGTCTCCTTCACCGAGCTCTGCTAAAAAACCAGAACATAAACCTTTTTTTGTACCTGTGAAGGTTTCGATTTCTACCTCTGTCACTGTTAGGTGTATTTCATCCTCACCATGCGCATTTGGACTAGAAGCAATGGAATAATAACGTGGAACCATTGGTTCCAAAACTTCCACCAAACTCTGAACATTCAAATCCTTGTCGGAAGGATAAAGGGTGAGTAAAACATCCAAATCAAGTTTCCCACTTGGAATTTCTTTACCGATCAACCCCGCATACTTTTGGATGACGCGGTCTGGCAGATACCGCATTGAAATTTTTTTCTGAAACAAATCATAAGCCATCCATGTTTCATTTTGAAAATTAAGCCTAAATTCTCTATCAATTTTCAAAAGACCCAAAACTCGTGAGATTTCTTCGTCAGTATTGAGAGCTAAAAACCCAGCACTATCCCCTGGTTCATAATCGACGGCTGAATCTGATTTTATTTCAATATGCCTTGTAAACTTGGTAGAACCAATATCGTTTAACACTAAATTTGTGCTAATAGTTCCGCTATAAATTACCTTTTGACTAGATGTTTTTTTAGCTGGAACACTCGTTTGTATATTTGCCGATTGTGGAGTTGCCGTTTTCATATCAGCATTCAATTTGGAAAGAAGTTCGCCTATCCAAGGTTTGGCTACCGCATCATAATCTACATCACATTTACCAAGTTCATGGATACGAAGCCCGCCCAATTTTTCAAGAGCGGAATCCACATCAACACCTGTTTGGCAAAAAAGAGGGTAACTCGTATCCCCAAGTGCCAAAACAGAAAACTTCAAATTGGATAATTTCTCTTTGTATTCTGACAATACTTGTATAAAGGGTTTGGCTGCTTGCGGTGGCTCACCGTCCCCATGTGTAGATACGACCACAAAAAGGTATTTCTCTTCTTTTAGATCTTTCGCTTTGTAAGATTCCGTCGTCTTTAATTTGACCGAGTGACCGAGTTCTTTTAATTTTTTCGTGAGATCGGTGGCGATTTTTTTGGAATTGCCAGTTTCTGTTCCATAGACCACAGAACATTGGATGGGTTGGGCTTTTAAATTCCCATGCGAGGATTGCGCACCAGATTCGATACTCACTGGTGCTTGGATGGAAACGTCCAAACTCCCATTCATGGGAACCTGTGTGAGAGCAGATAAATAACCAGACATCCAAAGCCATTCGTCTTTGGTGGATTCTTTCAATAATTGTAAAAATTTGGATCGTTTTTCGTCCGATAACATCGTTTGCCTATTATGCCCTACTCTTGTCTTGGGAGACAACTTGGTCGTCCACATCTCCAGTAAAACATCCAATGAGTCTTATAAATTGAATATTCATCTGGAAAACCTTCCCAAGTAAACCAAAAAACTAGAGAAAATGTGAAAAATATTAGCCATTGACTTGACGATTCACAGCAAAATTGCAAGGTATAACGGAAATGTCCTCCAATAAGACAGAATCAGGTTTTGTGTGGTTTGTGGGTGGTGGGCCAGGTCCTGTGGATCTCCTCACTCTCCGGGCGCATAACGTCTTGAAACAAGCCGAGGTCATTTTGTATGATGCCCTCCTCGATCCAGGCTTTTTAGAGGTCTTCCCCCTTGGTGCGACGATTCTCTACGTGGGAAAACGCTCGGGCGAACACTACCGGACCCAAACAGAAATCAACTCCCTCCTTGTCCAGTTTGCCAAAGCGAAGAAACGAGTGATTCGATTGAAGGGGGGTGACCCCAGTATCTTTGGCAGACTGACGGAAGAAATCCAGGCACTGGAGAAAGAAAACATTTCCTACGAACTAGTTCCGGGTGTAAGTTCCGTAACCGCAGGGGCAGCTTCCCTTGGGGTGTCTCTCACGGTAAGGGGGCTTTCCCGCCAAATCATCATTTTGGACGGACATTCCATTTTGGAAGACAACAAAAGCTGGCTCGGGATGGAGAATTTTACAGGAACCATTGCCATCCTTATGGGTTCAAACCACACTGCTGAACTCGCAAAAAAACTCATTGAAAAAGGCATAACACCAAATACCCCTATGGCGCTTTTAGAAGGGGTCGGATCACCAAACGAAACATATACGCTAAGCTCAGTGGGAAATGTAAAAACAGAAGGTTTTGTCAAAAAAACAAAGGGTCCAGGGATTCTCTATGTAGGAGAAGCACTCCGCTGCCTGGAGACAAAACTCTTAAAAAACCAAACCTCCCAGTATGAGTCTTAAGAAATACCCAGCCTTTCTCAATTTAGAAAATCGCAATGTCCTCATTATCGGTGCAGGAAATGCATGTTTAGAAAAATTATTTGGCTTAGATGGAACAGGAGCCAAAATCCATGTCATCAGTCTTTTTGCAAAAAAGGAAGTTCAGGAATATTTAGAAGCGCATTCGGAAATTTTATATGAAGAAAGGATTGTTAAAGAATCCGATTTTTTAAACCGTGATCTCATCTTTTTGGCAACAAGTGATTCAAAAACCAATTTGGAATTCAAAAAAATTGCAAAAAAGAATGGGGTTTGGATCAACGCAGTTGACGATCCAAAAACTTGCGATTTTTACTCAGCATCTCTTATCAATTTGGGACCTGTTCAATTTTCAATTTCGACCGACGGGAAATTTGCGGGCATAAGCTCCACGTTACGAAAGTTATTCGAAGAAATTTTGCCCGAAGAAAACAATGATTTGTTCGAAACCATTTATTCTATGCGAAACAAACTAAAAACCATCCTTCCAAATACGGCAGAACGTAGAGCTGCACTCAAAGAAATCATTTCCGACATTGATAAAAAATATTTTCACAAATAATTCAATCCGCAAGTTCCATTTTGACCACAGTCATTCCAAACTCATCCTTCCATACAGATTCCAATGGAATGTTTATGATAAGCCTATATGGTGAATCAAGCCTCGCCGTCCACTCACCTGCTGTCCTTGGCTCCAAAAAACTAGCCTTAGATATGGCAAATGGAAAATGAATTTCAAACTGGATAAACTCGACAAGCGTGTTGAACCGCAACATATCATCTCTTTTTTTTGCTTCTGAGATAATCATTTGAATTTGATCTTTTTCAATTTCCAAAACCCTTAGGAGTTTCGAATTTTTACTCGTATCAATGCCGAGTAAAATAACGTTTCCATCGTATTCATCCGTATAGCGTACAAAACGAAAACCTGGCGGCAAAATTTCTGTGTAATTTTTAAATTGGAAACTTTTTTCCAAAAATTGTATCTTTAAGATTTCATTCGGTTTCACACCGGATCCAAAAAACTCGGTGTTCCGTTCTTTATTTATCTTTTTTTGAAAAATTAGAATTTCGCCAGAATTGTCTTCTGCAATTTTAATCCGAACATTTCCACCAGCACAGTTTAAAAATAGAAGACAAAGAACGATGATCACATGATAAAATTTCATAGTATCCAATATTTAGTTTCAGAATATAGATAAAAACAAAAAATGATTTACCCAAAACATTTTCCCAGAAAATCAAAAGACATTTCGCTCGAATCTCATTTTTACGAACGTTTCCAAAAGGAAGTTTCAGATGAATTCACCATTTATTATTCACTCACCCTCATCACTCCCGACGTGCCAATGCGAGAGATCGATTTTTTAGTACTCTCAAAATTTGGTGTTCTCACCATCGAATTGAAAAATGGAAAATGGAGGCAAAAAAAAGGAATTTGGGAATTTTACAATGCCCGGGCACGCGAATGGCAATTGGTCGAAGGTAAATCTTATACGAACCCCGTTGAACAAGCGCAAAACCAAAGAGATTACGTTCGAGAGTTTTTTAAAAACCACAACCAATTGGAAAATCTATACCCACCTGAAAATTATTTTGCCTGCGTATTTTTTTTAAAAAATGAACATTCCGAATTTCATCTCCCGAATGATCCAAACTTTTTTGTATTTGGAAAAAAAGAATTAGAGGGAGATCAATCCTTAGAAACTATTTTACAGAATGTTTTTTATCACATCCGCGAAACCTTTCCCTCATCCAATATCGATAAAGCACACCAAATCATAAAAAAGAATCTTAACTTTTTTAAAAGTTTCCATTCAGATAAAAACTCAGAGGAAGAAGAACTTTTTGTACTTTCAAAAGAACAGTTTAAGTTGCTCGAAGGAATCCATAAGAATGAGAGAAATTTAGTGTTTGGAAGTTCTGGTTCTGGTAAATCCATACTGGCAGGAGAACTTGCCATCCAATTTGCTCGATTAGGTAAACGCGTGTTACTTTGGCAGGGAGCGGAACCCTTATACCAAATTTGGTTAGCAGAACTAAGTCATTTGCCAGAAAAAGAAAACATCCAATTGGTTCATGACCTATCAGAAATCGGAGAAATGAATTTTCTTCATTTGATTGCCGATGGTATCGAAGATTATTTAAAAGAAGATCCAAAGAAAGTCATTTTTCCATATCTGGATTCGGCTGTTTGGCAAATGAAAAATTGGATTTTATTCTTTGATCGGATGTTCCTTTCGAAACAATCTGCCTTACGCGAGTTTTTAAATCATTGTTCACCTAAAATTTGGGACATCCGTAAAAACATCCGCAACTCACCTGAGATTGTAAATTTCGCCAATTCGTTGCTTGGTGATTTTTCTGAAGTTTCCAGTTTACAAAACGCAACCGATGTCCAATGGATCAAAATGGACGAAGATATTTCAGACCAAATCAGGTGGAGTTTGGGTTATGCAAAAAAAGTTTTAGAAATTGAAACAGATGAAATTGTAATTTTATATCCGAATGCAGAAATATTTTCTGAATTAAAAATACAAAGTTCGATCGAAAGTTTAGAGGTAAGGCACGAGTCCGTTGCCAATTTCCAAGGTTTAGAAGAAACCTGTGGAATACTCATTGGATTTAAAAATTGGCATTTGGAATCCACCAAACGAGAAATTGCGGATACCGTTTTACAAATTAGGAGCCTCGTTTGTATTTTTTATGATCCATCTGAAGAAACCACAATCCAAACGATACTAAAAAAAGGTGACTCTGGCCCGTAAGCCGGATTCTGTTCTATGCGACCATTTATCTAATGCTCTCTACCCACAACCTGGCGGGACATGCTCATAACGGTTGTTTACTTGAGATTGCACACTGGAGGGTTTACCTTGCCCTATCTTTTACAAAATAGGCGGTGGGCTCTTACCCCACCATTTCACCCTTACCTGCCAAAAAGCAGGCGGTTTCTTTTCTGTTGCACTTTCCGTCTCCGCTCCGGAGAGCAGAGCCCAAGTGTTACTCGGTCCAGTTGTCCCCTAGTGTCCGGACTTTCCTCCCCCTTTGCCACATAGGTGACAACGAAGGCGGTCGCTCGGCCAGAGTCAAGGTTCAGTGGATCCAAATTTCACTCGTAGGTCGAGTGTAATTTGAAACATTGGTACAAATTATGCACATTGTAAGTATTCTATCCAAATTAGTGGGAACATGTATGCTGAAACGGCAATTTGTATTTTTATTCATCATATCTTCTGGGCTTTTTGCAAACCCAGCTCTCGACAGACCTGCGGAGGTCATCCTAGGGGAAACTCGCCTCTCCCGGATTCCCCAAGTGATTCTATCTTTAGAAGAAAGAGCAAAACTTTCGGCTGATTCCAATCAATTCTTAGCAGCCAGAGAGGATTTGAAAAAAGCCATCCAACTCAAACAAGCCATTGGGATGAAAGACTCAGAGGGCAATGCCAAACTCCTTGTCAATATCTCCAAATTGGAATCCAAATTGGGAAACCAATGTGAAGCAGCCCAGCTTTCTAAATTGGCAAAAAAAATCTACATCCGCCTCGGTCTGATCACAGGCGCCGTTTCTTTGGAACAAAACGAAACACCAAAACCACGTGAATACTGCACCGAAGTTTCTTGGATCAAGGAGTAGTCGAAGCTTTTATTTTTTTTTGAAACCAAGCGAGGCAGAATTCACGCAGTAACGGAGCCCTGTCGGTTTCGGGCCGTCTGGGAAAACATGTCCTAAATGAGAACCACATCTGCTACAATGGATCTCAACTCGCTTCATACCCAAACTCATATCCACTTCTTCTGCAACAGACTTCGGGTTCATTGGTTCGTAATAACTTGGCCAGCCACTCCCTGATTCGTATTTAGATTCAGAACTGAACAGTTCTTCCCCACAACAAATACAAATATAGGTTCCATTTTCTTTGTGCTGGTAATACTCTCCAGTAAACGGCCGTTCGGTGCCTTTTTCCCTGGTCACATGGTATTGCAAAGGTGTAAGTTTTGTTTTCCACTCTTCTTCCCCATTCATATAAACCCTCCTTATTTGAGACTTAGACTCATTTACTCTGTTTATTTTTTTTGGAACTGACAATCTTGTGACAGTTGCAAGACTGTATTTGGTAGAATAAAATCATGTGGTCGAACCTCATACTCCTCCATTCAGACAAATCAAATCCAACTCCGCTTGGTGATGATCGGTTTGTAGTTTGGCAAACTTGCCAAAGGATAGTTTATTTAACTGACAACCGAGTATTTCCTCTACCAGAAAATTTGAGAAATTTCAAAGGATATGATTTATATTTTGGATTTGATGCCTATCGATTTTTATTAGAAGTTGTATCTGGCCTAAGATCAAAATTATTTGGCGAATCAGAAATCCAAGCACAGTTCCGCGACAGGTTCCATGAAAAAAATTTAAAACTAAGTACGTTTTCGGAGTCACTAGGAAACCTTCGTGATCAAATCTTAGAACATACAAAAATGGTCCGGTCAAAATTTCTCACTGGCATAGGCAAACAAACATATGGTGGCATTGCAGAATCCTACTTAAAATCGGAAGAAAATATTGTTTTTTTGGGAACAGGAAAATTAGCAGAAGCCATATTACCATATTTAATCAATCAAAAACAAAATGTACGATTGATTGGGCGAAACAAAGAGCGACTATCATATTTTAAAAATAAACATTCCATTGAAGTTTATTTTTATGAAGATTACATTCCAAAGGAAGATGCAATTGTAGTAGCATCAAGTGCCCTTCCAGAACATTGGGAAAAACATTTATTCAATTCCAAACTTGTAATCGATTTCAGAGAGAATGTTCAAATTCCTAAAAACAAAGTTTTTGGAAAATACATTCCTTTCTCAGAAATTTTGAATAATTTGGAAAAAACGGATATAAATATAAAAAACAAAAAACTTGAATTACAAATATTTTTAACAGAAATCACAAAAGAAAGGGAAGAGGAACAAATCCATCTTCAACATGGTTGGGAAGATTTAACTTGTCTAATATAATTCGAATCGGTGGGAGATCTTCCCTATTATCAAAAATCCAAGTCCATCAGGTTTGCCAAAAATTATCCCTTCTTTTCCCAAACTACCAGTTTGAAACCATATTCAAACAAACATCAGGTGATAAAGACTTAAACACACCTTTATGGCAAATGCCTGGAGCCGGAATCTTCACAAAAGAATTGGGCGAAGATCTAACCAACAGAAAAATAGACATCGTTATCCATTCATGGAAAGACCTTGATTTGCGAGAGAGGAATTCGACCACAATCGTACCTGTTTTACCAAGAGAGGATGCACATGACCTTTTGCTTTTTAAAAGAAACCAATGGGTAAAAACCCCCGAAAAAATCAGGATACTCACTTCTTCACCCCGGAGAGAATTTTTTATAAAAGAATTTGTAAAAAATTATTTTCCAACACCGATCAATTCGGTTCCAGTTTCCGTTGAATCAGTAAGGGGTAATATCCAGACACGATTGAAAAAATACCTTTTAGATGAAGTAAGTGCTATCATTATTGCGAAGGCTGCTATTGACAGAATACTTCAATTTGAAGATTCCAACGAAATTTTACCCGAACTAAAAGATACGAAACAATTCATTAGAGAAGTTTTTGAGAGAAGCCATTTTATGGTTTTGCCATTTTCAAATTTTCCCAACGCACCCGCCCAAGGAGCCCTTGCAGCAGAAATCCGAAAAGAAGATACAAATCTCGAAACAATGTTGCGATCGTTAACCGACAAAGAAACAGAATTTGTTGTAAAAAAAGAAAGAGAAATTCTTTCAGAGTTTGGTGGGGGGTGCCATCAAAAAATTGGAGTCAGCGTAAAGATTAGATCCTATGGAAATGTGATTTTTTTAAGAGGCCAATCCGAAGATGGAAAAAACATTTCTTCAAAGGAGATTCAAAATGGTGCGGATTTCAAATTCGCAAGCGATGAAGTTTGGCCACCAAACGCAAAAATGGCGGCAAGGCAAAGGGAAAGATTGGCCTATTCGATTCCAGAAGGTATGGATGTATTTGTTTCGCGTGGTTACGCGTTCCCACTCGACTTATCGGTGAACCCAACTCACCAGATTCTATGGACAGCTGGAATGTCCACATGGAAAGATTTGGCCAACAGAGGCTTTTGGGTAAATGGCACTTGCGATGGGTTAGGTGAAACCGAAATGGTATCTGTCGAAACCATCATAAACAGAAAACCCAATTTTATCAAACTCACCCATTTGGACTCTGACACCAAATCAAGTAATTATAAAACTTTGCCTACTTATTACGTTTCGGCACCAGAAATTCCCATCCCTTTTGATATCTCAAAAATTAAAGCAGCCTATTGGAGAAGTGGTTCCGAATTTGAAATCGTCACAAAACGTTTTCCAGAACTACTGAATGTAATCCATTTTGTAGGACCTGGATCCACCTATAATCGACTCAAACAAACGCTAGGACAAAAGTCACATAACAATTTATATGTTACCCTTTCATTTGAATCCTGGATAGAAAAACACATTAAAAACATATGAATCGTATACTCCGAATTAAATCCAATGAGAACTTAAGGAACCTAGCGAATACTAATTCTTTAGGTTATAAAAAAATGATCCAGCCACTATTTGTGGTTGAAGGTATAACGGAAAAAGAACCAATCAAAGGTCTTTCCAATGTTTTCAGGGAAACGGAAAGTTCCGTGATAAAACAAATTGAAGCAGATTGTAATGCGGGAGTTTCCCATTTTCTATTATTTTTAGTACCTGCCACAAAATCAGATACTGAGTTCTCATCCAAATTTTACGAAAGAGTTATAAAAAATATAAAACATATATTTCCGAATATTACCTTATGGCTTGATACTTGTATTTGTTCCATCACAACGACTGGGCATTGCTGTATTTTCAAACCAGATGGAATCATAGACACAAATGCTTCAGTGAAACGTTTATCCGAATTGGCAGTTTTGTATGCAAACTCTGGGGCGGATGGGATTGCACCGAGTGATATGATGGATGGAAGAGTTTTATCCCATAGAACGATTCTCAATGAAAATGGATTCGAAAACATTCCTATCATGAGTTATTCCACCAAATTTAAAAGTAATTTTTATGGACCTTTCCGTGGGGCTGCCGATTCAAAACCAATGTTTGGCGACAGATCTTCTTATCAATTGGATGTTTCTGACAGACTCACAGCAATCCAATCCAGTGTAAGAGACGCAAACGAAGGTGCAGATTTTTTAATGGTTAAACCTGGGATTTCATCAATTGACCTCATAACGCCAATCAAAGAAAAAACAAACCTACCGATTGGTGCTTACCAAGTGAGTGGAGAATACGCCAGTTTGGTCTATTTAGATTTAGAAGGTTTTGTGAATTTTGAAGATGCTTTAGTTGAAACCTGGAATGTTTTCCGCAGAACAGGCGTAAATTTTTTAATCACTTACGGTGCGCGTTTGGCAAAAAGGATATATGAATGAATTCGAATGAACTATTCGAAAAATCAAAAAAAATTGTTCCTGGCGGAGTGCATTCACCCGTTCGGTCATTTTCTTCTGTCGGGGGAACACCCGTTTTTTTTAAATCTGCCTCCGGCGCCAAACTGATATCAGTTGAAGATAAAACGTATATCGATTACTGCCTAAGTTTTGGTCCATTGATTTTTGGACATAGACATCCAGAAATCCAGGAAGTTGTAGAAGAAACAATCAATACAGCGTGGTCTTTTGGGGCTTGTGAACCCTATTCTTTATCTCTTGCCGAATTCATCACATCCAATATCCCTTGGGTAAATAAAATCCGTTTTGTCAACTCAGGCACGGAAGCAGTTATGAGTGCCTTGCGTGTTGCCAGAGCAAAAACAGGCAGAAGCAAAATTCTAAAATTTGATGGTTGTTATCACGGCCACCTCGATTCACTACTTGTAAAAGCTGGATCAGGACTTGCTGGAGAAAGTTCAAGTGACAGTTTGGGAATTGGAACGGAGATGATTCAAAACACATTGGTTCTGCCACTAGATGACGAAGAATCTTTAGAAAATCTATTTCAAACTTTTGGCGAACAAATTGCTTGTGTGATCATTGAACCGTTGCCTGCTAACTTCGGTTTGCTTGTACAAAGAAAATCTTATTTGGAAAAAATATACAAACTCTGTAGAAAATACCAAACACTACTCATTTTTGATGAAGTAATTTCTGGTTTCAGGGTTGGGTTCGGCGGAATGGCCGAATTTTTAAACATACAACCAGACTTAGTTTGTTATGGCAAAATCATCGGGGGTGGGTTTCCAGTGGGTGCTTATGCAGGGAGCGCAGAACTTATGGATTTAGTGGCACCGAGTGGGCCTGTTTACCAAGCAGGAACTCTATCGGCAAACCCAATTGGAATGAGAGCAGGTTTAAAAACTTTGCAAAAACTCAAGATTGAAAATCCTTATCCCGCCTTAGAAAGAAAAACCAAAGATTTTACCGCCAAACTCACTGAACTAATCAATGAATATGATTCGGTTGAATGGGAAGCAGTTTGTTTCGGTAGTTTGTTTTGGTTAAAAGAAAAAACAAGTAAAGAAATACATTCCATCACAGAAATTCCAAAAAATCATAAATCACAATTCGCAAAAATTTTTCACAAACTTCTAAACAATGGGATCTATTTAGCACCTAGCGGATATGAGGTTGGCTTTCTTTCCACTGCCCATACCGATAATATTTTAGCTGATACTTTGGACTTAGCAAAAAAAAGCCTAAGAGAATAAAAAATGAATACTTTGACCAAATACAAAAACATCCAATTTGCAAATGCCCTATCGAAAATACCCCAAAAAATGCCGCCAATATGGTTTATGCGCCAAGCAGGCAGATACCATTCACATTACCGAAACTTAAAAGAAAAATACAGTTTTCTCGAACTTTGCAAAAACCCAGAACTCGCAGCACAAGTTGCCTTAGGTCCAATCAATAGTTTTGGTTTCGATGTAAGTATACTTTTTTCAGATCTACTTTTTCCTTTAGAAGCGCTTGGTATGGGCTTAAAATACGATCCAGGTCCAACATTATCTCACCGATTAACAAATAAAAATGATTTAAAGAATTTAAAACCTATTGATGAAGCAGTTCACTCTTTAGAATTCCAAAAACAAGCACTCCTCTTCACCAATCAAATTTTACCTAAAGATGTATCGCTAATAGGCTTTGTTGGTGGACCGTTTACATTACTAACGTATGCTAGTATAGGAAAACACGATGGCAACACAGCAAATTTAAAGAATAATCAATCTTTTGTGTTCGATTTTTATGAAATCATAATACCTTTATTAAAGGAAAACATAAAATTGCAACTTTCTGGTGGAGCAGAACTTGTCATGATCTTTGATACTGCTTCTGGAATACTAGACCCAATTCTTTTTAATGATTATGTTACTTGCGCCATAGAAGAAATCGCAAATGAATTTCCAAATCGTATTGGTTATTATGCAAAAAATACAACGGCAGATCAATTACAGCAGATCAAAAATATTCGAACTTTGGCTGGGTTTGGAATCGATCATCGTTATTCAATTTCTCAATATTTACAAAAAAACCAAAATGGTTTTATACAAGGTAACTTCGACCAAGAGTTACTCTTTGCAGATAAAGACATATTAAAAAGGCATATCCAAAATTATCTAAAACCCATTTTGGAACTTTCTGTTTTGGAAAGATCTGGTTGGATTGCAGGATTAGGTCATGGTGTTTTGCAACACACTCCAGAATCTTCGATTCATACCCTCATTGATACGATAAGGGAGGAATTTTCTAAATGAGTGAACTCCTCCAAAAATATGACACTCAAGCTCCACGTTACACAAGTTATCCTACCGTTCCATTTTGGACGGACAATCCAACCACGGAAGAATGGTTAGAATCTTTAAACAGGTCTATAAATGCTAACCCAAATAAAATTGCCGTTTATGTTCATATTCCCTTCTGTGAAACACTTTGTACTTTTTGTGGATGTAATACTTCCATTACAAAAAATCATTCTGTTGAGGAACCTTACGTACAAGCTTTACGACAAGAACTCGATCTATATTCAAAAGAAATTCCATCCTTAAAATCACAAAAGTTACAGGAACTTCATTTAGGTGGTGGTTCTCCCACCTATCTTTCTGATTACCATTTACAATCTTATATCGAATCAATTTTTAATATTCTAGAACCAATATCTTCTCCCGAATTTTCGATCGAAGTTGATCCGAGGAGAACAAGATTATCTCAGTTAGACTTGTTATTTAAATTGGGTTTTCGCAGAATCAGTTTAGGTGTGCAAGATTTTGATCCCGACGTACAAAGGTTAGTCAATAGAATCCAGCCCTTTGAAATGACAGAAACAATTACAGACCATGCCCGAAGTTTAGGATTCACTTCAGTAAATTTTGATTTAATATATGGGCTGCCTAAACAGAAAATTACGAGTATGGAAACATCTCTAAAAAAAACCATTCAACTCAAACCTGACAGAATTGCTTTTTACTCATATGCGCATGTTCCTTGGATCAAATCTTCCCAAAGGTTATTTACAGAAGATGATTTACCAGACCCAAAATTAAAACGAGAATTGTATGAAATGGGTAGAGAGATGTTAGAATCAGAAGGGTATAAAGAAATTGGTTTAGATCATTTTGCTTTGTCACATGATAAACTTTGGATCGCAAAATCAAATCAAAAATTACATCGTAATTTTATGGGTTATACTGATTCTAAAACAGATACATTACTCGGGCTTGGTTCTTCGGCTATATCGGAAACTAATGATTGTTATTATCAAAATCAAAAACTTGAAATAAAATATCGAAAATCGTTGCAGAACGGAGTTTTACCAAACTTTCGTGGACATAAATTAAATTCTTACGACCTAATACAAAAAAAAATAATTCTTTCACTGATGACAAATTTTTCGACAAAAATTCCAAAACCTCAGATTGAATTAGCCAAAGAAAGATTGAATGAAATGGAGAAGGATCATTTGCTAGTTTGGGAAAATGATGAGCTGACAGTAACCGACCTCGGAAGACCTTTTTTACGCCTCATTGTTATGGCTTTTGATGAAAGGTTACACCAAGGAGAAATTTCAAAATCAATGTTTTCAAAAGCCATATAATGAATCAAAAAGTCCTCATCATTGGAGGTGGGCTCACTGGCCTCTTTCATGCTTATGCAGAAAACAAAAAAGGAAATTTCGTTACAATTTGGGAAAAGTCAAACCAATTGGGCGGACTCGTCTCAACAAAAAAAGTAAACGAAGGTTTGGTGGAACTGGCAGCGAATGGGATATTGTTTACAAAAAACCTAAAAATATTACTAGATGATATCAATCTAATTCCACTGTCTCCCAACAGAGAATCAAAAAGGCGGCTCATTTGGGATGGCAAAAAATGTCAATCCATCATATTTTTTGCCTTAGTTTTAGTTTTTAAATTCAGATCTATTTTTATCCGAAAAATTTCTTCAAAACCTGGCCAAAACTTATATTTCTTTTTTGAAGAATACTTTGGAGAGTGGGTTACCAAATTTATTTTGGAACCAGCAATTGGTGGGATCTATGGTGCAACTCTCAGTGATCTTTCTCCTAAGATTGTATTTTCAAACTGGGATTTCAGTGGCAAAAAATCAATATTTCAGAATATTCGAATATCTCTAAAAAGCAAAAAGGGCACAATTTCCTTCCAAAATGGAATGGGAGAACTAGTCGAAAAGTTGGAAGAACATTTAAAGAATAAAATACATATTGAATACAATAAATCAATCAATCATATTGATCAAATTCCGAAAGAAAGTGGAAAGATTTTTTTTTGTATTCCTTTGGAGGAGATAAAAAGAATTCTTTCACCGTGGCTACCATTGGATATTCGCCCTACAACACATTCAGTGACCACAATCACTCGATTTTCAAAAGACAGAACAACGGAGAAAAAAGCATTTGGTATTTTGTTTCCTCGGAATACAAATATATCGGCCTTTGGTATGTTACAAAATTCAGATATTTTTGCATATCGGTCTAATAATAATCTAAATTCAGAAACCTGGATTTTTCCGCATGTAAAAAAGAAACCAGAATCTGAGTGGTTGCGTTTTATGGAAGATGATAGAAAAACAATTTATCCGAATTCCAAAGAAGCAGAAAATTCATATATAAAAATATGGGAAAACACCTTTCCTGTATACAATAATCATTTATACGATTTTAATTTATTTTTAGATCAGTTCGAAAAGGATCATTCACAAAAAAATTTTAGCATTATGTTTAATGGAAATTATAGACGTGGTATTGGACTCAGTGCAATTTTAGATAGGGCACTTTCCTAACATCTCTCCACCATATTTTTTACAAACACATTCATCTGCTTTGTTTTTTTTTGCACTAACGACTTCTGCTAGATAAGTTAAAAATGGCAGGTGAGTGCCTAGCGCAGGTACACGATGAAAAGAATTTGCACCGAAATGCGCAGATAGCTCCTTAAATTCAATTCCGATCTCTTCTAAGGTTTCCAAATGATCACTCACAAAACTGATGGGGTATATAACAATATCCTTATTTTGTTTTGCCAATCTTTCTAAAATGACTAATGTATTTGGTTCTGTCCAACGAGCAGGTCCTACTTTACTTTGGTAACTCAAATGAATTCCACCTACAAAACCTTTTGCCCGCAATTTTTCTTCAATTTTTCTTACAGAATATTCAAGTTCTTTTGTATAACAATCACCTTTCTTTATCAAACGCATAGGAATTCCATGAGCAGAAAAAACTAAGTCAACATTTTTCCAGTTCAGTGTTTTCGAATAACTTTGGGCGTGTAGAAAATTTGTTAAATCCAATTGATTTGTTAAATACTTGTAAATAAAATTCGCAGTAATTTCTAAAAATCTTTCATCCATTCCAAAATGAGAGATGACCCCTCCCGAAGCAACAGGGCAATCACCAAACATTTGCTTTATTATATTATAGGTAGATAAAACAGTAGATCTCGAAAATTGAGGGTACAAAGGCAAATAGACATTGTGACTTGAAGGAGGAAAATTTTTTAAATCTCTAATATTCGGATATCCGCAAGACATATAAGTGGAAACATTCCAATCTTCTGCATATTTTTCTTTGAGTATTTTTTTTAAGGCTTCCGCTTGTCTTACAGTTTCAGCATACAATGGAGAGCCACCTCCAAAACCCATTGATTCATAGGTTTTTCTGACTTTGGGTGTTCTTCTCTTTGTTATCCACAATGCTAGTTTTTTCCGAACAAATTCAGGCAATGGTAGATCAAAAACAAAGGGATCAAGAAACAAATCTCTCAGGAATGGTTCAATTTCCGCACTCGTTCTTGGACCACCCAAATTGATTAAAAATAAATTTTTACGATCGTTTATTTTCATAGGTTATATAGTCGCAGTGCGGATATCTTGAACAAAAAAAGATAGTTTTACCATTCTTTGCAAATTTAGATTGGATTTTTCCGTCATTACATTTAGGACAAATTGGGATTGTATCCTTAATGATTTTGGATTTTTCTTTTGGATCGGATAGCTCCATCGAATCGATAAAAACTTCTCCTATTGGTTTTCGGAATCGATCCGGTTGTTTCAAAGCCTTTTTTACATAATCGTAGAACTTTTTTATCACAACTATTCTCGTTTCGTTTTGATCCGAAACTTGATCCAAGTCCAGTTCCAAATTCTTTGTAAACTCTTCGCCAATGAGAGTTGGAAAATTCAGATACAAATATCCATCTACTTTTTTACCAAGTTCTGTGGGTCCAATCGACTTTTTAAATTCGACAATGTATTTTCGTTTGTAAAGAGTTTCGATGGTGTTCACATAAGTTGAAGGCCTTCCAACTCCCCTTTCTTCCATTTTTTGTATGAGTTTACCTTCCGTATAACGAGGTGGACACTCTGTACTCTTTTCTTCAAGTAAGGTCTCTTTATATTCAAATAAATCCCCCACTTTCCAATCTTTCTGTTTTTTGACAGTTTTGTCTTTTTTGACTTGAAATTGTTTGAATCCAAAATTCGAAATCACTTCTTCTTTAAATTCAAAATCGAAATCTTTAATGGTAAATATATACTGATATTCAATACCCACTTCCGGTTCCATCAAACTACATAAAAATCTTTCCCAAATCATATTGTATAATTTTAATTCGTTAACATCTAAGTAACCAAAAAGTGATTCTCTAGTTAAAAAAGGATCCACGGGCAAAATGGCTTCGTGTGCTGCTTGCGCATGTTTTTTCTTCTTTGTTCGGTAAACTTTTTCTTCCGTCTTCAAATTGGGATGATGTTTTTTTAAAAAATCCAAACCCAAATTCCTTTTTTCAGAAGAAACGAAGGTAGAATCTGTTCGCATATAGGTGATTAAACCTTTCATTTCACCTGAACTATTTTTTTTACCCTCGAATAATTTTTGTGCGATGGACATTGTTTTTTTAGAATCAAATCCAAGTGTACGGAATGCCATTTCTTGCAAACTAGCAGTGGTAAAGGGTTGTGGCGGATTTCGTTTTATATTTTTTTTATTAATTTTTGTGAGAGGAATTTGTAAATTTTTTGCCTTTCCTAGTCCGATTGATTTTAGAATTTGATTGATATCATCTTTATTTAGCTTTTTTTTATTCGGTTCTCTAAATGATAAAATCACTTCTTCCGATTTAACTGTCCCAATGAGTTTTAGTAAAAAATAATCTTCTGGAATAAAATTTAATATTTCATTTTCTCTCTCACATATCCAGTGCAAAACACAAGATTGTACCCGACCTGCGGATAAGGAGCCTATTTTCAAATGTTTCCATAAATCGGGTGAAATTTCATACCCGAAGATTCGATCGACAACTCGCCTTGCAATTTGAGAATTGATTTGGGATAAATCCAAACCAGATGGATTTGCGATTTGTGTTTTCAACTCAGATTTTGTTATCTCTTTTAAACGTATACGGTGGATAGGTTTTTTAAGTCTTTTTAATTCATCGAACAAATGCTTGGCGATAATCTCACCTTCCCTGTCTGGATCACTTGATATATAGATAATATTCGATTTTTTGGCTTTTGTTGTTATTGCAGAGACAACTGTTTTTTTGCCCTTTAACCAAGTATAGGTGGGCTCAAACCCATTAGACACGTCCACTCCATACGAATCGGGAGGAAGGTCTTTTATATGACCTTTACTTGCAACGACCTCCCAGTCCGAATCTAAATACGAACTGAGAGTTTTTGCTTTTGTGGGAGACTCTACTATGAGTAGTTTGGAAATTGTAAAACCCTATTAAACAAATAATCCTTCGACAGACAAGTATCTTTCACCTGTGTCATAACAGAATGTAAGTACTTTTGAACCCGGAGGGATCTCCTTTAATTTTTTGGATACGGCTGCGAGGCTGGCACCACTGGAAGTTCCAATGAATATCCCTTCTTTTTTAGCCGCAAGAACTGCCATTGTGTAAGATTCTTCTTTACCAACTGTGATGATACCATCAAGCAACTCTGTTTTACAGTTCTTCGGAATGAACCCAGCTCCTATGCCTTGCAATGGATGAGGGCCTGGTTTGCCACCGCTGAGAACCGGCGAACCTTCTGGTTCCACTGCGAGTACTTTCAATTTGGGAAACCTTTTTTTTAGGTTTTCCGCGCAACCTGTGATATGACCACCCGTTCCCACGCCTGTGATGATATAATCCAATCCTTCTGGAAAATCTTTTGCAATTTCTTCCGCAGTTTTTTCACGGTGGGCTTGTATATTTGCTTCGTTCTCAAACTGTTGGGGCATCCAAGCTTTGGGATTTGTGGCAACAATCTCTTGCGCTTTTGCGATGGCTCCAGGCATTCCTTTTTCGCGTGGTGTCAATTCAAAGTTTGCACCATAAGCCGCCATTGCACGTCGTCTTTCTACGGACATATGTTCTGGCATAACGAGGGTTATAGGATACCCCTTGACAGCAGCTACCATGGCAAGACCAATTCCTGTATTGCCTGATGTGGGTTCGACAATGATGGAATCTTTAGTGAGTTTGCCCGATTTTTCAGCGTCCTCAATCATGGCGAGGGCAATCCGATCTTTGATGGAACCACCTGGGTTTTGGCGCTCTAACTTCATCCAAACTTCGTGTTCAGTTCCAAAAAGTCGAGAAAGGCGAACATGTGGTGTGTTTCCAATTGCTTCTAAAATACTATTTAATTTCATACTTACTCCCCAGGATCAGTTTACGGAAAAAACCCCATTTGTCCACGAAGAAAATGGATTATGGAACATGAAAGGATGTGATCTTTTGGTAATCTTCCTTCATTTGTTTAAGCACAAAAGGATGGTTTTCCACACGAATCGCCTTTTCCAAGTAAGGTGCAGCAATACTCAAATCGAATCTACCGAGGGCTTCCGATGCTTTTTTTCGAATTTCTGGATTTGCATCTTTTAGGCTCTCCGTGACAGAACGAAAGTTTTGGTTAGCCATTTTTTCCAAACCTAAAATGGAGGAAAGTATGGATATCTTTGCATAAGGATCATTTTCCTTACCCAATTGATCTGTTAAGGGTTGTATGTTGTCCTTATTACCAATGAAAAAAAGTGCATCAGCAGCAGAGGATCGAATGTAAAAATTAGGCGATTGTAGAGCATTTTTAATTTCGGTTAAAGATTCTTCATTCGTAGGAATGGATCCAAGGGCACGCAAAATCTCTCCGCAAGCGAGAACCATCGTATGTTCATTTTCTCCAAAAAAATAAGGACTAGAAAGACTTGTATTGGTTTTGGGGACACCACCTAATGTTTGCTTAACTTCAGTTCGTTCGACAAACGAGAGTGATTCTTTTTTATACACTTTGATCAAGGGTTGTATGGCAATGACTTCTCCTTTTTTTGCAAGGGCTTTCGCCGCATAAAACTTAACGGCGGCTGAGTTTACTGGAGATGACGGGAAATTAGGATTCCCTTCTAGTGTGGTGATGATGTCTCGAACACCCCTACTCCCACTAATAAACGTTAATCTATCGATTGCATCTCTGATCTCAGATACATCTGATGAAGATAACCTTAATTTTTGTTTTGCGTAATAATCATCTACATCTTCCGCATTTAAAAAAGAAAAAATCGATATAAAATAGATAACGCCGATAAATTTATTCATTTAGGAAAACCCCTATGCGGAAATTAAGTCTTAAATGATGTTTAGTTCTCTTTCAATTTTTCGGCAACTTCTTTCAATTTTTCAGAAAGGTCACCCAATGTAGCGTTGTCTTCGACAAGGATACTTTGGCTAAATTTTTCGAGGTCCTTTTGGATTTGTTCTTTCTTCTCACTGGCACGCATCGCCATTTTTTTTAGTAGATCTTCGCGGTAATTGCTGAAGTCTACCTCGCGCAGTTCACCAAGTTCGACCATGGAGTTTACGATTTTTTCCAAACGTTCTGAAGTTAGGTAATTGGCTCCAATCCCACCAAGCACCAATCGCTCAAAAAGCCCAGACACATCCCTTCCCGTTTCACGGATAAGCGAGGTGAGCATAAAATTAGAAAAGTCTTCGTTTCGTTGCCCTAGACTCACTTTTAAGAATGTTTGTCCTAAAATTTTTGGTGTGATGTCCTCGCCAGACATATTGTCTTGCACTTTGATTTCCTCACCACCTATGATCATTTTTGCCACATCCTCCAAAGTTATGGTGGAACTGGTTTCAGGATCGTAAAGCCGTCGGTTTGCGTATCTCTTGAGGAGCTTCATACAAATCATTTTTAAAATGACTTCCCTAGACAGGTGGTCAACTAAAATACATTGTAATGACTTTCTTCTTCGGTGCCGTTTTGACACAACTTCCAAATGCGGAAACAGAACTTTTAAAGGTTTGGTTAACTGCAAATGGATTCCTCGTGCGAGAGGTAAATTCCAAAAATTGGAAGGACTTAAACGATGGAATTCGAATTTTTACAAAACCAAGTCCTGAACTCGCCAAAGAATTACTCGAATGGAGCATCGAACCACTGCTATATGGTAATTTTTCAAATTCCGAATTAGAAGATTACAAAACCGTTGGAGTGAGCTTATTTTGGAACAAACCAAAATCAGAGATTACAAAACTTCCATTATCCCCTCTTGGGCCAACAAACTCACAGTGGACGATCCTCACTAAAAATAAACTCCTAGACAAACAACTTTCCTTATTTTTAAAACTTATGGGTCAAACGGTGCATGTAGAAGGAAACTTAGAACACAGCATCAAACGAATACAAACACACCCAATACATTTTTTCATTGTGAATTGGGATGAATTGGATTTAAAAACTGTTGTTCCTGTTTTAAAAAAATTAAAAAATGAACGCAGATTTTTATGCATTGGAATCAAAGACTTCTTAAAAGACAATTTGTATCGTGATTTAAAAACAGGCATTACCGAAATTTCAGAAGTACTGGTCAATCAGTCGGAGATCCTGAATGTTATTTTGCATTCTTTTCCAATGGATCCGAATCAAAAAACATATCCGAATCAATCGGTACCGGTAAAAAAACTTGGATTCACTTTCCAAGAACGCAAAGTCCCAATTTCAATA
>JARJFC010000330.1 GCA_029310945.1 Leptospira sp. 96542
TCCTCAAAATCCGTGGTCGGGACGTAGCCGTTTATGGTCATGATTTTACCCTCCGTGCGGGCTCGATGGATGCAACCAACGGTAGCAAACTGGCGCGCCTCATACAAATGGCGGGTGAACACGGAATCAAAAACCGCCATCGCATCCCGCAGGGCGTCCAGGCCGTCTCGGAGTTGGGCGACCTGCGGCGCCTCCACCGGCATCGCAGCGAAGCGCAGCGGCAGCGCATCGGCCAGGTCCAGCGCGGCCAGGTCGTTGGCGCGCAGGGAATGCGCCAGCGACTCCAGCGCGTCGGCCCAGTCCTTCGCCGTGGCGGCCACCGGTGCAGGCGCTGGGCTCGACACTTGCTCCGCCTGCCATCGCAGTTGTGCTTCGAGGGTCTGAGCCCAGAGCGTGCCCAGTTCGGCTTGGAGCCCAGGAAGCACGGTCGCCGTCGCCGAGTCCGCGCCAGATGCACTCGGCATGGGAGGTCCGGCGACTTCGGAATGGCGCGCCTGCCGCTCGATGCGGGCGGCAAATTCCCCCAGGCGCAGGGCACCCACGGTACGCGCCGAGCTTTTGAGCTCGTGCGCCGCCTGGCCACAGGCCTCTCGGTCTTGCGTGGCGGCGATGCGCGTGCACAACGCCGCGCCATGGGTGGCGAAGTCTCTCAGCAGGCGATCGTAAAAAGCCGTGTCCGGGCCCAGGCGGGCCAGCGCAGAAGGGACGTCCAGCACGGGCCAGTTGTCCAGGGAGGGCTGCACCGGGACAGGCGATGGCCGCGGCTCGAGCGGCGCCAGGGTCGGGGGCGGCTCGGGGGACAGGCCGCCACCTCGGACATGGCGCAACACGAGCTGGATCAGTTGCTCCTGCTCGAACGGTTTGCCTATGTGGTCGTTCATACCCGCATCCAGGCAATCCTGGCGGTCCGAGGGCATGGCGTTGGCCGTCATTGCGACGATGGGCAGTTGGAGCCAGCGGGCCTGCCCGGGCCGGGCATCGGGCGCGGTTTCGGCCTGGGCACCCTGACGTACAGCCCCTACCTCAGAACCAAAAAAACAGCCGAAATCCTCTCCGAAGAACTCGAATTCCAAGGTGATCTAAAACCCGCTGAAGAACTAGCGGCTGGCAATGGTTGTACAGACATCATCTCTTATT
>JARJFC010000331.1 GCA_029310945.1 Leptospira sp. 96542
ATGAAACCGCTCGCAAACAGACCCGCCGTCGCCTGACAACGGCGAGCAGCCGACATCGACCACACGCTTTTCAGGAACACCTGCAACCATCCCGCCATGGAACGCCATACCCGCCAACGACACGCGATACGCGCGGCCCTGGAGGCCGCCGGCCGGCCCCTGCTGCCCGTGGAGATCCAGCTGGCCGCCCAGCACGAGGTGCCGGCCCTGGGTCTGGCCACGGTCTACCGCCACCTCAAGCAACTGGTCGAAGCCGACGAGATACAACAGGTCGAACTCCCCGGCGAGCCGCCGCGTTACGAGGTCAGCGGCCACAAGCACCACCATCACTTCCGTTGCCGCACTTGCGATCGCGTCTTCGACGTGCATGCATGCCCGGGCAATATGCAGAAGTTGGCGCCGCGGGGTTTTGTGGTCGATGACCACGAGTTGACCTTGTACGGTTCCTGCAGTGACTGCCGCGAGGATGCGGCACCACGGCATGCGGCGCGTCGGGCCTCGCACGCCTGAACAAACCACGGCCAGAACGGCATCTAGGTCGCCTGTATCAAGAAATGCGCCAGACTGCCGATAAGACATGAGATCCGCCGCCCGAGGCGGAAGGATGGATCCTTGTCTATTTCGAACATCTCCAACGGCGCCCCGCTGGCCACTGGCAACCCGCTGAAAACCTCGAGGCCCGCAGAGGCGGTCGTGCGCCCCGAATCGGAGGCATCCGCACGCGCCGATGCAGATGCCGGCGCCCCCGATCAGGGTGTGTACGTGGACCTGTCACCGCTGGCGCGCAGGATGTCGGCCCAGGACAGCGGCAAGCTCGGTGCTGCGGGTCATGCCGACATCGACGAAAGTGGCCTGCCCAGCGTGGTGAAGGATCTCTTGAAGCGCATCCGGGAGCTCAAGGAACAGCTGCGGGACTTGCAGCAACAGATGCGACAAATCCAGTCAGACGCCAGCCTCAGCCCTGAGCAGCGGCAGGCCCAACTGCAGCAACTGATGGGACAGATCCAAGAGCACCGAGACGACCAATCTAGGTTGGCATAGCCATCCACAACCAGCACATATCGGGCCTCGGCTTGGTTGTAGGACTCCACGCGAGTTTCTGACGTTTGCTCGGAGACCCGTGCGCGAGAACTCCA
>JARJFC010000332.1 GCA_029310945.1 Leptospira sp. 96542
AGCCGCGTGCGCCCCGCCTTGCCCCCGCCCGGCCAGGCGCGGCACGACTGGCGGATCGCCGTGGACTTCGCGCATCGACTGCAAGCCGAGATGCGGCGTCTGGGCATCGGTCCGGGCCAGGACCTCTTTCCCTACGACCACCCCGAGGCCATCTGGAACGAGCACCGCGAGAGCACTCGTGGGCGCGACCTGGACATCACGGGCCTCAGTTACGCGCAGCTCGAACAGGCGCCCCAACAGTGGCCATGGCCCCAGCAGGCCCGGCAAGGCCAGGCCCGCCTCTATGCCGACGGCCGCTACCCCACCGCCGATGGCCGCGCGCGCTTCGCCGCGGTCGACGACCAGCCCGTGGCCGAGCCGCGCAACGCGCGCTACCCCTTCGCCCTGACCACGGGCCGTCTGCGCGACCAGTGGCATGGCATGAGCCGCACAGGCACCCTGGGCCGACTCTTCGGCCATGCGCCCGAGCCCGTGGTGCACTTGAACGCCAGCGACATGGCGCGGCGTGGCCTGAAGGAAGGAGAACTTGTGCACCTCACCAGCCAACGCGGCTCCATCGTCCTGCCGCTGCAGGCCAGCGAGGAAGTGGCCAGCGGCCAAGCCTCCATGGCCATGCACTGGGGGTCGGAGTTCCTCGGTGGGCAAGGCAGCAGTGGCCAGCCCCTGGCGGGCGTCAACACGCTCACGACCTCGGCCTTCGACCCCATCTCCAAGCAGCCGGAGCTCAAGCACACGGCGACCAAGGTCCTCAAGGCCGAGCTGCCCTGGACACTGCTCGGTCTGGCTTGGTTGCCGCCTGAGCGCGTCGGCGCGACGCGTTCGGGGCTGCGCCGCTTGATGACGCGCTTTCCTTACGCGAGCTGCGTGCCCTTCGGGCACGAGAAGACGGGGCTGCTCCTGCGCGCGGCTGCCGAGGCCGCCCCGCCCGCGGAGTTGCTGGCCGAGATCGAAGCCTTGCTGGGTCTGGATGTCAGCGGCGCGCTGCGTTACGCCGACCGCAAGTGGGACGATCCATTTGTGGTAAAAAATTATCCGATCGCATGATTGGTCCTGCAATCAATTGGGGAAAAAATAAAATGAAAAGAGTGTAGTCGATAAACCCAATTCTTTTGGTGATGATGCCTCTGT
>JARJFC010000333.1 GCA_029310945.1 Leptospira sp. 96542
GATCAGGGCCTGCACGATGGCGTAGGCACCCTCCGCGCGCGACAGGCTGACCTGCGAACCGCGCGAGCGGTGTTCACGCGGCGTAATCAGCGTCAGACCGTGGCCGCCGCAGCGTTCTTCCACCAGGCGGATGAACAGATCGGTCAGCGCCAGGGATTTGGCGCGCAAGGCGCTCATGCCGCCGAACGGCTCGGCCGCGACCAGGGTGTCCAGGCCACAGTCCAGCGCCGTCATGCTCAGGATGGGCGGGGTGCCGCAGAGGAAACGCGCGCTGCCCGTCGCAGGCTGGTACTCGGGCGTGAACGCGAAAGGCTGGGCGTGGCTCCACCAACCGGTCAGAGGTTGTTGAAAGGGCGATCTCAGGTGGGCTTCCAATCGGGGGTGGGACCAGATGAAGGCCGGCGCGCCCGGGCCGCCGTTCAGGTATTTGTAGCTGCAGCCCACGGCGTAGTCCGCATCCGCGCCGTGCAGATCGACCGGCACCGCGCCCGCGCTGTGGCAGAGGTCCCAGACCGTCAGCGCGCCCGCGGCATGCGCGGCCGCCGTGAGGGCCTGCATGTCGTGCATGGCGCCGCTGCGGTAGTTGACGTGGGTGAGCATGAGCACGGCCACGTCCTGGCCGGCTTCGCTGGCGAGGATGCCCGGGATGTCCTTTGCGTCCACCAACTGCAGGGTGTAAGCCCGTTCCTGGCACAGGGCCTGGGCGATGTAGAGGTCGGTGGGGAAGTCGCTGCGCTCGCCGATGACCCGTCTGCGCTGGGGTGCATCCTGGGTGGCCAGGGCGAGCGCGGCGGACAGGGCCTTGTGCAGATTGACCGAGGTGGTGTCGGTGCAGACCACCTCGCCGGGCCGCGCGCCGATGAAGGGCGCCAGCTTGTCGCCCGCGCGTCGGGGCAACTCGTACCAGCCGGCCTCGTTCCAGCTGCGGATCAAGCCCTGGGCCCATTCCTCGCGCACCGCCCGCGCCAGCCGCGCGGCGGTGGCCTTGGGTGCCGCGCCGAGCGAGTTGCCGTCCAGGTAGATCAGGCCCTCGGGCAGTTCGAACAGATCACGCAGGGGGCGCAGCGGATCCTGTGCATCAAGGGCCTGGCAGGCCTGGCGGGTGAGGGCGGGCATGGGCAAAAGCCC
>JARJFC010000334.1 GCA_029310945.1 Leptospira sp. 96542
GGCACGGCCCACACGCCCGAGGCCGCGCGTCGCCTGCAACAGGCCCTCAAGGCGCTCTTGCGCACCTGAGGAGCTCGGTAAGTCGAAACCCCTTGGCCGCGTGGCTGGCATCTGCCGCGCGGCCAGTGCCTTGGCGACTTATCTGAATCCGCAGTTTCACCGGGCGCGTCCATTCCCGGTGCTAACCTGCTTCGCGTGTTCAACACCGTTCCACGCGAAGGGGCCATGATGGAACAGACGCAAGGGCCAGTGGGCGAGCCGCGTTTCGATCTGCAGCAGATGCTGCGCGAGCTCGCCGTCGAGCTCGCTGGTGGTGGGGCGGCGACGCCCCTCTGCCCGTCACCCTCAGCGGGGTGCGATGCGGGCCCGGCCCCCGCGCCACAGGCCATGCCCGAGATCGTGCCGGGCGACGGCCATGGCTAGGCCGCCTTTTCTGCAGGCGCTGGTCGCGGCGGGGATCGCGAACGAGAAGGAGATGGATGGCCTGCAGCTGATGTTCGGCGCGCGCCATTTCGATACCGTCAGCCACCTCTACAACGCCCTGGAGGCACCTGGACTCAGGGCGCACCTCGGTCAACTCTACGCCACCAGCATCGGCAAGGAGGCCGTCGCCCTCGATCGCGCCACGGTCCAGGGCGAGGCCCTGGCGTGCATGGCCGTGGATGTCGCGCGCCGCTGGCACTGTCTGCCTCTGCGAGTCGCGGAGCGCACGCTGGTGGTGGCCATGGCGCGCCCCGAGGATGCGAGCGCGGTGGCCGAGGTCACGCGCACGGTCATCGCTGCAAGGTCCACCCGGGCAGGGTCGAACGATCAGGCCGTGGATGCCGTGCAAGCGGTCTTCGCCTTCGCCCAGGACATCGAGAATGGCATCGAGGTCCACTACACGCGGCGGTCGGGGCTGGCCGCGCTGGCGCGCCAGATCAGCCAGGAGTTGGGACGTCCTTCGCGCGAGGCCACGGCTTCCGCGCCGGCGATGGGGCCGTCAGGCCAGGCGGCGTCGGCGCCGCTGTCCGGCGCGGGCGAATTGGTGCGCGGTCTCTTGCTCTACAGCCTCAAGCACCGCGCGAGCGACATCCACATTCAGCCCATGGCGAACGCCCTGGCCCTGCGCTTTCCCATCGACCG
>JARJFC010000335.1 GCA_029310945.1 Leptospira sp. 96542
GTCGTTCGATCTGTTCGGGACTGAGGGGCGTGGACATCGTGAAGATTCTAGGACTAGGGCAAGAGGTGCTGGACAAAGTATTGGGTGATGCGCGCATGGGCCTGCGGCACCTGGGCGCGGTCGAACTCCGGCGGGTCGGATAACAGGCGTGCCACCTGCCCGCTCAAGTCCGCAGGCGGGGGGGACATCAGGGAACCATGGCCGGCCGTCGGCAGGTCCAGCACCACGGCGCAACTGGCACAGGCCTCGAGCACCTTGTCGACGTGGTAAATCGGCTTGAGCCACGCATCCCGACCGTTGCGCACCAGGCCCAGCGGCACGTTGGGCCGTGCCAGCGAAGCCGGGTCAAAGTCCACGGCGAACGGCACTTCGGCCACGATGGCGACGATGCGGGGGTCGGTATGGCCATACCACTGCACGTCGTCCAGCAGGAAGCCAAGGAAAAAGCGCGCCACGGATTTTTTCAGCCCGTCGGCCCAGTTGCCCTTCAGCTCCAGCGCCAGACCCACGCAAGTGGGAAAGTCGTCGTCCAGGTGCGCGTTGCAGTGCTCACGCAACGCGGACGGCGACCAGCGCCCACCGGCCAGCGTGAGCGCGGTGTGTCCGCCCGCCGACATGCCCCACAGGCCCACACGATCCAGCGCCAGCAGCGGCGCGAGTTGGGCGTCTGCACCGACGGCATCGATGGCGCGCGACACTTCGAGGGGACGCCGCTTCCAGGACCGTGGTCCGATCATGGTGTGGTCATGCCAGTTGTCGCCCTGGTGCTCCGGCAGCGCGACAACAAAGCCCGCATGCACCAGCCGGATCGCAAAGTCGGCGTAGACCCAGGGCGAACCACCGGAGCCATGTGACAACACCACCAGACGCCCGTTGCCGCGCACGGGCGTGGCCCCCGCGGCGACCTGCAAGGTGAAAGGCCCCCGCACCGTGGGCTGGGCTGGGGCATCGGTCGGGTAGAAGACCGTGATCGGCCCATCACCCGGCTGCCCGGAAAGCTCGCGCAGGCCCACTTCGGCCCGCGCCACCAGGGTCATGCCGAGGAGCAAGACCAGCAGACCCAGGCGCGCACGCGCCGCCGACCGCGCGGTCATGACAGACGGTCCTCGCGCTGCG
>JARJFC010000336.1 GCA_029310945.1 Leptospira sp. 96542
GGTTCGTTTACTATAAAAGAAGTTTCCGAATCTTTAGGAATCAGTTACTTTGTCTTACGACAATGGAAGGCTGAATTCTTGAAAAAATCCGAGCAAGTAAATCCCCCAACAGATAAGCAGATTAAGGAAATCGAAGAGTTAAAAAAACTTCGCAAAGAGAACATTCGACTTAAAGAGGAGAATGCTATTTTAAAAAAGTTTACAGCCATGCTCTCCCGAGAACAGAATCCCGATTAGAGTTCATGGCAGCTCATAGAAAGGAATTCAAAATCACGAGCATGGCAACCTACTTAGATGTATCTCGATCTGGATTCTATGACTATGTTAAACGGTTAAAGAATCCAATTGGGGAGATTGATATGAGACTAATCGATTTCGTAAAAAAAACATGGAAGTCTAGCAAGAAGAGCTATGGCTTGATTAGAATTCTAAATGAAGTTAGAGGAAATTCCCTCGGCTATGGAGCTAGGAAAGTCAAAAAAGCCATGAATTTATTGAATATAAAAGGCAAACAAGATAAGAAATTTCGAATCAATACGACGGACTCGAAACATTCAAATCGGACTGCCCGTGATTTAGTTCAACGTAAATTTAAGGTAGAAAAAAAAGATGAAGTGTGGGTCTCGGACGTTACCTTTATTAGATGCTTCTCTGGCTGGTTGTATCTTTGTGTGATTTTAGATTTATACTCTAGAAAAGTAGTTAGCTGGAAAATAAGTATGAGGAATGATTCTGAATTGATTGTGGATACAATCACTTTAGCGATCCATTCTCGAAATCCAACCAAAGGTTTGATCTTTCATAGTGACCGAGGATCGAACTATTGTTCTGGAGAGGTGCGAAAAATCTTAGCAAATAATCGTATCAGACGAAGTAACAGCCGTAAGGGAAATTGTTGGGATAATTCCGTCGCAGAATCCTTCTTCGCTACCCTAAAAAGAGAAATCGAATTCAATGTGTTTCAAAATCTAAAGGATGCAAAAGACAATCTCTTTGATTACATTGAACTATTTTATAATCGACAGAGATCGCATTCTTTTCTAGGTTATGTGAGTCCTGAGAAATTTGAATTAAAAATGAATTAAAAAAGTGTCCGCTAAAACGTAATCAGGCTA
>JARJFC010000337.1 GCA_029310945.1 Leptospira sp. 96542
CCTGATCCTATGATGATCGCGTCGTAATTTGTTTCCATTTTAGTATTTTGTTTCTACCGTATATTCAACCTTCACCACTTCATTCGTTTTGAGTGGAATGTCGGCATAGGCTTAACCCAGCAGGTCGGCCAGGCAGGCGCGACCATGCAAGACATCGTGTCGGCCGTGCGGACGGTGACCGACATCATGGGCGAAATCTCCCTGGCCTCGGACGAACAGGCCAATGGCATCGATCAGGTCAACCGCGCGGTGGCGCAGATGGACGAAGTAACCCAGCACAACGCCGCGCTGGTGGAGCAAGTGGCAGCGGCCGCGAACGCCCTGAACGCGCAGGCCCAGCATCTGAACCAGGCCATCGCGGTGTTCCAGATCGCTGGTGGCGCGCACGGCTCGGCTTCTGTAGCCCCAAGCGGAGCCGTGCTGCGCAGCGTACCCGCCTTGCCGGGCTGAAAGCGCCCGCTGCCCGCAATAGAACACCGCCGCGCCAGCCGCGGAACCTCAGGCCCTGCTACAAGGCGTGCACGCGCGCCAGATCGGGCTTCTCCAGCCAGGCCGCGAATTCTTCGGCGAGTTGCACGCTCGCCGCGGTGGCCTGGGTCCACACGCGCACCCGTTCCAGCCAGCCGTCGCGGTCCCGCATGTCATAGCGGGTGAAATCGGTGCGGTCGGGCAGCTTGGCGTTCGGCAAGGTCCGCACCCAATCCGGGTTGGGTGCCAGCACCAGCATGTGGTCCAGGAAGGGCGTCGCGCGGTGTCGTCGCTTCAGGCCCTTGTCCAGCCAGCCTGGCACCACCGCCTGCTGGAAGTGCGGGTACAGCACGATGCCCGGACGCTTGCCCATCGACTCGCGGTAGTCCAGGTGCAGGTGGTAATCGGTGATGCCCCCGTCCCAGTACGCGCCCGGCAAGGCGCCGGCGATGTCGTGCACGGCCCGCAGCATGAAAGGGATGGAGCAGCTGGCCTGCACGGCAGCCTGGAAGTTGGCCTCGGTCAGGGCGAACTGGTGCGTGCGGTAGTCGCGCGTGCCAAAAGGCAGCGTGGCCAGGCCACCCGGCGCGTCGGCGTCACGCACCGAGAACACCACCCGGTCCAGCCAGGCGCCCATGGCCTTGCGG
>JARJFC010000338.1 GCA_029310945.1 Leptospira sp. 96542
CGAATGCATGGGCGTGAGCCACTGCAGCGGCCACATCAGCGCGAAGCAGGCGAGCAGCGCCAGTGACATGAACAACCAGGTCTTGCGTTTCGGGTGTTCCTGGAACAAGCGGGCGGACAGGGACGATGGCGTCATGGCAACAGGGTCGAGAGTCTGCGCAGTTGCACGCCCGCCGCGCGCAGCGCTTCGGGGTAGGCGGGCGACATGAAGTAACGGTGCTCCACCCGGCGCTGGGCGGCGATCGGGTCGGGGCCCGCGCTGTCGATGGCCTCGCTGGCCGGGTGGCACATGAGCAGCATGCCCGGTCGGGCGGCCCGCAGCCACTGCCCCCCCAAGCTGCCGTAGTCCGGACGGTACAAGCCATAGACGCCGGCGAAACACTGGTTGCTGGGCAGGCCGCGGCCTGCCAGCTCGGTGGCCAGGGCCCGGCCGCCCAACAGGGCCAGCACCTTGGGTTTGCCGCCCCAGGTCGGGTCGGCGGGGACCGTGTTGCGTATCCAGGGTTGGGGTCGGGCGCCGCCAAGCCCCGGCGTGCCGTCCTGGGGGCTGGCTGAACTGGCTTGGGGGTAACGTCGCGCCAGCACCTCCAGCAGTACCTCGCGCACCCCACGCAGCTGGTGCCCATGCTGGTGTCCGTCGATGAAATCGGGGGCGCGGCCCAGGCCCTGCTCAAAGGCGTCGAGCTGGCGCTGCAGGGCGGTGGTGATCGACTTCCGCACGGCCTCGCGGCGCAGCTCGCCGGCCAGGCTGCGCAGGAGCAGGCCTTTCAAGGAGGCCATCGCGGGCGCGCCAAAGCCCTCGGTGAGATTGAAGTGCAGCCCGAGGTCCGCCGCGGGCTGCGCACCGGTGTCCGCGGCCACGGCCACTCGCTCACGCAGGGCCGGCGCGGCCGATGCGCGCCAGGACGGAGCGGTGCTGAAGCAGCTGACCGCGTTCAGGCGGTCGCGGTCCAGCAACTCAAGAATGCCGGTGCTGATGGCGGCGTCCTGCGCGTAATCGTCCGCGCAGACGGCGATGGGGATCATGGCCCCGGGCCTGCTTTCGGGCCGGGCCGTGCGTCGCCGTGCGGTTGCGTGTCCGCGTCCGCATGGGGGGTCACGCCGCCGTCCTCGTC
>JARJFC010000339.1 GCA_029310945.1 Leptospira sp. 96542
CTTGAAATTCATCCAACAGCTCCTGCAAGCCTCCGGCCTCCTGGTGCCGCGACACTGGCGCGGGCGGCCCGGACATTTTTTTGCTCACGCAAAAGTCCATTTTGCACGGGAAATGCCTCCCGTACGGGTCGGCCGCGCGCCAGGACGTCAGGCTGCGTGCAAAAGTTCAGGTCAGTCGCTGGATACGCTGGTCCGCCACCCGCGCCAGGTCACCGGCATCGACCAGATCGGGCGCGATCTCGGACAGCGGCAGCAGCACAAAAGCCCGCTCGCGCATGCGCGGGTGCGGCAGGGTCAGGGCCGGATCGCCCTGCCGCACGGTGCCGTGCAGCAACAGGTCCAGGTCCAGGGTGCGCGGCGCATTGCGGTACGGGCGCTCACGGCCGGCCGCCAACTCCAACGTCTGTAGCGCGGCCAGCAGCTCATCGGGAGCAAGCTGGGTCTCGACGCTGGCGACCGCGTTCCAGAAATCCGGTCCCTGCGCGTCCACGGGCGCGCTGCGGTACAGGGAGGACGCCCGCAGCAGGCGGGTGCTGGGCAAGCGGTCGAGGTCAGCCAAGGCCTGCCGCAGGGTCTCGCGCGCATTGCCCAGGTTGGCCCCGAGGCCGACGTAGGCGATCTGCGTCGGCCCGGGCTTCACGCCACGTCGTCCGGGGCGGGGCTGGAGCCGCCCTCCTCGCGCCTGCCCGCGGGACGCCGACGCCGACGCCGCCGTTTCTTCGCCGGTGCCGTGGCATCGGATGCCTCGCCCAGGCCCGGATTCAGGCCATCCGCCGAGCCGTCCTCCCCGTGATCGGCCCCATCGTCGTCATCCTCGTCCTCGTCGGACCGGCGCGTGGAGCTGACCGCCGCCGATTCCGGTGGGGGCGCGCGGCGCATGCCACCGCGTTTCTCACCGGGTTTGGCGGCGCTGCCGCGTGCCGGACCGGATTTCTGCTGCTGAGCCTTGGCCTGGGCGATCAGATCATCGCGCTGGTCATCGCTGCCCGTGCTGAAGTCTTCCCACCAGTCGGCCAGCGCGGTGGGCACCTCACCCACTTCGGCGCGCAGGCGCATGAAGTCAAAACCCGCGCGGAATCGAGGCTGCTCGACCAGGCCATAAGGACTGCTGCC
>JARJFC010000033.1 GCA_029310945.1 Leptospira sp. 96542
TTGAGACTTTATTATTTCTTTTTAAACCTAATGATTTCCGAACAATACTGGAAGAACCATCGGCACCCACTAGAGAACGACAATAAATAGTTCCAATATTTGTCTCTACCAGATAACCATCATTTTGTGCATTTGCCGATTCAAAACTAACTTCTTCCAAAATTCGAACACCTTTTGATTTAAGAGTTTCGGATAAAAAATGATCAAAACTAGCACGGTTCACAATTTTTAAAACAGGATTACCTTTCAGGCTGTAACTATGTTTTTGAAAACGAATGCGAATTTCATCAACAGCGAAAATATCCTCAGGCGGATCTAGACTAAGATTTTCTAAAATCTCCAAAGCTGGAACACTTAAAGCACCTCCGCAAAGCTTTCGACGAGGGTGTTTTTTCTTTTCAATGATGAGAATTCGGGAAGCCCATTCTTTTGAGATTTGAATTAGGTGTAAGGCGAGTGATAATCCTGCTGGCCCCGCCCCTACAATTAGTATATCGGTATTCTGTTTTTTGTAGCCAAGATCATTTTTTTGAGTGGAGGGGTTTGTATTCAATTTATTTCTCCAGTATGGCAAATGTTGTTGTACCTAAAGAATTTGTTTTGAATTCTTTAGCTCTGGAAAATTTAGATTTAGAAATTAATTTTTCCAAATCATTTTGGTTGCGATAAATTAGAACCCATTCGAGAATATGTGTAAGAAAGTTTCGATCAGGATGTTCGGGAGAAGTTACATTGATGATTGCTCTACCTCCTGCTTTTAAGTAACTAGCAATCCAGTTTAAGAGCTCAATGATTTGTTCATCCATTAGATAATCGCAAAACCCAGTGGCATAAATGAAGTCTTGTTCTGAAATTCTTAATTCAACTCTACCTTCAATAATACCCATGATGTTTTGGTTAATGAAAGATATAGAATGGTTTTTGTTTTTAATTTTATTGTATAAAATATTAGCATGTTCTAATGCCTCTTTATCAATGTCTATCATAGTGGCTTTTATTTTTAGATCATGTAAATGCTGACTGGCATTAAAAAATTCTATTCCCGAGCCAGAAGCAAAACTTAACAAAGATGGTTCATTTTTTGCATTCTTGCAAAAGTTGAGAATAGAATCGCTCATAAATTTATTATCTTCTCTCCGACTCAAACAAAAATTTCCTTCTAAAAACCATTGATCAATCAAAGTACCCAAATGACCATCTCCCCATGGTTGATTTGCCATAATCAATTCGTTAACTTTGAAATCGTCTGTAAAGCCTCTGGGTTTCATATAACAATGAGCGATGGTTTCACTTAACATAAATCTTGAAAAAGTTTCCCTAAAAATGTAAGCTCCAATTCCGATGAGCAACTGATTCGTATCACGAAATGACAAAAGATCTTCAAATCCCATTTTGACCAAGGTTTCTGGTTGGGTATACTTGTTTAAAAGATCGATGACTTCATTGCATAATGATTTTACAGATTTTAACCTTGAATCAATATCTGTATTAAAATTTCTTGCATCATCTAACTTTCGAATACGAGAATCGAATTCTTCAATGGAATTTTTTAGATCTTCAGGTATTTGTCGTTGTGTGATAAATCCAAGTCTCGATGAATGGAATCGTGAAACCTGAGCAATTTCATTGATATTTAATTCTTTTTGATTCATTTGAATATTGCGGAGACGTTTGGAAAGAGAGATCGCAAGAGAATTATAAAACCTAGATGAAAATCCAAGATCAGATGCTAATAATGAATTGAGATTGGTTGCATTAATTTTTTCGACACTCACTTTATCTTCTGCTATCACTGATGCACTGGCAGCTGCATTCTCTAAAAAACTCATCTCTCCAAAAACTTCATTCGGACCCAATCGGTCAAAGGTCATCTGGCTATCACCGTTGATTCCTGTTATATGAACAAATCCTTCTAAAATTAGGTATAACATTGTTTGTTCTGAACCTTCAGAAATGATGATTTGACCTGCCTCGTAACTTTCTTTAGTTGCCAGTGCTAGGAGCACCTTCCAATCTTCGGGTGTTAGTAATGTAAAAGTTTTACGCATTTGTTCCTTCCTTTACTAAATTGACTGGAGATTTTTTCATATTAAGTGACTGAGGAATGGCAAACCGTGCATTACGTCCTTCGAGACCAATTTCTAAGGCTCTTTCCCAGAGACGATTTCCAATATGTTTTGCAATTTGAGATCCCCCTGGCAAAATCATTCTCAGAATTTCAAAACAGAATATGAGTGGTCGAAGTAAGTATGGAAAAAATCGCCAAAGATTGGATGGAAGCCCTAATTCGTTTGCTCTTTTTTGCCCGAGCAGATTTCTAGTTAATCCGGCCAATATAGATATTGTAATATTCTGAAACGGCAAACCGATGATTCGTTTTACCATGACTCCGCCCGCTTTGAGTAATGCGTCCGTTAGAATCCAGGAATCCTGATTCGTAGGCAGACGAACTTTTTCCATGATTACAATCATGCGACGACACTCCGCACGAGTAGCGCAAAGTAAATCTGAATTGATTCCGATCAAATAACCATTGTAACGCCAAAAGGCATAAATCGAATCTTCTTCTTCTCTACTTATGATCATACCCCAATTGCGCAGTGCATCCACAACGGTCATAGAAAATAGAACATTGGTTCCAAGTAAATGCCATTGGTTGATCGGAATTCCCCAATCTTTGGTGTTCCATCTTCCTGAAACCAATAGGAGACGGCGAACCTGGGCATGCATGATTCTCACTTTTACAGAAATTTTAAATCCATTTCCGAATCTCTCCATGCCCCCTGGTTTGATACATTCATAGACAAAACGAGCAGTTTCCATAAGCCTACGTGGAGCTCTTTCCACGAGCCTACCAGAAAAAAGTAGAGGACGACTTCCTTCAGGATCCAGATAACCCGTGGGCAATGAATGACAAAGTAGTGCGGCAGCTCCCAAACCGCCTGCACGAACAAAGGTGGAAGCACCTAACTCTAATTCACGACGATCTACCCAAATTGGAATGTCATCCACTTGTGCAAAAAAATCTTTCAGTGATTGGGGAGGGTTATTTAGAGAATCAATTCCCTTTTCTAAGGCTTGATTCAATAGAGCGCTTCCTTTACCAGGATGCATATTGGCAAAATCATAAATCACATTGTCAGCAAGGGAATCGGAACTCAAAAAATGAGCTCGTATTTTTTTTATCCTCGTCTCCTCGTTTTCAATCTGAGAATCGAAGGTCGTTTTTTCAAATTTAGAATTCATTCTAAAAAAACCGTTCAAGGGTAAATACTCTTCTCTGCGATAAATACATAATAAAGCCAAAGTTCATTTTTCAGAGCCTGCCATTGTCGCCTAGCGGCTATTAAGTTTCTATGCTGTGATTGATTCCTAAGTTTCATCCAACGCATCAGGTGACCTGGAATCCAACTGAATATAGCATGCCTGTTTAGGAGTTGCGAGGAAGGTTTGATCAGGCGAGTCGTGTCCACACTCTCAATTTTACTTTCGTCAAACCCTTGTTTCAAAAGTAAATTCTGGAATTCATCTGGCGTAACGAGACTTGAAACCGCCCAAGGATGAAGCCAGGATTGCATTAATTTTAATTCCTTTGGAGTGAATCTTTTTTCTGGCCTACTATAGAAACCATCAGCAATAATTAATTTTCCACCAGGTTTTAGCAAACGCCATGCTTCCGTTATGAATTCGTTTTTGTTAGCAATATGGCAGACACTTTCAATGGCCCAAATATAATCAAAACTTTCTGCCTGATAACCCGTATTTTTATAGTCACAAACATGGAAATCAACCAGCTGTTCCACACCTGCTTTCTTTGCATTTTCCCGTGCAAGATGAATCTGATTTTCAGAAATGGATACACCAGATACCTGACAGTTTAATCGTTTAGCAAGGTAAATACTGCTTCCTCCTACACCGCATCCAGCGTCTAGAATACGCGACCCATTGCCAATTGATCCTTGCCTTGCCAACCATTGATTTTGGCGATCTAAGGCTTGTGAAAGATCGGAAACATCCTCCTCCCAAAATCCATAATGCAAGGCTTGGCTTTCATCTAAATTCCAGACAATTCGATAATCGATTTCACAACTGTCGTAATAAGAAATGATTTCAGATTGAGAGAAATTCATTCCCTACACTAAACAGTTTAATCTAACAAGGACAATGAATTTTTTAAAATTTACTTCAAATTAGTATAAAAATCTAATCTACTATGATGTATTAAATTATAATTTGCTACTTCTGACTGAAAGCTTATGGTAAAAATTATTTGAATTGCATTTAATTAAAAATTTATTGGCTATTTCTGCGTTCGATTTTTTGTTCGGTTATCGAAATGAAATCCTTCAAATCAAATAGGTCGAAATGAAACAAAATAAACTTAAATTCAATTTATAAAGATTTTCTTTTGGATTTGATTCGACTCAATGAAACGGGCGTTATCCCTAAGTATGAAGCTATCTGGTATTGCGGGACTAACATTTCTATTCCTGGTTTCGACTTTAAAAGTAAATTATATCTTTCCTCGGCGTCTAACGCAAGGAGTTCGTATTCTCTTTTAGCTTTTTTTAAAAATAAATTTTCAGCAAAAATTCTCCCTAATCTTTCCCATACAATATGTTTCGAAAAAAGTTTTCTGAATTCAGAAAACTTTGCGACTGCAAGTTCACAATTCGTGATGGCACGGATACTACAAGTAGAAGGTTGTTTCGACAACAAATCATAATAAGAACCAGTAAAATCGCCTGCAAAATTAAAACTTTTTATATATTCGTTTCCTTTGTCCGTTAGATAATATTCTTTAAGAACACCTGAGAATACAAAGGCAAACTCTGTAGCGGTGGCATTTTGTTTGATCAAAAAATCTCCGTATTCAAGTTTTCTGAATGTATATAAATTTTCTGATTCTTTCCAAAGTTCTTTTGGGATAGGCGAGATTTGATTCACCGTATTATAAAGTTGATTCCAATTAATTTCCGGGTTCACTCGGTTTTCGGACATGACCAATAATGAAATGGCATGTTACAGAAATTTACAAATCATATTAGGATTTTTTTGTGAAAAAAACTAAGCTAGAGAATCAAGAAACGGTAGAGTCACCTTCAAAAACTCAGATGGATTTTCAGCGAAGGGTACATGACCCGTTTTGAGTAAAACCAAATGAGAACCTTTGATTTTTCGGTACAGCCGAGTTGCAATTTTCGGATCTATTACGGGATCAAATTTTCCCCAGACGATGAGGGTGGGAACGTTAATGCCTGCTACCTTATATCTTAGATCATGTCTTTTGTCTAAAAAACTTTTCCAAATATTCGCATTTACTTCCTTTGCACCATCCACGATTTCTCTTTTTTTTATTCTTATTAAAATAGAATTGGTGTACTCATTTTTAATTTTGATGTATTGATTGGGAAAAATATTCCATAACAATCTCGTAATCCAAACCTTAGATTTTAAGTTTGTAAAACTTTTCGTTTTCCAATCTGGATCATTCAATCCGCCAGAATCCACTATAACCAATGCTTTTACTAATTCAGGTTTTGTGAGGGCTAAATTCATCGATGCAAAGCCACCTAAGGAATTACCAATGAAGACGGCTCCCTCTGGAGCCAATTTTTGCACTATCGCAGGGAGAATCTCAGCATAATCGATGGCAGAAGCGGAACTCAGAGGATAAGGATTGGGAGACATTCCATGCCCTGGCCAATCGATTGAGATAACTTTGTATTTTTGGACTAGAGTTGATAGAATGGAATCGTAATCGTGATGGTCATGCCCTGCGGCATGGAGTAAAAAAATTACTGGACCTTTACCTTCGATCCAATAGGCGATTTTTCCGATTTTCGAATCATGCCAGCCTGACGGTTCTGTTTGACTTACTGAATTAAATTTTACCATTGTTTCCATTCCTTATGATCTCCTAATAGAAAGAGAAAGTCAAGAAACGATGGATGGATTCGGCAATAAACAGATTATCCTATGTTAATGATAGAAGAGTGGTTTTTGTTGGAGTCTAAACCGCCATTTGAATTACAAAATTGTTTGCTCGTTTCGTCCAAAAGATACTTTGATTTTAGAAACGGTGGGCATAACAATTGTTAGCGACAAGCGTGCCTGAGTTGCTACATTAGCCTTTCATAGATATTTAAAAACAACATGCTAAGACCACCAATGGTTGCTCCAATGATGGGTACACCCAAAAGACGAATGGAAAAATTGGTAGCATCGATCCGTTTTTCTAAGGAATCAAATCGGGAATTAATTGCATCGAACTTAGAATCGATAGCATTGAACTTTGAGTTGATTGCATCGAATTTAGAGTCTATAGCATCGAATTTTGAATCAATCGCATCGAAACGAGTACGCATCTCCAACTGAATGGGGAGCAATTTTGTATCTCCAATTTGGATCATGGCCTTTTCCCTGCTTTCCTCCAAAGTATCGATGATCCAATCTTGGATTTCAACCGCGATTTTGGTTTCAATATGTGCTTTTTCTAAAATTTGGTAGAGTTTTTGCGATTGTGCCATTTTATTTCCTCATTCATAAGGTAAATAAAAACGCAATTGATCCGAAAAAATCAGATTAATATTCTCTCAAATGCAAATTACATTTTTTCCCACTCGACCTCACTTGGAAAATCGTTCGAATCCCCAGCCATATACTTTAGAATATTATAAAATACGATTTATTTTGAGAGGCCAGTGAAGGAGGCACATCGCAAAGCGTCCAAGGATGGACGCGGGCGGGAGCTCTGACCATGGAAGGTCAGGCGAACGCAAGATGTGATCTCCTGAACCATTGGAGACGCTGGGATTCGAACCCAGGTCCTATCGTCCTCAAATACAGCTTCTACACGTTTAGTTTGCAAATGAAATTCGGAAAGACTTACCCTACAAACGGGGGACTCAATCCTATCCCACTTAGATTTCTATTTGGTCCGAAATGGAAAACAGAGCCAAACAGTCCTTTGAGATGTGTCAGTTTCTTAGCCACCAAAGGAAACAGCCAGAGAAACCGTAGAGCTTAAAATTAAGCTGCTAGAGCAAATTCGTTATTTGCGGTTATTGTTTTGAAGGTTTTTAAGAGGTCCCTCACCCCTACGTGCCACTGAACCCAAGCCAACAACAGTCGAAACCAATGTCGCCCCCGTTCTGATTCTTAGACGATTGTAGCAGATAGTTTGTTCAAAGCAAACAAAAAAGGTTGAACCAGGGTTTCCTTCCTATGAAATGAAAGGAAACTATGTTTCGCATTTTGATTTTTACATTCATTATCCCTATTTTTTACTTTGGATCCTGCACTTCTAAAGATGTACCGGACAATGAAGAACTGAAAAAATACATCCTCACTGAAGGATCCGAGCAAACCATCCGAGTTTTGGGCTCCAAACAAATCAATTTGGACGAAACTCCTGATTTTGAAGTTTTAGTTCTCACACAATCGGGCACTTCCGAATCAGTCTCGGCTTTCAAACATGCGGGGGGTAATTGGCAATTTTTGTGGAAACATGATTTCTTTTTCCAAAATTTAGGGCCAATGTACTACTCTGCGAAGGATCGTAGGTACGAACCAGGCACAATCTCTGGTCAAGAAAAACTCAGTTTTTCTGGCGATTGTATTCGGAGGATCGCACTTGCTGAGCTACCAGGAGACAACTTTAATTCTGTTTTTATTGAAATTCTTGCCGAAGAACCACCGCTAGGTGTATTTTCGGTTCCAATGGGTTATAGAAAGGGAAAAAAAATTTGGGATGGGTTCCAATTATTAGAACACGAAGAACTCAAACGATCCAAACGTGTTGATTTTGAATACAATGCGAAAGAAAAATCCTTTCGAATATTTCCAACGAATCCAAATTATTCGCAAGAATTTGTTTATAATGGATGGGAGATGATTGCCAATCTACCTATGCAACCCGTGCCTTCCTTCGTATCCTTTACTGCAGAACCAAAATGGGAAGTTGGAAAAGAATCCACAGTGACTCTACAACTAAAAAACAGAGGCAATTATGTAAGTTTAACATATTTATCTTTATCGTTTCCAGATGGAGGAACAATCCGAATTCCAAAAGAGGTAACGGGTCTTAGGCTGTATAAAAAAGGTGATATTGTATATAATGTTTTACAAAACAAAAAAATACCGGCCGAATATCCACTTTTAGAAGTTACCAAAGAAGGGTGGGCAAATAATTATAAGTATGGCATTCAATTTTTATACACACCAACAAAAAACGAAACACCAAAATTCTTATTCCGATCTACTTATAAGTTTTATCATGAGATTGTATCCATTCCCAATCGTTATTCGATTGCGGGCTTCGAACCTGACCAACAAGGATTTCCTTCTTATCTATTGCCACCACAATGATGAAACCTAAAATTCTATCAAAAGAGTTGGATTTAGCAAGACGTGAAATTGTAAGGATACAAGTGGAACGTTTCCATCTCTTTTATTCAGAATTTTTTATGAATGAAGAAACCATCGGAATGGCAAAGTTTTTTTTTGAAACTGTGTACAATTTGGACGGTAAAGAAGAGTGGGAAACACTTGCGTTCACAACTTATGAGAAAGTTAAACATATGATGAAGGAAGGTTCTAGGGAAAGTGTGGAGAGGCTCATGGAACTCAATTCCATCACCGACGAATTGGACATTTCCATGGGAGAACTTCTTTTAAAAAAAGGTTGGGATCTAAAATCTCCCATATCCATAGAAGATTATAAACAATTATTTAAAGAATTTGGAAAGGCAGGCCTCCGCAAAAAACAATTGGAAGTAGTATTGTTCAATTTAAAAAAATTTTACGACCTCGCACATAAACCTATCAGTGCTTATGTGATAAAGCCCGCCGCGTTAATGTCGAAGATGTTAGGTGTATATCCACTTTTTAAGAAAGTAGAGGAAGGATACAAAGCAACCTTACCAGTGTCTCGAACTACGTTTGAAAATTTTTTTAATATTGTGGAAAAAAAAGAATGGGATTTTTTATACCAATCTTTCGAAGAATTGAGGAGTGAGTCTTGAGACGAAAACGCAGTCGATTTTCTACAGTAGAAGAAGATCATTCCGAATCTAACGAACGATGGTTACTCACCTATGCCGATATGATTACCCTACTTTTAGGTTTGTTCATCATATTATACGCAATTAGCAAAGTGGATGACAAACGATTGAGTGAGGTTGCAAACGAAATCAAACGAGGTTTTGGTTTGAATGTTAGTTCCGTTGGTTTGTTGTTAGATGGTGGTGCGGGGTTGCTGACAGATGATGTTATGGAACCAAAATCGCAAGTGTATCGGCTCTGGGAAAGGATTGGTTTTGCACTAAGATCACTTAAAGAAAAAACAAAATTAAAACTTGGTTTGGCAGAAACAGAAGAACTCAAACTTACTTTTCTAAGTTCAAACCTAACATCGGAGGATGTTTTAAAAGACGACCCCGATTTAAGTTTTGCTTTTAGCCAAATTGCCGAACTTTCAAAAGGTTTGGACATCGAAATATTAGTAAGAGTGCAAATACCTTATGAAGCCAATGTTGACAAATCCAAATTCCAAAACTCATGGGACTACCACTCGCACAAGGCATCATTACTTGCAGAAAAATTAGTGAGTCAGTATGGAGTGCCCAAAGACCAAGTTTCCGTGCAAGGGTATGCTATGTTTCAAAAATCAAAATCAGCAGACACTCCAGAAAAAAAAGCAGCCGAAGAAAGGATCGAAATTTTAATTCGCAAAAGGGAATCACAAACAAACAATGATTAAGTCAATGTATTTTTATCAATCAAAAAGTAATGAAACTAAATTAAAGAAATTTGAAAAAATTAAAATATTCGAAATCGCTTTGGTTTTGGCAATGTTTTCAATGTTCGCTATTTCCTGTAAAAAAAACAAAGGTGTACAGTCTTTTGAATGGCAAAATGAATCGTTAAAATTGACTTCAGAGATTTGTTTGAAGTTTAAAACTTGTGCCGATTCAGAATGGAAATCTTTACCTGATAGAATTCAAAAATTTGCAGGAGAAAGGTTAGACGAATCCAATTGCCAAAAACGATTTAGGGATAGTAACGTCTATCGTTTGATTGGTGGAGACACATTAACCATCCAAAATTTGTATCGCGATTGTCATAAATCCATTTTGCGAATGTCTTGCAGCGATTTGCAGAACAACCAAATTGAATCTGTGAACTCTTGTTCCGAAATTAAAAAGATCCAGGGCAAAAAATAAATTGTTACGCGGACTTCGAAGGCTCAATCGATACGAAAAACGCATTTTAGACATTGTTAAAATTGGCGGTAAACTCGTACGGTTGAACCAATTTGGTTTTTCACGTAAAACGGAAGAAGGGTTTCGGTTTCCGATTCATTGTTTGGAAATTGGAAATCCGAAGGCGATCGCCAAACGTCCCGTAGGTATTGTTGCAGGTGTTCATGGATTGGAAACTGTAGGCATTCGCATTGTTCTCGATTTTTTAGAGTACATTCTGCACGCCAAAAGTTCTGGTTTTTTAAAGGAAATCGAAAAAGGAAAAATTGGGCTTGTAGTAATTCCCATTTTGAACCCTGGTGGGGTTGCCAGAAAAACTCGTTCGAATCCTGCAGGAGTGGATTTGATGCGCAACTCGGGAGTTGAGGCCGAAATGGCACCTCTATTTTTTGGTGGCCAAAGTTGGACGAATCAATTGCCATATTACAAAGGCAAATCGCTCGAACCTGAATCCAAAGCTTTGTTTCGATTTTTGAATCACTATTTTTTTCATGTACAAAATTCCATTTTGCCTGTGCTTGATGTTCATTCTGGTTTTGGAACCATCGACCATGTTTGGTGGCCTTATGCCAAAACAAAAACTCCCTGTGCTGACACTTCCACCTTTGAAAAGTTAGCTGATTTTTTTAAAGATGGTAAACGACATACCCGATTTAAATTTGGACCACAGAGTGAAACTTATACAACCCATGGCGACCTTTGGGATAGATTTTACGATTATTTCCAAACCAAACTAGTAACGGAGAAAAACAAATCCAAATTTTTGCCACTTACCTTGGAAGTTGGCACTTGGTCTGACCTCAAGGAAAACCCAAGTAAACTTTTTCGTAAACGTGGAATCTTCAACCCTGCGCGTGAAAATAAATTTGAGACCATCACCACGTATCGTGATTTTTTGCGCGATTTTGTATTACTCGCCCAATCCGATTTAAAAGATTGGGAGTGAGGGTCGCTACTGTGACACTTTTACAACTATTTTTCCTTTAGCGCGTCCATTCTCTACGTAAGCCATTGCTTCATTTGTTGCGTCAAATGGAAATACCTTATCAATCACTGGACGTATTTTACCTGAATCGATTAAAGATGTGATTTCACTCAATTGATTTCCATTTGCCTTCATAAAAAGAAAAGAATAATCTATTTTTAATTTTTTGGCTTTTTGTGTTATTTGAAAACTCAACAGCTGCATGACTAGTTTAATGAACCATGATGCTTTGATGTCTTCCGCAAATGCAAGGTCAGGTGGTCCGGAGATAGAGATGAGTTTTCCACCTGGTTTTAGTACGTTTAAAGATTTGTTGAGAGTTTTTCCATCTTGGCTATTCAACACAACATCGAAATTACTTATTTTATTTTCAAAATCATCCTTATTGTAATCTACCACAATATCCGCACCAAGACTTTTCACAAATTCTATATTTTTAGCACTGGTTGTAGTAGCAACAGTAGCACCTAAATATTTTGCCAGCTGGATTGCGAATGTACCAACACCTCCTGATCCAGCTTGAATGAATACTTTTTGTCCTTTATTTACTTTCCCAATTTCAACTAATGCTTGCCATGCGGTTAAACCAACTAAAGGAATCGAGGCAGCCTCTTCCATAGTAAACGATTTTGGTTTGATTGCTAGATCTTCTTCTTTGATCGCAATTAACTCCGCAAAAGTTCCGATTCTATGGTCAGCTGGCCGCGCGTAGATTTCGTCGCCAATTTTAAATCGTTTTATGTTTGATCCAATTTTGATTACAGTACCTGCCACATCATGACCTAATACGAACGGTAGTTTGTATGGCAAAAGGAGTTTGAAATCTCCGTTGCGAAGTTTAGAGTCTAAAAGATTGACACCAGCAGCGGCAATCTTAACCAATACCTCATCTTTTTGTACCTCTGGTTCTGGCAATTCAATTAATTTCAATTGAGTCTTCTTTCCATATTGATGGACAATCTGTGCTTTCATTTTGTTTTCCTTAATAATAAAAATATGTCTAGATCTACAAATTTTATTGTTCCTATTTTTGGGACTGAATTTTGATTGTAAATAGTAAGTTACATTACAATATTGAACTTGCAAAATGCAAGTTGAAAGAAATTTCTTATGATCCCCATTAAAAAAAGGTCGGACTGCCCAATTAGTTTTTCCCTAGATATTTGGGGAGACAAATGGTCTTTACTCATTGTTCGGGACCTTATGTTCGCAAAAGAATGCACTTATAGCGATTTCCTAAAATCAGAGGAAAAAATTGCTACGAACATTTTAGCTTCACGATTGGTAACGTTGGAAAAAAATAACATCATAGAAAGAAAGGAACACCCCGATAACAAAGCTAAAATATTATATCGACTAACGCGAAAAGGAATCGATTTGCTTCCGATAATGATAGAAATAAATTTATGGGTTGAAAAATATTCTTCCATTCCGACAGACCGAAAGGCAATGTTAAAACAAATAAAGAAGGATAAACTCGCATATATTAAAACAATGACAAAACAATTATTACAAAAATAAAATTGATTGAAATTGTTCGCTCCGCTTGTTTTTTTATGAACCATTTCATTTAAAACAGTAGCAAGCGAAGCGATATTTATTGTTCTCTTTAGTTTTGATTTACTCTTTTTAATATGGCCCCTTCAAAAGTTTTATACGCAAACTGCTGCATTGTAAGAAAAATTGAAGCTCCTTTTCCGACAGGATAACTAAATTTAGGGTCTCTTTCGTTCACGATTGTCGCTACTTTTTCGATGACTGGTTCTGGTCCAGGGGCATTATCAAATTCTTTCTTTGTATATGTTGCTATCTTCTTTCGAAACAAATCATAATCACTGATATCTCCAGCGACTATCGTAGAATTTTCACCTATTTTTGTCTTAAAACTCATTGGCTCCACCATACACACCTTAATGTTGAATTGATGCAATTCAAACCGAAGTGCTTTATAGTAACCTTCCAATGCATGTTTGGAAGCTGAATAGTATGCTACATTTGGTAGTCCAATCATACCCAAAAATGAGCCAACTGTAATGATTTTGCCCTGTTTTTGTTTTCGAAAACTCGGCAACAATGTATTTGTGAGTTTGACAGTTCCCCAAAAATTAGTTTCAAACTGCTTCATTCCTAATGTAATCGAAGTTTCTTCCGCAAGACCAGTAACCAAATACCCAGCGTTATTGATTAGGACATCCAATCGGTCTACTTTGTTAAATAGTTCCTTACTGAAAGATTCAATTGAATTATCATCAGAAATGTCTAATGGCAATAATGTAAAAGGCAATTGTGACTGGTATTTTTTTGGATCACGACTTGTCCCAATAACAAGGTGACCGTTTTCATGGAGTTTGTTTGCGATAAGAAGTCCAATACCAGAGGAAGCTCCAGTTACTAAAATTGTTTGTTTCATTTTTTTGATTTCCTAAACCACTTGCATTATGCAAGTTCATTAAGACAAATCCACTTGCGGATTGCAAGTAGAAAATGGCCTATTTCGTAGATTTAGAAAGAAAAATCGGCTTATAGAAGATGTAAAAAAAGGGAAATATCGTCCCATTCGGTGTTTATATCCATCTTCAAATCGATTTCTTTTAATTCCTGTTCGTGAAAATAAATTTGAGACCATCACCACGTATCGTGATTTTTTGCGCGATTTCGTATTACTCGCCCAATCCGATTTAAAAGATTGGGAGTGAGGGGGGTGATTGGAATGGAGGCTTATTAGTGCCTATCAAATTGTCCAAAGGAATCACCTTCTATTTGTAAAAAACCTGGTTTGTCTTTTAGTTTTGGATTATTCTTCAGAAGAGTTTTGATTGTGACGATGGCATTGTCATCTTTACCAAGAACTACATGACCGCTCAACTCAAATATTGCAGGGTATACTTGAAAATTTTTTAAGATCCTAGATTTGTACTTTTTGATACATTCTTTTTTTTCTTTGGCAGTGTTTGTATGGTAGTATGATCCACCACATTGATCGTTTTCTTCTTTTGGACCTTCTATCATTTTTGCCGAAAGTAACAAACGATCATTTTCTTTTTTCCATTGACCTTTGATGGTTCGCCCCCAACCCTTACAATCACCAGTGAATTTATAGGAAAAAGTTCCATTTTCGTGGAATATAAAATGTTCGCAGTCCACTCCCCAATTGAGGACACCACCTGAAAAGTTTTTCGGAAAGTTAACACTTGGATTTTCATCATCTGGCAAAGTGCTTTCGGATAAAATTGTGCCCATGTTCCAAAGAACGAATAAAAATAAAAATATCGTACGGATTGTTCGCATAGGGGTTTCGTTACCCCACCAACCACCGTATCACCAGCGCAGCAAGTCCTGCACCAACTAACGGAGCCATTACGGGAAGCCAGGCATACTTCCAATTGGATGGGCCTTTATTCGGAATCGGCAGTAACGCATGTATGATCCTTGGGCCAAGGTCACGGGCGGGGTTTATCGCATAACCTGTGGTTCCACCCATAGAAAGACCAATCGCCCAAACAAGTGCTGCTACGAGTGCGGTGCCTGCAACTGGGTGCGTGCCTCCGCTTTCGGGTGAAAAAATGGCATGGATCCCAAAGATAAGGAGGAAGGTACCAAGGCCTTCACTGATCACATTTGAAAGAGTGTGGCCTATGGCAGGTTCTGTGGAAAAGACTGCTAAGATCTTTCCTTGGTCTTTGGTTTCTTTCCAATGGGGAAGGTAGTGCAAGTAAACGAGGGTGGCTCCGAGTGCTGCACCCGAAATCTGGGCAAGGCTATAGGGAATAAATTTGGAAAAATCACCTGATTGGATGCAAACAGAAAGTGTCACTGCTGGATTGAGATGGGCACCTGGGCTTCCAAGGGTTTTTGCCACAAGAACTCCAAAACAAACTGCCAAGGCCCAAGCTGTGGTGATTGTGATCCAGCCGCTATCCTTGGCTTTGGATTTTTCGAGTAGTACCCCTGCCACAACCCCATCACCCAATAGTATCAAAACAGCCGTTCCAAAAAATTCGCCTACCAGTTCCAAATTACCCTCCAAAGCTCATTCGTGAGGTCTTTATCTGAAGGGACATAGACTTGCAATCAACCATTTTTGCTTGGGACTCCGTCCAATTTATTCTAGGATTTTCATGTGAATCAGAAATCTTGGGAAAATAGACCATGAAAAACAACGCTCTTGAGTACCACTCTCGGTTTCCAAAAGGAAAAACCAAGGTTGTCCCAACAAAACCTACTGAAAATAGTTATGACCTGTCACTAGCATACTCACCGGGCGTTGCCTACCCTTGTTTGGAAATTGAAAAACACCCTGAGCTCGTTTACGAGTACACCAACCGAGGCAATTTGGTAGGAATCATCACAAATGGAACCGCTATCCTTGGGCTTGGAAACATTGGCGCTTCCGCTGGAAAACCAGTGATGGAAGGCAAAGCTGTTCTTTTTAAAAAATTTGCTGGCATCGATGTATTTGATATAGAAATAAACGAAACGGATCCTGAAAAATTCATAACAATTGTTAAAGCCCTCGAACCAACGTTTGGTGGGATTAACTTGGAAGACATCCGTGCGCCTGAGTGTTTTCATATCGAAAAAACTTTAGATGAGTCTATGAAAATCCCCGTGTTTCATGACGACCAACATGGAACAGCCATTATATCCACAGCAGCCCTTTTGAATTCACTCGAAATCACTGGCAAAAAAGCTGGCAACTTAAAAGTAGTGATCAATGGGGCAGGGGCTGCGGCCATCTCCATAGCAGAAATGTTAACTCATATTGGTGTGAAACATGAATCCATTTATATGTTGGATTCTCGTGGTGTCATCAATCATAAACGGACAAATCTCCATGAAACCAAAATCCCCTTTGTGCGGAACACAGAGGCAGAAACTTTGGAAGATATCTTTCCTGGAACTGATCTTTTTATTGGAGTGTCTGTCGGCAATGTGGTGACCGAGGCAATGGTAAAGTCCATGGCAGAGAACCCAGTCGTATTTGCTTTGGCAAATCCAGATCCTGAAATCCCGTATCCAGATGCTGTACGTGCTCGCCCCGATCTCATCATGGCAACTGGCCGTAGCGATTACCCAAACCAAGTGAATAATGTTCTTGGGTTTCCTTTTATCTTCCGAGGTGCTTTGGATGTGCGTGCCAAAGTGGTGAATATGGAGATGAAATTGGCAGCGGCTTATGCTCTGAGTGAACTCACAAAGTTACCTGTTCCCCAAGTTGTACAAAATGCGTACGAAAACCAAATCATCCAATTTGGTGCCAACTACATCATTCCCAAACCTTTGGATGCAAGGGTGCTATACCATGTGGCACCAGCAGTGGCAGAGGCGGCGGTCAAAACAGGAGTGAATCAAGTGGATTACCCTGGGCGAGAAGCCTACATTGCCTTCCTCGAAACAGTCATGGCGCAACAAAAAGAAAAACTGGGCGCTCTTTAGTCCCAGTTCTACCTATAAGCCATCTTACCTAAGCAAAACGAATGACCCTGCACGTAAGAAGGCGTTTGGGTAAGCGGAATGTTAACGTAAAAAAAATCAAAAAAAATACAGATCAGGAGTAAAAAAGTCCTTGCTTTATTTTTGTGCGTCGCACACATTGGTATTGTGCATTGCACAAATAGGTGAAAACCAGGAGCTAAAACAATGGAAAAACAAATTATGGACATCCTCAATGCCGGAATCGGTATCTTCCAATCAGGAAAAGAAGGTCTAGACAAAGCGAAAACACAATTGGAACAAACTTATAATGAGTTGGTTTCTAAAGGTGCATTGGACAATTCAGAAGCATCTGTAAAAGTTCGTCAATCCGTTGATAAAATCCTAACAGACATTAAAGAATTCTCTAGTGTCGCTGGAAAAAACTACGACGAAACAAGATCTAAAATCGTAGAAAACTACAATAAAATTTCTGAAGAAATCAAAGCAAAAATGCCAGAAGGTAAAATTGAATCAGTAAAAGCGAAAATCAACGAAGTAGCTGAATCAATCAAAAAAACTGGAACAGCAAAAGCTTAATTCTCTTCCTCTGAACAAGGCCGGGTTTTCCGGCCTTCTTTCTTTACCAATTGACAATCATTAAACTAAGTTGAATTTGGAACCTATCATGCGTTCCTTATTTTATTTTATCCCCTTTACTTTATTTTTTATTTCTTGTTCGCTCGCAGACATCCGACCTCCTGTTTTGAGTAATGCTGGTTTTAATGCGGATCTCAAACAAAAAGGTTTACTTGTTATCGACAATCCCAATATCAAAGAACTCAAACCTGACGAATGGAAAGAATATAAACAAATCCAATTCATTGTGAAGGATGTTTGGCATTCTAATTTTGTGCGATTTTTCACTCCCATCTCTGAAAAAGAACAAAGAATGAGAGTTTACATCGATTTTGAAAAAGATGCTATGGAAGTCGAGTTGTTAGGTGGTGAAAAGCGAGGCCTTATTTATGGATTGTCCAAAAAAGAACCTTATCAAATTGCATCTGACACAGGTAAGGTGTTCACTGGTGATGATGAGGTTCGCATTTATTTAGAATCTCTCCGTTTGTATCTAACATTACCTTGGCGCTTAAAAGAATTTTCGATTTTAATGCATGCGGGATCCGCTCAAAAAGGATCCACTTCTTATGAGATGGTGTACTTAACATCTGTCCAACCCGAAGCAACACCCGACACAGACCAATACCTCGCCTATTTTGAATCGGAATCGGGTGCTTTGGAATGGATTGAATTTACCTACCGCGAGCTTTTTAGTTTTTACAAAGGTGTTTTGAAGTATGGGTTTTATGAACCTTGGATGGGGAAACAATACCCAAGGCGCATCACCATCTTGGATCGTTTTGAAGACCAAGATTTTGTCCACGAACTCCGCATCGAACGAATTGAATTTCCTAAAAAACCGATGGAAGAAGAGGATAAAGTTTTAGAGGAGGAATAAAAACTCAATTTATGGTTCCCAGTGGGGATCCATGGTTGTTTCCTTTTGTCCCCGCCAACCACCACCAATGGCTTTGTATAATCCGACTGATGCAACAAGTTGGGTTTCTTTTAATTCCAAAAGTTCAAATTGTGATTCAATAAAATCTCTTTGTGTCAATAGAACTTCGATATAATCCACTCTCCCTGCTTTGAACAAAATGTTCGCAATTTCCAAAGAATCATGCAAATCAGAAACTTGTTTTGATTTCATTTCGTATCGTGAATTCAAATTTTTGATTTTAATCATTTGGTTGGAAACTTCTGTAAAAGCTTTAATTAGCGTTAGTTCATAATTGTAAATCGACTGAATTTGTAGATTATCTGCTGAAAGGTAGTTAGCTTTGATTGCCTTTCGGTTGAGAAGTGGCATGACCAAACCACCGCCAATTCCATAAGCCATGGAAACGGGTGTTCCATCAAAATGTTTGGAATTGAATGCTTCGTATCCAACATTTCCATCGATCGTGAGTGAGGGATAAAAATTGGCACGAGCCACATCCACATCTAGTTTTTTTGCTTCCAAGTTCAAACTTGCTTGTTTGATGTCGGGTCGATTTTCAAGGAGTTTGACTGGCACAGAATTTTTGATTTCGGGAAGGGTAGTTAACAAAAAATTCTTTGGTTGGCGATCAATATGTTTGGGAAACCGACCAACGAGTTGATTCAATTTGTTTTCGGTGATTGAGATGTTTTGTTTTAAATCATACCTGCGAGCAATGTTTTTTGCAACTTCCGCTTCGAATCGTTTAACACCGAGTGAGGTTGCCCTCCCAGCGTCCCTCTGTAGAACAACCATGTCTTTTACTTTTGTTAAAACTTCAATGTAATTTTCAACTAACTCAAGTTGGTTGTCTAGTAGGATGAGTTCGTAATAGGTATTGGATACTTCGGATACTAGGTTTGTCAGAACATAACGCCTTCCTTCAATTCCTGACAGATACCGTAAGTAAGCGGCCTTAGTAGCATTACGAAGTTTTTTCCAAATGTCCACTTCCCAACTCATTACAAGTCCACCACGTGTAAACAGAGTAGGGGAATTCGCATCTGGTGTGCTAAACCTTTCTGTTTTTTCGAGCCCGGTGCCACCTTGGAGAGCTAACTTGGGTAAGTATTCACCATGCCTTGCCATAATTTCATTATTTGAAATGTTGATTTCTTGTTCCAGAATGGCAAGCTCTTGGTTGTTTTGGATAGCATCATCAACCAAAGAAACCAGTTGCGGATCTTTATAAAATTCTGTCCAAATTTGGTTTGCTAAATTTTCCGATTCAGTCGAGTTTTCCCATTGGGGAAATTCGTTTGGAAGTTCCAATGTTTGGTGGTCTCGTTTCGGGAGAGACGGTATGCAAGAAAACGAGAATAGGAATGTAGTAAGTATTAAAATTCTAATCATGTTTTTTTCTCCTTTTTGTAATTGTTTGATTATTCGCCAAACTATCGTCATATGGATGACTTGGTTCTGAGAGTGGCAAATTGTCTTCAAACTTTATTAGGTTTTTGCCGTCGGCAATTGTTCCGAATATATAATACAATCCTGGGACGATGATGACTCCAAATACTGTACCAAATAACATTCCGCCTAACGCACAAGCACCGATGGTATGGTTTGCGATGGCGCCTGGTCCAGTTGCAAATACAAGTGGGAGGAGCCCTGCAATGAAAGCGAACGAAGTCATAAGGATTGGCCTAAACCGAGCCTTGGCACCTTCGATGGCAGATTCAAATACACTAAGCCCTGCTTCTTTCCTTTGCCTTGCGAATTCTACGATCAAAACTGCATTTTTACCGAGGAGCCCGATGAGCATGATCATTCCAATTTGCGCATAAATATCGTTTGCAAGCCCCATAAGTTTTAATAAAAAGAAGGTTCCAAATATGCCTGGTGGCAACGAAAGGATTACCGAAAATGGAATGATAAAACTTTCATACTGAGCGGCCAAAACCAAATACACAAACACAATCACTACGAGAAAAATATACACAGCTTCGTTACTTCTGCTCGCTTCGTCATAAGTTAAACCTTCCCAGCCCACATCGTAACCTTGTGGGAGGTCTTTAGCCACTTCTCGGATTGCATCAATTGCGTCTCCTGTCGTATAACCTTCATTTGGAAGACCGTTGATAACAGAGGACGTATAAGCATTGTATCTTGTGATTTCATTTGCGCCTTGCGTTTGTTCGAGGGTTAGAAATGATGAATAGGGAACCATCTCTCCCTTTTCATTCGGAGTGAATAATTTCAAAATGTCTGAAGGCAACCTTCTGAATTCAGGTAATGATTGGACATAAACTTTAAAGAATTGATTGAATCGGATGAATCCTTGTTCGTATGTACTACCTACGAGGATATCCAAATTATCCATCGCATCACCGATATTAATTCCTTTCTGCATAGCAAGTTTTCTGTCCAGTTTTACTTCTAACTGTGGGAATTTTGCAGAATAAAAGGAAAATAAACCTGTAAGTTCCTTTCGTTTCTTTAGATTGGCCATAAATTCTTCATGTACCTTATCGAATGCGGTGTAATCACCAGAATTGGTTTTATCTAAGAGACGAAAGAGAACTCCTCCTGCAGCACCAAACCCTGGTACGGCGGGTGGCTCAAAAAATTCAATGATAGCGCCAAACCTTTTAGTTTTTTCTTCTAATTTTTCTATAACGTCATGGACTGAATTTTTTCGTTTTGACCAATCTTTTAAACTGATTAGGCAAGTTCCCGCATTGGATCCTTCACCTTCTGTTAAAATTTCATATCCAGCGAGCGATGCGACAGAATCTACACCTTCAATTTTCAAAGCTGTTTCTTGTAACATCCGAGCGACATCATTTGTTTTTTCAATGGTCGAACCTGGAGGGGTTTGGATGACGGCATAAATCATTCCTTGGTCTTCGCCAGGAACAAATCCTGAAGGAACAATTTTACTCATAAAAAATATACCAATTGTGAAGGCCAGGATGATGAAGATGATGAGAGATTTTGATCCAGAAAATTTTCTCATTTTGGCTACATAAAAATCTGTTACCCGATCAAAATGATAATTGAAACCTTTCAAAAACCGAGCAATGGGACCATTTGAGTGGTGGTTTGGATTGTGTGGTTTTAAAATCATCGCAGTTAAAACAGGTGTTAAAGTGAGAGCAATAAAACCAGACAAAACAATGGAAGTAGCCATTGTGATTGCAAATTGCCTATAAAACACACCAACTGGTCCAGGTAAAAACGATACAGGAACAAAAACGGCGGCCATAAGAAGGGTGATGGCAATGACGGCACCGCTAATTTCATTTAATACAAGTTTTACGGCATTATAAACACTCATATGTTTTTCTGCCATTTTAGCGTGTACCGCTTCCACTACAACGATGGCATCATCCACAACAATGCCGATAGCAAGAACCATCGCAAATAAAGTGATGAGGTTAATTGTGAGGCCAAATGCTTTCATAAAACTAAAAGCACCAATGAGTGAAACAGGAACTGCAATGATAGGTATTAAGGTGGATCGCCAATCACCTAAAAAAATAAAAACAACAATTGCTACCAGAACAAATGCTTCAAAAAGAGTATGTAAAACTTTTTCAATTGCTGCGTCGATGAAACTAGAAACATCATAACTTAGTTTGTAATCCATTTGTGGAGGAAATGATTTTTTTAGTTCTTCCAAACTTGCTTTGATATCTTCAATGACTTCTTTTGCGTTACTGCCTTCTGTTTGTTTGAACATGATCGCAGCTGCTGGGTGACCATCCACATCAGAATAAATATTATAAAATTCGCTATCTAGTTCTATTTTTGAAATTTCTTTTAAGTATAAAACTTCTCCACCTTCTTTGGCGCGGATGATGATGTTCTCATACTGCCCTGGTTCATTGAACCAACCATCATAAGTTAAAGTATATTCAAGTGATTGAGCTGTTTTACCAGAACTTTGCCCAAGTCTTCCTGGTCTTGCTATGATACTTTGACTTTCAATAGCCTTCATCACTTCTGCAGTTGAAATATTGTAGGCTCGCATTCTATCTGGATCCAGCCAAACGCGCATTGCATATTGGCGAGCACCCAAGATACGGGCTTGTCCCATTCCATGGATACGTTTGAGTTCAGGCAGTAGAAACACCGTAGCATAATTATATAAAAACTTTTCACTCGCATTCGGATCTTTGCTATAAAGGTTTACATATAATAACATACTTGGTTGTACGGGTTGTACAAAAATACCTTCTAAACGAACTAACTCTGGAACACGATACATCATTTGATCCACACGAGTTTTGACAAGTACGAGTGCATCATTTGGATCCGTTCCTGGTTCGAATAGCACTTGTATAATGGCATCCCCAGAACTTGTGGCTGATGATATCATATAACGCATACCAGGAACACCATTGATCGCTTGTTCCAGAGTGACGATTGAAGATTGAACTAGTACCTGCGCACTTGCACCAGGAAAGGAAAGATTGATTGTAACTCTGGGTGGTGCAATTTCAGGAAACTGTGAAACTGCCAATGTTTTGATAGACAGAAGACCCACAAAAACAATGACGATAGATAGGACGATTGCAAAAACGGGACGGTGTAAAAATTTATTAAACATATTATCCCCTTAATGAGCGGCCAACTCAAAACTTTTTAGCACCGATTCTATAGTTTCTAGTTTTGTTTTAGCTATGTCACCATCGTGGACTTTTCCCAAACCTTCCAATAAAATCGTATCTTGTTCAGTTAATCCAGATTCAACGACAAATAGATGCGGGATTTCGTTTGCCACTTTGATTTCTGTTGCGACTAATTTTCCATTGTCTTTGATTAGATAAACATAATGTTTATCTAAAACTTCGAATGTCGATTTTTGGGGGATGATGAGAGCATTTGATAAATTTTCTTTTATAACGATATTTCCTGTTTCACCATGACGTAGGAGTTTTTCTGGATTCGGAAAGGTTGCTCGAAATGGAATGGTACCTGTCTCACTGTCGAACTCACCTTCTATTGTGTCAGCAATGCCTTCGTGTTTAAATACCTGTCCGTTTGCCATCATGAAACGAACCTTAATTGGACTGTCGTTTTGTTTTTTTTCACTAATGAAGTTAAGGTAATCTTTCTCTGATACATTAAAATAGATCCAGAGTTTGGAAATATCTGACATTGTCGTTAAAAGGGAACCTTCTTCCACAAGGCTACCGAGTCGAACTTGGAATCTGTCAGTAATTCCTGAGAAAGGAGCGCTAACGGTGGCTAAGTCTAAATGGGTTTTAGCAAGATCCATAGCTGCTTTATTTTTTTTAAGTCTTGCTTTGATTAGAGTTAACTCTGTTTTTGAAACTACATTTTCTTTGAATAACTTTTCAGTGTTTTCATATTCGATTTGGGTTGATTCGTATTCAGCTTTCGCTTTTTCGTGCTGTGCATTGACAAGCATTGGCATCACTTGGAACATCTTTTGGCCTTTTTTGACCAAACGACCTTCATCAATGAAAATATGAGTGAGGTAACCTTTTTCAAAAGCTCTTATTTCAATCCTTTGGATTGCTTTTACTTGAGCGACATAGATTTTATCCAAAGATACATCTTGCCGCCAAGGATGAACCGCACTCAATGTTTCCTTGTTGTCTCCATGTTTATTTTTGCAACTGCTAAAGGCAGAAGATATTAGAATACAAAATAGAAAACACTTTGTGAGGTAAAACCACAGAGTTCGAATATTATAAAATTTAAATGAATACATAATGCCCCTTCCAAAACAGAGAAAATAGACCCTTGATAAGCAAGTATGAAACTCTTACTAATTGAGTTTTCACACTTTCAAATTCAAAATTAGATTGTTTGGTTAGGAAATTGGAGAGCCGCGAGTGTCAGGGGTGTAAAAAAACTTAGATTTAAGAATAGGAGCAGAAGAAATATAAATAGAATCTAAAGATATTTGCGGTAAATTTTGAGTGGGTAAAAAAGGAATGAATACTAAGTCAAAATAGAAAAACTTTTCGTGATTCGTTTCTTCTTCGCTTGTTTCTAGGCTTGAACCAAAACATCTGTTTGTGTTGTCAATATGGTTGATTTCATACGAACTTACATTTGCGGTAGCTTCGTCATTTACGAAAGTTTGGAATTCGACAGACAAAAAGATTAGTACAAGTGGCAATATCGCTAATCGTTGCACAAGCTTGTTCATCCTTGAAAATCCCATCTCTTTCAGGCTTTTTTTTCATATCATACTTGTCAATGATATTTATTAAATTTGAGATCCAAAGGTTTGCGGATATTTACAAACTAACAATCATTATTGTAGTATTTATTCTAAATATCTAAGTAAATTTTTTAAGATAAATTTATTTTTCTGAGTCTAACTGCCCAAACGGATGTTTCCACCCGCCTAGTTTTTGTTAATTGAGAGTGAATCGAATTGGGACAAGAACCTTCACTGTAATCGGTTTTCCTTCCAAAATGGAAGGTGAAAATCGTTTTCGCCTATATGTGTTGATGGCTTCCTGTTCCAGTCCTCCACCCAAATTTTTTCCTACAGAACGAACACGCAAAACTTCGCCTGTATCTGCAATGATAACTTCGAGTGTCATCGTGCCAGTAATACCAAGTGATTTTGCTTCGCTTGTGTATTCGGGTCGAACATTGGGACTGAGATCGACGGGCGATGTTGCGCCAGAAACAATCGGATCAGAAGCTCCAGCCACACGGGGATCTTCTTTTTTTTCTAATTTTTCTTTGTCTGTGAGATCAAAATCGCCATCATCTGGTTTCGCTTCTGTAGTTGGCTCTTGGATTTGAACATTGTCTATAAAAGCAACTTCTTCCACTAAATTGTCTAAACTATCGTAATCAAAAGAAGGAGTGAACCAAAAAAGAATGATAACGGCTTGCAACAGAGCAGAGAGTGTAACACCTGTTTCCAATCGATACCGATCAATGAAACGGTGAATTTTTTGGCGTTTGGATCTTGTTGGTAAAGAAACAACTTCGTTCACGTTATTGTCCCTTCAATCCACCACCTTGGGTGGTTTTTGTTACTAAAGATACTTTTAAAGCACCAATTTCTTTTAATGATTCAAATACATTATCCAATTCTTCATAAGTAAGATTTTGATCTGCATGGATCAGAACTTTGAGATCAGGAGTGGTCGTCATTTTGGCTCTAATCTCACTCAATGCTTCGTTGAGCGGACGTTTTACGGAGTTAAAATAAACAGTTCGTTCTTGGTCTGCACTTAGGTAAAGATTTGCAATTTTTTTATTTAATTGTTCTCCACCAGGAACATCTGGAAGATCGATGGGGAGATCTGGATCCGAATCAAGTACTGATGTAACCATAAAGAAAACTAACAGCAAGAATGCGATATCTGCCATGGAACTCACTGGAACTGTCGGAGCTACTTTCTTTCTACGTAACATATTATTTTTTCTTTCTCACTGAGATTTTTTCAAACCCGCGCAGTTGTACAGCGGACAAAGCATCCAACATATGAGCATACTTTGTTTCTCCAGTGGTCACTATCAATGCGAGTTTGTTTGGAAGATCGGGAATTTCCATAGAATTTAAATCGTCCCGAAATTCTTTGAGGTTTGCGTATTCTTTGGTTCCGAAAGATGGATTTCTCATTTTGTATTTTTCTTGTGTAACAAGAATTTCATATACGTTTTTTCTGAGGAATGGTTGCGGTTCGGATTGTTTTTTGGGAAGGCTGATGTTTAATCCTTCCTTTACAAAAAATACGGCTGTTACCATAAAAAACACCAAGAGTAAAAAGGCAATATCCGACATGGAAGCTGCGGATATTTCTTCTAATTCTTGTTTTTTCTTTAACTTAATCATTGTTAGTATTTATTAAGCTTTTTTACCAGCTTTCACCTTGAGATACTCTTTGTAAATTTTATTGGCCGCTTCTTCTACTTCGGAAGTGAAAAAACCAACTTTACCTTGGAGGTATTGATAAAATGTCATAGCAGGGATTGCAACGATAAGACCAGCAGCAGTAGTGATAAGAGCTTCCTTGATACCACCAGCAACAACTTTGGCATTTACTTGGTCTGCGTTTGCGATGGCATCAAATGCGTTGATCATACCAGAGACTGTCCCAAGAAATCCAACGAGCGGTGCAATGGTGGAAACTGCAGAAAGAACGGTTAATCCTTTTTCAAGTAGTGTGATTACCTCACCCGCTTCTCTCTCAATACCAGAAGCAAAAATCTCAGGATCGTTTTGCGATACTTCCATTCCGTTTTTAAGGACATCCGTGATTCTTTGGCCTTCGTTTTCTTTGAGGAAATTTTCAGCACCAGCAAGTCCAGAAGATTGGATGGCATCTTCTAAATCTTGATTGAAACCTTTGCGGATGAGTTTGGCAGTAAAGAAAAAATAAAGCCTCTCGAAGATCACTCCAAAGCCTACAATCGAAGCAAGTAGGAGTGGCCACATTGACCATCCACCAGTTACAAATAAACTGATGAGACCAATTTCGGATTTTTTTTCAGGAGCCTTTGTTTCTTCTTGTGTGGCCTGAGGGGCTTCTTCTAAAGGAGCAGTTTGGTCTGTTGATTCAGTTGCAGCCGGAGCGGTAGGCGTTGGATTCGCTTGTGCTTCCATTTTACTGGATAGAGTAAAAATTGTGATGAGTGCGATCACAAAAGACACTGAGCCTTTGGCTACAGTCTTTTTGGATGGGAATTTCATGAATGTCTCCATATCAGATTGATATGTTTCAAAATTAGAATAAGTCTGTTACAAACAAATTACAGCTTTGTGACAATGGATTCATTTATGATCTCTCGTAGTTTGGGGATGCCTTCCAAAAACAGAGCAGGCCCTGGTTGTAAGATGATGCTCGGATCAATTTCATAAATTTTGTTTGTTTGGATGGCATTTACTGTTTGCCATTCAGGTTTGTTCCGCACCCAGTCCCAATCCATCGCTTTCCCACACCAAGATCCCAAATAGATATCAGGATTTTGTTCCCGCACATCCTCTGCCGTGATGATCCGATCCTTTGCCATTTTTTTAAATTTTAGAGATTCAAACACATCAACACCACCTGCCATCTGGATCGCTTCGCTCACCCATTGGATTCCTGTGATGATGGGTTCATCCCATTCTTGGAAAAATACTTTCGGTTTGTTTGTTCTAAGTTGATTTTCTTTTGACCATTCAAGAAGGGAAGATTTCCAGGAGTTAATAAGTTCATTTGTTTTTTCTGTTTGTCCAACAATATTACCAATGATTTGCATATTGTTCAAAATTTCAGGAATTGAACGTTGGTTAAAGATCAATACATTGAATCCGCGCTCAATGAGATCTTTGGCAAATTGTCCTTGGATGTCAGAAAAACCGATGATCAAATCAGGTTTTAAGGATTCAATTTTTTTAATATTACCACTTATGAATGCGGAAACTTTAGTTTTTTCCGATTTTGCTCGGATTGGTCTCACAGTATAAGCAGAAATTCCTACGATCCTTTCTTCCTCACCTAACAAATAAATCATTTCTGTCGGTTCTTCGGTGATACAAACTATCCGTTCTGGACCCATTCGAAATCTTATCCTTCTAAAAATTTAGTTAAATCTTTTTGAGACGCAAATAAAACAAGTAGATCCTCTTCTCTGAGGATCATATCTCCATGTGGGATGCCGAGTATTTTTTCATTTTTGTGATCTGTTTCTCTTTTTTCTTCTTTTCCGATTATAGTTCGTTTGATGGTAATGATATTGATATTATACTTATGACGAATATCGATTGCGGCAATTGTTTTGCCAATGTATCTTTTGGGAACGATCACTTCTACGATCATATATTCTTCTGATAAAATAAAACTCGAACGCATCCCAACAAACGAAAGTGTTTCCGCCATACTTCTGGCAGCTCTGTCTTCTGGATTAAAAAGATTTTTGATACCTAATAATTCTAATATTTTGTATTGTAGACTGGTTTGATACCTTGCATAAATTTGTTTTACATTCAATCGTTTTAAAATGTCTGCACAAATAACGGATGTTTCAAAATCATCGGCAAGGGCAATGACTGCTGCATCCACATCTTCAATTCCTTGCGATTTCAAAGCATTTTGATCTGTTGCATCTAAGGTCACCGCCACTGTTACGTTGTCCTTTATTGATTCAATGATTTCCGCATTTTTGTCTATCGCAATTACTTCGTGACCATCATCAAACAAATATTTTGCGAATAATTCGCCAAAACTTCCAATTCCGATGATGGCAATTTTTTTTCGATTCATCTTACCCTACCACTACATATTCTTCTGGATATTTATACGATAGATGTTTGGCTTTTTTTGCAAAGGCAACAAGTAAGGTCAAAATTCCCACCCTGCCAATGAACATAACAAAACAAATTACGAGTTTTCCATTTTCCGATAACTCTACGGTAACGCCGCGAGTGAGCCCAACAGTTCCGAAGGCAGAAACCACTTCAAAACATAGATCTAAAAAAGGAATTTTTTCGGTTAAAACAAGAAGAAATATTGCAAAAAAAATTACGAATAAAGACAAAACGATGGTAGCTCCTGCTCGATTGATGGAAGAAGGTGCCACCGTTCGATTTTGGATTTCCATCCTTTCTTTGCCTCGTATCTGATTGAGTATATTCAAAAATGATAAAGCAATTGTTGTAGTTTTGATTCCACCACCAGTGGATATGGGAGAAGCACCAACCCACATTAGAAACAAAGAAACAAAGGTGATCGGGATTCCCATTTGCGTTAGTTCTAGGGTATTAAACCCCGCGGTTCGAGTGGTGACTGAATAAAATAGTGAGTGGAAAATTTGATTATCAATTTCTAATCCCGCTAAACTATTATTTGTTTCGAGGAAAAAATAACTCAAAAAACCTAAGATCCAAAGTATGGATGATGAAAATAAAACCAATTTGGTACTCACTGAAAATCTGAAACTAGGATCATTCCAGCGAATGAGTCGATTTTTTAATTGTAAAATGACAGGAAACCCCAAACCACCAAAAACAATGAGTAACATAATCACTGATAAAAAACCTTTTGTTTCCAAAAATCCTTCTGTTTGTAATCCGTTTTCAAACAAACTGAAACCCGCATTACAAAATGCAGAAATAGAATGAAAGATTGCATAGTAAATTTTTTGCGTAATCGATAAATTGATGTTATCTGGGATATGAAAAAAAAGTAAAATTGCTCCAATGGATTCGATAACAAAAGTTTGGATTGTAATTTGTTTTAAGATTAGTTTTGCTTTGCCCATTGTTTCTTCAGACAAAAGATCTTTAATAAGGAGTGTGTCTTTGACTGAAACTTTACCAGCAAGAAAGATCGAAAAAAAACTTGTGAGAGTCATTAGGCCGAGGCCACCAATTTGAATCAAAAATAATATTACCAATTGGCCTGAAAATGTAAAATCATTGCTTATGTTTATAGTGGAAAGACCTGTGACACAAGTGGCACTAATGGTAGTGAACAAAATGTCAATGAATTTCACCTCTCCCGTTGTGGATTTAGGAAACATCAAAAATAAAATTCCAAATCCAATGATAGCGGCAAAAGAAAAAACAAAGAGTATGGATGGGTTTAATTTTTTTGTATCATAGGTATGTGAGAGTCGGAAGAAGTGAGCCAAATTAGAAAATAGAAATAGAATTTGTGTGACAGATAAAAATACAAGGGCACTATCCCCAGATGTTAAGTGGTATTGTTTCAAAAATAATGTTAGATCTTCTTCGAAGACGATTTCTAAAAAAACGAGTGTTATAATGACAATTTCAATTTTATGATTTAATAAATATTCAAATAATGGTAAGGAAGTAAAAGTTATCGACACGAACTCGTAAAATAGAAAAAAAAGAACTACATAAGTTATAGTGAGTTTTAAAAATTCTTTCCATTCTTCTGGATAAAAAAATCCAAATTCGATAATGAGTATAAATAAAGAAACAAATCCAGATAATGTGTATAAAAACCTACCGTATTTGCGATAGTTTTCTAAATAAGTTTTTCTGACTTGGTGGCGTTTGGTTTCGAGTTCTTTGAAAAATTGGATCAAAAAAACATAAAACTTTTTTAGTTTCATGGAGTTTGGTTTGCTAATTGTTTTTTCTTTTCTCTATATTCTTCGAGTTGTTTTTGATCCAAATAAACATTGGCTCCCGACAAACCCGTTGTTCCTGTAATGATAATGACACTCCCTGCTGCTACTTTTTCCACTGCCAAAGCACTTGCTAGTATTGATGAAGCACCCAATGCAAATGGGAATGTGAGAAAAAAAATAATATATGCCCGTCTAAACTTTGTTTCTTCATAAACGGCGTCTTCATCAAAGTCTTCTCGTTTTTTCTTTTCAGATTCTTTTTTGGTTCTGCTTTTTTGCAACTGATTCTGTAATGCTTGTTCGTTGATCTCGCCAGTGAGTGGGTTAATGGGTGAATTTGAATTATTGAGAAGTGTGCTCGGATTGACTGTGTTCAAATTTAGATTGCCCGATCGGTTCATCAGTGCCCCAGCCCCAGGAATCCCTTCAAACCCAGAATACTCGGTTTTCACATTTTTTGGTGTAGCGAGTGTGGGTTTGTCAAACTTAGGTGGTTGCGGAACATCCACTAAGATATTGGATTCGGGATCTGACTTGGGAAGGTTTCTCAAATCGTAATTATTGGTATCGTAAAACCCCTCTTTGGTTTGGGCAAAATGAGGAAGCGCCACACCCAATGAGACAATAACCAATAAAAAATTGCGAACCAAAAGGCGCATACTTTCCAGTTTAGATGGGGAGCCAAAAGGTCAATTCAATTCACGACCCGAAAGTTTTGACGATGTGTAGGCAAAGGATTGGGACCTGATGGTTTCTAAATCCATTTCCCTCACTCCCGCTGTGTGGGCATGCGCAAATTCTTCCGAAAGTGTGGTTCCAAAAAGACCAGGGTCATCGGAACCAATTGTGAGTTTGATGTCGTTTGCTAAAAATCTTGTGATAGGATGGTCTTTGTGAGATTCCAACATTCCAATGTACAGGTTGGAAGATGGACAGGACTCGATCACAACATTTGTTTTTGCAATTTGACTCATCGCATAATTTTGAAATGTATGGAGAGACTGTGACTTTGATTCATCAAAGATGGAGGTGATGCTTTCCGAATCTTCTTTTTGGTTCAATTCTTTCCAACGATCTTCAATTTCTTTTTTTGTAAAATACGGACCAAAACTTGAGATAGTTTCGTATTTATTCAGCTCCAATTCTGTTTGGTCTTTTGCTTCTGATACAAGTTCTGTTCTTTCTTCACCTAGAAAAAAATCAGAATCAATGCCAAGTGCGAGTGCGTGACCCAATCTGTGCGCTCCATTTTCTGCTGATTCCAAAACCCACCTAACAGCCGAAAAAGGAGTTTTGTCTTTGAAACTTTCACCAACATGATAAAGAATCGAAAGTGCAGTGGAAGGTTCGGAACGATTGTCTTTTAAAACCGATTGAAAAAATTGTTTTTTGTTTTTTGGCGGATAACCTTCTTCTACATGGCAAAAATCAATACCCACCAAATACTCTTTTAGTAATGATTCTTTTTCCATCCAATTTTTCATCCAGTCATAATGCCTTTCAAAATTAAGATCTCTATGGAGTGACATTACAAGTTTTCCTTGGATGGGCATTCCTTCTTTTTTTGATTTTTCCTCGCCCAGTGTCAGGCCTTCCACTGAGGCCATGAGTTTTGAATAGAATATTTCTTTGTTTTCTTCCTTTCCAAACATTAACCTATACTCGGCATAACTCACTTTGTCTTGGGCATGTGCCAAAAGTATATCCTGTGTTACTTCGCGGATTTCATTTTCATCAAACTTCACAAGTGCGATGATTAAGTTGAACTTTGCTTGGAAATGAGAGAAGGGAGCTTTTTCACGAAAATGATATAAATTTTTAAAGGTTTTGGAATCTGCATATTCTTCAAAGAAGGTTTGTGGTTTGATTTTGATTCCATACGCAGATTCAAAAGAATCAAGATACAATTCCCAACGAGGATTTGGGTTTGATTTTCCAATCCGAAACAAAGTTTCAGGGGGTAAACATCCATAAAGGTGGTTGTGTAGATCGCAATACATAAAAAAATGACGAAACTATGCTTCACAAAATTAGACGGATCTTGAAGCCCACTCGATTGAATCAGAAAATTCTCGGTTTGGCAATCCCTGTTTTTTTCGGAATGATCAGTTATACGGCCATTATGATTGCGGACACTGCGATGGTGGGTAAACTCGGTGAGGTTCCCCTTGCGGCTGTTTCCTTCGGTGGAATGGTTTATTTTTCCATTTTTGCCTTTCTCATGGGTGGTTCGATGGCGGTGCAGATCATCGTTGCACGTCGATTTGGCGAAAAGAACTTGCGCGGTGTGGGCATCACCCTCATCAATTCCCTCTATGTTTCGTTTGCCATTGGGCTTGTGCTTTCTTGGTATGGATTTTTATACTCACCCGACATCATGTTGTGGATTGGGGATGACCCTGCGGTGATCGATGCTGCTGGTGTATATCTCTCTTACCGATTTTTAGGAACAGTTTTATTCTTTGTGGGTTTTGCGTTGCGAGGTTTTTTTGATGGGATTGGAATCGTACAAGTGGGTATGATATCTTCTATCACCGCATCTGTCACCAATATCTTTTTCAATTGGGTTTTGATTTTTGGAAATTTAGGTTTTCCTGCTATGGGTGTTAAGGGTGCGGCCATCGCCTCTTCACTTTCCTCAGTGCCTGCTCTTTTGGTTGTCGTATTTTATTTTTTTCGCGAAGACGTACGCATTTATTTTCGATACAAAATTTTTGCACCAAGTTATGCCATCATCAAAGAATTATGTGTAGTTGGTTTTGCACCTGCACTGGAAGGAACGCTCGTTAACTTTTCATTTTCTGGGTTTTATAAAATTGCAGGAATGATTAGCACCACAACCCTGGCATCGGCAGGTGTTGTTTTAACATGCCTTAGTTTATCGTTTATGCCAGGTTTTTCATTTGGTATCGCTGCCACGACCATTCTGGGTCAAGCGATGGGGCAGGGCAAAAAACGTTTGGCGTATGAAGGAACTATGCGTTCTGCAACCTTCTCAGCCATTGTTATGGGGAGTATGGGTATTTTTTTCATCGTGTTTGGACCATGGCTTATCTCATTGTTCACTGATGTGCCTGCTGTAATGAAGGTAGCTTACCCAGGTCTTGTCATTGTTGCCCTCATCCAAGTAGGAGATGCTTATCATATGGTTGTTGGTTCTGCATTACGGAGTGCGGGGATGATGTACTATGTGATGGTAGTGTATCTCATCGTTTCCTTTTTAATTATGTTACCATTGGCCTACCTTTTCGGGATAGTACTCAAATGGGGCACTCTTGGCATCTGGTCTGCATTTTTTATCTGGATTTTACTCCTCGCAGTCCTCTTTGTCGGAAAATTTCGTCGTAAGGAGTGGGTAAACATACGAATCTAATATAGAGGCAATCATGAAACGAACAGAATTAGAAAAACAGGCCATACAGAAATTTTTAAAGTCTGTTGAGTTGTTTAAAAAACTGCCACCATCTGTTCTTTCAAGGATTGCTAGTAATGTAAAAGAAAAACTCATCCGAAGCCATGAAGCCCTTTATTATAAGGGTGAAACTTCGGAGTCTATCTATATCATTCGTTATGGTGAAATTTTACTCGAAAACGTTGCTGGTCAAAAACAAGTTTACATTGGTTCTGGTCAAGTACTTGCAGAAAACTCACTCATTTCCAGTTCCAATCATTCTACTTCTGCCATTGCTGTCATAGATACTTTAGTGTATGTGTTAGATGGTAAATTATTTTTACAATTAGCTGCCCAAGAAAAAATTTTGGCGCAAAACATCATTCAGATGATGGGTTCACGGATGCGTGAACATTTGGATATCAATACAAAGTCAGAAAAATTTGGCGGTATACGTAGATTGTGTATCCATATTCCACTGGAACCTGAATATAATTTTAGAGAAAAAATCAATATGTTTTTGGAAGAATATGGAGAAGCCACTCGTAAACTTTCAACTGCCATTCCTATTTCTACCTTTGTGGGTATGGATCCTACACGAATTTCCGAATATTTAACTGACGTTAGATTGAAGACGCCCATAGTTCATATCTATTATGATGAAACTGTCAAACGAACCGATTTGCCATATTTAGTTGTCCAGGCCGATTTTATTGTGGTTTGGGAGCAGGATCCGGAACGTTTTTACCGCGAAAAAGAAGAAATCGTAAATTTTTGGAAAGGACGAATTCGTAATTTTAATGGTCGTGCCATTCGTATGATGGAAGACGGTGTTCGTAAAAGTTACCTTCCACAAGATGAAAGTATCAAAACATTCTATCAAAAAGATACTTTGGCGAGATATTTAGTTTCTAAAACGAGAGGTTTAGCGTTAGGTGGTGGTGGCGCCCGTGCACTTGCTCATGTGGGATTACTCAAAGTTTTGCACAGGGAAGGGATCCGTTTTGATTATGTTTCTGGTGCTTCGATGGGTGCTGTGATTGCGGCACTTTACGCTCGTAAAAATCCTCCCGAAGAAATCGAACAACTCATTAAACAATTTTTTGGTGGGTTGGAAAGTGCGTTTGATCCAACTCTTCCTGTAGTTGCCTTTTTTAAAGGGAAACGAATGAAACGAATGTTAAAGGCTGCTTTCCGTGACCAAAGGATTGAAGAGATGCCTTTACCTTTTGCTACCTCCGCTGTGGATTTACAGACGGGCAAAGAACATATTTTTGACCAAGGGCCAATCACAGAAGCTCTTACAAGTGCCATGAGTTTGCCTGGTGCCTTTCCTCCTTATCGTTTGGGTGAAAAAATTCTTGTGGATGGTGGAATGATCAATAATGTTCCAGAAAGTTTGATTCGTTCGAAGGGTGCAGATGTTGTGCTTGGAATCAATGTATCTCCATTGCAAGAGATAGTACCTGTTAAATTATTTGAAGATCGTAACACAACAGAAAAAGGTTTTTTTCGTTATATTTGGGATACCTTAAAATACCCACCCATTTTGCAAATCATGACACGAACCATCACTTTGGAAGGCAGAGAGATCACAAGACTCAAACGTCCCAAAATGGATTTGTTCGTACATTTTCATTTGGAAGAATTCCAACTTTTTGATTTTGTTCGTTATCAAGAAATCATCGACAAAGGTGAAAGAGAAGCTGAGGCAAACCTCGAAGAAATCAAACGTCTGTTTTCCTAGGCTGCCAGGTTCCCTCAAAAATTTTGAAGTTTTTTTGTCAATTTAGGATTTTAAATAATATTTGACACACGAATTTCGATTACGAAAATCGATACTGATTTGCGAATTAATAGTTTTTTTTCCAGTTTTATTAAAATCCATATTTTGCACCATTGTTTGTTTGGCGAAGTCTATGGCGCTTGGATGATCGAAGAATTAAAAGAACATGGGTATTCCATTAGCCCTGGAGCAATCTATCCTGTATTTAAATCTTTAGAGTCAAATGGCTTACTCATTTCGCGTGACGAACAAATTGGTAAAACCAAAAGACGGTATTATAAAATCACCATTAAAGGCAAAAAGGAATTAAAGGACGCAAAAATCAAACTTAAGGAACTCATCGGTGAAATTTTGGACTAGATCACTTTCAACAATTCAAAGTAATACGGTGATCATTATTCGAATTTTTGTCGGCTTTGTTTCGAAGGGGTTCTTGACATTTGCGCATGAATCACGAAACGACCTTGCCATGATATTCACATGCATTTATCTTTTGTTTGTTGGTGCAGGTTTTTTTAGTTTTGATAAAATTATATTCGATAAGGTGAATCGATGAATCCTATTTCTACGAGAGAACAGTTAAAAATTTGGGCATTCGTTGCTGCCAATAGTTTTGGTGGACCAGCTGGCCAAATCGCAGTCATTCATAAACTTGTGGTGGAAGAAAAGAAAATTGTTTCTGAAGAACGTTTTTTGCATTCATTGAACTTTTGTATGCTTTTGCCAGGCCCTGAAGCACAACAGTTGGCAACCTATATGGGTTGGCTTATGGATAAATGGAAAGGTGGGCTCATCGCAGGTGGGCTTTTTATTTTGCCAGGTTTTTTGTCCATTTTGTTACTATCCTATCTTTATGTAATTTTTTACGATGTACCCTTTGTCCAAGGTTTGTTTTATGGAATGAAACCAGCCATCATCGCCATTGTCACCGCTGCACTTTACAAAATTTCAAAAAAATCATTACGTTCTGGGTTTTACTGGAGTATGGCAAGTTTTGCATTTATTTCTTTGTTCTTTTTTAACCTGTCATTTCCGATTGTTGTGATTCTTTCTGGTATCATTGGTGTTTTGTATGGCAAGTTGCAAAAAAATAGAAATACAACGGAAGAACAAGAGTTAAACGCTAAACCTAAATGGGATCAGACTTTGAAAACAGTATTAATCTGGTTATTTGTTTGGTGGGCGCCGATTTTTTTAGTTTTGTTTGTGTTTGGTGAAAATTCAACACTGCACACTCAAAATATATTTTTTAGCAAAATGTCAATGGTAACTTTTGGTGGTGCCTATGCCGCTTTGACCTATGTGGCACAAAAAGCAGTGGAGGTGTATGGTTGGTTGCAAGCTGCGGAGATGCTTGACGGACTGGCCATGGCAGAAACCACTCCAGGGCCACTCATCCAAACCGTGCAGTTTGTGGGTTTTATGGGAGCTTATCGTTTTCCAGGAGTGCTCAGTCCTTATTTTTCTGCATTCTTGGGTTCTGTTTTGTCTACATGGATGACCTTCGCTCCTTGTTTTTTATGGATATTTACCTTTGCCCCTTATGTTGAATTCATCCGAGGCCAAAAAATTTTTTCCGATGCTTTGGCGGCCATCACAGCTTCCGTTGTGGGTGTAATTTTTAATTTATCGATCTGGTTTGTCCTGAAAGCATTATTTTTACAGTCGCACCAATTTTCTAGTTTTGGTTTGGATTTTGAGTATCCAGAAGTATCGTCTATCGATTATTTTGCGGTCATTATATGTTTGATTGCCCTTACCCTACAGTTTTATTTTAAACGAAAACTTTTGGAAATCATAGGTGTTTGTACTTTGATTGGGATTTTGATTAAATTGGTAGGTTAACGGTAAGCTGAAATTATTTGATAAATCTTATCTGCAGATTTAAATCGATGTAATGATTGGAATTTTCTTGATATATATTTCCAAAAACATGGCGATTTGGACTTGGGGTATCCAACTTAGTATTATTAAACATATAATCTTCAAATTGGGTTCTATCATATATATGGTAACAAATAATATCACCGTCATTTTTAACAATTAGGTATCCTCCATTTGCATCATACTTTCCATTCCAATTTTTACCTGGAGTAAATCCAAGGGCAATATCTGATAAGAATCGCTTAATCTTATGACTATAAAAATCATGACCAGAATTTAAATCAAATCTGATAGGGTTTTTTTCTGTCAAGGTTTCGGTAAGTTTCGCAATAGTTGAATCTTGTGAACTATAAAATTGTAATACTAAATTGCCAATAATTTCTGGCAGATTTGAATCAATTAATATTAAATTGTTCTTGAATACACTACTTTTCACCTCAACGAATTTAGCCTCAATGTTTAAAGATCGTAAAATTTCAAATTTTTCATAAAACTTTCTAGTTTCGTTTACTGTTTGAATAGTCTTATCATTTATTTCTCCAGATAATAGAAACTTAAAGTTAGTTCCATTTTTATTAGAATTGAAAAGTGTGGATGCTGAACCTAACTGCGATTTAATACTGAAACCAAGGAGATGAGACAGTCTAGTACGAATATCATGTATGAAAAGTCTTATATCTGTTTTATCGACAGATTTTGCTTTCAATGAATAACAATGAATTGAGTGAAGAAAGACTTCAATATCGGGTAAAGTAAATGTACCATCAGCTTCTTGAATGCTGCTGAATAGTTGTTTAGAAATTTCTAATATTTTTTTCGGAGGGATTTTGATTATTTTCTGTCCTCCATGTACTTCTATCATTTTTTCTTTGATTTCGTATTCAAAAATGCCTTCATTCTCATTTCTAACTATTCGCTGAATTGGAAAAAAGAGGTCTTTATTCGCAGTTAAATCATCATTGCCACTATAAACAATACCATCTCCAAGAAGTTTTAAAAGTGCATATACTTCGCTCCATTCGCCTTTATTGCCTCTAAACATTATTCTATTCCTAAACTTTTTAAAATTTCCAGACCAGTTGCTTGAATGGCAGGAACAGCTACTGAATTACCGAACTGTTTGTACGCAGAAGCATCGGATACTGGAATTTTGAAATTATCAGGAAATCCTTGTAGCCGAGCCCATTCCCTAGGAGTCATTTTTCTTACTCCTTCTCGATTAACTTCGCCTTTAATGTTTGTTTGAGGCCTAAAATCTGTTATGCGTTTATCAATAACTAAATTTCTTTCCCGACCCATTCCTCCACAAACAACGGCATTTGCAATTGAATTTTCTTCGATGATCTCATAACCGAAGCCATTCCCTTTCTTTGAATGTCTTTCTCTATGCGCTCTCAATGTTTTTAGATACTGTTTTGAAAGGTAATATTTTGTTGGTACGGTCCTAGATTCTTTTATATCCCCAAATTTTTTTTTATTTGGAAGAGGTAGTGGATATTGAAATTTTGAGATATCAATGCCTTTCCTAAAGCCTACAATGAAAATTCGTTCTCTATTTTGCGGAACTCCAAAGTCTTTGGCATTTATTATTTTTGGATCAGGAACTATATAATTGAGATCATTCCTTAGAACATTCAAGATTGTTTCAAGTGTCGCCCCCCTTTGATGGCTGATAAGTCCTTTTACATTTTCTAAAAAAATTGCCTTAGGTTTGGATTTCTTAATTATATCTGCTACTTCAAAGAATAAAGTCCCACGGGTATCTTCAAATCCACCTCTTCTACCTGCAATTGAAAACGCTTGGCATGGAAAACCTGCGCATAGAATATCAAAATTTTTTGGGATATAGCTTTTCACATCAGAGTTAGTAATATCTCCGAAAGGAACTTCGCCAAAATTGGCGAGGTATGTTTTTTGAGCTTCCTTGTCCCATTCTGATGCAAATATGCATTTGCCACCCAAATTCTGCATTGCTAACTTAAAGCCGCCAATTCCAGCGAATAGGTCAATAAAAGTAAACTTATATTTTTTATTTGGCGGAAAGGGTACATTATCTACTTCAAAGAGAAATTGTTCGATCGCACGACTCGTGCCTACTGTTGTAGTAACTGAATCTTTGAATTTCACATATCTTTCTATGATTTTAATTGCTTCTTTTTCAAAAGTCGCAGTAACACCGTTGTGCATGTTATGTAAATAATGTGTTAAGACTGCTTTATTGTGGGACAACTTTTCCAAAGGTTGTTTTTCTTTTAATGAGAAGTTAATCTCATCGAGGTTGTAAAATAGTCCTTTGTTCATTTTCACTCTTAATTTTAAAATTTGCCGAGCATACTCGATTTCGTCAATCGCCTTAAACTCTAGCAAAAACTATTTTCTAAAAGTATTGATACAAATTCCCCTTGTAGTAGATTCAAAAATTAAGCCCGCGCCAGGGTAGCGCAAGGGCTTGGTCTGCCGAAGGCAGACGGGAGCGTTTAGCGAACCCCGGAGCCGCCCGGTCGGGTTTTGTATGCACTCCTATCATCTAACAAATCCGAGGCGCCCAGAAAAAACGATGGAAAAAATTTTCCGTTTGGCGGTGAAATAAAATCCATTCGCTTTCAAATGTTGATGTGAAAACTAGGCAAAACTTGGTTTTTACATCGCAGCAATGATTTCTTTCTTTTTGGTTTCAAACTCTTCAGGAGTGATTAGGCCTTGGTCAAGTAGAGTTTTTAGTTTGGCAATTCTTGTCGCTGGGTCATTTGCATCTGGTGTTTGGTTTTGATTTCCCGTTTGTGTTTGGTTCATCATACCCCCCATCATATTGGCCATGTTCATACCCATTCCCATGCCCATACCTGCACCCATAGCTCCTCCACCTTGGCCTTGGTTTTCTGCGGCAGCTTGTCCCATATCAAACATTTTTTTCTGTTGGTATTTATCACCTAACATATCGATTTCAAATTTATCGGTAATTATTTTTTGAATTCTTTGGTAGTTCGTATCATTTTGATCAAAGTTAACCGAAGACACATTAAATTCTGTTAGGTCTAGGCCATATTTTTCAAATTCGGGAGATAGTTTTACTTTACCTGCTGTGGAACTTTCGTCACGGTATTTGTTGATCTCCACAACCGAAGTATTATTATTCAATATAACTTCAGAAATAAAGTCACCAATGCTTCTGACAATGTTTGGTTTTAAAAATTCGTCAATGGATTCATTTGTGGTTCGGTTACCACCTTTCACAACATTCAATAAAAATGCTCTGGGATCTTTGACTCGAAATTTATAATCCCCAAATGCTCGGATATTCAATACAATTTTGTATTTCGGATCTTCGAGTGGGATGGGAGTGTTAGTTCCCCATTTCATCGCAAATATTGATTTATTTACGTAATAAACTTCTGCGGTGAAGGGAGTTTTTCCACCAAACGGAAGGTTAACGAGAGCCTCCAAAATAGGAATATTGCCTGTTTTTAAAGTATGTGTCCCTGGTCCAAAAGAATCGAGAGCCCGCCCTTCTTTAAAAAAAATTGCTTCTAAATTTTCATCTACGATGAGTTGGCCGGCTGTGCTTATTTCGTCGGATGGGTATTTCCATACAATTTCGTTTGGTTTGCCTTCAAATTTTATTCTATCTATTAATGCCATATTTAATTCCTTACTTTGTTTTTGTAAATATTTGGTTTCTAGCTTCAAACTGCGTTTCAAAATCAGATAAAAGTTTGTTTACCGATTGGATTGTTTGTTCTGGATTTTCTGAAAAATTTTGTGGAACGTTTGTTAGTAGCTCTTTTTCAATGCCACTTAAGTTTTCTATCATTCCGAAATCATGTTTTAAAACAGTTTCTAGTTCTGTTTGTGTGGCTTTGAAACCAACACCCAGTCCATTCAAACCATAACCTGCAGAATTCACTTTCATGATGATTCGATCCAAAACTGTGGTAGCCGGATTTGTTTTTCCGATATTTTGGATTTGTGCTTTTTGAACAAAACTCTCTTCCAGTTTACGAAAATGTTCTTTAAAAGATGTGAGTATTTTTCCAATTTCTTTACGGACCAAAAGATCTGTTTTTTCAAACTCTTGGTTGGCAAAAGCTTCAGCAAAAATTGCTGTTTCTTTTAGAAATTTTCTAACAGGTCCTTCTTCATTTCTAAATCGTTCTAAAGTTGTTTGTAACCAAGTTTGGTCCATCTTTAATCCTCCGTTTTGGTTCGATCTCTTGCGCTTATGGTATCGCACGTTATATAATTAAAAATCACTGATTTATCCGAAATGTATACCTTGTTAGGTTTTAATGATTTCCATTCATTTTCTTTATATTCACAGTCGTGTTTTTCACCCTTTGTATCCCCTGAAACCTCAATAAAATGGATTACGTATTTTTCTGACCTACCACCTAATCTTTCGCAGTCGATACGATCGGTAGAACATTCACGTATTTTTGGTATTGGCCAATAAGGTTCTTCGTTTGTTCCAAACCCTTTTGCTTCCGAGTTTCGATCAAATACCCACTTATCAATGGAATAAGAACACATAGAGTCATATACAGGTTCTTCTCTGTACTTTGTGGAACAACTCTCACTTTCTGCAAAAGTTCCATCCCCTCGATCGGAACGGACAGTGCGGCATTCCTGACCATCGGGAACTTGATTGTAACTTCGGACGGCTCGACTCCGGCTCACATTATAAGAACCCCGTGGCATAGAATCACACCATTCTGATTCGCTTACAGGTTTGAATTTGTCTATGGCTATGCTACGTGTCCATTCATGTTGTGTTAGCTCCAGTTCAACTTTTTCAGTCCAAAAAACACCCAAACAGAAAAACCCTATTCCAAAAAATACGAGGCTTCCGAGGGCCCATAAAACCCACTTGGGGGTTTTCGGATGTGGTTTGATGAATTTTGAATTTTCAAAGGCCAGTGAATCTTTTGGTAATTCCGAACTTGTGTCTGGACTTTCAGGTAGATCTTGTTTTCGTTTTACAGAAACTGATCCGTCCAATGAACCACCGCAGTTTCCACAGAATGTTGCTTTGGCACCATTCGGGGTTTGGCAAAACGGACAAACCTTATCGGCTCCATAATATACATGGTCTGTGACGGCTACCTTTTCCGATTCACTTGGAAAATAACGTCGATTTGGGTCTTGTGTGGCTCCGCATTGCGGACAATGCCTATGAGTTTTGCCTAGAAGTTTTTTAGAACCACAGTATTCGCAATCCCACAACATTTCATAGATTTTTTCTCCTGCCATAGCAAGGAAGGTTTATCTGAGAAATTGAATGATTTGCAAGAAAAATATTTCTTGTTTAGTTTTTTTGCGCCTTTTCGTAACAGAGATAAAAATTTGTAAAGAGAATGTCAAAAGAAGTCATCCTTTCATTTGGTCTCAGATAATTTTCGGTAAAAATTCCGTTGGATGAAATGGTTTGGCATTTGTTGATTGCTTCTTCTTTTGTATCATTTGGTTTGGCAAATACAATTGTGTTCACTTCTGTTGTGATACCATCGGGCTGATACCGACAAACACCAATTAGATTTTGAGTAGAACATTTTGCAGATGATTTTGTATAACCAGGGGCACAAGTAATTGTTTTTGAACTCGTTGCATAATATTCAATACAAGATGGTGAATAGTTTGAAGTTGCGGAACAGGAAGATAAAAATTCAAAAGTTCCAGAAAACCCCGACCGCCCCGCATTTGCTTCCGCAAGCAAAAAAGTATTGATACATTGGTTTGTATTATTTTCTATTTTTTCATTCACTTGCGATTTACAAAATCCTAGTAAAACGAAACAAACAAAACAAAGAAAAATTCGAATCATCTTATCGTTCATTTTAATAAAACACCTGCATCTGGGCTCGGACAACATGGTCTCCTTCTGAAACAGTTGGAAGGCCTGTATAATAAAAATAATCGGTTTGGAACTTTAGGTTGTGTTCTGCAAAATAATAGGATAAAGCTCCTCCAACTTCTCTCGAATAACGAAGATTAGGATCTGTTTCTCCCAGTGGTTTAAACTCGCCAAAACGCAAACTCAATTCGTATTGGCTTGTAAATAAATATCCTAATTGTACAAAATAACCTTGTCCACTCCTAGAATATTCTCTTGATAATACTGAATTTACATTTTTTTCAGTATAAGCAGTATTTGCTCGTCTCCAAAGCCATTCATATTGAAACGAAAAACCCAACCATTTAAAATAAAGATCTGCCGTGGCGTGGCTGTAGTCGAATCTTGCAAACGTAAACTCAGTTCCATGTGTACTCAAAGACCGGTCTGAATTTTTATTATAAGCTCCCGATGCCCCAAGTGCCAATTTTGGTTCTTTGTAACGAATAAAATCAACTTCTGCCAACCAATCGTTATCAGTACCCGTTTTGGAAATTCCACCAAACGGAGAATAAATGAATCGAGCTACAGTTAACACACCAGGTGTTTTTCTTTCTGCACGGTTTCTACCGTTTCCTCCGAAAGCACCCAAATAGTAAGCAAACTTGCGTTTCATACCAAATAGATCTTCCGAAAACAAATAGGCACCCACATCCCGATCTAGGTTGAGTTCTCCCGAAATATAAGACCGATCGACAAACTGCAAAGCACTGGAGGAATTCCAACGTTGCCTGCTGAATGGAACTTTCATTTGTCCAAAGGCAAGTTTTACGTCTCTGAATTCGTTGTAGATGATGTTTGCATCCCGCAGGTTGTTAGGTTTTTGGGATTCTAAGTCGCGTTCGGCAAAACCCATTTGGAGATTCACAAGGAACCGATCATTGAATAAACCTGCTTTGACGGCGATCCTCGTCCGTCGGATTAGGAAATTTGTGGTGCTTTCCGAAGGATCCAACTGCAAGGATTGGTTTCCTTGGATTTGCGACCGAAACCGGAGCTGGATATTGTGTTTTCCGTCTTCAGAGGTAGCTTGGATCCCTTTGCCAAGCCCCGTTTCAAATTTGGGTTTTTGGGTGGTGGAAACCTCTTGCGGTTTTTGTTCCTCTCCTTCCGCAAAAATGGGGGAACTGAATGTTGCCAAAATCGAAATGGCGAGAAGTGCGGCCTTCTTTGCCCGGAAATATCGTAACATATCTGTAATATTTGTCACAATTCCAGATTGGATGGGTATGGCAAAACCAATTCCGCTCAACTTTTTGGAGGATTTGGGGTCTAAGGTCTCATTTTTCCTTTTCTTTCCCCCCTTTGGCAAAAAAACTGATTTCTGACTCTATGAAAAAAGCACTCATCACAGGCATCACTGGGCAAGACGGCTCTTATTTAAGCGAACTCCTTTTGGACAAGGGATATGAAGTACATGGGATCGTCCGAAGAACCAGTCTTTTCAATCGCAATCGGATTGAACACCTGCATGGAAACAAAAATCTCCATCTCCATTATGGGGATATGACCGATTCCTCCAATTTGAATCGCATTTTAGAAAAAATCCAACCAAGCGAAATTTACAATTTGGCAGCACAATCCCATGTCCAGGTTTCCTTTGAAGTGCCAGAATACACAGCCGAGGTGGATGCTGTAGGAACTCTTCGAATTTTGGATGCAATCAAACAAACAGGCATCAATTCTCGCTTTTACCAAGCCTCTACATCTGAATTGTATGGGCTTGTTCAGGAAGTTCCCCAAACAGAAAAAACACCTTTTTATCCTAGGTCCCCGTATGCTGTGGCAAAACTATATGCTTATTGGGCAGTTGTCAATTATCGTGAAGCGTACAATTTGCACGCATCTAATGGAATTTTATTCAATCATGAATCACCTCGCCGTGGAGAAACGTTTGTTACACGAAAAGTAACATTAGGTGTTGCCGCAGTGAAAGCAGGAAAACTCCCATTCATCACAATGGGAAATATCGATTCCAAAAGAGATTGGGGTTATGCTCCCGACTATGTGGAAATGATGTGGATGATGTTGCAACAAGACAAAGCGGACGATTATGTTGTTGCAACAAATGAAACCCATACAGTTCGTGAATTCATCGAAGAGGCTTTTAAAATTGCTGGTTTTGAAGTGGTTTGGGAAGGTAAGGCCGAAAACGAAATAGGTAAGGACAAAAAAACTGGCCAAACCCTTGTTAAAATCGATCCAAAATACTACAGACCAACCGAAGTGGAACTTCTCATCGGCAACCCAGAAAAAGCAAAACGCCAGTTAGGTTGGGAACCAAAAGTTAAATTCAAAGAATTGGTTAAAATTATGATGGATGCGGATCTCAAAAATGAGGGTTTTTAAATATTTTTTACTCTTTTTTTTTGCCTCCATTGTTCTACGGATACAAAAAAAAAAGAATGTGAGGGGGCTTGGAAAATCCACCAACTTTGTATGATTATAAATGAAAACAAATCTGAGTATTGCGAGGCTCAATGGAGTGGGGTGGTCGTAGCTTGTGGCATGATGTGACAATTTTCAATTTGTTTTAAGTAAAATTATAACTAACCCGAGACAATGTTTGCATAACGTCTGTTGTATTCTTGGTTAGGAATTTGTGTGTGTCCTTCTCGTTGCAATTCGGGTAGTAGCCCTTCCACAAAGTACATTTTTATATTTCCTTTGTGTTTTGCTGGTATTTCGCCTCGGTATTCGCATTGGAAAAAATCTTTTACCAATTCATAAGTGGCTTGCGAAATATTGATTTTTCCTGTTACACCTGAGGATTCACAACGACTGGCAGTGTTCACTGTATCACTCCAAACATCGTATGCAAATTTTTTGTCACCAATCACACCAGCAATCAATTCTCCTGAATGGATGCCCAATCGTAGTTCCCAATAAGGTAGACCTTGGGCTTTTTTGATTTCCTTCATTTGGTTCATGAACGCTTGGATTTCAAGTGCGGCCATAACAGAATCAACTGCATGAGTGGTATTTGTTTTTGGAATACCGCCAACAAACATATAACTATCACCTATGGTCTTTAATTTTTCTAATTTATAACGTTCCATCAAACTATCAAAATAAGAAAAACAACGATCTAGTTCCTCTACCAATTCATTTGGAGATAAAGATTCAGCAATCTTTGTAAACCCTTCAAAATCGGTGAAACATACTGTAGCCGAAGGAAAGTGACGAGGTTTACTGATTCCATTTTGTTTTAATTCGTGAACAACATCATTTGGTAGAATGTTCAAAAGTAATGATTCAGATTTTTTATGTTCTGCCAAAAGTTTGTCTTCTGCTAAGTTGACTGCCTTAACAAATTGATTGATCAAAAGAAATAAAAATATAAACATCAAAACTAAAGGTGGAAGGAGAAAATCAGCTTCTACCACCCACTTAGGAGACCCAAACAACCCACTCGCACCAAGTATTTTATAATAATATTGTGATGTTAAAAATAAAAAACATGACATCAAAACGAAAAACCATCGGAGAAAAACATTCTGACGTTGGAAAATCAAAAATGGAATGATGGCAAAAATTATAAACCCAAAAGGAGCAGGATCATCCGGTTGTGCATAGGTAAGTGCAACGATATGATAATTACATGTTACCAAGGTGATGACAGCACCAATTGTAAATTGCCTTTTATGTAATAAATAGCGTGCGATGCCCAACGGAATGACCAACAAAAAATAATGTATAAAAGAAAATGTATGTGTTTCAGGAGGTTCTGTAAAAAAAATAACTGGCATTAGAATTGTGGGAACTAAGAACATAATGAACTGGAAATTTGCGGTGATTTTTACCGCACGCGCTTCATTATCGGATAAACCCTTTGTCAAATGGGTGAGTTTCAACCAGTTAAAAAATAATGGTCTTGTTTTGAACATAACAGAAGAACATAATTTATTTCTAAATGAAAAGCAATCGAAAATAGGAGATTCAAAAAACAGCGAGCAGGTTTTGGATTTTTTATAAGACCATTGGAAAATAAAAAAACCACTCAAAAGGAATGAGTGGTTTTCAATTTTTTAACCTAAAACTTAAAGAATTCATAAGTATCTTTAGAGACCAAAGAATTGATCTAACATAAGTTTCTTTAATGTTTCTTTTAATTTGTCTTGTATATTGACAATTT
>JARJFC010000340.1 GCA_029310945.1 Leptospira sp. 96542
CGCTGGTCAGGCCCGCGATGGCGCGGCCGAGCAGCAACATCCAGAGGCTGGATGCCAAGGCCAGGAACAGGTAGTTGACGGCCGCACCGGCAAGTGAGATCAGCAGCACAGGGCGTCGGCCCAGCCGGTCGCTCAACGAGCCGAGCACCGGCGCGAAGATGAACTGCATGACCGCGTAGAGGGCCGTCATGAGGCCGATGTAAGGAGCCACGTTGCCTGCGTGAGTCACGTCCTGTAGCAGCGCGGGCAGGATTGGGAAGATCAGGCCGATGCCTACGGCGTCCAGGACGATGGCTGTGAAGATGACGATCAGGGACTTGTTCATCTCGAGTTCCGTTTGTTTTGTGTATCGGGTACAAATATGTACTTGGTACATTAATTGTACTCAGTACAATAAAAACATGCAGATGCCATCCGACCGACGATCCCTCAACCGCCTCGCCATGCGGCAAGGCATCTCCGACACCGCCACACGTCTTTTCCTGGAGCGGGGCTTCGATCATGTGACGGTGGACGAAATCGCGGCAGCCGCCAACGTTGGGCGAATGACGGTGTTCAACCATTTCCCTCGCAAGGAGGACATGTTTTTTGACCGCGACGAGGAGGGCCGTGAACTGCTGCGCGAAGCGCTGAGGCAGAGCGAACCGGGCGTGGCGCCGATCGAGACGCTGCGCCTGCTTGCGCATCGGCTGGTCGCGGAAAAAAGCCCGGTCGTTGAGTTTTCCGCACGGAGTCGGAGTTTCATCGAGGCCATCGAGGGCAGCGAAACCCTCAAGGCGAGGGTCCGGGCCATGCGCGACGAGTTTGAGCAAGTCATGGCGGTGGCGCTGGCCGAATGCGCGAGGCGGGAGCCCGGTGACCCCGATGCCGAGTTGACGGCCGGTCTGCTTTTGGCGACGTGGACGGTGGCCTTCGTCCAGGCGCACCGCACCTTTCGGCAGAGCCGAAGCGCCAGAAAGGCGAGCACCGCCTTTCTCGCGGTGATCGATCAGGGAACCCTGGGCCTGAAAGCCGCCATGGCGGGCACGCCTTACGCCTGAGCCATCCACACGGCAAGAAAGGCACAATCCCGCGCATGAGCGAAAAGAAAACCCTGCTGCTG
>JARJFC010000341.1 GCA_029310945.1 Leptospira sp. 96542
GATTGATTCTTTCATTTAAATATTCAAAATATTTATAGTTTATCATCTTTTTCACATGAGGTGAGATCAGCCTGAAAGAGCCCGTTCGATGATACATAAGAATATCCATAGTTTTCGGCTATTGGTAGAAGATTTTCCACAGGGGCCGTGCCGCGGGGTGCCCCGGCTGCGGTGAAGCGGATGACGCTGTTGTGTGTGTTTCTTGTGTCATGGAATGGAAGTGTTTGTTATGTCTGTTTCTATCAAGTCAAACCATCGGAGCCTCATGCGCGGTCATGCGCCGCCAGGCCCTGCCTCACGCATCCGGGCTTTCCGCAAAGGCGCCCTCGCCCAATCGCCAGGCGTGGGCGCGCACATCCTCGGGCCAATCCTTGATGGCAGCTTCGAAGGCCGGCGCCTGGCCCGCGAACAAGGCACGCAGCCCTTCTTCGTAGCCGGGCAGATCTCCTGCGATGGCACGCACGAAGCGGTAGCACCGTTCCTGCGCCAGACGGGCCAGCTGGCGCGCGGCGAGCCTGGCGGCCTGCGGGCCATCACGCTCACCGCGGCGTGCCTCGTCGATCAGGCGCCGCAAGGCCACCGAAGCGCCGCCGGGTTGCAAGGCCAGCCACTCCCAATGGCGCGGCAGCAGCGTCACCTCGCGCGCCACCACACCGAGCGCGGGCCGCCCCCGTGAACGCGGCGGGGTGGAGGACCTGTCGTCGGCTTGCGCCTGGGGCGCCGCTGCCGTGGGCACAAGCAGGGCCGCGCGCGCTGCGGCCTCGGTCGGACTGCCGCGCAAGTCCAGCTCGATTTGCTGGCCTTCGGCATCGAAGACCAGCAAGGACGCGGCGTGGGCATGGCCGTGCAAGGCAAGGGCGGCGGCTTGCGCCACCTCAGGCAAAGGGCCGCGAGCCAGGAGGCGCGGGCCGAGAAAAGCGGCATAGCTGGGCATGCCGGAATTTTACCCGGATTAAATTCAAATTGAATATATCCCGGGTAAAAATAAATTCGACTACTCGCGCTCGCACCGGCCCTGGGCCTGCATCACCCCGCGCCAGTCGCTCTGCCAGCTCAATTGCTCGGCGTCGAAGGCAATGCGTTCATTGTCCAGCGCGGTCAG
>JARJFC010000342.1 GCA_029310945.1 Leptospira sp. 96542
TCGTCAAGCACGTGGCCCAGCGCCATGGCGCCGAACTGAAGATCGACAGCACGCTGGGGCAGGGTTCGCGCTTCGCCTTGTTGTTCCCCGCCAACCGTCTGAGACCCGTTGCGCATCGCTGAAGTCGGACCGTGTCGTCACGGGGCCTTGCCGGGGTCCTTCACGCCAGGAATGGTCGCGATTTCGATGTTGTAGAGCTGGTCGCCCATGTTCTTGCGACGTTCGACGCGGCGGATGTAGATGTCGTGCACCACGTCGCGGCTTGCCGCGTCAATCTGTACGGGGCCTCGCGGGCTTTCAAAGCTCAGGCCCTTCATGGCGCTCAGCAGCGCGTCCCCGTTGGTGTCGCCCTGGGTCTTGCGCAAGGCCTCCACGATCAGGTGCATGCCGTCGTAGGCGCCCACCGCCATGAAGTTGGGCCGCGTGCCCGGCGCGGCTTTGCGAAAAGCCGCCACGAAGGCGCGATTCGCGGCCGAGTCGTGCGCGGCCGAATAGTGGTGCGAAGTCACCGTGCCCAGCGCCTCGTCGCCCACGCTGTCAAGGATGTCGTCGTCCGTCACGCTGCCTTCGGCGATGACGCGGATGCCCGCCTGAGGCAGCCCGCGTTCCTTGATCTGCTTCATCAGCACCGTGCCCACGCCGGCGGGCACGAAGGTGAAGAGCGCGTCAGGATGCAGATCGCGGACCTTCTGCAGGAAGGGCGCGAAGTCCGGATTGCGCAGCGGCACGCGCAAGGTCTCGATCACCGCGCCGCCTCGGGCCGTGAAGCGTTCCTTGAAGTATTTTTCGGAGTCGATGCCTGGCGCGTAGTCGGTGACCAGACTCACAACCGTGCGGACCTTGTTGTCCCAGGCCCAGTCCGCCAAGGGCATCACGACCTGTGGCACGGTGAAGCTGCTGCGCACGATGTAGGGTGAGGCCTGGGGGATGCTCGAGGTGGCTGCGGCCATCACGACCATCGGCGTCTTGGTCTGCGTGGCCGTGGGAGCGACCGCGAAGGCCAGCGGTGTGAGGCCAAAACCCGCCAGCACATGCACCTTGTCGGTGACCAGCAGTTCCTGCGCCAGGCGCTTGGCGACGTCGGGCGTGGCCGTG
>JARJFC010000343.1 GCA_029310945.1 Leptospira sp. 96542
TCCCCGTACAGGTCGACCCGCACCGGTTGCGCCATGCTGCCCTCGGTCGGCGGCTCGGGTGCATCGGCGCCGCCGCCAATCCAGACGTCCAGCGTGCCCAAGGCGTCGCGGTCGAGTGACACGCCGCCACCGGGCACACCCGCCTCATTCCAGGCCGGCCGATCCAAGGCATCCCAGTTGGCACGGATGTCCTCCGCTTCGGCCTCCAGGGGATCGCTGGGACCCTGCAGCAGGCAGACCGCCAGGGGCTCCTGCCAGGCCGGCGCCGGGGTTTCATGGGAGACGCCATAGTCCAGCGCCGCCAGCTCGAAGGCGTCGCGCAGGCGCATGAGACGCAGGGCATCCATGCGCAGACGCCAGTGCGAGGGACTGGCATCAACGCCGACACCATGCGTGAGCGCCAACAGCGCGCGCTCCAGGCTCGCGGGCCCGCGGAACACCAGCCCCAGCGCGGCGCTCGCGGGCGCCTCGCACCACTGCGCCATCAAGGGCGCCAGCAATGGCACGGCCTCGGCCGTTATGACGCGCAGGGTCTGCCAGTCCAGCACCAGGGCAGCGGTGCTTTCGTCCATCACGGCCGGCAGGTCCGAGGGCACGAACATCGCGGCAGACTTGGCCTGCAGCGCCAGCGCGGCCGCCGCATCCAGGCGCGCGGGGCTGCGCCAGTCCGGCGCGCGCACGGCCGGGGGCGTGGGGCGGTGCAGCCGCACCGCGCCCTTGCCCGGCCCGACACGGTCGGGGATGGAGAACCAGCGCGGCACCGGGGCTGCCGCCAAGTGCGTGTAGACGGGGGCATAGCGCCGTGTCCAGTCCGCCACCACGCGTTCGTACTCGGCCCGCTGGCCGGTGGCCCGGGCCAGGTCCACGCAGGCCAGCAACCAGGTCTCGACGAGTTGCGGGGAAGGTGCCTTGCTGGCATGGGCCGCCCGCACCAGGGCCTGCAGCACCGACGAGGAGGCAATCTGCGGTGCCCGCACGGCAGCTTCCAGCGCCGATTCCAGCGCGGCATGCAGGCTGCGCGCCGCGAAGGAGGGGGAGAAAGGGGAGGAGAGGAGGGAGGAGGAGAAAAGAGAAGGAGAAGAAAG
>JARJFC010000344.1 GCA_029310945.1 Leptospira sp. 96542
TGGCTGCCGTCGGTATCCGTGGTGCGCATGGCCGTGGACGCGGATGGCTCCGCACCCAGGGGCTCGACCAGATTCATAGAACGCACGGGCATGGCAGTCTTGACCGTCATGCAGCAGGCGCTGCGGGGACGCCACCCTGGCGTGCAGCGGCTCCCCTTCTGGCACGGTTCCCGTGCATGAAGAAGATAAGGGAGGAAAACCATGTCCACGCGCATGCGTGTGTTCAAGCTCGGTCGTGCATGCCGAGTCGCCTGTGCCCTGGGGCTGGGCTTCGCGGTCTGCGCGGCAGGTGCGCAGACCTCCACGGAAGCGGATCTGGAGCAGCAACGCCGTGCCGCTGAGCGCGAGCGCACGCAACGCGAAACCTTACAGCGCGGCACGGATGTTTTCGGTCCCGCGCCTGAGACGGCGGCCGTCGTTGCGCCCAACTGGCCCGAGAACGAATCGCCTTGCTTCGTCATCGAGCGTGTCGTCCTGCAGGGCGATCGCGATGGAAAGTTCGCCTGGGCCCTGTCCCCGCTGGAGACTGCGGGGCCCGACCGCCTGCAAGGACGTTGTCTGGGTATCCAGGGCGTCGCGCACGCGGTGCAACGGGTGCAGCAGCAACTGATCGAGCGGGGCTACGTGACCTCGCGCATCCTGGTCCCTCCGCAGGACCTATCTCGTGGGGAACTGGTTCTTGAGTTGCTGCCCGGACGGGTCAGCGCGGTGGTTTATGCGGAGCCCCGCAGCGGCCGCGAACCGCCTGCGCGCACCACCTTGCCCTTGAGGCGCGGCGACGTGCTGAATTTGCGCGACATCGAACAGGCCTTGGAAAACATGCGCCGGGTACCGACGGCGCAGGCGGACATTCAGATCATTCCAGGCGCGCAGCCCGGTGAAAGCGAGCTGCAAATCCGTTGGCAGCAGACCTTTCCTTTTCGTGTGAACCTGTCCATGGATGACGCCGGCTCCAGACGAGTTTGGATGAACCTACCACATACCAATTGAAATGGATGGAGGTAGAGGGAGCCTCTGGTTATGCGATTGAAATTCGAAATTCCAATGGTTATATGGTTGTTTCCGAAAGAGTTGATAAAACA
>JARJFC010000345.1 GCA_029310945.1 Leptospira sp. 96542
GCCGGATGGCGGGCTTTTTCCTGAAGCGCTCCTCAGGATTTTTTCAAATCCTGCGGCGGCTGTTCACTTGGCCGGAGCGGCGTCCATTTTCTTCTCGGACTTCTTTTCCTTCTTCTCGGCCTTCTTTTCCTTCTTTGCGGCCGGTTTGGCTTCAGACTTGGCCGGGGCAGCAGCGGGGGCGGCAGCCGGGGCCGGAGCCTGGGCGAACACGGAGGCAACAAACAGACCGGCGATCAGCGTGGCGAGTAGTTTGGACATTTTGGCCATTTCAGTTTCTCCTGGGAGTTGACTCACTAAACAACAAGACTCACATCTCCGAGCATCTTTCGATTTCGTGATGCGGAACGAAAGTTACCGAGCTTTTGTGAAGTGCAGGTAAAGGCGGCGCAGCGGCGCGGTAAAACCTTAGGAATTGTCAGTGTTTTATCCACGATATGAAAGCCACCCAGCGCGTTTGTAAACGCGCCAGTCACTGATGCTGTACGGGAGAAACCCTAGCGATAAAAAGGCTCAACCTTGCCTTTGAGCTTGAGCATCAGGGGCTGGCCCTTGCGGTCCAGTGTCTTGCCGGCGGGAACCTTGATCCAGCCTTCGCTGACACAGTACTCCTCGACGTCATGACGCTCCTTGCCGTTGAAGCGTGTGCCCACATCGTGCTGAAACACAGCAGCCACATGGTGCGGGCTGCGTGCATCGATGGACAGATGGTCGGGCAATTCGGGGCGGGTGGCCTGCGATCCGGCCTGGGATTCGTTGTTGGCGTTCATGCCCGTTATTGTCCTTCAGCCGCCAAGATCGCCTCGTTGATGGGCAAGGCCTGCATGGCCGCCGCCGTCAACTCCAGCGAACGCAGACGCAACTCAGGTTCGTACACATCCGAGACCATGATGAATTCATCGGCTTGCGTCAGCCGCGCCAGTTGGGCCAGCCCCTGACGCAAGGTCTGCGGACCGCCGATCACCGCCACGCCCAGGAAATCCGCGATGGCGGCGCGCTCCTGCGGGTGCAGGCTGGCCATGTAATGCTCCACCGGACGCGGCAGCAGACCGCGCTTGCCCGTCACGATGCCCA
>JARJFC010000346.1 GCA_029310945.1 Leptospira sp. 96542
CTGGATGTGCAGGCGCCGCTGCGCATAACGCAACAGGACGGCACCCAGCGCCAGCAATGCCACGGGGCACGCCCACGTGACCACGCCCGTGGCTTGCCAGGAATTGCCGAACATCGTGACGGGCGGCGTTCGCGCGCTGGAGCCGGAGCGGGTCAGCGTGGATGGGCGCGAGTTTCTGGCCGAGCGCGCCGAAAAGCGGGACTTTGAAGCAGGCCTGGGGCTGTTTCGCAAGGGTGATTTTGCCGCTGCGCAGAATGCCTTCGCGGAATTCATCAAGCGTTATCCATCCAGCGGGTACGCACCGTCGGCTTTCTTCTGGTTGGGCAATTCGCAGTACGCGACCCAGGACTACAAGGAGGCCATGGAGAACTTCCGCCTCCTGCTCAGCCAGTCGCAAGATCATGCGCGTGCGCCTGAGGCCGTGTTGGCGATCGCCAATTGCCAAGTCGAATTGAAGGACACCAAAGGTGCGCGCAAGACCTTGGAAGACCTGATCAAGGCCTATCCCAAATCTGACGCCGCCGCGACGGCAAAGCAGCGCCTGCCTCGCTTGAAGGACGCGGCCCCTGCCGCCTTGTCCAACCAGGGTGGCAACAAGAAATAATTCAACGTCGGCACCGGACTCCACGGCCTTGTCCTTGTCTGGCCATGATCGTCGGCCGATGGCATGCACGGTCTGGAATCGCCGGCGCCAGGATCTGCAAGGCATACGCGCATGATCGACGACGCAATGCAAGAGCGGGCTGATCTTCCGGATTTGGGGCGCCGCTTTGGTGGCCTGGCCCGACTTTACGGTCAAAAAGGTGCCGCGCGCATCAGGCACGCCCACGTGGTCGTGGTCGGGATTGGGGGGGTCGGTTCCTGGTCCGTCGAGGCCTTGGCCCGCAGCGGTGTGGGACGCCTCACGCTCATCGACATGGACCATGTCGCCGAATCCAACATCAACCGTCAGGTTCATGCGCTGGATGGCACCTTGGGGCAAGCCAAGGTGCAGGCCATGCGTGAACGCATCGCGCAGATCAATCCGGAATGTGAGGTGCATTGCATCGAGGATTTTGTTCAGCCC
>JARJFC010000347.1 GCA_029310945.1 Leptospira sp. 96542
GCGCGGTGATCGCATTGAAACCGTGCCAGGCAAAGAAAAAGGGCTGTCATCGACAGCCCCTGCCCGGTGACGCCTGCCCCGGAAGGCAGGCCGCACCTCACTGGACGATGACCAGCTCGATGTCCGCGCGGCGGTTCATGGCGCGGCCTTCCTCGGTGTCGTTCGAGCGCGCGGGCGCACCCAGGCCTTTGCCTTCGGTGAACACGCAGGACGGATCGATGCCCTTGGAGGTCAGGTAGGCCTTGACCGCGTCGGCGCGGCGCACGGAGAGTTTCTGGTTGTACTCCGGGGTGCCGATCGAGTCCGTGTGGCCGACCACGATGGTGGCCTCGACCTTCTTGCCCTTGGCCTTGGCGGCCAGTGCATCCAGCGTGGCGATGGTCGCGGGCTTCAACTCCGATTTGTCGAAGTCAAAGAAAACGGTCGCGGTCTCCACCTGCTTGGGGCCCACAGGCGAGGTCAGCACGATTTCAGGCTGCGGTTTCACCTCGGGCTTGGGCTCGGGCTCGGTTTTGGCGGGCGTCACGGGCGCTGGGGTCGCCGCAGGTGCGGTGACCTGCGGCGCGGGCGTTGTTTCGGCCTGGGGTGCCGGGGTCTGGACCGACGCCGCGCAACCCGCCAGTACCATGCCCGCGGTGATCACCGCGAACAGATGGGAAAAGCGGCGGAGATGAGCGGAAAGGGTATGCACGCTGGCCTCGCTGATTTTTGTCATGGAATCCTCTTTGAAGGTTCACCTCTGGGGCAGGAAAGACGGCGGATGGCCCCCGGGGTGGATGAAACCGGCCGATTCTGCCAGAGCGCCGCAAAAAACCACCCCAGTCTCCGCACTGCAACTGTTGCCTGGTGTAAGGCGGAACCAGGGCCGAATCGGCCCTCCCCGGCTCGGAAATGCCGGGGCCGCGCACGCGGACGCCTGCACCGGGCGGACGCGTGCCGGGGCCGAACTAAAATGGCGGATTGCCTGCGCGCGGCCTCCTGTTTTCAACGCCCGTGCAGCCCTCGCGTTCCCAGAGCACCATTTTCCCGCCCATGACCGAATTCGCTAAGGAAACCCTGCC
>JARJFC010000348.1 GCA_029310945.1 Leptospira sp. 96542
TGGTCGTAATAAATATTCTGACCTATCCTTTGCTAATGAATGCAATCTAATAGTGGGAATAAAAAAATTTGCAAATAAATCCCAATTACAATCCTTCCAAACAGCATCTCTTGCGGACGCATGGTCGCCTGGCGCAGGGCGTGGCCCGCCTGCGCGGCTGGTTGCAGGGCTGAGCCTGGCGGCGGCCCGCCGCGTTTGTCAGAACTGCAGGCCCAGGCCCAGGTTGGCGCGGGTGGTGTCCAGTTTGAGGCGCAGGCCCTCGTCGTTGCCCACGCCATTCAGGCGGGATTCGTTGTAGTTTGCTTGCTCGAATTCGAACTGCAGATACAGCCGGGGTGTCAGCAGATGGCGAACCCCGAGGCCGAAGCCGTAGCCCCTGAAGGTGCCGTCCACGCGAGGGTTGTCGTCGTTGTCCTGGATGGCGAGACGGGCCTCGGTCTGGAGCAGGCTGAGCTTGCCGTACAGCTGTGTGTCCGGGTGGAGGGCGTAGCCCGGCTCGACAAACGCCGCGATGCCGCGGCGCAGCTTGATTCCGGCCGAAGTGCCCTCGCTCAGATCCACCGTGGTGCGGCCCAAGTCCGTCTCACCCAGTTGACAGCTTGCGCCAATGTTCAGTGAGGCCCGTGGACCCAGGGCCAGGCTGTAGGCGCCCTGGAGCTGGTATGCCTGCCCCGGTGCGCCAAAGCCCAGGGTGCTGTTTCCCGCCAGGATGTTGGCCGAGGCGTTCAGGAAGCTGATCTGACCGCCGAGCTTGAATCCCTGGAATTCCGTTTGAGCCTGGGCCTGGGGGTGTGTCAGCCAGAAGGCAAGCAGCCCGGCCTGGATGAGGGGGTGGATGGGGTGGCGCGGCGATGGCATGGCGCGGTGTTCCTTCCCGAGGGCGGGGGTGTTTGATGCGTGACTGCACATGCATCCTAGGGGCTGCGCTGGGCTTCGCCTGGCGTGGTCACCTGTCTTCCGTGACGTTTTCGTTATAATTTCCCGGTTTTGCGTGTTGGGCCGCCTTGGGAGCAGGGTGGTCAGGCATGCCAAGCGCACGCCAGCATGCAGTTCCAGCC
>JARJFC010000349.1 GCA_029310945.1 Leptospira sp. 96542
CGCGCAGCAGCGCACGCTCGACGCGCAGTTCCTGGGCCGCGTTCTCCAACTGCTAGTGCTTGCGCTGGATCTCGGCGGTCCTGGTGGCTACGTGAAGATGCTGGATGAGCGAGAGGCCCCCGTGGCCTCGCAGGAACGCCATCGTGCTTTTAATGTGCAACCCCTGCGCTCGCGGGTGCTGATCGTCGCCGCCGGCCCGCTGGCCAACCTCGGCCTGGCCGCGCTGCTCTACGCCGTGCTCAATTGGAGCGGCGTGCAGATGGCCGCGCCCGTGCTGGGCGTGCCCGTTTCCGGGTCGGTCGCGGATCAGGCCGGATTGCGGGGCGGTGAGCGGGTGGCGCGCGCTGGCTTCGATGTCCCCGACCTGGAGGTTGACGATCTGGAAGACGTGCAGTCCTTTGAAGACTTGAGCTGGCTGCTGAGCCGGGCGGCGCTGGCCGGGCGTGACGCACGCTTGCTGCTGGACGACGGTGCGCAAGTTCATCTGGGACTGGCCGCGCTGAACGCCCGGGAGGCTGACGCCGAATTGCTGACGCGCATCGGCCTGACCAGTCCGCTCACCAGGCCCGAGATCGGCGAAGTGCTCGCGGATGGCGCTGCCCGGGCTGCGGGCCTGAGCGCGGGTGATCTGGTGCTGAGCGTGGACGACGTGCCGATGCGGGACGCTCGCCAATTGCGTGAGTTGATCCGCGCCAGTGCCGCCGAGGGCGTGGTGCCAACCCAGCGCTGGCGCATTGATCGGGCGGGACAGGTCTTGATGGTGGATGTGCGTCCCGAGGTTGTGTCACAGGAGTCGGACGGAGCCGCTTCGCATCCGACTGGACGCACCATCGGAAGAATCGGGGCTTACATCGGTTCGCCGCCCGACATGTTGACCGTGCGTTACGGTCCGTTCGAGGGTCTGTGGCGGGGCATCGTCAAGACGTGGGGAATGATACATATGAATCCATCCCGCTCCGTTTGTTTGTGCGCAAATCACTCGCAAAATTTATAGATCCAAAGGATTGGTTCCAATTCACAAAAGATGGTTTTGCATTTTTTAATTCTTATTTTGG
>JARJFC010000034.1 GCA_029310945.1 Leptospira sp. 96542
CTATTTAAAGTTAGGTTATTATTATTTTACAAAACTCATTTTTGTTTTGAGTTTTGGTACAATCAACTGGAATAACACACTGTTTTTAACGCTTACCAAACCTAAGTGAAACAAAATCCAGCGCCGAAATGATATTTTTACACTGATAAATTTTCGCAGAATTGGGCGAGTCCAATTCTGTAATGGTTTGTTCGTTCGAAAATTGTTCTAACAAATGAATGGCATTCAAACCATGCCTATTTGCTCCAAGTATATCATCTTCCCAACTATCACCAATCATATAACATTCACTTGGTGAACTTTTAGTTTTTGTGAGCGCATAGGAAAAAAATTCGGTAGATGGTTTTTCAAAACCCACCTCTTCGGAACTTGTAAGAACAAAACGAATGTCGTTTGGAAAAAAACTTTTCAGTTTAAACGCTTGTGTCCGTAAAGTTTCATTTGTAAGTAAATATAGGGTATGCTGTTTTTGAATTTCTCTCAGTTTCGGAAACAATAAATTACTGTAAGTTGCCGCTTCTTTTTCTTTCGTTAAAAACTCAGTAAAAAATTTAAAATACTCTCCATCGAGCCAAAGTAATGTTTCAAAATCATTTGCACCAAGCCCACCAGAACGCACCGAATCCAACATATGTTTAAAACATAACAACCGATTACGGTTGGAAGTGTGAGAGACTAGCCTATTTTTCACATCCTTTCTTGCAACCGCATACAAAGAATCAAAGTCTCCGCCTAATTCTTTTTTTGTCCAAACTCTTGCACAGTTTTTTATAGCGTAATCATATGCGGCAAGGGACGGAAGTAAGGTATTGTCTAAATCTAAAAAGAGAGCCACAACTTAAATACAAAGCACTAGCTGATTTCTGTCAATGTATTGGTTAAGTTTTTACTTGTTTCTTTTGGTTCCTATAGTAAAATTTCTTTTATGTTTTCCTTAGCTTCTACACTCGGTTCCCTTTTTTTTCTCATTGGCCTTGTCCTTTCCATTTATGGTCTTTCGACTGATGGGCAACCAATGTATGAAAAATCTCTTGGCTGGAATCTAAATTTAATTTGGGGTGGGGTGATGTTTGTCGCAGGTTGTTTGTTTTATTTGGGGGGTCATCTTTCCAAGTCCCCCAAATAAAATCCACATCCACAAACGACCGCTTAATGAGCTTTACTCGATTTGTTTTTTTTGATCTAGTTTTTAACTTTCACTAACACTTGGTCCAAAAATGGAACGAGAGCTTCCAGGAGTTCCGGCAATTCATACTCCAAAATATCTCCTGCATACACTATATCATTTTTTTCCATAGCAACCGCAATGTTTGTGAGAGTTGCGTTGAGAACATTGACTTCATCGATCAGTTTTTTGTCACTGAGCTCTATTTCATTCCATAAAATTTCTGGATGTCTAGTTTGTATAGAGACCAAAGCAGAGATAAGCCCATTCAAACGGCCAACAGCGTCTGCCAAAATTTCAGTAGCCAAATGATCCTTACCCGATTGGAAGTTTTCATTCACCAACATAAAATCTTTTATGACCTTATCTTTTTCGTTAACAAAGTTTTGAATGATTTGCACCAAGTCTGCTTCATCCATCCGCATAACGGCAAGACGTGCACTCAAATCCATAAGAAAGAGTTTTATATCGCGCAGGTCCTCTAAAAAATTTTCGATGGAGGTTGTTCCATCCAACGTTTCCATTCCAGACAAAAGTGAAGATATGATTTCCTCAACATTTTTACCCTTACCCATTGGATGAATCAAACTTAAGTTTAAGTTCAGAATTTTTTTTGTGGATTCAATCATGGAAACAATCCATGGAATTCCTTCTTTTAAATCGGTAGTTTCTTTTTCTGTGAGTGAATCGCGACCAACTAAGGTAGAACCAACTTTATCTACATAATTATCCACTTCGATGAGGCTATCCTCGATGACATCTAGTTCTTCGCCCACGAACAAATCCAATCTTTCTGTTTTTTCAATCGAAACTTGCGTAAGATCTGACCGGTTGAATTCCAATCCATTGACAGTAAAATGCCTTAGGTATTTTCCATTGGATTCAATCCATTTTTGGATTTCATCCAACACTTGGCCAAGGTTTGTTTCTCCATCGAGCTTTGTGTCTAACTTTTGTTCGTTGATGTAAATATTCATTTATTCCCCGCCGTTATTTCTAAAAAGATTATTTTGCAAATAATTTCCCACAGATTTATTTTTTCCCACACCTTGTTCCATATACAAGAACCTTTGTTTGAGTTTAGCTTCAAAACTAACCAAGTGGGATTCGTGTTCTTTGATTTTTTTATTATTTCCAGCAATGTTATCTTCGAGGAGTTTGATTTTGCTTGTGACAATACCAGATGCATATTGATTATAAGGTTTCAGCATTTCAATCATTCGAATGCCCACACCCTCTTCCATTTTGGCATCGTTATTGGCATCCGAAGCAAATAGATCTCGAACCCCATCAGGATTTTCAGACAAAACCTGAACCAACCTCTCTTCATCAATCTGCAAAAGTCCATCTTGGATTTTTTCCCAATTTGAACCAACGGCTCCCGTGGAAATACCGATATCAGTGAGCACACGAAAACCATTTTCTTTTACGGTTGGGTAATAAGAATTCGAGACTGTTTTTAAACTTGCAATAAGGCGCAAAATCGAATTCTCACCAGCCAAAATTCCCGATTTGGTTTTATGATCCCAAAAATCTTTGGAAATATCCAACATCTTGGAATCATCACCCTCTTTTTTATCCGAAATTTTACTGTTTTTGTCTACAGAAGTAATTTCTTTGGTAAATTTCATCAAATCGTTGTAAGCTGCTACCCATTCTTTGATTAAAACCATCCCTTTTGCATGATCAACATTGATTTTTAATGTCACAGGTTCATCCGTTACTTGGTGTACGGTAAAGGATATTCCATCTAACACATCAGTGATGGCATCATTATTATCACGTATAATTTCAACACCATCGATTTTAAGTTTTAAATCTTTTGCTTCAGCGAGCACCTTTACTGGTTCAGCAGTTCCTGGTTTTGGTGGAGTAACAACCGTGATCGATTTGATTTTTACATCTGCAGAGGACGCATTGGAAAGGATAATGTCAGTAAAGTTTTTTTCCACCGCATAATCAGATATTGTAAGCGTATATTTATTTTCGACTTTTGAAATGGGAATAAACTTTGTACGAACATTGCCCTCTCTTTCATACACAAACCCAATCTCGAGTACCGCAGGACCTTCTTCTAAGGTTTCGATTTCAATAAAAACACCAGGGTTTATGTTAAACGGTGTTATTGGATTTGAAAATGCTGTGTCTGGTTTGATGACCAGAGCTTCTTCGGTTTGAATGAGGATTTCTTTTGGATCTTCAGATTTTTTGAATTTAGAAATTTCATAAGGTTTTGCTTTTGTGACATCCAAAACCAAATTGGATCTCAAAATTTCAGGAGAAACTTTATTTTCCCCCACAAGCCCAGCCAGTTTTAAAATCCCATTGGGATCCGAAAATTGTAATTCGTTTTTTTTGCCCGTCTTAACGGCCATTACAGTTAGTATGGAAGAATCTTTATCAATTTTAATAAGGGAAGAATCAACAATCCCGCTGGCTACATTCTTTAGAGTTTGTGTAAGATCAGTCAAGCTCCCACCAGGGAAATTGATTGTTTCCTTTGCCTTTCCCGAATGGATGGTGAAACTGCCTTCAGGCAAACGAATGTCGGTGTCAACCTCGTTACCAGAGAGTTGGTGTTTGGCGGCGAGTTCAATCACCTCGAGCGCACGGTTTCCTGATTTGGCTGTGCGAGAGGCTTCTCCTGTGATCACACCTTCCTCGGAAGATGTGACAGATTTTGTGGCAAATGGGGCAGTGAAAGACACAAGGGCGCGGGTTTTGGTTTGCAGATTGGTTGTGAGATTTTTGACTTCACCCCATACTTGGATCTGCGCTTTGGAATATTCGTTTTCTGTTTCCCACCGTTTGATGGGTCGGCGCTCGAGTTCGACTAGTTTTTTAACGATATCGTTCGTGTTTTGCCCAGTCATTAGACCTGGCATTGTATAAGCTGGCATATCGTCTCCCTATTCCCCTGATTTGAATGTCGTCGGAAATGCAGAAATGATTAGGAATTTACAGAATTTTTTCCTTCCCAAATCCTAGAATTATGACTGCTAGCCCTAAAGAAAAAATAGAACTGGGGAATCCTAATCTCTTTTTTGACCGAGAATTGTCTTGGGTCGATTTTAATTTTCGTGTTTTAGAAGAATCACAAGATGCCGCAAACCCCCTCCTCGAACGATTGAAATTTTTGTGCATCACCGAATCCAATTTGGATGAATTTTTTATGGTGCGAGTGGCAGGGCTCATCAATCTCAAAAAAGCAGGGATTGAAGAACGAAGCCTCACTGGCAAAAGAACGTCTGAAATTATATCCGACCTTTATGCAAAAGTAAACGACTTTGTAAAACAACAGTATGAGTGTTTGGATGGAATCCTTGCCGAACTGAAGGAAAATAAAATCATCGTAGTGCAAGATCCAAGCGAACTTGCTGGGGATGACATTCAATTTGTAAAAAATTATTACAAACGAGAAGTTTCCTCCATCCTCACTCCCCTTGCCATCGACCCTTCACACCCTTTCCCCCATATCCTAAATCGAACACTCAATTTAGGAATCACTTTGTATTCGGACGATGATAAAAATAAAATCAAAGAACTTTTTGCCATTGTGCAAGTTCCGAGTGTTCTCCCTAGGTTTTTACAACTCCCTCCAAACCATGATCCGGAAACAAGACGTTATTTTCCACTCGAAGAGATCATCAAACTCCATTTAAGCGACCTTTTTTATGGGATGAATGTAAAACAAATCCATACTTTTAAAATTGTAAGAGACGCAGACATTTCGATTAACGAAGAACAAAATATAGGCGACCTTCTCACCACAATGAAAAACGAATTAAAAAATCGAATGTGGGGAGATGCGATCCGACTGGATGTACATAGTGGTGCTGGACATATCAAAGACATCCTCAAAGGTTTACTCGAATTAGATGGCTACCAAGTAATGGAAATTCCAACTTTACTCAGTCTGAGTGACCTTATGTTTTTCCAAGGTCTCGAAAAAACGAGTCATTTAAAATACACATACCCAATTCCAAAAGCAGGTTTTGCCACGAAAAAAAGTGAGTCTATCTTTTCAGAGATAAGAAAAAATGACCATCTCCTGCATCACCCATACGAAAGTTTTCGATCGATTGAAGATATGTTAAAAATCGCAAGCCAGGATCCAAAAGTTTTGGCTATCAAAATGACTTTGTATAGAACTTCAGGAGATTCGCCCATTATACAATACTTAGGTGAAGCGGCGGAAAACGGAAAACAGGTGACGGTGCTTGTGGAACTCAAAGCTCGTTTTGATGAAGAACGGAACATTCGTTGGGCAAAAAAACTAGAAGATAGCGGTGTGCATGTTGTTTATGGAGTGGTCGGTTTAAAAATTCACTGCAAAATGTTACTCATTGTTCGCAGAGAAGAAGACAAACTCAATCGTTATGTTCATTTAGGTACGGGAAATTATAATTCCACAACAGCTAGGTATTATACCGACCTTAGTCTTTTTACTTCTAACACTGAAATTACAGAAGATGTAGCTATACTATTCAATACAATCACCAGTTCGGGTAAAATGCCACGGCTGTCAAAAATTTATGCAGCACCCACTTTTTTGAAGGAAGCATTTTTGCAACTCATCCAAAGGGAAACAGACAACGCAAAGAGTAAAAAACCTGCACGAGTTGTTTTTAAAATGAATTCCCTTGTTGACCCCGATGTCATTCTAAAACTCTATGAAGCAAGCCAAGCAGGTGTAAAAGTTGACCTCATCATAAGAGGGATTTGTTGCCTGAGACCAGGCATCCCTGGTGTTTCCGACCGCATCAGCGTTCGATCCATTGTGGGAAGGTATTTGGAACACTCGCGGATTTATAGTTTTGAAAATGGTGGTAAACCAGAAGTGTATCTTGCTTCTGCGGATTGTATGCCGAGGAACTTCCAACGAAGGATCGAGGTGATGTTTCCCATTCTGCAAGATAAACATAAAAAACGAATTAGCAAAGCGTTGGAATTATTACTCAGAGACAACACACAAGCCAGAGTTTTGGAATCAGATGGAAACTATACTCGTTTGATGCCTGGGGATGATGATCCAGCCGTGAATTCACAAATTGATATGGTTGATGTTTAAGGAATTTTTAATGGACAAAACAAAAATAAAAGAAGACCTAAAAAATCTAATTGGTGATACTAAAGTCATAGCAAAAGGGGATTCCGAATGGGATGAATCTACTTTTAATTCTTATGGTACAGATCGTACCAAAGTTCACAAACCCAACTACCAATTATTATTATTTCCAGAATCCACAGAGGATGTTGCCAAAATAGTAACCTATGCATACCAAAACAATATTCAAATTGTGCCTTCTGGTGGTCGTACCGGATATGCGGGTGGAGCTGTGGCCAAAGACGGAGAGATTGTCATTTCTCTTGCAAAAATGGACAAAACTCTGGATTTCGATCCTTTTCTTGGCACCTTACAGATACAAGCTGGGATGATTACAAAAAATCTTCATAAGGAAGCAGAAGAAAAAGGTTTTTATTTTCCCGTAGACTTTGCGGCCACTGGTTCGAGTCATATTGGAGGGAATATAGCAACCAATGCTGGTGGCGTACGAGTTGTTCACTATGGCCTAATCCGCAACTGGATACTTGGTCTCACCGTGGTAACCGGAAAAGGCGAAGTTTATAGATTTAATGGAGAAATCTTAAAAAACAATACTGGGTATGATCTCAAACATTTGTTTATTGGCTCGGAAGGAACTCTCGGAATCATAACAGAAGCAGTAGTCAAACTCACAAAACCTCCCAAGGACATTCGGGTAATTTTTTTGGCAGTTCCTGAATATAAAAACATTTTAGAAATTTTCAAAGAAACACATAATTTCGATTTAAACCTACTTGCTTTCGAGTTTTTAACAGATTATTGTTTGGAAAAAGTGAAAGAACATTTGGGTGTTCCCGATCCATTCCAATCACCTAGCAAATACTATGTGCTTATGGAATATGAAGTGAAAAATGAGTCCGATGATGAAAAACTCTATTCCATCCTCGAATCCATTACGGAAAAAGAACTCATTACAGATGGTTCCGTAGCACAAAACTCTCGGCAAAATGAAACTTTCTGGAAATACAGAGAAGGGATTTCGGAGTCGCTTTCGCTAGCATACACTGTCCACAAAAACGATATATCCCTCCCGCTCCGAAATATGGAGGCGTTTTTGGATGAAATGACAGTGCTCTTAAACAGTAAATACCAAGGTTTTTCGGTGGCTCTCTTTGGGCATATTGGGGATGGCAACCTCCACCTAAACATCGTTAAACCTAAAGAAATTTCTGATGAAGATTTCTTTAAACAATGTATGGCGGTTGATCCAGAAATGTTTTCTCTCATCCAAAAATACAAAGGGTCGATTTCTGCAGAACATGGGATTGGCCTTCTTAAAAAAGATTATCTAGGTTTTTCCAGATCCGCCTCAGAAATTGATTCCATGCGGGCGATCAAGGCCGTTTTTGACCCAAAGGGCATTTTGAATCCCGGAAAACTGGTTTGATGCGTAAAAATAAGGCAAGAAAACAATTTGCTTATTTTTTATACACCATCAAAAAAAATGCTAGAATTTAATCAAAGATCGTCTAAACTATAACCATGTTCAGAAGGATTGTGCAAATATTCGGGGTTTCCCTTTTAACACTTTCTCTGGGCGTAGCCTTTCTTTCAGAAGAAAGCGTTTTCGTACGGACGCGGACCACAAAATCTTTTCGGTCTGGTGGTAAGCTGAGTCAGGTTTCTGGGTCTTCCATTTCCACATCTTCCGCACAAATCACTTCTGAAGAAAATGCAGGCAGCAAAGGTTTCGAAGGCAACGTGAGTGGCAATGCAAACCACTTCTTTTCTTCAAAAGTCATCATCCTCACTCCACACTCAGCAGTTCGGGCAGCATTTTTATCCAATTTGTTATCCCATCGTTACCTGAGTTTGCCACCTCCCGTATAACTCCTCTCTACCCTTACCTGTGTCCGAAAGGACACAGGGTGTTTTTTTATATCCAATACATTTTTTGATTTTGTATTTCTCATTTGCCAAAGACTCACTTACCATTCTGGTGTTTAACGCCAGAATGGTACCTTTTTTAGTAACGTATTGAGAAACTAACAGCAACTAACTCTTCTTTGCGAGATAAACTATTTGCAAAACGAACAAAAATTTTGTTATATGAATCTCTTTGTATATATTCAAACCGAAGTAAACCAGGCGAAAAATCCAAATAGTCGAAAGTCGCAGTGTAAGAATTAGTCATAAAACCATCCTTCGTCCCAGTTTGTGCAAGAACTTGCTCTGGATCGTACATTCTGTCCCCACGGAATGATATTCGATACAGAGGATCCCATTGTAATTTTAACCATAAACCACCTTGGTACCAATGTTGGTATGATTTTGAATTCGTTTCACGGTATGCGGAGAGTGTTGGATCCACAATATTCCAATAAGGTTCATACAAAAATGCTTGTTTGTTTCTTTGGAAACCAACATCCGATAAAGTAGCAACCGAGATCCAATCGGCAATCCTCCACTCCATTACTAAATCATGATAATGTCGTGTTTGTTTTCTTTCAGTATCCAGCCCTTCATTACCAATAAAATTATTATATGTAATGGAAAAATGTTCCATTGGTTTGTATTTTAGTTGTCCACCGAAGGATTTATCCTTATTTGTTTCGGTGATATTTTGCCAACCATTCATCACATGGATCTGCCCTGTCAAGGTATCGCTAAATTCGTGGCTCACTCTCACTCCACTTGCATAATACGGTACGTAATCCGAAGATAAAGACCTTGTGTAATTCCAATTGTCCGATGAAATCCAGCTTTCGAATCCGATATGTCCTAAATAAATTCCTGCATCCACCCATGTTTTTTTTCCAATCTTAAAACCGACATAGGCTTCTTGGATATGTTTAACAGAATTTTGATTGCTACTCACATCCCTTGATAATTCACCCGAATAATTTGTATTTACGGAAGTTCCATACTGAATGGCAAGTTTACCACGGTATTTTTCTTCTTCAATACCCACTTCCACAAAAGCCAAATTAATATTCATTTCATCATTACGAACCGCTTGTGTGGTGTACTGGCGTTCTCTTGTAATGGGTTTATATGTATTATAACTATAATAAGAATCGATCATCACTCCTAACTTTAAAGATTTAGGGAGTTCTTTGGTGGTTTCCTCCGCAAATAATTGTGAGTAAAACAACAATATCGCAGTTGTATAAACGAGAAGATGGTATTTTTTTTTCATTTGATTTTCCGAGGAAAATCAATGTATAAAGGCACTCAATTATTTCAATAAAGATTTTATTTCCTCTGGGAATCCAGTGAATTCTTCAGGAACAATGATGAGTTTTTTCCTAAAATTCTTTTTGTACTCTTTTTTAAATTTTGTATGGCAGGATTTACAAGTATCCTCAGGTTTATTGTTAGCTAATTTTACATCCACAATGGATTGCCAGTCTTCCCTCTCAATGGCGGGAGCAAGAGACGGTAATTGTTTCAAAATTTTTATTAGATACTCTGAATTATTTTTTTTCTCATATAATTTTGTCGCAGGTTTAGTGTATTCTTCCATAAAATCATGAAGTGTCATTTCAAGTACGGGTGGATTTTGTTTTTTTTGCCCCAAAAGTACAAAACCAAAACTCATTAAAAAAATGATAAAACTCAATTGTTGTTTGGTAAACATCTTCCCCTCGCAGATTCAAAGATTTTTTCATTCATAATGACTTAAGCAAGCTTGTTTTTCCGTAAGAGATGATTTCCTAAATCAAATTTTTTCACCGATTCCAAATTCACTCGGCCAGTATACTCGTCTTTGTACTCACCCAACTCATGGATAAAATTTGATTCAAAACCAGCCAGTTTTCTTGTTTCTGGTAAATAATAATATCCCTTTGCACGTCTCGGAGTAAAAGGAAATTTGATTTGTGAAAGGTAATGATTCCAAACAGAAGTTCCTTCTGGTTTATTCTTGTCGAAAATACGAAGGCCTCGTTTTACATGTTTCACTTCGTCCTCAAAAATGGTTAACATAATATCCGATGTAACATCATCACCAAAGTACTTAAAAACTTTTGCATACACTTGTGAATAATCTAAGTTTGCGCCTTCAAAGGAAATAGACATGACCGCAGTGAAAGATTCCAGACTGTGAAATAAATCCAATTGTTTCCAAAACAGACGATTGAGTGGTAGATCTCCAAATTCCACACCAAATTCATGCATACGATTGATATAAAGTTTTAAATGGGTTTGTTCTTCTGAAATTGTTTTTATAAACCCTAGTTTAGAGGCAACTGGTGCATTAGGAAACGCAAGCAATGCCCATGCAAAAAGTTCAATGGCCATCAGCTCATGGTTCGCAAAATGATGAAGGGTTAAGCCCCGATTGGACAATTGGTTCAGATGTTCTAGTCTGGGAATTTTAACTTTTTTATCCGAAAATTGAAAACGTTCTTCTCTTCCTGGAAATAATATTCGAATATCAGGATGAGTATCGTTTACCAAACCTTTTGGGGGTGGCAGTAATTTATCAGACAACGAATTTGACAATAACAGATGTTTTGCGTATTCAGAAATTTTCATTTTTTAGTTTACGAAATCTAAACTATTTTATCTTTCTAAAACCATTATGGCATCCAAAAGAAAATTAGGAACAAAGAATTTCTACGATTTAGTATACGATGTTGTAAAAAAAATTCCAAAAGGTAGAGTCACAACCTATGGGCATATTGCCATAATGCTTGGAAATCCCAGAGCCGCCAGAGCAGTTGGTTATGCACTCAACGCTTTAAAAAAAGGCTCTGAAAATAAAATCCCTTGGCAAAGAGTGATCAACGCCAAAGCCGAAATTTCATTCAAAGGCGACCCACTTAGGAGTGGTTTACAAAAAAAAATTTTAGAAACGGAGGGGGTTTTCTTTGATAAAAAATCGGGTAAAACAGATTTTAACAAATACGGGTGGTTTCCAATCAAATGAAAGAGTTTCCAATCACACTCACAATTGCTGGTTCTGATTCTGGTGGAGGTGCAGGTGTCCAGGCAGATCTAAAAACCTTTTCCTCTTTACATACCTTTGGCACCACGGTTTTCACTTGTCTTACAGCACAAAACCCAGACAAAGTTTCTGCCATTTATGAAATTTCGCCTGCATTTGTTAGCTCACAACTAGAAACGGTTTCATCGTATTTTCCGATCAAAGCTGCGAAAACGGGAATGTTGTATTCCACTGAAATCATAAAAACAGTTGCAAGTTTTTTTTACGACAACCCCGACATCCAACTCATTTTAGATCCGGTGATGGTTGCAACAAGTGGCGCCAAACTACTAAAAGACGAGGCAATAAATGCCCTTATCTCAGAATTAATTCCGCTAGCAAAACTGATAACTCCTAATTTGGATGAAGCCTCTCTGCTTTTGGGTGAAAAAATAAATCACTTTGACCAACTAGAACCGATGGCAAAATCTTTATTCCAAAAATTCAACGTACCTGTTTTATTAAAAGGAGGGCATTTAAAAAATTCAGAACAAGCTATCGATGTTTTATTCGACGGCTCGGGTTCATATATATTTTCGAAAGAATTTATAAAAGACAAAAATACCCATGGCACAGGTTGTACATATTCTGCTGCCATCACAGCATTCATTGCCCATGGTAAAAATTTAGCAGAGGCAGTTGGGCTTGCAAAAGAATACATACAACAAAGTTTGGAAGATGTGATCCAAACGGGGCCAACAAATCACCTAAACCATTTCCCGGATTCAAATCATTAAATAGAAAGAACTCAATATTCAATATTGAGTTCTTTGATTTTTTTATCCAAAGTATTTCGATTGATTCCTAAAAATTTTGCCACACGAGTTTTCGTATAACGAAATTTTTTCATAGCATACTGAATGAGCCTTGATTCAACTTCGTTTACAACAATTTCCATCGCTTTCCCATCCAGGCCATCCAATTGACCTGGAGTAAGCCTGCCTGAAGCAAAATCCAGAGGTTCAGCACCTTGGATAGATTCTACCGTTGCGAAGCTAGAATTTTCCACCAAACTCTCATTTGTTTCATCCATACTCTGAAGGATATCTGAAAAATCTTCTTCTGTAAGTATTTCATCTTGGCTGAGTACTACCGCCCGTTCTATTACGTTTTCTAGTTCACGAACGTTTCCTGGCCAACGGTATTTAAGCAAAAGTTTACTCGACTCACGAGAAAGCCCTTTTATATTTTTATTATTATCTTTAGTGTATTTCTCTAAAAAGTGATTGATGAGGAGTGGGATATCCTCAGTTCGATCGCGTAACGGAGGTGTATTGATCTTTACAACATTCAATCGATAAAACAAATCGGCTCTGAATTTTTTTTCTGCCACCAACTGTTCCAGTTCCGCATTGGTTGCTGCGATGATCCGAACATCGACTTTTTTAGCCTTGGTTGATCCGATTGCTTCGATTTCACGCTCTTGTAATACTCGCAAAAGTTTGGATTGTAAATTCAAATCCATTTCGCCAATTTCATCTAAAAATATAGTACCGTTATCTGCGAGTTCAAACTTCCCTTTTTTATCTGTTACTGCACCAGTGAAAGACCCCTTTTTATGACCAAACAATTCACTTTCAAGCAGGTTTTCTGGAATGGCGGCACAATTGATTTTTACGAAAGGATTTTCCGACCTAGAACTATTATAATGAATGGCATTTGCAATCATCTCCTTTCCTGTTCCAGATTCTCCAGTGATAAGGACAGAAGCTCTTGAATCAGCAACTAACTGAATCTTTTCGAACATCTTCTCCATACTAGCTGCTTTTCCAATAAGTGATCCAAATTTATATTTATTTTTTAATTCTCTTTTTAATTGAATGTTCTCTCTTGATATCTCTTTTTTAGCTTCCTCAACCAATGTTTGGATTTTTATAGATTGGGATATAACTGATGCAACCACTTGTAAAAAATCTAAATACGATTTTAAATCGGTGTGTTTATTTTGTACAATGAATGCGTTTACTACTCCTAAAGTATTTTGTTCACTTAGTATTGGGGCGCAGAGTAAACTAACGTTATGTGGATCATGTTTAAAATGAGATAAGTAACCCACTCGGTTCAAAAAATCTGGATGGTTGGCTACCGATTCAACGATCACCGGTTCCGATGTTTCATAAACTTTTCCTGTAATTCCTTCACCAGGCTGGTACGATCCTTTTTCAAATTCTTCTGGAGATAAACCGGATGCAGCTACGATTCGGAGTAAACCTTCGTCTTTTTTGAATAAGACAATACTTCCCTTTTCCAAACGAAGTGATTTTTCCATCGTCACCATGATAGATTCGAAAACTTCGTTTTGGTCTAAACTGGCAGTAACAACCTTCGCAATTTCGATAAGAGTTGCCTGAATTTTTGTCCTTTGTTCTAGGCTGCGAATGGTTTGCAAATTTTTAAAAATCTGACCAGCTTGGTTTGCAAGAACACTTACAATTTCCAACATCTCCGGTGTAAAAGCGTTCAACCTGTTTGAGTCGAGTGAAATCACTCCAATAATACCATCATCGACAATCATTGGAGCAACTAACTCTGATTTGATCTCTTCTTTTACTTGGATATAATCAGGATCCTTTGAAACATCATTCACCAATTTGGCTTTGCCCGTTGAGGCCGCCATGCCAGTGATTCCTTGCCCGATTTTGAGTTTGGTTTCTCTCAAAATTTGTTGGTTCATCCCCCGAGATGTAACGGCGTCCAAAACTCCAGACTTTTCATCTATGAGCATCAGGGAACCCGACTCCACCCCGCAAATTTGGATACAACGATCGAGAATGAGTTCCAACAGTCCGTCGGGATCTTGTGTGGAATTCATGGCAGTGGCCACATCGTGGATGGACTGGATGGGATTGATTTTTTTAAGACTCATAAGTTTTGCTCTTTATAATGACGCTCTGCCGTAAAATGACACAAATCCGCCACGCCCTCGCATACAACATTATGCTGATTTTGTACGCAAATAAATCATTTTCTGACCAATTAGACGTAGATTCTTTCGTTTCCTACAGAAAAACCAACATATGCCTATACTTTAAGCATGAATCGTACCAGGTTTTCTCTAAAACTCTGGAAAAACTTGTGGATTTTGAAAAAAGAACAGATGGAATGATGCCCTATGGAATGGAATTCAGGCGAGGAAACACTTTGCCTTTTGTGTGCCGAACCCAAATCACCAGAAGGTGTCACCAAACAAGGTAGATTCTATTGCCACACCTGCGAAAGGGAATGGATTTTAGAAAAAAGAAAGATTCCCAGGTTTGCTAAAAATGTTTTCTCTTCCCAAGAAAAAACTGAGTTTTTACTCGATAACTTATCTTTATTCAATTCATCCATTGGACTAAACGAACTGATGGTTCGGTTTTCAGACCTTGTATCAGAAAAATTAGGCAGAGACAAAATTGCAATATTTATCACTAATCTTGAGTTAGGTGAAATTAGGCTTGCTTATTATTCCTCGAACCGAAGGAGTTTACAAAGAGCCATCAAACGCATTCGTTTAGATTATGATTTAAGTTACGGAATTTTAGTTGAATCAATGGCGAGGCGCGAGAGCAGATTCTACACCTTATCAGAACAAAAACATCCGTTTTACAAATTTTATTCAGAGCTAACAGGAACAAAGTCTCAACTCATAATCCCGATCATTTATGCAAACACCGCAGTTGGAATGCTCGCCGTAGACTATGAGGAAGAAGACTACTCCGAATTTTCAGAAGACCAAGACATATTACAATTGGTAGTTGGTCCTTTTGCTGTATCACTTAGAAATTCCTTACTTTATGCAAAATCACAAAACCAATCCAAAAACTTTCAAAGCCTTCATACAGCAGCATTAACATTGAGTAAATTGTATTTAAACAATCATGACGAAATGATTCGGATGATTTTACTTACACTTTCAGGCATTGTTGAGTCATCTGTTGCTTGTTTTATCGAAATACCAAAAACAACGATGAATGTAAATGTGTTTAAACTCATTCGCGATTTAGAAAATTTCAATATTAGCACAGAAACAATTTCTATCGATGTTGGGAACATAATCCATCTATTGAGTTCCAAGGAGACGAAGACAATTGATCCATCCGAATATTCTGTTTTTTTGGATATGGGTATTGAAGGCAAAGAAGCGGCTCTACTCCCAATCAGTTTAGAAAATGGAAATGATTGTATTTTTATTTTGGCAAAACAAGACACCAGGTTTCCACAAGATGAGATGGAAGCATTAAATGCTTTTGTATCACTCGCACGAATCACTTTGGAAAACGCAAATCTTTACGAAAATCTTTCCCAAAAAGAAAGGTTTGAAAAAGAAATAGAAATTGCCAAAGAAATCCAAACCACACTTTTACCAAGAAAAATACCTGAAACCAACGGGCTATCATTTGGTGGATTTATGGAACCCGCAAGGGGAATTGGTGGAGATTATTATGATTTTATAATGTCACCAAACAGGCAGGAATTATTTATTTGTATTGGGGACGTGAGCGGAAAAGGAGTTGCTGCAGGACTTGTTATGGCCACAGTTCGCACCATCCTACATTCTTTGGTTCGGGTCAGGGACTCACCCTGGGAAATTTTGAACGATATTAATAATTATTTGTACTCTAATTATAAAGAAGCCATAACTCCGCGGTTTATGAGTATGATACTCCTCCGTTGGAATTTAAATACAAATGAAGTAAAAATTTCAGGCGGTGGCCATGGTCATTTTTATTATTACCAAAACCTCTCCCAAACCTTGACCACAGTCCAAACAGGGGGCATCATTCTTGGAATTTCGCCTGATATCACTGCATTCAAAAATGAAACCACGATGTATTTTGATCCAGGGGATACCATTCTAATGTTTACTGATGGAGTGACAGAAGCCCTTGGTCCAGAGGAATTCCAATTTGGTGAATCAAATTTGGAAAATTCATTTTTATCGTGTTTGGACAAAGAGCCCAAATTGATACTCGAATCGATTTACTCCTCATTAAAAGAGTTTGTCAAAGAAAAAGAACAACACGATGATATCACTATGGTGGCTGTTCGAAAATTATGAACTGGGAAATTTTTAACTCGATACAACCCATTTTTGAACAATGGATAAAACGAATTGGCAAACACACGGTGGAAGGTTTAGCCAAAAACCAAACAGATTTTATAATTGCCTATTCTGGCGGGAAGGATTCGAGTTTACTCGTATTATTATTTCAATATTTAAGCATACAATACAAAACCAAACCACCAACCCTCTACCACCTTTCCCACGGTATCAGAAATATAAATGACGTTGAGGCCCAAATCAAAAACACAATGTTGTCCTTTGGTTTCCCTTTTTTTTTTCTAAAAAAAATATCCCTAAGTTAGCAAAAAAAATTACAAAAGGATTAGAGGAGACTGGTCGACTTTTTCGTTACCACGAATTAAAAAAAATTGCAAAAAGAAATCAATCAATCATCCTTACTGGTCACCACACAAAAGATTATGCAGAATCCTTATTTTTACATCTAACCCGAGGAGGGGGCAGAAGGGCTTTCTTCACCTTACCTCCATTTGATGGCAATCGTTTTTTGCCTTTGGTTTTTTTTGAAGATATCGAAATTGAAAAATTATATGAATTTATTCAAAATCATTTCCCTATCTTTGAAGATGAATCCAATAGCGACTTAAATTATAAACGAAACCGCCTCAGGCATTCGTTAATTCCTATTCTGAAATCAGAAAATTGGAATTTTCACAAAACATATTGGAATTTTCATGAAAATGAAAACTGGGATGAATTATTTTCAAACCACAACCCAAAGAAAAATTTCATTACAAACAAAATGTTTCGCATTCCACATGACACTTGGAAGGCGCTAAAATCTTCAGCAAAAAAAGAACTCATTGATTTTCACCTAAAACAATTGGGACTGTATCCTCTTTATAAGTCAGGTTTTGAAAATTTTAATACTCAATCCGAAGGGGAAAGAGCTTACCTAGAAAATAAAAATTTTGTTCTATATAAATCAAAATTTGGAGACCTATTCATCATCGATAAAAAATCTCCCGTTTTCAAAAAACCAAATGCCTATTCAGAAGGAGAAACACTCTGTATCGAATGGAACCTTAATAAATTTAAAATTCAGAACCCCGAAAAAAAATATAACCTTGGCTCACCAAAGCCAGGCGAAAAAATAGAAATTAGATCGGGCAAAAAAGAAATTTCAGAATGTATGCGGGAACGTGACATTCCATTTTTTTTGAGAGGTTTTTTGCCTATTTTGTATTATGAAAATAGACCAATTCAAATTCTATTTTCACTTTTTGCAAAAGATGAAAAAAATTATCCGAAACGAATATTTATAGAGTGAAAATGAACCCTTACGCAAAAGAAATCCCATTTCCAGAAACAAAATTTTTTACCTCACTCGCAAGTTTAAAAGAGAAAGAAACTCTCGATACATTTCCGTCCATTGCATTTATGGGACGTTCCAATTCAGGTAAATCATCCTTACTCAATGCACTTTCGAATCACAAAGGTTTGGCGAAAGTATCAAGAACTCCAGGCAAAACTAAACTCATCAACATTTTTAAAACCAATGCAAACTTTAACTTAATCGATCTACCTGGTTTTGGTTATTCAAAGGCATCTCACAAAGAACACAAAGAAATGATGAAACTATTAGAAGACTTTTTAAATACTTGGAGCAATGTTAAAATCCTTTTTATTCTTTGCGATAGCCAAAGGGAGTTTCCAATCGAAGAATTGGAAACTGTAGAAACAGCGTTGGAAAAAAAAATACTCCCCGTTGTAATTCGCACGAAAATTGACAAACTCAACCAAAGCGATAGACACCGTTGTAATACCGAAATGGAATCGGCAATGAATCAAATAGGAATTCCTTTTCGAGTGTTTTTTATTTCATCTACAACGGGAAGGGGCATTGGTGATTTAAGAACATTTATCACCGATTATATGATTAAAACGTCCTAAACAAATGTATCGAGTAAACTACCTGAATTTGTTTGGTTTCCAAAACTTACCATTCCAAATAAATTAGAAGTCATCATTTTACGAAAGTCAGACAATAGTTCAAAATTTTCCTTTAAGGATTCTTTCATTTTGAGGTATCTCACCTCTTCTTCCAATCGACTTTTTTCGGCTTCTATTTCTTTTTCGATTTCTGATTTCAAACCATTGTTTGATGTTTGTTTCGTTTCTACTTTCGATTTTTCGTTGTCTAATTTTTCATCCAGGTTTTTAATCCGAGTTTCCAACTCTTCTTTGCGAATGGCCTCGTTCTTTTTTTCGGTGATAATGGATTTGTCTTCCTTCGATTTTTCTTCTTCCTTTTTTTGAAACAAATCTTTGATTGTTTTACCGTCTGAGTATGGTACAAGGCTTGGATCAATGTCTTCTTTTTCTTTGGACCTGGTTACTGCCCTCGTCTCTCCACTAACAGCCACCATTCGCCCATCACGGATTTCATAATTGATTTTTACCTGAACGGTTTGGATGTCTCTCCCTTCTCGGATAGCTTCATTTTTGAATTCAGTTACATGCCCCAACTCATGTGCAATCACATGCAAAGCCGACATCGTCTCAGGGGCACTCTCTAGCCTTCCATGACCGATGTAACCCACACTCCGATCCTTGTAGTGTTCAGCCGACAGTTGATTTACAGGTGAAATGCTCATAATTGCCTAAATTGTACTTCGGAGTGACAATTCAAAAGATTAGAACGTTTTTTGGATTTTGGAAAGAGAAATCCCCCCAAAAACGAGGGGGGAAAGGAAAAATTTAAATTTTTAGTCGCAAACTAGATACTTTTCACGCAACGTACGAAATTCCGTTGGGTTTTGATGATTTTCCTTTCAGTACCATAAGACTGTCTATCAAAGGAAATGGCAAATGCCGTTTCGCCAGGGAGATCTTCGAAATTGGACCAGGCTGTCCAATAATCGTCTTCCTGGGTGGACGGGAAAAAAGCCAAAGTGGCTGCCCGACCAGGAATGACCAACCGTTGCATCTCAATGGGAGTTGGAACTCTCCAACCAGCACCTTTGGATTCACAAGCAGCATACAATTCGCTAAAACCGTTCACTACGTAAACTGAGAAGTTTTGCAAAACCATCGGCGATGACAAGGAGTTACATGCATGGGTCTGAGAATCACAATAAGCCACTTGTTTTGCACCAGCGCGGGCTGGGTCATTTGGATTAAAAATAGTTCCGGCAGATGCACCCAAACAATCGTTAAATTCTTGGCGATACACCTGTCCATGCGTACATTTTGACCACTCTAAGCGAGCCAAAGGGTCAATGACAGTTCCTTGGCGGTTATCCACCAAACTTTGATTTGTAATGAGACCCGCAAAAAGTTGACCCGTTTCTTCAGGACTTAGTCCATAAAAATCATCAACTGGCTTCATTTCGCAATTGAGGGTAAAAACAAACAAAACGAGGGTTAAACAATTTGTAATGTATTTCATATGCTCGAGTCCTCCTTAAAAGATATGATTAAAATTGATAAACGTTTGTCTATCTTCGTTCGAAATCGCATGGTCGATGTAAATGATTGTGGCTTGGTTCCAGGGAATTCTAAAACCAACACCACGCGAGTGTTTGTAATCTTTCAAATTCGCGTCCTGTGTACGATCCCAAACGCGACCCACGTCATAAAATGGAACCAATTGGAAATCAAAATGCTGGCCTGCTACATCCAATGACCCAAATTTCCAACGAATTTCAAAGTTGGCAAAACCCATTGTTTGTCCTATGAAACGGTCTTGTTTGTAACCTCGGATGGTGGTACGACCGCCCAATCCAGATTGGTTGGTTTCTGTTCCCCACATATTTCGGTATTCATAAAAAGGAGCATCCCCATTGGTCTGCACCATAGCAGCACGGGCAGCAATGACTAATTTTTCTAAAAGTTCAGGTGGACGTTTGCTAATCAAATCCATTGGGCTAAGGAAGACCCTACCTGATACAAAGTTTTTATTATAATCGTAAGAGGAACCCATTGCTTTTGTTGATTTTTCGTGGGTATATTCTAAGAATACACCTCTGTTGGGATCTGGTTCAAAGTCCCGTGTATCAAAAACGATACCCACTCTCACTGTATTCGTGTAACCACCATTAAAACCAATGAGTTTATTATTGTTGTTGTCTGCAGTGAGTTTTGTTTCGCCTTGCGGTGTTGCAAACGTCCGATCCACACCGAGAAGTCCGAGAACTCCGTCCGCAGGACCGAGCAAAGCATTGTTGTTTTTTCCATCAAACGTTCTTACGGTTTGTTTGGAAAAACGAGCACCAGTAACGGTTCGTACGGTTCCACCAAAGAAACTGTACTCACCCGATAGACTGAACTCAGGGCTTTCAATATCATACCGATTGTATTTGGAATCACTGACAATTGGTGATTCTCCTACCCCCACATCCCCAGGACGACGGTAGTTTAAATTTTCTTCATAAGAAGCAAACGGTGCATTCCGTACAATTTGTCCGGTAGGATCGTTCCTTTGGAGGTATGATAAAGGTTGGAGGGTACTCTCACCCATTCCAAAATACAAAGAATTCGGATTCCTTTGGTACACTAAATCCGCACGGAGGCGCCATTTCGTATCCATAATGTACGGTGCATCCATACTCAACCAATGGTACGGTGCATTCTTTGTTGTATTAAAATACTGAGCAAAGATACGGTAACGGTAAGGAGTGTATTCAAACAATGGAGTCGATCTGTCGCCATTGTAAAAATACAAAACACGGGCACCATAACCGATCCCCACGTTGGGATCTGAGTTGATGAGGGGTAAACCTGTAAAATAGCCGCCTTCTTTTTTGTTTTTCACATCTCTTTCTCTGAGGCGTCTTTTTTCAGAGATTTCGAAGGGAAGGTCGGCTCTAGGCTCTCTGTCTTGGGCAAAAAGCTCAATTCCAGAGAAAAGGATGAGTAGAAGGGTGAAACTTCTTAAGATGTTCTGATGCATTCTCCACCTATTTTTGTCAAAGAAACTGCCTCATGGTGGGAAATTTGAAAAATATGTCAAATAGATTCAGGAATTTATGTTATTTCTAAATCAATTCTGTCGAGGAGGACGAGTACCTCTCCCTGTTTGACAAGATCTCCCGTATTTTTGTGAATTTTGGCCACTCGGCAATCATACGGGGCTTTGATTGCATTTTCCATTTTCATCGCCTCTAAAACCATCAAACTTTCGCCCTGTTTGTATTCTGTACCTTCTGTACAAGTGACCACAACCACCTTTCCTGGCATTGGGCTTTTGATCTCTGGGGATTCGTCCGTCTTTGCTGTTAGGTTCCTCTCACCCAAAACATAAGACCAAGTTTCCGAACCATAATGACAGAACACTTCGTTTCGGATCCGCATTGTAGTGAAAACCTCTGCATTTGGCAAAACAAGTGTTTTAACACCTGAATCCTTCGATTGTAATTTCGTACCAGAAAAATCAAACTGATGGATTTTGTTCCCAATCCGTACAAGAACAACTTCACCCTGTAACTGGACTGAGGTTATCGTATCACCTGTTTCAAATAAATATAACATTCTAAACTTCCTCTACATTCCAAGGATCTGTAGGATTTTTTTCCGAGAAAAAACGACTAGCAAGTGCCATTCGGTATGCTTCAGGAACCGATTCCGTAAACAATGTACTTTCGTTGTCTGCAATCAAATGAGTAGATACTTTGCCCTGTTCAAAAGATTCGTTGGATATGAGTCGCTGCAAAAAGGTCAAATTGGTTTTTGGTCCAAACACAATGGTTTTAGATAAAACTTCTTTCATCCTTTCGATGGCAACATCCCGTGTTTCCCCCCAAACAATGAGTTTGGCGATCATTGGATCATAATATACCGAAATTTCGGAACCAGAAACAACTCCTGAATCTACCCGTAAATAATCTCTTTCTGGAAAATATAAATAATGAATTTTGCCTATGGACGGTAAAAAATTCTTTTTGGGATCTTCTGCATAAATCCGAACTTCTATGGCATGACCTTTTTGTTCAGGGAGATCAGGCAAAGTTTCTCCCTGGCACACCCTGATTTGCCATTCTACCAAATCAAGCCCCGTTGTTTTTTCGGTGACTGGGTGTTCGACTTGTAACCTTGTATTCATTTCGAGGAAAAAAAACTGCCCATCTTCACCTAATATAAATTCTACGGTGCCAGCACCCTCGTATGCTACGGCCTTGGCCGCGAGAATCGCTGCTTCCGCCATTTTATCTTTCAAATCTTTCGAAAACCTGGGAGCTGGTGACTCTTCTACTACCTTTTGGTGCCTACGCTGCATCGAACAATCTCTTTCATGAATGTGAATGATATTGCCATGTTTATCACCAAACACCTGAAATTCGACATGCCGTGGATTGATAATGTATTTTTCCAAAAGAATTCGATCATCCCCAAAAGCAGAAAGTGCTTCTCTTTTCGCCGATAATATATTCGATTCTAGCTCCTCCATAGAATTTATCCTTCGCATTCCCTTACCGCCACCACCAGCACTAGCCTTGGCCATAATGGGATACCCAATTTTCTGGGCTTCCGTTCGGAACGTTTCCATAGCTTGCGAAGCCCCTTCGTAACCTGGAACTACAGGAACTCCGAATTTAGCAACTAACAAACGTGATCCGATCTTGTCTCCCATTTGTTTGATCGATTCAGGTTTTGGTCCAATGAAACGAATGCCTTTGGATTCTAACTGGGACGCAAACTCGGTGTTTTCAGATAAAAAACCATAACCTGGATGGACCGCATCCGCACCTGTTTCCAGACATGCTTGGATGACTTTTTCATAATTGAGATAGGAACTGCGAGCGTCCGTTCCTCCCAGAGCGAAGGATTCGTCAGCCATTTTGACAAAAAGACTTTCTCTATCTGGATCTGAAAAAACAGCCACAGTTCGAATGCCCATTTTTTTTGCAGTTCGAATGACTCTCACTGCGATTTCACCACGGTTGGCGATAAGAATTTTTTTTATCGGGTTCATGTGAGTAGGATCAAAGATAAAAGAATGTGGAAAATAAATCAACTGAAAGAAAGTATGCGGGTTGACCGTGAAAATTGTCTCTTGTTTCCTTCTTTTTATGAAGAAGATTTGGAATTCGTTTTTGTTTTCCGATCGAATGTTTTTGTTTTATGTATTGATCGGTCTTTTTTCTCTCACAGTTTATCGTCTTATTTTTTTCTCAGTATACAGTTACAGGCTGGACAACGTCCCATGGAGTTTGGTTTTACAAACATTCATTCTTGGTTTCCGATTTGATTTTTCGACCGTTTCCATTTTGCTTTTTGTTTTCTGCCTCCTTTCAAAATCACAATTCTTATCCAAAAATATCTGGTACAGACTCATTTGGATGGGAACACCGATCATTTTGTTTCCAATAGCCACAATACATTTGTTTGCTGATATAATCTATTTTGAAAATGCAAATAAACATATCGGTTATGAAGCCATCGTTTTTTTACAAGACCTCCCTGTTTTGATTTCATCACTTTTCGAAGAGGCCCCTTTCAAATTAGTTTTGTTTTTGGCAATTCTCGCAACGTATTGTATTTTAATTTTTTGGTTCTTCAAAAAAAAGAATTTTCTAACTATTGAAGAACCAAAACTGAATTGGAAAAAAAATCTCACTCGAACTTTTGTCTGGCTCATTTTCTTTTTTATTGGGTTCCGCGGGGGGTTACAAGAATCTCCACTCAGGGCAAGTGAAGCCATCATTGCAGATGACCCGCTCATCAACCAACTTTCCTTAAATGGCATTTACACCACCATTAACGACTTTAAAAGCCAAACAATACCAAACCATTTAAAAATGGAAAGAGCTGAAATGTTGGCCATAGTCAAAAAAGAAATTGAGTATGAAGGTGCAGAGTTTTTAAACGATCCGAATTTCCCAATTTTACGAAAAATAAACCCGAAAAGTCTGACAAAACAAACTAACATTGTTCTCGTTATTCAAGAATCTTGGACAGGAAAATATGTTTGGCCAATCTCCGATGGACAGTGGTTAGGAAAAGAAATTACACCTAACTATAATCAGCTTGCGAAAAAAGGTCATAGTTTCCAAAAATTTTATGCCAATGGTGGGAGGACATCCAATGCATTATTGTCACTCATCACGAGTGTGCCAGATAGACCTGGTCTCACTGCAATACGAACACCACAAGTCCTAAGTTCTTTTACTGGCCTCGGAAATATTTTTTCGAAATTTGAATACGAAACAACATTTATCACTGGCGATGATTTAAAATTTGATAGTTTAGAAACTATCCTTCCGCATTGGGGCTTTAAAACTTTGATAGGTAAAAAAGAAATAAAGGATACAAATCGATTTCCCATTGGCGCTTGGGGTTATGACGACGAACACTTATTCACCATTGCAAAAGAAACAATGGACGAATATGCAAAAAACAATAAGACATTTTTAATGACAATCCTTACGATGACAACCCATTATCCATATAAAGTTCCAAATCCAAAGTTTGAAATTTATAAAGATGATGTGACCGATTTTGATTATTTAAACACATACCATTATTCAGATTGGGCGCTTGGAAATTTTATGAAAGAACTCCAAAACAAACCTTATTTTAATGACACGGTATTTATCTTTGTAGGAGACCACACCCATCATAGGTTTTTATCATACTATGAAGATAGAATGGTTCCATTTTTGTTATACTCACCAAGTAGAATTAAACCCAAAGTAGACAAACGAATTTTTTCACAATTGGACGTAATGCCAACAATACTTGGTTTGGTGGGAAAAGAGACTTTGTATGCAGGTTTCGGCAAAGACATTCTGGCTCCCGGTGTAGAAGGGAATGCTACTTATTTTGCCTATGGAAGTGCTTGTGGATGGATAGATACCGAAAAAATTTTATACCAAAGTGTTGATGGTGACACCCAATTTGTATTCCAAATGGTGCCACCTTACGCAGAGGATGCGCTCTGTAAAGAATCGAAGTTGAACTGTGTAAGCCAAACCACAAAGGCAAAAGCATTTTTTGGACTTTCATTGGATCTAATGAATAAAAACCAACTAGTTCCCAAGTCAAACTAAGGAACACCAGGGAAATGATCCACATACTTGATTTTTATATCAGGAAAACTTTGCACAATTTGAACCTTTAGATCGGGAAAGGAGGAAACTTCCTGCCACTTGCCGCATTTGTCGGGAAAATGAGAAACTTTCTGAACCTTTAAGTCAGGAAAATGATCTACGATTTGAATTTTTACATCGGGAAAACTAGAAACAAACTGCACTTTTCCAAATAATTTTTTTCCTTTGAAGGAACAATCGCTCCCGACACTACCAGCAAACATGGGAAAGACACTAAAAAAAAGTGAAATAAAAAGAACCAAAAATACTTTCATACATCTCCTACCTGCAGCAAAAAATTATTTATAGATTTTTTCTTAAAACCTGTCAATCTGTTTGTGCATGAAAGAATCACAGGCTATCCTTTTTACCCAATGTTTACAAAACGACTTTACATCACTTTTGGATAAATTTGATCCCCTTCCCAATGCCCTACACGTGGGGTATACAGAAGCAAATCGTTTGTTAGGTGAAATGATTGAGGAAGGTCCAGTTTTTTCGCTCATGGATTGGGCATATGAAACGGATGAATCGTTATTAAAACTCATACATATTAGAGACTGGCATGATCCAAATGCAAAATCACAACAAGATCACTTAATACAATTTGGATCTCATTGTCTTCAAAATTCGAGAGGTGCAGAATTTGTTTTCCAAACCTGGGTGGACAAAAACCCAAATCGAGCAACCATTATCAACGCATCCGGGCTCAATGATTTTGTAGATACAAATTTGGACGAAATTTTAAAACCACTTTCGGATAAAAATATTAAGGTTGGACTCACGGGTGTTTGGACAGAGGCGAAAGTGAGTTTTCTTGCTTACGATTTAAAAACAAGATACCCAAATTTTGAAATCGGTGTTTGTTCTGCACTTACAGCCAGTTCTTCACTCTCTATGCACTTTATTGCCCTTGATCAATTGAAACAAATTTTGGGTGTAAAAATATTTTCTTCCATCGGTGCCTTTACGGAATTTTTAACAGGTGAACAACCGAACATTGTCAAAAAAACAATCACTCATTCCAGGGTTACAAGCGATAAACTAAAGTTAGATGAGAATTTTCCAATTTCCGATGTGGATAAAAAGATTTTACTCTACCTTTTCCGAGACTGCAAAGAAGCTGAATTCAAAACATTGGATGGCGGATTCTCTGGAAATGTTGTACTCAAATCAAAATCTACCGATCATTTAGGTCACAGCCAAGTTCCTTGCGTGGTGAAGATTGGTAACCGCGATTTGATTGCAAAAGAAAGGATGAGTTTCGAACGTATTCAGGAAGTTCTTGGCAATAACGCACCATCCATTGTCGATTTTTGTGAATTAGAAACAAGGGGAGCAATCAAATACCGATATGCCGCCATGCTCGATGGTAACGTAAGAACTTTTCAAAAAATATATACGAATGCAGATACATTTGAAGACCTCGATAAAATTATAGACATAGTTTTTGGTGACCAATTGGGTAGGCTCTATGAGGCATCCACACTTGAAAAATGTAATCTATTAGAATATTACGATTTTCAACCAAAATATTCGAAAGGTGTTCGTTCTCGAATTGAATCTCTACTTGGAAATGAAGTGGAAAATTCTGAAATAGAAATAATTCCGAATTATTCTGTATCAAACCCAATTGATTTTTATGAGAAAGAATTACTGGAACTAAAAGAATACAATTCAGTCGCCCATAATATGTCCTATGTTCATGGAGATCTAAACGGTGCCAATATCATTATCGACGCACAAGAGAACGTTTGGATGATCGATTTTTTCCATACGCAGAAAGGGCATATTCTCCGAGATTTGATCAAATTAGAAAACGACATCCTTTATATTTTTTGCAAAATAGAATCGGAGAATGAATGGAAAGAAGCAATTTTACTTACGGATTTTTTACATGGTTGGGAAGATTTAGGTACTCTACTTCCTTATACAACACCTAGTTTTTTACAAAATCCGAAACTTCAAAAAGCTTACCGAGTGATCGCAAAACTGAGATCTTATTATCCTAAGTTTGTAAAATTAGATAGAGATCCTTACCAATTACATGTAGCTGCCCTTCGTTATGCTATGCATACTTTGGCGTTTGACGAAAGTAATGATTGGCAAAAAAAATGGGCACTCTTTGCTGGCTCGAAACTGATCTCAAAAATAAAAATCTATATTCAAAAAACAAAATCGTTACGAATTGATTTTTTAAAACCAAACAAGGATGAAAATTTATCCCAAAATATTGGCCTAACAATATTACCAGGCAGAAAAGACAGGTCTCGGGTTCTCGCAAATGACTTAAAAGATATGAAGGACCAAAACATAAGCCATGTTTTGAGCCTAATCACTGAGGCAGAATATACCGAATACGGAGTAACCAATCTAAAAAAAGAGTTAGATAATTATGGATTTATCTCAAAACATTGTCCGATCCTAGACCAAAGGGTTCCGAGTTTCGAACAACTCACCAATATTTTACAATGGTTAGACGAAGCATTGATAAACAATGCCAAGGTTCTCATCCATTGTGTGGGTGGGTTAGGCAGATCAGGAACCATTGCAGCAGCTTATTTGATCTGGAAATACAAATTGGACGCTTCTGCCGCCATCCAGTCTGTCCGAGAATCGCGGAGTGAACGAGCCATAGAATCAAAAGAACAGGTTCAGTTTTTAAAAACCTGCGAAGAAAAATTCAAATCATAATCTAAACGTGGATACGATTTTCTTTGATGATGCGAACCAAATCTGGATAGGAATTTGCACCGAAAGTAACTTTTAAACTGATGAGCACAGATTCCAATTGTTCTTTGGATAAAGAATGACGTTCTAAAATTTTTGTGAGTGGAACACCTAGTTTCAGTTCATCCACGACTTTTTTTTCCAAAGGATTAAAATTGAGATCCTCAGACTTTTTTGGACTCTGAGCAAATTGTCTCGAAGTGACAAAATTTCCAACCAAAGCCATTCGTAAACCTTCGAGCAGAGCCGTCGGGTTGTCCGATTTTAAAAGATAACCATCCGCCCCAGCTTTGACACAGGCAAGAAAACTAGGTTTGTCATCTTTCATTGTATAAATGACAACTTTGATATTTGGAAATTTCTTTTTGATTTCAGCGAGGGCAGAAAAACCATCTGTCGTTTTTAAACGCAAATCGAGCAAAATGAGATGCGGTTGCGCATTTTTGATTTGTGTTTCGAGTTGGATGGCATCATCTGCTTCTCCGACCATTTCAAATTCATTAGAGTCTGTCAAAATTCTTCTAACGGCAGTTCGGATGAGAAGGTTGTCTTCGATCATGAATATTCGATTTTTCATTTTCATCATACCTTCATTATACGAAATAAACTGCAGCGATACAATCGGAGTACACCTAAAAACGGATGTAAAAACTATTGAATTTCTGCCTTTTCTAACATCTCATCCAATTCTTTCTTTTTTGATTGCATCAGTGTTTGTAAAAATGCCAACATCTCTTCCCAGGAAGAATAATCTTTGGGATCGTACACTCCTAAACCCAGATAACCGACTTTATTTCCAGATTGGTATTCTTGGTAGGATGCAACGCCTGATTTTAATGCTACATAAACTGGAATTTTTTGATCGAAAGCAATTTTAATCATCCCCTTTTTTAGGGTTTTAATCTCTTCCGTGTATGAATTGTGACCTTCTGGATAAACAATATAAGAGGTAGTTTTTAAACCTTCGATGAGATTCCGAATGGAAACCGCAACAGACATAGCCTTGGAATTGTCGAAAACTTGAGAACCCATGGCTACCATCCACCAGTATGCGAAAAAAGTTTTTTTGATGACCTGATTTGCCAAAAATGGTTTTCGTATCACATAACAATCATAAGGAAAATCCATCTCATTTACATGGTTTAAAAATACCAAATGTCCTTTTTCGGGGACGCTAATTTCGTTAAAAACAAATACTTTTGAACTAGTGAGTTTGATCACATCTTCAGCCCAAACTTTTGTTCCCGCTAAAAATTCTTGGATCCTACCTTCCCTATTTCCCGAACTTGCCTTGAACAAACCCCGCACGAGAAACGGACTCGCTTTTCCGAAGACGAGTAAAAAAACCCGTAAATACACTTTCATCACCAAACGTCCGTAATGAACACTTAGCCCATGTAGATTTTTTTTGATCAAATCATCAACAACTGGAATTTTCGCCATAAGTATCACTTAGACCAAATGGTGGTATTTTGGGAAATAAAAAAGCCCAAGGAAATGCCTTGGGCTTTTTTTAAAAACGGTGTTAGATACGTTCTCTTTATTGTTGCGGTGCCGCCCCTCCCGTTTGCGCTGGTTTGTTTGGAACGTTCAGTGTTTTTTTTCGTTCTTGGTCGTATTTAAAGAACACTAAATTATTTGAATCAATGTCGTAAATGCGACCACGAGTGTCTGCGTGATCCACACGGTAATCTTCTGGAACACGGATATCAAACATAGCCTGCATTCTTGCATCAAATTTCACATACGGATTTTTGGAAAAATCATAAGTAACACCATCGATCTTCGCTGGTTGGCCTTCCACAGGTGCACCATTTGCATCCTTCGAAGCTTCTGTTTTTGCCTGCGAATTGTTGAGGTAATAATTATCGTAAGGATACTTCATTTTAAAAATATTGATCGCATTGGCTTTCGAATCGCGCGCTAAATTGATCGCTCCAAAATAATTTTCAATGCGGAACTTTCTATGGCTTGGTTGGAGTTTTTGGTGTTTCTCCAAATTCTTTTCAATTTTTAAAGCATTGGCTCGGGCTTCTTTCGCAAGTCCCAAATGTCGATATCCAAGTTCCATATTTTTTTCGATGTCGTACTTTTTGTACACATAATGCGCTTCTTTTGGATCATACATACGGCGAGAAAATGGAGCCTCACGTGCATTGTCCATAATGTCATGACGGAAATAGGAACCTTTTCCATACTCAATGGATATATCCAAAAGGGCTTTGTCCAACTGGTTATTCGCATCCTTTCTTTCCATTGCCACCTTCATCATCTCTTCTGCGCGGAGCACATAGAGTTGCGAAAGTTCTTCTGTCATTTTTTCGATTCCAAGCTGGCATTCCAAAAATCTTTGGTAAGCATTGGAATAATCACCCTCAAAATAATACTGTAAACCCTCTTGGTAAATTCGTTTGGCCTCTCCGTATTTTTTCATACGGAAGCCTTCTTTGCCTTCAGGAGCATTGAGTTCAGAAGGTTTGCCTTCTGGGTCTTCACCACGAAAGTTTTTGACGATTGGCTCTAACTCTCGTAAGTAGGTAAGTAACTCGATACGTTTTTTGTACGATTTGCTGGACACCGCTTCTGCAAACATAGGTGCTTGCATAGCGAGACTCATGAGGAGTATAAGAAGGGATTGTTTCATAGCGCTGCCGTTCATTTCCGTTTTCGTAGTTTCCTTCCGAGGAAGAATCTTACAAGTAATTTCAGGGTGGTCCCTGTGAGTATTATCGGAGATTTCTGATATTGGATTGACAGATTGTATTTTAAAATTCAGCCTTTTCCTAGATTTTTCCTATGTCCCAAGCCGCAGCCCACTCAAAAAAAGTATCTTTTCGCGCCAAAGAGTCCACAGTTTGCCCCATTTGTGATGAAAATCACCAAAAAGAGCAAATGTTCCAAGGAGGGGGCAGGCTCATTGCAGGGAAATTAGCCCCTGATCTCCGGCGTTTGTATGAAAAAAATAAAAAATTCGGAAGGGTGAGCCCTCTGGATTATGTCATGAATGTCTGCCCCAAATGCCTCTATGCCTCTTTTCCTAAAGATTGGGGCACACTCACTTCGGCAGACAACGAGGCCATACGTATGTCTGTGGACGTACGCCGCAACTACATTCAAAAAATTTTAGGGCCAGTGGATTTTTACGGCGACCGCCAAATTGTGTTAGGTGCTGCATCCTATCTTTTGGGAATGGACTGTTACCAACTTAGGGGAGCGAGTGTGGCCCCTACCCCAAAAAAAGCAGTCTGTGCGATCAGATCCGCTTGGTATTTTTCCGATCTACACGATGAATTTCCAAACATCGGTTATGATAAAATCAGAGATCTAATGTACCAAAAAGCAGCGACCATTTACGGTTATACTTTGGAGCTCATGCAAAATGGAAACGAACCAGTGGACCAGGCGGCGGGTATGCTTGGACCTGATACCGATAATAACTGGGGTTTTGATGGGGTTATTTTTTTAAATGCGTTTTTGACAAAAAAATTCAAAGACCAATTGGCGCCAAAACCAGAAGATCAAGTTTTATTACTCTCTCGCGCCAAACGAACACTCGCTAGGTTGTACGGATCGGGAAAAGCATCCAAAGGCAAACCAGGACCCATTGTGGAAATGACAAGAGAATTGTATGACGAATACAATGCAGTTTTAGAAGAACTGGGCGGCGAGAAATAATCATTGCCCAATTACGCTCTTTGTGTTGAGTTCGATGGAGGTTTGTTTTACGGTTGGCAAAGGCAAAAAAATCTCCCTACCGTTCAAGAATCCATCGAATCGGCGTTAAAGACAATCCTTTCTAAAAACCCCCATAGCCATTTGTCGGTAGCGGGACGAACAGACACTGGAGTTCATGGTTTGGGGATGATTTGTAATTTCAAAACCGAAATCCCCCTAACACATCCAAACAAAGTCATCCATTCCATCAATGCCCTCACGAAAGATGGTGTCACAACCAAAGCCATTTGCGAAGTACCAGAAACCTTTCATTCTAGGTTCAGTTGTTCTGCTCGTGAATACCTTTACAAAATTCATTACACCAAACATGAGCCAGTTTTTTCGAAAGGCAGAGCACTTTGGGTGAAATCCCCCGTGGATTGGAACCGAGTGGAAGCAGAACTATCCCACCTCATTGGAGAAAAAGACTTCCGGTCCTTCGCAAAATCAAAGTCAATGGAAGGAAAAAAGGCCGTCCGAGAGATCTTTTCCGTCCAACTAGAAAGATTAGGAGAAGATCAATTTCAATTCCGGATCAAAGCGGATGGATTTATGCACAATATGGTGAGGATTACAATCGGAACTTTACTAGACATCGGAAAGGGACGTTGGGAAACTAGATCCATAAACTCCATTTTGGAAGAGAAAAATCGTACTGAGGCTGGCACGACCCTACCGCCGTACGGTCTCTACTTTGTCCGAGCCTACTACGAAGATTACCCTGAGATCAATGAACTTTACAAAACAACTCTTCCCTAGCATATTTTTCATTTTCCTTTTTCTTCCTGGATCCATTTTTTCCCAAACCTTAGAAGAATACAACAAACGCCGGTATGAACTGGGCGGTTGGGTGGGTGCGGCAAACCCGATGCCTGGAACCCCCACTGTACAAATATTAGACACAACTTTGGGCGGGGGTTTTTATGCTAGGATTCCTTGGCCATGGGTATTTTACACAGAACTAGGTGGATCGTATGCGGTGTTTTTATCCCGTTCAGAGAGAGCCCTCACAACCATTCCCATCTACGCTGCCCTTGCTTACCAAATCCCTTTGGAACTCCCCATCCAATTTTTTCTAAAAGGTGGGGGCGGTTATGCCTATGTTGTGGCGAGACCAGCTGACACGGCCAGATGGAACCCCTTACTTTATACGGGGCTCGAAGCAAGTTTCATTGCAGGCCGACGGATCCGCATTGGTGTGCGTGTGGACTATAATAAAATTTTTGAAACCAATATGGACGTTCCCAATCAGTATCGTTTTCCTTTGGCCAGTCCTTATGATGACCCTCGTTTGCAAAATCCAGCAAACTACCAGTTACACAATGCTGATTTCTTTTATTTTGGTCTAACCGTAGGAGTGTTATTCTAATGAACCATAAATTCCAATACAAAACTCTGGTTTTATTTTTTTCTATTTTCATTTCACTCCAATGCAAAACAAAACTCGATTTAGGCGAGGAGACAGTTTTGCCAGTACTTTCCACTTTGTTCAATAACAGGATGTTATTACTCCTTAAGGGAACCTATGCAACAGATTCACCCTTGGATTGGAGTGAACTCAATAATGGGACTGGCGATATTTATGTAGATAACCAAGGTGAAGGCCTAGATCCTGTAATGAATTTAGCTGGCATACCCAAAGCGGGCAACTTGCCTATTTTTTTGGATATCGGTGAAGTTCGGATCTCCAGTAAATATCTCAAAGGGTTAAACGACCTAACACAAATTAGAGATACAGTTGATTCCAATAAATTTTGGGATTACATTGCTCCCAATAGACAAGTGTTTTGCACAGTGACCTATTCATTTGATACCAATACCTGTACAGAAAGTAACGGTATTATGAAGGCTTATGATTTTTTCAATGGCATTGGTGCACAGTTTCCGTCCAACGATCCCTCTGCCGAAACTGAATATTTAACTTTAGAAGAGGCCTTATACACTGGAAAATATGCGCTCCCAAGGCAATATTATTTTGCAGGCATTTATTTTCGTTCTCTTGTTACAGGTTTTGCGGTGAACAATGGAGTACCTGTTTCTGGTAGGTTTGATAACAGACCAATCCTCGGGGGTTTAAACATTGTCCCACGGAATAATTACATTCCAGGAACAACTACTGCTGCCAAATCAGAAATTGTTCCGAAAATGTTTCCCACTTTGTACACACAAAAACCAACACAGGCGGATATGGAAATTAGGGACGGCTTCGATCCTTATATCTTAGAGGTTCGCATCAATCTAAAAGAAAACTTGATGGCACATTCTTATATAGCTAGTTCCAACACAACGGTTACCTATGTGGGGGTGAGTGATATATTCTTTGATCATAAAGGTGAGGGTGATGCCGGTGGCAATATCCAAACAAGAGCCAGAGTGATTTATCCAGAAACCGCATCCAACATCACCATCACCGGCGGAAGGAATTCGCTTTTGCATTATTATGCGGTGTTTCGAGAAACAGAAGGAGAATTGACCCAAACTCTTCCGCTCGCAGCCACCCCAGCGAAGGAAGGAGCTAGGATTAAGTATTTGAATCCTGGAATATACCGTTTGGTGTGCATTGGGGATTTAGAAAAAAGGGACGGATGGCCCGACACCGTAGTCAGAGAGACTACATTTGGCATACCAGACTATCCTTTCCGCGAAACATACAATATAGATTTGGCCTGCCCTTAAAGACCAAAAATTTACCTTATCGTTTCAATTTTACTTTTTTTCTCAGCTCACTGATTCATCGTTTGGTAAAAGTCACCAAACGATGAAACCAAAATTTGTCAAATTATTGTCATTTCTAAGCGGAAACTCCAAAACTGTGTCGGAGTTTGAGTTCCCCATTCGGTATAAACTTCTGATGATAACATCGTTTGTCCTCGTATTATCGATGTCAGGTGTCATTTTCCTTGCTTCTTATTTTTTTAGAAAGGATAGTGAGATCCGAGTAAAAGAAAACAATATCAAAATCAATGAAATTTTATCATTAAAAGTTAAATCCGATCTGCATTCAGTAAAACAAGATGTTCACATAACTGCATCCGCAATTTTACGAAATCCAAATTTGGTAAGTGGTATATCAAAAGAATTATTCGGTGAAGATAAAAACTTTTTACTTATAGGCGCATACGATGAAAGTATGAATCCAAAATTTGAAGCTGTTAATGATGAGTTTTTAAAAAATTATGATTATCAAAAATCAGAAATCATTTCACTGTTCAAAACGATCAAACCAAAAGTTAAAAAATCTTTTACTGGCAACACAGTCATTTGGAATGCAAGCCCCTACTTTCGGCACCCCATTTTATGTTTGAGTTTTCCGCTTTCAGAAACCAAAGACACACATACAGTACTCATCACACTCATTAAATTAGACAGTTTGCTCGATGCCTTTCAGACTTCTGGCACAGTAGAAACTTTTCTTGTTAGTGAAGACGGCAGTGTGCTTGCCCATCCAGACGCCAAAATTGTGTTATCTGGCTCCAACCTAAACGATTTGCCCATTGTAGAACGAATGAAAAAATCGCTCGTGGACAATGGACAATACCGTTACCAAACAAAAGACGGAGTTTGGTATTTGGGGTCATTTAAAAAACTAGGATTAGGTGGTGTTGGAGTAATTTCCCAAGTGCAAGAAGACAAAATTTTTGAAGAAGTAAACAACATCAGAAAACGAAATGTTTATTTACTCATTGTTTCACTGGCATTGGCATTTATCGTTGTTTATGTTTTTGCAAAATCGCTTTCAACTCCCATTCTAAAGTTAGTGGACGCTTCCGAAGCAATTAAGAACGGAAATTACCATATCGAACTAGAAGCAACGACGCACGATGAGATCGGAACCCTTACCAAATCATTCGTGAACATGGGAAAAGGGTTAGAAGAAAGAGAAAAACTAAAAGATTCATTTGGTCGATTTGTAAATACCGATATAGCAGAGTTAGCTGCAAAAGGCACTCTTGCAATCGGCGGAAAACGTAAACATTGTGCGATATTTTTTTCAGACATTCGCAGTTTCACTTCCATTTCAGAAAAATTAGAACCAGAAGAAGTGGTTGAATTTTTGAACCAGTATATGAGCGAAATGGTAACGTGCGTTAAAGAGACAGGTGGCACCGTAGACAAATTTATCGGAGACGCAATTATGGCAACTTGGGGCGCACTGAGAGACATGAAAGACGATTCAGTGAGTGCGGTAGAAGCATCCATTAGAATGCGAGAACGTCTGTTAATTTTTAATAAAGGAAGAGGATCCACAAAAAAACCCATCATTCGGATAGGTTGCGGAGTTAATACCGGCTATGTGATTGCTGGCCAAATCGGAAGTTCCGATAAAATGGAATACACCGTCATCGGAGATGCAGTGAATCTTGCTTCTCGGGTGGAATCGCTAAACAAAGAATCGGGAACTGACATTCTTATCTCTGAGAACACTTACAATGAAGTAAAATCCCACTTCAATGTTGTTAGCATGGGCGACATTAAAGTCAAAGGGAAATCAAAACCACAAAAAGTGTATGCAGTCCTTGGTAGGAAATCGGATAAAAATTGTCCCAAAAATTTAGCTGAACTTAGGAAGTTAGTTGGCATACCAACAGATAATAAAGGCAAAAAATGAATTTAGACCTGAGAGACAAATATGTGTTAATTGGGCTTTTGTCTATCGCCCTTGCATTTTCAATATTATTTTATTTAGACTTAAATCGCAAAATTGATATCGGAGACAGAGAGGTCGTAGGCACAATTCATTTTAAAAACAATATTGTGCAAAGAAAACTAGAAGACCAAGTGATTTGGGAAAAACTAGAAAACAATAGCCCTCTCATCAAAAAAGATACAATTCGTTCGGAAGCTTTTTCGGATGCGATCATTCGACTGAAAGACGGTACCGAAATCAACATTGATGAAAACAGCATGTTCAATTTGGATTTAACTGGTGACGAACCAAGTTTGGAATTCACGGAAGGTAGTTTGCAGGTTAAAAAAGGGGATTCAAAAGACAAAAACATTAAAATCACAAGTGCAGGGAGTGAAATCAATGTTAACTCTGGCGATGTAAAAATAGAAAAAGATAAATCTAACGAATTGAATTTATTTGTAGAAAAAGGGAACACCACAGTAAAACAAAATGGGAAAGAAGTAAAAGTTGAAGGTGGAAACAAAGCAGAATTAAGAACTACTGGTATCGAAGTCAAACAAATCCCAGTTCAGCTATTATTGCCAAGTTCGCAGAAATTATTTTTAACAGAATCAAAAGAAGTAAACATTCAATTTTCATGGAAAATGGAAGATGGCTTCAAAGATCCGATGATAGAGATTTCCCGTTCTCCCAGTTTTCAATTATCACTCATTAAAGAAAAAGTCACAGGCACTCTGGCAAATTTTAAATTGAGAGAAGGAACTTATTACTGGCGAATCCATGTAAAAAATGCAAAGTCTGGAAAAAAAGATACAAGTGACACTGGCAAATTTTTTGTAACAAAGGATGAACCTCTTAAAACCCAAACACCAGATATAAATTCTGAAATTTCCTATGTAAGCTCACTTCCGCTCATTTCTCTCACATGGAACCAAATAGCGACGGCTAAAGGATACCGAGTTGAAGTTTCTGAATCACCAAAATTTTCGAATCTGTTAAAAAATTTATCCGTAGATTCGACCCAGGTTTCGTTCGATGATATTTCTGAAGGAAATTATTATTGGCGGGTATTTGCTGTGTCCGCTTTTGCGGATACAAAAGACAAAGAAAGTAATACGTCCAGTTTTAAAGTCATAAAACAAGCCAACTACCAAACCCCAACTTGGATTAGGCCAACAAACGGTAGCGAGGTGACACTGGAAGAAATACAAAGAGGACAAGCAATTTTAATTTGGGAAGCAAGTTCGGAACTAACTAAATTCAAAGTTCAAATTGCCAAAGATGGCAAATTTCAAAATACACTACAATCGGAAGAAGTAACTACAAATTTTTTCATACCCAATTGGAATAAGTTTGGAATCGGAACTTTATATGCTCGAATTTCAGGCAAGAGTAACGAAGGCAAAGAAACAGAATGGTCCCAAGTGTTAAAATTTAGTATCGCTGAAAAAAAACAAATCATAGAAGTCGAAAAAGAAGATAACGAACCAAAGCTAGAAATTTTATCTCCGAGTGGAACTGTTGTGCAAATGAAGGGCAAATCGAGTTTGGATTTTAATTGGAAATCAAGTTCTGGTTTTGATAAATTTGAATTGGTTCTTTATCAATACAATGGGGATCGTAAAACAGCCATTTATCGAACAATAACCAAAGACACCAAACACAGCCTGAAAGACCTTTCCATTTTAGATGAAGGTTCCTTTTCGTGGGAGCTAAGTGGTTACAAACCAGGGAATATCACTTTATCGAGAAAAGGTAATTTTATCTTGGCTTTGGATCAATTCAAAACGTTAAAACCAACCGACATTCAATTTATTTCTCCCAAACGACTCTACAAAGGGAAAAAAAGTCAATGAGAGCCGTTTGGAAACTTATAATCTTATTTTTCTGTACACAAACACTATTGGCACAAGATAGTTATAAAGTCATCGCCTGGAAACCTATTCCTGATGCATCTGGGTATGAAATCCAAGTGAGAGAAAAATCGGGTAATATCATCCTAGATAAAAAAATCGACAAACCTTTTTATTCCATTGAAGATCTTCCTTCAGGTGAATACCAAGTTCGAACAGCCCCACTCAATTTATTCAAAAAACCTGCCGTTTGGTCTGTATGGAAAGATTTAGAAATCATTGTATCGGAGCCGCCAACAGTTGTTGTAGAAGAAAAAGAACCAACCATCATTATCCCTCGGGACAAAATGGTTGGTGGGACAAATCTAAACAAAGTGACTGACGTGGCAATCACTGGAGATAATTTTTTAGAAGTCACAGAAATCGAAATCAAACAAAAGAATGATAAACTCCCAATTTTACAAAAGGATGTGAAATCAGAACAACGAATCGATCTGAAAGTAGATACCACCAAAGCAAAACCAGGTGATTATGATTTGACAGTCACGAACCCTTACCAAAAACCAAAACTGGTATCCAAGTTCATCAAAATAGAGGGTGACAAACAATCTGAACCAACGGAAAACAAAACAAAAACGTCGTTACCAAAAGGCAAAACATTCAAAGATTACACTTATAATGAAATGATGGCATTTTTAGAATCGAATGTTGCTGAAAATTGTAAAAAAACCCAAGTGCCTGCTATGATGCTTGGCGAGTGTAATTTAACATACGTTACGTTAAATCTGTCTTCGGAAGACAATAAACAAGTTTTTTATTTTTATAAACTGATTAGCAAAAATGAATCTGACCGAACCACTGCCTATTCGCATTTTTCGAAACATTGCCCTCCCAAATTTAAGGCCGCAGAAGAAAGGATGGAGAAAGTTTGGAAAGAAAGGGGAAATCTAAGCCCCGAAGAGCGATATATCCTTAGTACAAACCTACAAAAATTACGTACTTGTAGCGAATAAAATTCGTTTCTTTTGCTTGTAGGAAAAGAGATTTATTTGTCCCATGAAGAGAATGAAGAAATTCTTTGCCCTCTTTTTGGGTTTTCTATTTGTTTTGGCAACGACCCTCACGAGCGAACCTTCTGTACTCAGCCAAAACGTGAAGGAAATTTCCCAACGTTTGCAAGATCTTGCCTTGTACCCAAATTTATCCAAAAAAAGACTATATGGTGCTGTGACAAAAGGGGGAGCCATTCGGTTTGATCTGAAGTCAGGAGAAGAGGCACCGCAGTCTTTGGGCATCGGTATCGCAACAGACGGAACTATCAAAGAATGGGTTTTGACAGTGTATGCTGGTAATGGCCTCGGTGATTCACCTATCATTCTGAGAAAAGAAAGAATTACAGACGAATCGCAGTGGGTGTTTGAACTCTTAGCACCCCCCGAAGAAGTGGTTGTCGAAATCCAATCTGTCACATCTTCAAATGGTACTGCTGTTGTGGAAATCGTTCATGGTTATTATTTCGGGTATTCGATAGACAAAGAAAATCAAAATAAACCCATCACCCAACCTGGGAAACAAAACCCTGCGGAACAAACCGACAAACTAACACCTAACGAGGTGCAAAATAAAGTAGAAATTTACCGAGCGCCTTTTACCAAAGATTGAAGTTTTAGGTTTTTAAATATAAAGTCGGTATAAGCACTGTAACAAGTTGGTGACATATGCCCTGCATCGCTAAATTCATTGCAAGAGTATCTTGGATCGTCATTCATATTCCAAAAAGGTACCCCAATTTGTTTATGGAATGAGTTTATTTTTGGCAACCATTCATTGTACACTGTGTCCGTTCTATTTCCACCCACATCCACTTTCATTTTTCGAATCAATTCCATATAAGGAAGAGACAATCGAACCCATATCACAGCGCTTGGAACATCCAAACTTTTGGAAAGTTGGATGGATTGGTTTAAAAATTCCAAAGTTGGTTCCGAAAATTGAAACGGAACTAGATAAGAATGGAAATCACCAGAGGAAGATTTTTTTAATAATTCTTGCGGCATAACAAATTGGTGAGTGCCTGGTGTCATGGCTGAACCTTTACCCTTATCGAGGTTATCCATTAAACCAGCCCTCATCATTCGGTATGGTTCCAAAAGTATTTCTCTATTTTTTGCACGTGTTAATATAACTTCTAATTTTGGTCTATACTGATAGGCACGGAATAAACGTTTTGCGATTAAAGTAGAAATATCGTCTATAGAAAATAAAGAAAAATGTTTTAATACAAAACTAACTTCTAGTCCGTTGGTTAAAGTTTCATCTACGCGCAAACTGGCTTGAGAATTATAAAGTTCAACGGAATGTTCAAAAAGAAAAAACTCAGGTTTTACATTATCTTTCGCAAATTTTTCCATCCATTGTAAGGTATAATCAGATTTACCCCCAGGAACGGAAAAATTGAACATCACCCAACCTGGGTATTTTTTTTGGATGTAATCATTATCAAATAACAATGCTCTCGAATTACCAAAGTAAACGAGCACTTTAGATCGTTTTTCTTGGTTTAGGTATTGTTTAAGATCTTCATACAACTGAGCTTTTTGGATATAATTGATATCAGAAAGTGATTTAGAAAAATAAGTGTGAACATTCTCCAATAACAAAAGTTTGTCGAGACAAAATGCTAAAAAAACAACCAAAAAAGGAATCCATAAAAATCTGTGCCGAATTAGGTCCATTTTGTCTCCAGTTAAAACTTATAATAAATAAACTCACCCCCGTCTTGGGAGAGAGTTGCCAAAAGAAAAATTGTTACCACACCTAAGATCGGTGCCAACCAATGATCATGTTTTCGTAATTTTTGCCAATATTCAGGAAAGTATTGGATATGATGAAAAACGAGCAATGCAAAGGATGTATAGAATATTCTTTCTAAATTTTCAATGTGCAGATAACGAAAGGAGGACCCTTCTCCCAAAATAGAAGTGGCAGAAACCAACCAATAATTGGAATCATAAGCTAACGTTTGTTCTAAACTATGAGTAAAATGAGTAAAAATTCCAATAAATAAGTCCACCATCGAAGTAGCATTATTAGAACGAAACATCATACCCGAAATGGAAAATAAAATAAAAATAATGAAAGCCTTACAAACAATTAAAATCTTATTTTTTTCAGGTGTGAGTTTGATACCAAGCCCCGTTTCCAAATAACGTTCTCCCGCAAGAAGCAAACCCCAATACAAACCCCAACAAATAAAGGTATAATCGGCACCGTGCCAAAAACCACCCAAAGTCATAATGATGATCAAATTGAGATAGGTTCGGAGTTCACCCTTTTTAGAACCACCTAACGGAAAATAAATATAATCCCTAAGCCAGAAGGAAAGTGTAATATGCCAACGTTGCCAAAGTTCTCTGCCTGATGTGGAAAAAAATGGAGCTTTAAAATTTTCAGGAGTTTCAAAACCCAAAAACAATGCCACCGAACGCGCCATATCCGTGAGCCCAGAAAAGTCAGAGTAAACTTGGATAGAGTAACATATGCCAGCCATAAACAACGAAAAACTGTCGTATTCTGCGGGCGTTGCAAAGACCGGCGTTATAGTGAGCGACATCGGATCTGCAACAAGCACCTTTTTAACAAGCCCAGATATCAACAAATAACTTGCACGAAACATTTTTTCTTTGTTTGGTGTTAGGTTAGAAAGATTTGGGAAAAAATCGTGCATCCTCATTATTGGTCCCGCAATCAAAACAGGAAAAAATGCTACGAAAAGGAAGTAGTCTTCGGGTTTTTGGACTGGTTTTTTGTTGTCTCGGTATGTGTCCACTGCAGCGGCAATGACTTGGAATGTATAAAAACTAATGGCCAAAGGCAACGTAATATGGATTAGGTTGGGGACATTTTGAAAAAAAGGATAATCTGTAATGTCGAATAAAACCTTACTAAAAAAATAAACGTATTTAAAAAAACCTAAATTGATGAGGTTAAGAGTTACCGTGAGGGTTACCCAAAACTTTGTATTGTTTTTATGAATTTGTAGGTATAAATAATAATTTATCGAAATAACGATTAAAAAATGGATTGTTAAAAACAGTGAAAAATATGCATAAAATCCAACACCCGATAAAAGTAAAAAATACTTTCGATATTTTTGCGGAATCGCCCAATATGCTAGATAAACTACGCTGAAAAAAACTAAAAATGGTATGGAATTGAACAACATATTATCGAAGGAATTGTCTCTCCCAATAATCGTTCTCTTGTCTGGTTGTCAATCCTTCTTTCAGGTTTATAAATTCAGACTCATCTTCTAAATTTACCTTGGATACAAACTCAGCATAAAACTCTTCAGACGTTTTTCGCCTCACTCGTAACCTTCTCGCAAAATTTAAAATTTCTTTATCGGAAGTCACCACCAAACACTGAGAAGGCATTGGTGTAAAACTAAGGTAACCTATGATGAGTTCGTCCGCTTTTTTATCATGGCTGTAATGGATCGATAATCCACCAATATCTTCCGAGTAACAATCTGATGTTTGGTCTTTTTTTCCGTCAAAAAACACTAAAACAGAGGTGTTTTTGGAATCCTTAAAATGATCCGCTAAATACGCCAAAAGGCCAGTGCGAGCATCCAAAAGCCGGTATTCCCCTAAACAGAAGGCCAGGTCAGGAAACTTGTACATTAAGTTCATCCCATCAATGAGGATTCTTTCATTTGTGGACACTCACTCTATTGAATCGACTTGCCAGATTCCATTAAACCAAAAAAACGTAAACATGGGGAAAAAAATAATCGTAGTGGGTGCCTCTAGCGGCATCGGTCGGGCCATCGCAGAGAGTGAGTTGGCAAACGGATCTTCCGTGGTTCTCATAGCCAGGAGAGAAAAAGAATTGGAATCCATTGCCAAAAAAGCAAACAAAGGCAAGGAAAAAAAAGCCTTCACTTTGGCCTTTGATGTGACAAAAACCACACAAGCAGAAAAAACCTTCACCAAAGCTGTGGCACTTCTTTCTGGTGTGGACGAAGTGTATTATGCCTCAGGGGTGATGCCTCAAGTAGAACCTAAAGAATATAACAACTCAAAAGATATGGATATGATAAACGTAAATCTATCAGGTGCCATCGCGTTTTTGAATCCAGCAGCCAGTTACTTTACCGAACAAAAAAATGGAACCATCGTTGGCATCTCCTCCATTGCAGGAGAAAGAGGTCGCAAAGGTAATCCCGTTTATAACGCGTCCAAGGCGGGGTTCAATACATATTTGGAAGCTTTACGCAATCGATTGTCAGAAGTGGGCGTGCAAGTAACAACGATTAAGCCTGGTTTCGTAAAAACTCCCATGACGGAAGGATTAAAATTACCTGAAAAAGGATTATTGAAAGCCATCACTGCTGAAGAAGCGGCAGCACTTATCCGAAAGGTTGTGGATTCTAAAAAAGATGAAGCCTTTGTTCCTGGTGTATGGGCATTGGTTGGACTCATCATTCGAAATATCCCCAACTTTATCTTTAAAAAATTGAGTATTTAATATGGTCGCAAAAAAATCCAAACACATTCCGCACATCCAAGTACCAAAACCAGAGAAGGTGGAAGCCTGGGGTATGAATAGTTTTTCATTGTCCCCTGTTTTCCATCCTGAAACAGAAGAAGAAATCCAAAATATTTTTATTTGGGCACACCAAACCGGCACTAAGCTTGCGTTACGTGGTGGTGGCAATAGTTATGGGGATGCAGCTACGAATACGGATGGAGTGGTTGTTGACCTAACAAAGTTTAATAAGGTTTTGGATTTTAATTTAAAAACGGGTGTGATGACTGTACAATCAGGAGCGCGGATCAAAGACCTCTGGGAAACAGGCATTGAAAATGGATACTGGCCTCCTGTTGTGTCAGGTACCATGATGCCCACTCTCGGTGGTGCGTTATCAATGAACATCCACGGAAAAAATAATTTTAAAGTAGGAACAATTGGTGAACATATCAAAGAGTTTACCTTCCTCACTGCCAAAGGTGATATCCTCACATGTTCTCCTAAAAAAAATTCTGAACTATTTTATTCGGCTATTTCTGGTTTTGGGATGCTTGGTTGTTTTCTCACCGTTCAGATCAAAATGAAACAAATCCATTCTGGAAAAATGAAAATTGATCCAGTGTATGTCGAAAACTTTGACGAACTTTTTGACTACTTTGAAAAAGAATACCAAACTTCAGATTATTTGGTGGGTTGGATC
>JARJFC010000350.1 GCA_029310945.1 Leptospira sp. 96542
CCGTGGAAACGGCCTCGGCACCCTGACGCACTCGTGAAACGACCTGCGCCAGGCTGTCGCGCATCTCCTTCATGGCGGCCAGCAGGCTGGAGGTGTCACCAGTCCTGACCTGCACGTTGACCAGCAGATTGCCACCAGCGATTTCCTTGGCGACATTGGCGGCATAGTCCGGCTCGCCACCAAGCTGACCGGTGATGGCGCGCGTCACCCAGATTCCGAGACCGGCGGCGACCAATACCGCGATCAGGGAGCCGAAGATCACCACGTTGCGGTTCAAGGTCTGATAACTCTCCGCCGCCGCGTAGCGCACGGTCAGCAGGTCGCGCTCAGCCTTGTCAAATTCCTCATGCAGCTTGCGAAAGCCATCCATGGCGGCCTTGTCCCTGCCCAGCTTGAACTCGGTTACGAACTCGCCCATGGTCCGCTTGCCTTCGCTCACCTCGCGGCGGAACTGAAGCATTTCCTTGCCAACGGCCATGAACTCGTTGTTGCGCTTGCGCATTTCGTCCAGGCGCTTTTGCTGTTCCGGGTTGTCGGACGTCAAGGCCTTGACCTCGTTCCAGGACTTGTCGAAAACCTGGATGCCGTTGTTCCAGGGCTCCAGAAACCGGTCTTCGCCGGCGATCAGGAACCCGCGGGCTCCGGTTTCCATGTTGATCATGCTTTCCAGCATTTCGTCGCCCAGGGTCAGGACTTTGTAGGTGTGGGTGTTCCATTTGTTGGCGTCCCCCAACTTGGCCGAGCTGTACAGCGCTACGCCGCCGACCAGCAGGAAAACGAGGATGACCGCGCCGAAGGCGGTCGTGAGTCGGCGTGCGACGGTCATGGTGTTCATGGTTCTCTCCAGAAGATCAGATGTAAATGCGGTTAGTTAATCGGCCTGGGCGATCGACCCCGTGGTGGTCGAATCCATGACCTTTTCGATGTCGAGCAGGATCAACATGCGGTCGTTGACGGTGCCCAGGGCGAGCACGGCCTTGGTGTCGATGGCGCCGGAGACGTCGGGGACCGAACGCATCTGCTCGGGGGTCAGGGTGATGACGTCGG
>JARJFC010000351.1 GCA_029310945.1 Leptospira sp. 96542
CATATTCAGGATCGTGAATGGTTTTCCATATACTACCGTTTCTGGTGCCAGTGGATCGTTATTTGTTTCGATGAGAGATGTATTGGCACCCGCAAATTCGTTGGTAGTTGAATAAAAAGGTCTTTTGCGGCAGCTTCGGTGGGGTTGGGCGGGGTCTGGTCAAAGACCGGAACCGTGGTCCTGCCCGGGCCGCCGGCCAGTGCCACCAGGGCCCGGTCGACGATGCCCGCAGCCTTCACGCCTGCGTCGGTCACGATCAGCGGCCGGCCAATACCGACGCGTTCGCATTCCTGCCGCAGCAGCCGGATGGCACCAAAATCGAACTGGATCTGGGTGACATATTGGATCAGCGCCATGTTGTCTCCTGTGCGAAGGACGGCGCCATTTTTCGGGGCAGGCGCTCTTCAGGCGCACTGTAGCGGCTGAAGAGCGCGATGTCGCCGATGGGCTGTCTCGTCCGGCACTCGCCGACGCTGTAGGATGCGCGCTCCAGAGATTGCTGCCCCCGTTTCAGATTTTTCATCATGCAGGCTTGCAGCGGTCGGTTGGCGACACGCGCGCCGTTTCGTCTGGCTTTCCCTCTGTCTTTTTGATTCAATGCAGCACGTGCGCGCCCCGCAAGACCGCAAGCCCCAAGACCTGCTCACCCTCGCCATGCGGCAGGTCATCGACAACATCGCGCGGGCCCGTCAACCTGCCTTGCATGGCTTGCCGCCTTCCCAGGCGCGGCTGGCCTATGCCAAGGGATCGGGCGTGCTCGACGTGCCTGGCCCCGCCCTGGTCCGGGTCGACGACCTGCACATTCCCGCCCGCGACGGCGCCTCATTGCCTGCTCGGCTGTATGCGCCCATTCCGTCCGGCGAGGGCAGGCTGCCCACCCTGTTGTACTTTCACGGCGGCGGCTTCACCATCGGCAGCATCGCCAGCCACGAGGCCTTGTGCCGCCGGCTGGCCGATCAGGCGGGCTGCGCCGTGCTGTCACTGGACTACCGGCTCGCGCCCGAGCACCGGTTCCCGACGGCGGTCCACGATGCCTGGGGCGCC
>JARJFC010000352.1 GCA_029310945.1 Leptospira sp. 96542
CGTGAGTAGCTGTGAACGCCTATTGCGACCTTGTTTGCTTGTAAACTTAAACGGACGGGAAGCGAGGTCTGGTGAAAGGGATGCATCCAACAATCGATCCATAGTACGAGGCTCCCAAGGTAGGGAGTCGAAGGATTCATCTGGAATCGTGCCGTTCTCTTTCTGGGCGAGCAGATAGTTCAGGTCGGCTCTGCTGTACTGCCCGTCCGTCATGAAACGGACGTGGCGGTGATAGAGCGCGGAGAGCAAGACTCGTCCTGCTGCGAGCTTTGACTTGGTGCCGAAGTTCAGCAGTACGCGGTCCAGCTCATTGAGTATGACCTTCCAATGGCTGGACAGCAGGTGTCCGCACCTCATGCACTTCCCGAGTGTTTCGATCCCTTCTTGCTGGGGACCTCCAATGAGCATGTCGGTTGGAAGGACGATGCCCGCAAAGCAGTTCAGACACCGGTCATCCATCAGGCATTTGTGCAGAGGGCAGTGTCGCCAGGCCTCGAAGCGCCAGTGCACCATGAAGTGCTTGACCCTGGAGAAATGAAGGCAGGCTGCGCAATAGCGGTACACCGGCCGTTTCTCTGATCGTTTCAGAAAAATCTCACCCGTCTCGTCGATGCTGGTCAGATTGGTGAACATCCGCCGAGCGAACTCGAAATCCGATGCCTCCAGACCGCAAGGTTCTGCGACATCCACAGGCTCCAGGTAGTCGAAGATGAGATCTGGATCGACTCGGTCTGGTATCTCCAGCATCTCCCAGAACTCCTTCGGGGTCGCTCCCTGGGAGAGCGCCGCCCGTGATAACCAGGAGGCGGGGCTTTCAAATGCCTGGATTCTGGGGACCCCGAAGAGTTTGCTGGACCTGTTGCGCGGTTCTGACGTCCCGGGTCGATAGTAGCCTGCGGTCATGCTCGGCCTCAGAGGAGAGTCATCTGCTTCAGATTAGGGCTTCGTGACGGGGAATCCCAGTCCAGACGGCGAAGAACCGAGAACGCCGCTGAGGCATCCCCATCATCGGATGACAGAAGACGCTCAAGCAGGTGAACGAC
>JARJFC010000353.1 GCA_029310945.1 Leptospira sp. 96542
GGAAACTGCACAACTCCTTGGTGCTGTTCAACCCGGCGCCGATCACCTGAAATCACGCCTGGGCAAGCGGCGCGGCCTCAGCCTTTGGCCAGCACGACATGCAGAGCCTGCGATGTGCCCACCTGCTCGACACAGCGAAAACCTTGCGCCGTCAGGTCGATCCCGGCGAGCAAGGACTCCCCACGGCCCAACAGCGTCGGCGTGATCGCCAGGTGCATCTCGTCGATCAGCCTCGCCTCGAGGTACTGGCGCACCGTCGCCACGCCTCCCCCCACGCGCACATCGCGCGGACCGGCCGCCTCGCGGGCACGGGCCAGCGCTTCGTGAATGCCGCCCGTGACGAAATGGAACACCGTGCCACCTTCCATCTCCAGCGGTGGCCGCGCGTGGTGCGTCAGCACGAAGACCGGCACGTGGTACGGCGGGTTGTCACCCCACCAACCCCGCCACGCATCGTCCGGCCAAGGGCCACGCACCGGCCCGAACATATTGCGCCCGAGTATCCACGCGCCCACGTTCTCGAAGCTGCGCTTGGCGTAACCATCGTCGACGTTGGCCTCGCCGCCCGCAGCACCGGTCATCGCCTGAAAGGTGGTCGTGCCGAAGAACCACTCGTGCAAGCGCATGCCGCCGACACCGAGCGGGTTCTCCAGACTCTGGTCGACACCCGCTCCGTAGCCATCGAGCGAGACGGAGAAAGCGGCTACTCGGATTCTGGGCATGGGGTTCTCCTGCGTGTGCAGGGAAAGGTGCGCAAAGAAGCAAAACCGAATGCGCGCCCAGGACTATAGGCGACCCGGCCCCCACGCCCTGAGACCCGGCCGCGCCGATGCCCGAATTGCCTCAGGCCTCCTCCAACACCACCACATACTGGCCCGCGCGCACCGGCGCACCGGGCAACACCCGCAGCTCGCGCCCCGGCCCGACGCGACCCCAAGCTGCGCGCGTCCTGGTGCGAACAAGCCGGTGTGCGTCCAGACGCGCCGGGGCTGCTCTGCGTGGGCCCGGACGCACATGAAAAAAACCTGGGGTTGCTGATCGCC
>JARJFC010000354.1 GCA_029310945.1 Leptospira sp. 96542
AATATTTGCCATGGCACTATCGTTTTATACTAGGGCCTTTGCTTATGGATCGTATGTTTCATGACCATAGCGGGCAAGAAACAATTCTAAAAAATAGTGGATTGGATTGGGTAATCATAAGGCCTGGCCGCTCGGCGGGATGTACGTCGCGCTGGTGGTCTACGCCAGCCTCTATCCCTTCGAGGGCTGGCGCGACCAGGGGCCGCTGCCCCTGGGCTTCGTGCTCGCGCCCTGGCCCCAGTACTGGACCGCGTTCGACCTGTGGGCCAATGTGCTGGGTTACATGCCGCTGGGTTTCCTGTTCGCCCTGGGCGCCCTGCGCACGCTCCAAGGCGATGGGGTGGCCGGCTGGGCGGGTTGGGCGGTCGGGGGTGCCACGCTCGCGGCTTGTCTGTTGTCCCTGCTGATGGAGGCCATGCAGGCCTACCTGCCCATGCGGGTGGCCTCCAATGTCGACTGGGTGTTGAACACGGGCGGTGCGTGGCTGGGAGCGCTTGCCGCGGCCTTGCTGGAACGTCTGGGTGCGCTGGATCGCTGGAACCGCTTCCGCGCGCGCTGGTTCGTGCCCGAGGCGCGCGGCGCCCTGGTGCTGCTCGCGCTCTGGCCTTGCGCCCTGCTGGCGCCCAGTGCCGTGCCGCTGGGGCTCGGGCAGGTGTACGAGCAGACCGAATCCGGCTTGCGCAGTCTCCTGCAGGGCACGCCCTGGCTGGGTTGGCTGCCGCCCTTGCCCCATGTCGGCGCGGGTGTGCCGGGCAACGGCCTGGGCGTGGCGCCGCTTCCCCCCTTGATGGTCTGGGTTTGCGTGGTGCTGGGCGTGCTGATTCCCTGCCTGCTGGGGTATTGCGTCATCCGTGCCTACAGGCGCAGGGCGGTGTTCCTGCTGGCGCTGCTGGCCGCGGCCCTGGGCGCCAACCACTCGGCGCTCAAAAGCTGACGGCGGCTTGTTGGCCAGACCTTGCGTGATCCGCTGCAATGCCTGCTGCTTACGCGCCTTCAAGCATCTTCCAGACACGGAAGTAGTCGCTTCCACGTTGTGTACCT
>JARJFC010000355.1 GCA_029310945.1 Leptospira sp. 96542
CACCGCTCCGAGCGCTCGCCATACGTCACGGGCAGGGCCAGGGAGCGGTAGCGCTGCGGGCTGTAGTAGCCGCCATGGCCGTAGCTGTACTCGCCGTTGTTCTCTGAAAATTGCAAGACCATGCCGGTCAGGCCGAACTGCAGCAGGCGGTCGTCCTCGTTGATGACGCGCATCTGCCCGCCGGCCATCAGTTGCAGGCGGGTGTTGTCGAGCACATGGCGCCCGCTGAGCTGGTGCAGTCCGAAGGAAGACCAGGCCCCGTAACGTCCTCCGTCGTCCAGGCTCAGGCCGAGGCGCAACCCCGTGGCCTGCACGCCGCCCCAGGTGCGGCCCGTCCTCGGGTCGCGCGCGCCGGCGTAGGACAGCAGGCTGCCCGTGACCGGGCGACGCGACAGGTCGAGCGAATAAGCGAAGGGGCCGAGATCACCGCGGTGCAGGATGCCACCCACCCAGCCCTGCACGGGGAAACCGATGGGCGTGGTGCCCAAGTCGTAGCGCGTGGCGCCGCGCTCCAGACCCACGTTCAAGGCCAGGCCCTCGGCCTGCTGTCGCGAGGCGCTGTCGCAGTCCGCCTGTGAGGTGCACAGCGCCGCGCTGCCGAAGCGCTGCCGGTCATAGCTGCTGGCGCTCGACCAATCGAAGCGGCCCGCGTCCAGTTGCACCAGGTCCGCCCTCAGGGCCCAACGCCCTTCCTCGCGCTCGGGGAACAGCCTTTCCATGGGCAGCTCCGTCGCCTGGTAGCGCGACACGCCGGCCGTGCCCGAGCGCGCACGGTGGTCGATGCCAGCCGAGCGCCAGGTGGTGTCGCGGTCCAGCAATTCGTTCAAGGCGCGGTAGTCCCCGGCACTGGGTGCCGGGTCGGCGGCCAGCGCGCGCCGCTGGTAATCAATGGCCAGGTCGATGCGCCGTTCCTCGCGCGCCAGGCGCGCGGCATAGGCCAGGGTGCGCGCGTGGGGCGGTGCGGTCGATCGCGCCTGAATGACGCGCCAGGCACGCTCCGTGTCGCCCATGGCCAGCAAGGCCGCGATGAGGTCGGCGG
>JARJFC010000356.1 GCA_029310945.1 Leptospira sp. 96542
GGATCCTTTCCAAATTTGATGTAAATAATATTAGGAACCGCATACTGGTCAACTTTTTCTGTAAGAATCATCTTATCTTTACAGACAGGACAAATCTTATGAATTAAATGTGGATCAAAATGAGAATCCTCAACCTCATCTGTATGTATCTCAATGATTGAATTTATATCTTCGTGTTGAAGTAAATCTTTAACGATTTGGTAGTCTTTCTTGCTAGCAGAACTATAGAATCCGGAATATCGAATTGCTTTTACATTTTGTGGAATGATGTGTTTTATAAATCGATTGATGAATTCATTATTCGAGAAATTGAATTGTTTATCATTATTTAATAATTCGATAGAACCATTATCTAAAAAGTTTACCATATCTAGATTGAGAGCATTTCCTTTAATAGTTTTAGTAAGATAATCAATGATAGGGAATGGAGAATCATACTTTTTTGAAATGAATAGATTTTCACCAGAGAAATCTTTGATTTTTCTTTTGATTTCATCATTGATATCTGGTTTGTTAAATAAAGAAAGTAGTTCCTTCTTTAAGAAATGGTTATATACAGAAAGGAAGTTATCGAATTGGAAAAGAGATTCATCTAAAAAGAAGATTTTATCTTTTTTCTTAGAAAGACAAACAGAGTTAAGAATCAGATGGATGTGAGGATGTAACTGATATTGATTTCCATGAGTGTGTAAAACAGAAATAAAAGCCGGAGTAGGAGTTAAATCAAAAGAGAACTTAAGAATTTTCTGGATAGTATTTGCTGAAGCTCTAAAAAGGATTTCTATAAACTCTTGGTAGTAAGTGAGAATATAAGGATACGTAAACGAAGGGAGTTTGAAGACTAAATGAAAATGAGGAGCTTGATTTACTTTCTGTTTAGTATTTGTATTCCATTCACGTTTTTTCTCTGATTGACAAGTGGGACACGATCTATTATTGCAAGATTCTCTCATAAAGACAGAGAAGTGTCCTCTAGGACAAGAGTAGACTCTTCCTTTCATAGCATTAGTTCTACAAAGAGAGACAGCACTTACGACC
>JARJFC010000357.1 GCA_029310945.1 Leptospira sp. 96542
GCTCGACGTGCCGGTGGTCGACATTTCACTCAAGGGGGTGCTGGCCGAGCTGCGCGCCGGCGCGGGCACCACCCTGCCAGTGCAAGGTGGGCGTGGCCGGCTGCGCATGGCGCTGTCGGCTACTGACTTCATCGCCATGGACGTGGCCGTGGCGCGCGTTCAGCAGACTGGCGCAGCCGAGGGCTTCGGTGCGGTCTGGCAGGTCGGGCTGCAGTGCGCCCACATCGACCTGGACAGCGTGACCCACCTGCGCCAGCTGATCGAGCGCAACATGCAAGACCCGGCGTTGCTTGGGCGCGAGCTGGCGGTGCTCATCGGTTATTCCCCGGACGCCTAAGTCCTGGATGGGCGTCAGGCGTAGGTGATCCAGTCGGCGCTGCCCGGCTCGTCCAGGTGGGGCACCATGTTGAAGCTGACGAGGCTGAATCGGCGAGGCGTGTAATCCAGTTCGGTGATGGCGCTGTTGCGCAGGCGCAGGTTGAGTTCGATGCCGGTCGCGGCTGGCGCCCCCAGCACCTGGGCCACGGCGGTCGCGATCGGTCCCCCACTCGAAACGATCAGCACATCGCCCATGCAATGCGTGCGCACATGGTCGAGCGCCGCGCGCACCCCGGCCGAGAAATCCGCGTAGGACGGCATGCCGCGTGGCGCGATGTCGCCGGCCGCCCATTGCTGCAAGGCACTGCGCAGCAGGCGGAAATGCGCTCGGCGCGATTCGGGCGTGTCGGCGACGGTGGGCTGTGGCGGCGAGCCCAGGGCCTCGAGCAGCGCGGTGCTGTCGTACTCGTCCAGTCCTGGCAATTGAACCGCCGCTTCGGCGTCGTCAGTCGAGGTGCTGAGGCCCAGACCTCGGGCGATGCCCGCCCAGGTTTGGGCGTGGCGACGCAGCGTACCGGTCAGCACGGCGTCGAAGTGAGGTCGCGTGATGCGACCCCGCGCGCGCCAGTATCGGCCCAGGCGCTCGCTCTGGCGCTCGCCGAGTTCGCTGACGACCCGAAGGGCGCCCTGGCGGGGAAGGGGGGCGG
>JARJFC010000358.1 GCA_029310945.1 Leptospira sp. 96542
AAAAACACCGATACTCACAAACGAAGTTTGGGATACTTACTTTTACACAACATTTGAGGAAAAAAAAGCTGGTTTCAAAAAATCGAATGGTTTTGCCACGGGTGGTGCCCAAAGCCTACCGTCAGCCGGTCCAAGACAATTACAAGACTTTACCCGAAACGGGCAAGCACAAATGTTAAGAAGTATGAAATCCACACAAACCCGGAAACAGGAAATACAGGCACTTAGCGCCGGATGAGATCGGATCGCAAAAAATACCAGTAGACGGACACGGAACACCTCGTCACGAGGCGCGTCAATCAGGGCTGAGGGTTGCCCTGAACCCCTGATGAACTGACCGAGGCGGTGCCAGCTCCGACGGCGCCAACAAAGGGCCCCCAATCCGGCTCACGGATGTCGCCGCCTTGCCCGCTCAGACGAGCCTTGATCGCCCCGTCCAGCGTTGTGGTCATCAAGGCTTCGCGGTCATTCTGCTTGGTCGCATAGAGCAACAAACGGCTGTTCGGCGCGAAGCTCGGATTTTCATCCGCTGCCGTGTTGGTCAGCATCGTCACGGCACTGCTTGCAAGCTCCATCACATGCAACTTGAACTCCCCGTTGATGCGGGAAATGTAGGCCAACCAACGTCCGTCCGCGCTCAGCGCGGGAGAAATATTGTAGGTCCCGGCGAACGTCACCCGCTCCGGATTACCCCCCTTGGCGGGCAAGCGATAGATCTGGGGACTGCCACCACGGTCACTCACGAAGTAGATGAAGCGCCCATCGGCAGAATAGGTCGGTTCCGTGTCGATGCCATTGGAACGGGTGAGCCGCACAGGTTCGGCGGCGAGATTGTTCAGATCGAGGGTGTAGAGCTGCGACCCACCATCGCGACTCAAAGTCACTGCCAGGAAACGACCATCGGGCGACCAGGCCGGCGCGCTATTTGAGCCCCGAAAACTCGCCACCAAACGTCGGCGTCCCGTGGACACCTCGTGGATGTAGACCACCGGGCGGCGCGACTCAAATGACACATAGGCCAG
>JARJFC010000359.1 GCA_029310945.1 Leptospira sp. 96542
CGAAGCCCACCACCTCGACCCCGTGGTCATGATCGGTGGGGGCGGCCTGACGCCCGCGGTCAAAAAGGAAACCGATGCCGCGCTCAAGGCCCACGGGCTGATCAAGGTCCGGGTCTTCTCCGACGACCGCGCTGAACGCGAAACCATGCTGGCCACTCTCGCCGATGAACTGGACGCAGCGCCGATCCAGCACATCGGCAAGTTGCTGGTGCTCTGGCGTCCCATGCCGGAGAAAGAGCGAGCCATCGACGAGGACCGCAGGCCAGGTCCGCGCGACGTGAAGGTGCTCAAGTTCAGCAAGAAAGGCGGGCAACGCCCCGAGGTGAAAGTCCTGCGCGTGCTGGGCAATCAGCGACTGACTCCCGGCGGCAAGATCAAGCGGGCCAAGAAGCCTCGGCCCGCCAGCGTCAAGAAACGCAGCCAGGCCTGACTGCCTGCCTGCAAGTGCAGGCACGGCTTGCGCTTGCGTGCCCGGCAAGACCTGAACAAGCTCAGTCGCGATGAGCCGGTGCGGGCTGAGTCAAACGCCAGAAAGTCCAGCCCGCGCACAACCACTGCAGGACATAAAAAGTGCTGCCCAGGCGATGCCACAGGGCCAGGTTCTCACGCGCGACGATGCGCGGCGCGACCACGAACTCGACCAACAAGGCCAGCAGCAGGCCGGCCAGGATGGGCTGGCGCGCCGAGACCAGCGCCGATGACGTCCGCTGCGTACCATCCTCGCCTTCAGCCCTCGACGACGACGACGACAGCATGAGCAGCGTGCAGGCCACGGACACCCAGGTCTGCGCGGTGAACAGTTGGGCGGCCATCCGCCCTGCGATCGCTGGCGTTTCCAAATGCATGAACAGCATGGGCACGACCAGGAAACCCATGGTGGTCAGACTGCCCCACCACAAGGCGGCTACCCAGAGTGAAAGGGAAGTCAGAAAACGTTGCATGACGGTCGTCCGGTCGGGTCGGTCAATGAACAAGGGCTCAGCGGTAGGAAACCGCCACGATTTCGTAGCGCTTCACGC
>JARJFC010000035.1 GCA_029310945.1 Leptospira sp. 96542
CAAAAAAGATCCCACGCCTGAAAAGACCAGCATCTGGCAATAAGTTTTCTGTATGGGCACCACCTGACGCAATCCAGAGAGTTTCGCTCGTCGATCCATGCTGTATAGCATTTGCTCTTGTAATGGCAATAGCTCCCATCGCACCTCCTTGGCTATGAGTATTCAATATACTAACTTTTCCGCTACTTAAATGGCGTGCAAGCGTTTCCATTGCTGGTTCTTTTGCGACTAAATCCGTGTAAGCCTGCCGATTATTTCGAATATCATCTTGTGTTAGGTTTTGCATTGCACCAGAGTTTAGTGAATCTGTTTTCAAGCCATGTGTGGCATTGAACACATGGTATACTGAACAATTTGTTCTGCCTTGGCATGCGGCTCGAGTATTCTGCCCCATATTGATGGCATCATTTACATCGTTATTCTGTCCATTCTCCTGGAGGATATTGAATCCATCGCCTAAAGTTTCATTCCCAACTAATACTCTCATCGTTCCATTGGCAGCAATCTCAACGGTACCTCCATCTCCCAGAATCTTGTCATTTATTTTGACTCGATTTGGTCTATTTTCAATACCACCTTCTGTACAACCTTTGCTATTTGATTTTTGGCATGTTCTTTCTGTATCATAAACATCAATTCCATCCTCATTTGCAACCCTGCCGTCTTTGGTAAACTCGTATTCTAATTTATTCCCAAATCCGTCATTTTCGATTAGTAAATACCCCTTCCCATTCTTTTCTGTATACTTGCCCTGTATTTTTTTGCCATACAAATTTACATAGGACTTATCTGGGTCTTTTAAATTTACCACATAACTATCATTATGCACCCAAACCCCAATCTCCCCAACAAAGTAGGTATGGTATTCCTCCACCTCAAAGTTGTAAACTGTCTCAGCCCGTTCATCAATTGTTATATCGGTAATGACAAGTTCTCGCCCATCGGCACTAAGAGCCACATCACCAGAAACTAGGTCTTTGTCTTCAATTGACGTTCGGTATTCCCCATTCCTGCCAGCGGAACTTCCTGTTTCGACTGGCGAGCGCAAGAAAATCCCTGGCCACGCTTCGGTATACTCAGCGCAGGCGCTACCATGGGAAACAACTCACTGGCTAAGAAGCAAATATCTTGATTTGTTTTCCTTCGTTGGGCGCCTCGCATTTGTTAGTTTATATTAATTTTATTAAACTCTATCGTATGTAGTACCTATACAATGGTGATCGTGAAAAAAAATTGCGCTTACTCGTATTGCGTATATGCACCTGATTTTGGGGGATATGCGAAGTGCGTATAAACGCCCGTATTTTTTCTTGTTGAAAAAATATCCCAATCGCATTTCAAGGTTGTGACAGCTATCAATTATTAGGTGATAGTTTGGATTGTGGTAAGCAAATGCATAGACATTCAAATTTTCTTGCGAACAATAATACTTAGGTTTTTATCAGGATGTAATCTGTTTTCTATCAGTCTATTCCATTCGGTTATTGTGACTTTTTTTGGTTTCGTAGAACAATGGTAACAGCTTTATAAGGTTTTGGGTAGATGGGTTTAATTGGGCGGATACTATCTTAATGGAATAACATATCTTCGAATTCGAGTTTTTTCGGGAATTTTACTAAATAAACCTGGATTTTAACTTTTTTTCAGGAATCAATCAATCCTTTTTTGCAAATTTAACCTTAATTCATCCAATATAACGGACAAAACGTACGATAAATTTATTTTTACGAGCCTCAGGGTTGTGCTGTGCTCAAGTAAATAACCCCTGAGATACAATTGTTTCAAATTTAAACAATGAGGCTTCAATTAAAATATCATACTCTGGACAATAAAAAAAATGGTCTATCGTACTATTTGAAATAATATCTATTATATATGGATAAAGTTCAGACATTCTAGCAGAGAAAGAAAATTCATCTTCGGTAACTGACAATAAAAATAAATAGTAATAATCAGAATTCCAACTCTTGAGGATTAACTTGTCTTCATTTATTTGTTCAACATTCTCATATTCTTCATAATAAATCGCTTTCGAATAGTCAATTTTATTATAAGTATAAGACACATTTAAAGAATGAGCAAGGCTTCGCTCTTGAGTTTCACTTAGCACGTTATACTTTAATCCTTTCAATACATCAACTTGATTCATTTGTTTAGCAACCTAATTAATTCCAAATACTCTTTAGATGAACTAAAACCGTTTACAGTTTTTCGATCGTTGTCGGGAATCGATATAGCATATTTTCTGGGGTTATTTTTATCGGATACATCCATCACATTGATGTGGGTTCCTTTATCCTTATCAATGTCTATCCTCCAATTTTTTTTCCCATCCAATGTTTTTCTTCCTAATATTAATCCCTCATTATACTTCGTAGTACCTTTATAAGCTTTAGTTTCAGATCCACCTAGAGGTACTAACTCACTTGCAATTCTAAGAGCTTGATTAGTGTCTTTTGCTCCTTCAACAAGAATTTCGCTTCCACCCCTGCCTGCGGCACTAACTGTCAAATCTATATTCATTTTAGCTGAAATTTTTTCAAACTTCTTTACTTCTTCTTTAGTCAAAACTTTAAAGATATCAGCAGCTTTATCGAAAATTTTACCTGGTTTAAAAACACCTAGTAGAAGACCTACACCAGCACTCAAGACCCCAACTTCTTCACCAGAGAAGTTTGTTCCTGTTACTAGGGATTTTACATCACTTGCAGAAGTGTAATCCGCTTCCTCTTTGAGCAGTCTGTCTGCAAATACTGCTCCAGGTCCAGCCTCATCATCTGGCTTTTCTGTTTTTGACCATTCACCTGCAGTAAAAAAGTTCATTATTTTCCAAGAAAGTGATTGAGAGTTCTTATAATTATGCACCAACACCCCGTCTTCCCCAACGTAGTAGCTATGATTTTCTTCTACCTCAAAGTTATAAACATTTGTAGGTTCCACCGCATAACTTCGAAGACCTGTGATCGTGACATTTTCAAAGTTGGAAAGAAGTAGAGTATCACCTTCTTGTAAATCTTTGACTTCCACCCATTCTTTCTTGTCCACTACGTAGAACGGATGGTTCCAGGTGGTTTCTAGGATGGTTCCGTTGGAAGTTTTTACCTCATAAAGTAGTTCCACTTCATGAAGGAAGAGTTCGGTGACGGTTTTGTATTCCCTTTCCCCGGTTTTTTCGTTCCAAGACAATACAACATCGCCAACTTTGATTTCTTCGATTACCTTAGTTCCATCTTGGGTATGCACTTTCGTTCCGGCGACGAAGCAGGTTTTGGCAACAAAGTCTCCATTCTCTAAAGTGCCAGAATGATCGCCGTATTTGCCTCACAGTTGGTCAGCGAACATATCATTTGCTATCCAAGGAATTAATTTCAATCCCGCTTATCTGTGAGAAAAACTGACAAAAAAAACTTGACCCTTTCTATTATATAACTTCTTAGTTATATAACATGATTGCTATGGATTCACTAGATTTTACCTTTGCTGCGCTTTCCGATCCAACGCGTAGGGCAATCCTCATGCGACTTGCGGAGGGTGAAACTACGGTTATGGAACTGGCACAACCGTTCAATATGAGCCAACCTGCTATTTCGCGGCACCTCAAAGTTCTGGAAAGGGCTGGTCTCATTTCCACAGCCATCCGAGGCCAAGAACGACCACGCCGACTCGAAACGGTGCCCCTTAAAACAGCGATCGATTGGATGGAGAGTTACCGCCAAATGTGGGAGAAACGTTACCAAGCTCTGGATGGACTGCTTGGAGAATTACAATCGATGCAAACCAATGGAGACAAACAAAAATGACAACAAACCCAAATGAAGTGACGATGGAACTTAGAGGCGAAACTGAAGTTGTGTTCAAAAGACACTTCGCAGCTCCCAGAGAACTGGTGTTTGACTGCCACACCAAACCCGAACTGATGCGAAGATGGCTCATTGGTCCTGAAGGTATGGTTCTGGATACCTGCGAACAGGATCTCAGGGTTGGAGGCAAATACCTATATCTCTATGCGGATTCTTCGGAAAATAAATCCGGGGTTTATGGAACTTTTAAGGAAGTGATTGTTCCTGAGAACGTAACCAATACTGAAAATTATGTGATGGATATTTCTTCCTTTGATCCAAATGCTCCTGAAGATCCAAACGCCACAGTCGAATCTCGAACGTTTACAACCGAAGGCGATAAGACACTGATGACACATGTGTACAAATTTCCTTCAGCAGAAGTACGGAAGATGATGATTGAATGTGGTGCCGTTGATGGTATGGCGGAATGTTACCTAGTGCTCAATTCGTTACTGTCTGAACTAAGGTAAAAATTTATAGAATGAAACAATTTGTATAAATGCATTTATACAAATTGCGATTTTGATGTGAGAATATTTGGAGTGCGCAAATTTCGGAAGTCCAATCTCACTATTTAGTTGTAATATGTAATAACTTTCATTCTCTCGAATGAAGACCAATACGATTTCCTTCCGTATCAAGAAACAAAGCATAGAATCCCATTTCGGGGCTTATCTCAGATTTTGGCACAATGATCTTTCCTCCATTAGCTTCCACCAAACCAAGTACAGGTTGCAAATCATTCTCCATACTTAGATAGATCACAACTCCGTCTGCAGAGGGTTTATAGTCACTTCCTTTTGCTAAAACAATATTTGTAACCTGTTTCTCAGAAGGAAATATACCTAGTTCGGTGTCCAACATTGTAACTCTTTCAATTTTGATATTGAATACCTTCTCGTAAAATGAAATTGCCCTGATCATATTTGTTATAGGAATTTCAACAATAGATACGAAAGGTTTTATACCTTTACTATCTTTATTATTCGTTTCAGAAACTTTATTTGATATCGAATCGCCACTTTCTTTGCAACTAACAATTATTACAAGAACCAGGAATAAATAAATCAAATTTTTTATGGATTGCCTTGTCATTAAATACTTATCTCCAACTGAATGATAGAATTAGTTTACTCGCTCCATTTTATGAATAATTGTAAAAAATCGACAAATCAATTTTTTTGATAAAAAATTGTAGATAGATGTGAGGCCTTATCTCCCAAAAATTGTCTAGGATTTAATCCTGTCAGTTTTCGAAAGTCTTTGATAAAATGTGATTGGTCATAATAATCAGATTCATATGCTATTTGGGTGAGGGATTTTGGTTCACCATCTAACATTAATTTTAATGCTGTCTGAAGACGAATGATTTTTCCTAAATGTTTTGGCGATAATCCAACCAGTTTCAAAAATTTTCTTTCCATATCACGAACCTTTGCAGCATCATGATTCCAAATTGAAAGTATCGGAGCCGAACCATTACTTTTCATAAGGGATTCGACTGTCATTTGGATGACTCGTTCTTGGTTTGATTTAGTTTTTAGCTGATCCAATAAAAAAACTTCGATGATTTTAATTCGTAATTTTATATCTTTTGTTTTGATAATATCTTCGTATAATTGATTCGCTACTTTATCCCCAAACAACGCAGACAAAGGAGTCTCATTATTTGCCAACTGATCCATCGGAATCGAATGGATCATAGAAAATCCAAATGGAAAAAAGCGTACAGCGAAGGTATTCACATAACCAGTAGGTTCAATCTCGAAAGGTTCTGTAATTTGACCTATGACCATCGCCCGAGGTTGGTAAACAAACTGATCTTTCATTTTATTTTTATATCGTTTGATATCATCACCTAACAAAAATGCCATTTCAATACAACCATCTGGCACAATCCTTTGTTTATGCGTTTCATCCGACTTCGGAACTTCCAATGTCCAATAACATTTGATGATGGAGCTCAAATCTTTTTGTGGAGGATAAGTTTGGTAATCCATGAGGCGGCTCAAATTTGATCTGAAAAAAAATTCTGTCAAGAAAGAATGATGGCTAACAATGGATACGAGACCTCATTATAAACATAACTTTTCTATGACTTCTGGCATTTTATCGATACTTTTTTCCAAGGATAGGACAAAACATCTTAATTCTACCAGGATATACTTAAATATTACGATCTGTTCGATCAACTGATTTTGGATCTTGCATAATTTGCGAAGTTTGCAATATGTTGTTTGGCGCCCTCGATGGCACCATACTTTGTATTCACCCTTTCCAATTCTTCCTTTGTTGAAAATATCTGCTCCATTCGAAAGTTCGTTCCTTCTCCCGAATTCTCAAACAGAATGTTGGATACAAAATTAACATCTTCAAACCCATCTTCATCACCGATATGTTTATAGGAGATGATGTTAGGTTTTTGAATTTGCAAATATTGAACTTTATTTTTATAATTACGACCATCAGGTCCATGCATGACGAATTCCCAAATTCCACCTACGCGAAAATCTAAACGAATGGTTGTTAGCGTAAATCCATCTGGCCCCCACCACTTGTTCAAATGTTCTTCTTCAGACCAAAGTTCAAACAAAAGTTCTATTGGAACATCAAAATACCTATTATAAATAACTCTATTATCTTCAATGTTTGGTTCTGTACTATTTTTTATCACGATTTTTCTCCTTTTCCATTCTGAGCATATACCTTTCCAAATCATTCAAACGTTTGTTCCAAAGAGTTTGGATTTCCGATAACCAGTCTTCCATTTCGTTAATCCCCACATTGTTTAAACTAACACTTAATTAAGTAAATACTTAAATTACTATTTTCAAAGACTTATTCGCTCGAATTTTAATATTTAAATTGAAATTCTAGTCAAATACATGAATTGCCCAAAAATCTGAGATATTATCTTTCTTTTATTCTATTCGAAACAAATAAGTTATTTTGCTGAATTAAGACAATCTGTATTTGCGGTATTCGTTTGATCGATGAAATATCGTATATTCGAATTACGTTCAATTTAAATATAGAGATTATTTTTGTTTTTGCGAATGGTGTGGAAAACCAACACCATTCACTTGGAAACTCTTTGGCTAACTTGCTTTATTTTCCATAACTTAAGAAGCAATCGATAACCATCGGGGTCATAGGATTGTAAATCTAATTTATTAAATGGAAAATAATCATTTTGTCCAAAATATGCTTCGGTAATTTCAGCAAAATATTCGTGGTGATTTTCGATCGCATAAGACTTATTATACCATGGTTTTTCTCCACTTCCATCATTGTACAATACCCTTTTATAGAGCCCTCGTGAAATAGCCGACTTGTAGGCTTTTTGTATTAATTTATCACTAGCTCCGAGTGCCTTATGATGAAAACCATGCGTTAGCTCATGCAAAATAAGATAAGGCTGGTTTAAATTTGTCCAATTTATAAAATTATCTATATTTGAAATTTCGATTGCACCTGCTTTTTCAGGAATGTATCCATTGCTAACAAGCCATTCTTTACTGGGGTGGTACAAAGCACTCCGGTCATCAGCATTCAACTCAACAAAAAAAGAGATCGATTGTAATATTCTTAAAATCGAACGATCAATGCCCATAACGTTGATCTCTTGGAGTTTTTGTTCCAACAAATTCACTGCTTCCTGAGTTCGTTTTGGATTTTGATCCAAAGCAGTTTTCGAAATAAAAACGGTGTAATTTTGAATTTTTTTGGTGGTATAACCTTCTACCGATTGAGCAAAAATAGCCATTGGACAAACAAATATTGTAAACAAAAATAGAAGATAAATTGATATACTTTGTATAGAATGAAACATGAATTTCTTTTATCTTCATTGACCAAACAAATCAAGAAAAATATAATAAAGTTGGAAAATTATGAAATTAAAATCAACAAATAATAAAATTCCAAAAGTTTTGATTTTTGATTACGACGACACCCTAGTGCAAACCAGAAAAATCCGGTATGAAACACTCAAACGTATGAGCTCAAAAGTCTTTGGTTATACTTTAGAAACTTCAGAAATAGACGCCGTTTGGGGATTGCCTGCAGATGAATTTTTACTTAATTTATTTTCAGATAAAAATGACAACTTATATGAGTTATGGGATATTTATCTACAGTTTTGTGCAGAAGATCCAAATATTCCCTATGACTATGTTTTACAATTCATTCAAAAAAATTCAGAAAAATATCGATTTGGAATTTTAACAGCATCAAGTTTCAAAACAGTTTCGAACGAAATTCAAAAAATAAATTTAGATAAGGAGTTATTCTTTAAAATCCAAACAGCAGAAGAAACAATAGTGCACAAACCAAACCCTGCTGTTTTCGAACCTATCTGCAAAAAATTATTTCAAGAGGGAGTAACGAAAAGCGAAATTTTATACATTGGAGATTCTCCTTCAGACCACAAAGCGTCTACTGGATTTGGAATTTCATTTTTGGGAATGGCGCATGACAATCGTAACATTGACTATTTCAGTTCATTACAAGTTCCCTTTGTAAAAAATTTCTATGAGCTAGAAAACTATTTCGAAAATGAATTTCTTAATGATTAAAATTTACAAAATCATTGAATTCGCTTGAATAAAAAATTGAAATTTAATTTTTTGTTAGGTTATGGATATTTTAGATTATACGGATAAAGAGTCGAAATTATTTGGAAAATGGAAAGACAAAGAAATACACAAAGACCAAGTGTTTATAGAGGACGGAATTTTAGACCCCAATTTATGGTTTGATGCAAACAACAAAAATTTGAAAATACTTTTAGTTCTGAAAGAGGCTTATGGAGGCAATGAATCTTGGGATCTAAAGGAATTGATAAGAAATGATTGGAGAGGACCAAAATATAAAATCTGGTGGACAGTCTCTTATTGGCTTTATGGTATCCAAAATGGATTGAAAGGAATCAACGCCAAACTACCGGATGAACAAGAATTATACAAAGAATGTGCAAACTACCTTTTGTCAGCTGCCGTTGCGAATATCAAAAAATCCTCAGGTAAATCCTACTCTGAATCGGAAGATCTAAAAAATTATGCTCAAGCCGATAAAGATGAGTTGTTACAACAAATTGAATTGATCAATCCTGATATAATCCTTTGCGGTAGCACAAAACAATATTTAGACGAAATAGGAATTGTGAGTTCACCTATCGAAGGCATAACATATTTTTCTAAAACAAAAGACGATAAAATATTAATCGATTATTACCACCCTGCCAATCAATATCCAGAAGCACTTTGTTATTATACTCTTGTGCACTTGGCTCTCAAATACCATTCAATTTAGGACAAAGTTTATTTCGTATTTTGCACCTTGGCTGCGATCGATTTGGACATTGCCGTTGATTTGTTTTACCAATGTATCAACCAACTGTAAGCCAAAACCAGGCGTGTTGGAAAATGTTACATCATTGGGTATACCTGGGCCATTGTCTGCATAAGATAAAAAAACATGTTTATCATTTTTTGATAATTGAAATTTAATTTCACCATTGGAATTCTCTTTAAAGGCATGTTTCATCGAATTTGTAATCAGTTCGTTGATAATGATCCCTAAATGAGATAATAACTTTGCTCCCAATTCAAACTCATCATCTAAAATTTCCACTTTCACTGATACAGTATGTGGAAAAATACTTAGTATTTCTTCGATAAGTGATGGGAAATATTCTTTGACAGGAACGGAATTATCGGTTTTGGAGTGATACAAACGATCGTAAAGTACAATCATACTTTTAACTCTTCCAGCTGCTTCAAGTAAGATTGTTTTGTTTTCGATGGAAGTTTGTGCATTTGCTTGTAAACTTAAAAGAGTAAAAACTGCACTCATATTGTTTTTCACTCGGTGGTGAATTTCTTTTAGAATATGTTCTTTTTCAGATAATAAAGTTTTTATTTTTAAATCTGCCAAACTACGATTAGTTTCATCTCGCAATATTACTGTAAAAAGTTTTTCACCATCCAAATCAATTTGTGAAATGGAAGCTTCGATAGGAAATTCTTCTCCATTCTTCCGAAGCCCTTTGATTTGGCCGAGTGAACCCATACCTCGTTTGCTCACTCCCGTTTTTCCAAAATTGTCAATATGTTTGTCATGTTGGCTTCTAAAGTCCATGGGAATGAGTTGGGTAAGCGGCTCACCTATCATTTCCGTGGATTCATAACCAAACATTGATTCGGCTGCTGCATTGAATAAAATTATTTTTTTATTTGCGTCAACACTGATGATAGCATCCATTGCGGATTCTAAAATTTGCGTAAGTCTTGCTTCCGATTTTTTTATACTTCGGACGTTTGCTATCCGTTCGGAGATGTCACGTCCCACAGCAATGTATCCAATGTGTTGGGAATTTTTATTATTTAGGATAATTGTGTTAACTTCAATATCAACAGTATTGCCAGCTTTATTTTTTTGTATGACTTCTCCAATGTAATTTCCATTTGCGAATATAGATTGGAAAACTTCCTCTCTTGAAATTCCCACAAATTCTGTTTCTAAAACATCATTGACGAATTTTCCGTACACTTCGTCCGACTTCCAACCGTAAATCCTTTGAGCAGCAGAATTCCAATAGGTAATTTTTAAATTTGGATCTGTTACGATGATGGAATCGGAAACATTATTTAACATGTTTGCTTGTTTCGCTATTTCGGTTTGTATTTTGTATTCTTCCGTTACATCGCGAAATACAAGAACAACCCCACTCGTATTGCCCTTTAAATCTTTAATAGGCGAACCAGAATCAGCAATTTGGAATTCTTCCCCGTCTTTTGAAACCAAAACCGTGTGATTGGCGAGCCCCACAATTTGGTCAGTTTTTAGAACCAAATCAACGGGGTTTTCGACAGGCTCTCTGGTTTTTGAATTGATGATTTTAAAAATCTCGCTGAGAGGTTTGCCTTTTGCTAGATCAAAATTCCACCCTGTTAAATGCTCAGCAATGGGATTCATATGTAGTATATTTCCTTGGATGTCCGTGGCAATCACAGCATCTCCAATGGAATGCAAAACCGTTTCGAGGTGTTCTTTCTGGTGTTTGGTGAGTTCATTGGCTCGGAATAACTTAAAAGCCATCTTGATGGAGGCATCAAGAACAGTAATGCCAGAGTTTTTTACGACATAACCATAGGAAGTGATGGTTTCCGTTTTTTGCACGACCTCCCTCTCTGTATGTGACGAAAGGAACACAACAGGAATTTGGCGGTGCTTTAGAATTTCTGTGGCTGTTTCTGTTCCATCCAAACCGTCCCCTAAATCGATATCCATGAGGATGAGATCAAAATTCATCTCATTTTTTAGGATTAACTCTAATGCAGATTCACCGTCCATGACATGCCGAACGGAATAACCCTCTCTTTCCAGCTGGCTTTTCTCCATCATCGCCAAAAGTGCTTCATCTTCGACGAGTAAAATGGATTTTTCAGGGAAAGCGATCATAGAAAATACCTCATTCCGGACTCATTTGGTGTTATATGCCAAAATCCCAGAGGGGAAGTTTATACAAGGACGAAAATCATGGCAAGACAAAATGAAAATAAGAATAATTTTAATTCTAAAAATTTACGCGCAAGGGACAGGGCTTGGTCTGCCGAGGGCAGACGGGAGCGAATGCGAACCCTGGACTGGCCCGGTCGGAAAATCAATTAAATATATTTTTAAGAGAAAATTCGATGCGCCCACATTAGAATATTAGCGTTTTAGTATTCCATAAAATATAACGTTAACTACCTCGTTTTGGAATTGATGGATATTTAGCGGTACTGTGATGGAAAACCTATTGTTTATTAGTTTGTCAATGGAAGCCAAAAACAAATGAACTGCCACCTCAGGCATAAATCCGTCTCTAAGTTCGCCTTTTTTTTTGGCAGCATTGAATATACGAGAAAGAATTTTTGGTAGTTCGGTTTCTCTGAATTTGGTAATATTTTCTGTAATGTGCGGGAATAATTCTGAAATCTCACGGATAAATTCATCTAACATTGTACTAGGCGAATCTTCTACAAATGTCTTATGCATTTTGTTGAATTTTTCTACAGCGGACAGTGATTCGTCGTCTGCAATCTGATTTAGAATTTGAGTGTTTATCTTTTGTCTATGATCTAAATAAAATTCCAATAGATCCTGTTTATTAGAATAGAATTTATACAAAGTTTTACGGCTAATTTTTAAAGAACTTGCGATTTCTTCCATTTTTGTTTTGGAATATCCATATTTCGAAAACAGTTCTTCCGCCTTATCTAATATTCTAATTTGAACAGGATCCAATTTGTACTCCTTTACTCTGCTATTTTTTTATTCTTTGGTTCAATCCATCTGCAAATATATTGATACACTGCAGGAATTACATACAAAGTTAAAATTGTGGATGAAATCAAACCACCAATGACAGTAACACCCATCGTTGTCCTCTGTTTGGATGCTTCATTCAAACCAATAGCAACAGGAAGCATACCAGCGATGAGAGCAATGGATGTCATAAGAATGGGTCTGAGCCTTGCCCTGCCCGCTTCAATGAGTGCCGTCACTGTATCCACTCCAGTTTTTTGTAAGTCTTTTGCAAAATCAATGAGAAGAATGGAATTTTTAGTGGCCAATCCAAAAAGTAAAATCATTCCAATGTTCGCAAAAATATCCATTGCTTTGCCTGTTAGATACAATCCAAAAAAAGCACCCGTCATCGCAAGTGGAATGACAACAAGAATAGAGATGGGAATGATAAAACTTTCATAAAGTGATGCAAGCACAAGGTAAATAAACACCACCCCCAATCCAAGGGCAATTGCGATATTTTTTCCGGTCGATTCAAGGTTTTCTGTTTGGCCACTGTATGATATTTTTAGACCTTCAGGCAGAGGCAATTCTTCTCCCACTACACGCTGTAATTCGGACATAGCAAATCCAGAACCGCGCCCATTCGGATCTGTATCAGCAGAAATTTCCACAGCCCTAGCCCGATTTTGCCTGAGTATGGTAGCAGGACCAGTACTTGAAATTCCAGAACTAACGTATGATAGGGGAACTAAAAATCCATTGATGTTCGCTACTTTAACTTGATTGTAATTTTTCTCCAGATTTCTTTGTTCATCGAACATTCGTACTCTAATATCGTATTCGAGATTGTTTTCGCGAAAAACCGCAGCTTTGTCACCTTCCACAATGGTTCTAAGTTCTCTACCCATCGATTGCGGATTGACACCTAGTTTAACGATTTGATCTCCTTTGGGAATTATTTTGAATTCGGGTGCACCATCACGGAGACTGATGTCTGGATCTGTAAGGTCTTTCATTATTTTTATCTTCTCAAACAATTGTTTACTGTAAGATTCCACTAACTCTGCATCATTTCCAGTAATAACAAATGAAAATGACCTTTGACCACCGCCCATCGCATCAAAGTTTTTGACAATTGGTTTTGCATAAGCATAATCTGTAAGATTTTTACGAATATATTCTTTGAACTGAGGAGTATTCATTTTTCGTTGTTTTGAACTTACTAATTCAACATATATGTCGATTTTATTTTGTTTAATATAACCCGCAGTGAGTTTGATTTCCTTTTTTGCTCGGAGAAGTTCATTCACTTCTTCATTTAATTTTTTTGTGGCTTCTAAACTTGCACCTGGCGGGAGTTCGAATGTGATCGTAAACTGTCCCAAGTCTTGAGTGGGAATAAATTCCGACTTTAACATTTTAGATACAAATATACTACTCACAAAAATAAACACAGCAAAACTAACAACGATGAGTGGATATTTGGTTGTAATCTTTAAAGTTTTTACATAAACATTGGTTAATTTTTCCTGAAAACGATCGAATAAAACAAGGGGAATTGATAAAATTCTTTCAATTCGACCTGGTTCTTTAATTGAATGTTCGCCGCCAAAATAGGCAGACATCATCGGAGCTATTGTCAATGCATCGTACAATGATATTAACAATGCAAAACAAACAGTTAGTCCGAATGGTTTTAAAATTTGACCGATCACACCATCGATAAATCCAATTGGACCAAATACTGCGAGTATCGCAAACGTTGTAGCAAGTACTGCTAACGTAACTTCTTTGGTTCCGTCGAGGGCAGCCTGTTTGCTATCCTTTCCCATTTCACGGTGTCTATGGATATTTTCGCGGACAACAATGGCGTCATCAATAAGCAATCCAACTGCGAGAGACATGGCAAGTAATGTCATTGTGTTGATTGTAAAACCAGCTAAGTTCATTAAAATAAAAGAACCGAGGAGAGAGGTTGGTAAGGCAAGACCAGTAATGATAGTCGATCGAACACTTCCTAGAAAAAATAAAACAACGATGATGGTTAAAAAAATTCCAATAAAAATTGATTCTTCCACATCCCAAACATTGTCTTTCACTACTTTCGAAGAATCGTTGTAATAATCAAACTGAACATTAGGATATTCTTTTCTTAAAGATTCGATTCGATTTTTAACTGCATCGGCAACATCAACGGAGTTCGATCCGGACTGTTTGTATACTAACAAAAACAAGGCTGGTTTTCCATTCCAGTAAGCGAGAGATGTTATATCTTCTGAACCAGTGGTCACTCGTGCAACGTCACCGACCTGTATTGGTATTTCGTTGTTCAAAAAACTAATTGGTACATTTTTAATATCTTCAAAATTTCTATATTCATTTATTGTACGAAAATTTAGGTCTGATTTTTCACCACGAATTTTACCAGCAGGGATATTCGAGCCGCCAGCTGTTATTTTCTGTGAAACAGTCGAAGCGGCGATGTTTCTGGCCATTAGTTTATTACGATCCAATTCTACCCATATTTCTTTTTTTCGACCACCAATGATGTCGACAGAACCGACGTTATTGACTGATACTAACCTTTGTTTAATTGTCTCTGAAGCGAAATCGTAAAACTCATTATTTCCCATTTCCGATTGTAACGAAATACTAATGATCGGCAAGTCAGACGGGTCAAATCTTCTAATGACCGGCTCTTCAACTTCGGTCGGTAGTTTTTTTTTGGCAAAAGCCACTTTATCTCTGATTTGCTGTTCCGCATAAGCGATGTCTGTATCAGATGCAAACTCAGCAACGATAACTGCGGATCCTTCGTTACAAGTGGATCGGATTTTTTTTAGCCCAGAGATAGTGGATAATTCATCTTCAATGGGTTTGGATACCAAGGTTTCCATTTCATTGGGCGCAGCACCAGGATATGTTACATTGACTGCTATGGTTGGAAAACTAATATCTGGAAAATTTTCAACACCTAACTTTCCAAAACTGACAATACCTACAACAACTATTAGTATGACAGTGCAGGCAATAAATACTGGTCTTTCGATTGATAATTTTGCTAAATTCATTAGTTTTCCTCGGCATTCAAAGCTGCTATTTGTTCTGGGTTAATTGCATATTTTTCAAAAAATGTTCCTTTTGAAATTTCGTACTGGATGATTGCAATATTATACGAAATAAGTGTTTGTGAATGATTGGATTGAGAACGAACATAGGCATCCATTGCATTTTTTAACACAACAGAAGTTCCCCTTCCATTTTTAAAAGCAGAGAGCGCTTTATCATAAAACAGTTTACTCTCGGTTTTATTTTTTTTTGCTTCTAAATAGAGCTCATAACTTACTTTTATATTTTCTCTTTTCGATAAAAGGTCAGCACGCACATTGTTCTGAGTTTCGATCCATTCAAGTTGAGCTTGTCTTTTATTAGAATCTGCTTTTTTGTATTCAGCTTCAGCCGTTTCATTGCCAAGCGGATATTCAATTTTAAATTCGGCTGTGTTTTGATTGAAACGCCCTCCTAAGATCCCGTAAAAATCTTGCGGAAATTGTTGGTTATAATTTTTAAAATTATAAGTTCCACCCACAGTGAAGTTAGGCAACAAACCATTGTCTGCTGATTTTAAATTATCCTCTGAGTTACGAAGCAACAATAAGGAAGCACGGACATCGTATCTTTTTTCTAAGGCATCTTTTAATTCTGTTTCGTAATTCTCTGACACAAGAATTTCTTCTTCATTTAGGATTGGTATAAAGGAAAAATTCTCTTCAGGTTCTTTGCCAAGCGAAGTAAGCAACTCTCTTCTTGTTTTGTTTCTTTCTAGTTCCGAATTTTTTACTGCACTCGTAGCTGAGAGCACTATCGAATTCCATTGATGAATGTCTCCTGTTGTATCGAATCCATAATTTGCTTTTTTCGAATAAATATCTCGTATTAGTTTTGCATTTTTTAATAAAGAAGTATTGGTTTCTAAATTTTCCTCAGCCAAACTCAAATTCCAAAACTCGATGAGCGAGTTGACCAAACTTTTAGATAGTGAATCCAATGTGTTTAGTCTCTGTATAGAAGATGACCTTCTAGCAGTTGCTAATTTTAGTCTATCCTGGTATCCAAAAAAGTTTTTTAAAAGATCTTGACTGATGTTGATTCCAACGGTAGCAAAATGATAGGAAGGTTGGGCAAACCCTGAAAACCCAGAAATGGTATTATTTCCCGTTTTGCCAGCATTGGTTTCATAACGATTGTCTATGATTGATATTCCCAGACTCGTCCCTGTGCTAAACTTTTTGTTGATTCCCGCCTGTAGTGTGTTATCCGTAACTTTGGTTCCTTGGATGACATACTGTGGTAGATCAAAGTTGGTAGTATTCTTCGCTGAACCCTTTGCTTCAAGGTTCCATGCGTAGTTACCATTCGTTTTTTCCCAATCGTAGTTGCTTGTTTTTAACTGCAGTTTTAGAGTTTGCGCCTTTACTTGGTTATCCCAAGACATGCGAAGTATATCTTCCATCCGCATATGGTTTGTCTTTTCTTGAGATTCCGCCGCAAGCGAACCAAATACCAAAACAGAATGTAACAAGACAAAAATTCCAAGAATTTTAACACTCGTTCTTCCAGGAAAGACCCGGTATGAATTTTTAAATGGAAACATATTTTGTATCCTTTGTTTCTTTAGGGAACAAATATCGTTTACTGTGTTTCCTGTCAAGCAATAACCAAAAATCCTTCTGGAATGGCAATTTTTAAGTGAATCTACGATGTTTTGGAGGCGGAATGGGGTTTTTGACACCGATTGGCAGGAGAGGGGGACAGAACTTTCTGTCTGAATACTACAAATGAAAATTGCGAAGATGATTTGACGCGGGATTCACTTGTTTGTTTTCTTTGAAACAATTACGATATGGCCCAAACCATTCTCATCATAGAAGACGAACCAGGAATATTAGAAACGATTCAAATCACTTTAGAAACAGAAGGTTTTCGTTTTAAATCAGCAATGACTGGGGAAGCAGGACTTGAAGCTTTGGACGAAACAATTAAACTAGTGTTACTTGACATAGGACTTCCAGACCAAACTGGTTTTTCTGTTTTGAAAGAAATTAGAAAATTGGTTAACACTCCAGTCATTCTCCTTACGGCACGAAACGCAGAAATCGATAAGGTTTTAGGTCTTGAACTCGGTGCTGATGATTACGTAGTCAAACCATTTAGCCCGAGAGAGTTAACAGCCAGAATACGAGCGATTTTAAGGCGAACCGAAGCTAATCTCCACGAAACAAAGAGCAAACCTTTTCGGTTGGATACAAAACGAAAAATTATATATTATTTTGAAACTTCCCTTATACTTTCCCCATACGAATTCAAAACGTTAGAATTGTTTTTAGAAAATCCTGGCAGGATATTTTCGCGCGAAGAAATCATGGACAAAGTTTGGACAGAACCAGAAGATAGTTTTGATAGGGCTGTGGATACAGTAATCAAGAACATTCGCATTCGTCTAAAGGATGTTAAACCAGATCTGGATCCTATAGAAACTAAACGCAGCCAAGGTTATGGACTAAAAGATAAAATATGAACCTTTTAATTCGGATTGTTATCGCTTTTTTTTTATCCTTTCCATTGGGTTTTATTATTTAATCGATAAGACCGAAAAATCGATTCGACCTCGTTACATGGAAACGGTCGAAGAATCACTCAACGATACTGCTCATTTATTTGCTGTTAACCTCGAAGAATACATTAAATCCAAAAAGTATAATTCAGAGTTTCTGCCTTCAGATTCATCTACAAAGAAGTATTCAAGCAATGCCCTTTTAAAAAAAGCCACAGAAGATTTGCTTTCACCATTGTTTACAAATGTAAAAAATCGTAAATTAAATGCAAAAATTTATAGCCTAACAAAAACTAGAGTAGATTTAGAAATCTATGTGACTGATTCAGATGGAATCGTAGTTTACGACTCAGCTGGTTATCGACTCGGGCTCGATTTTTCGAAATACAATGATGTTTATCTAACAATGCAGAATAAATACGGCGCTCGGTCTAGTAAAATGGAAGATCCAAATGGCGAAGGTGGACTCTATGTTGCTGCCCCCATCCAAATTCAAACCAAAATCATAGGTGTCATTACAATCGTAAAACCTAAAAGTAGTGTAGGACCTTTTATTGATATGGCACGTAAAAAATATTGGAATATCAGTATTCTCGTTGCAATCTCCATTGCTGTACTTTTTGTACTTTTAACTTTTCTATTATTTTTACCAATTAGAAAATTATCATCTTATTTATCTGCGATTCAATTAGGTAAAAAGATTCCTTTTCCTAAAATCAACATCAAAGAAATCAGAAACTTAGGTTTTAAAATGGATGAACTCATTCGCTCGCTGGAGGGAAAAGAATACATTGAATCCTATGTACAAACATTAACTCATGAAATCAAAAGCCCACTTTCATCAATTATTGCTTCTGCCGAATTACTCGAATCCAATTCTATCAAAAAAGAAAACTTAATTCAAAACATCCAAACAGAAGGAAAACGAATTCAATCAATTATTGAAAACCTTCTCGAATTAGCCAGTTTGGAATCTACAAAGGAAATGGATTTATCAGAAACAGTAAATATTGTTAGTTTGATCAATGATTTAATCGAAGTTAATAAGCCAAGTTCACACAAAAAATCAGTTACCATTCTTACCAAATTTGATACGAACGAAGTATATATTCAGGGAAACAAATTTTATCTATCTCTCGCAATCCAGAATCTCTTACAAAATGCTTTAGATTTTTCAACAACAAATAACAAAATACTAATAATCATCTCCAATCAACCTAACAAATGTTTTGAAATAGAGATTATAGACGAAGGCATTGGGATTCCAGAATATGCTATTCCAAAATTGTATGATCGTTTTTTTTCACTTCCTCGTCCTGACACTGGTAAAAAAAGTTCAGGGTTAGGGCTTGCGTTTGTAAAAGAAATTATAAGAATTCATCATGGAGAAATCTATATTGAAAATTCAAATCCAAAGGGAGTTTCTGCCAAAATAAAACTTAAAAAAATCTAATATAAATTTATCCTCACAAATTCCTCACTTTCCGCTCATAATTACCACACAGTTATTGTATACACTGAACTGGATTAGACATAGGAGAATTAAAATGTTTAAAATTCAAAATTCAGTGAATATTCGTTTGTTAGTGTTAGCTTTTATGGTCATTTGTTTTTTAATTCCGTTGGGTTTTGTTCGTTCACTCATAAGTGATCGTCATTTTTCATCGTCGGAAGCAATTGCGGAAATTGGTTCTAAATGGGGCGGCAGCCAAGTTTTGGCTGGTCCATTCATTGTTATTCCTTACACGGTTAAATACCCACAATCCTCTGAAACCGATTCTAAAAAAGTAGAATGGCAATACGAAACCCACCATGCCTATTTTTTACCTGAAGAATTGAAAGTGGAAACAAGTATGTTATCGGAGATTAGAAAACGCAGTATCTACCAAGCCGTGCTCTATTCTTCCGATTTAAGTCTTTCTGGTAAATTCAAACTTCCTTCAGGAAGAGATTTTCCATCAAACACAAGTTACATTTATTGGAATGAAATGAAACTCATTACCTCAATTTCTGACACAAAAGGTCTTGGAAAAGATACAAAACTCATTTGGGACGGGATTGAGAAAAGTTGGGAACCTGGAACAGAAAGTACATACTTTCCAAATGGGATTCATAGTAATTTGAATATGATCGATAAAAATAAATCTTTAGTACATTTTAAAATACAAATGTCATTGAAAGGTTCTGAATCGATTTCTATCGTTCCGTCTGGAAAAAACAATTCCGTTCAAATTTCATCCAATTGGGGGGATCCTTCTTTTGAGGGAAATTTACTGCCAAAAGATCGTACCATTACCGAATCAGGGTTTAGCGCTGTCTGGGAATCCAGTTATTTTGGTCGTAATTATCCGCAAATCATTCGTTCGATGGATTCAAATTATGTAAATCAAATTTTAGGATCTGGTTACGGTGTTAAACTCATTATTCCAGCAGATCATTATCAAAAAATAGAACGATCAGTAAAGTATGCAATTTTGATTCTACTCACAAGTTTCACCTTATTTTTTTTATTAGAAATATTTGGTGGAGTTACCTTACACCCAATTCAGTATCTTTTAATTGGTGCTAGTATGGTGGTCTTTTATATTCTCAATCTTTCGTTGTCAGAACATTTTGGGTTTTTAATTTCTTATACCATCGCCTCGTTCGCCGTATCTTTGTTAATTGGTTATTATGCAATGGCTGTCCTTAAAAATTCTAAAAAGGGTGTGTTGGCCGGTGGATATTTTATAGGATTGTATAGTTTTTTGTATATAATACTCACATCAGAAGACCAAGCTTTGTTACTTGGCTCAGTTGCAGTTTTTATGTTGTTAACTCTTGTGATGCATTTTACACGGAAAATTGATTGGTATTCATTTGGAAATGCAATAAAAAATTGATTTTTGGAGTGATTCACTTTTAATTTGATAAATTAGTGAATGGTACAGGACAAAAATGCAAATGAACGATGAAAAAATTCCAACGACATTCCGAGTGTTTGGCGGGGTTAATATATTTTTTGTTCTGTACTTTTTAATTTTTAGCCTAATTATTTTTAATTTGATTTTAGAAACACATAGCGACTCAAATAGATGGCTCGAAATCGACGATTCATTACGCCATCTTTTATTTTTACTTCTTGGAGGTATTTTATGGCTAATTGTTTCTTCATTCCTTATGTTTATTGGGTCAAAAAAATCCTATACTTTCACATTTACTTCTGCAATGTTTTTAATGGTAATCACTTATAATATTTACAGCGCAATACCAAACTCAAAAAACGATATTCTCATCTTAATTGGTTTTATTTCGCCGCTGATTTTATATCTTCTCTTTCTTACCGCATTTCTATTTGTAAAAAGTATTTATTCCTGGAGAGATTTGAGCAAACCAAAATACTATCATTTATACGACCCTTATATTCTTATCTTTTTTTTGCTAACAATTTTTGCTTATCCAATCTATTGTACAATTTCGGATCTCATTACAACCGAAGATTGGGTTATCGTTGATAAGAATTCGATCTCTGTGTATGAAGAACCTTCCGAATATTCAAAACATTTAGCCGTCCTTGGAAATTATGATACATTCCATATTCTTTCCAGCGGTCGAAAAGTTGATTCTAAAGATAATCGAAAAGAGCAGGGGTTTTTTAAAATCAAAACCAAGCATGGGTTAGTTGGTTATGTTCAAAGAATCGAAGTTCAAACCTATTGCCAAAGATTCAAACTTCTTTCAGAAGAGACAAAAGGAACCGTCAATGCAAGCGCCCTAATTTTAAGAGAGCTCCCTACTCGAAACTCGTTAAAGATTCAATCGATAGAGAAAAATGGTGTCGTTACAATCAAAGCAAAGTCGCAAAGAATCTCATTCCTTGAAACCGAGGCAGGGTATTGGTACTACGTTACTAGCAAATCCGGAAAGTCAGGCTATGTTTTTGGAGCATACCTAACTATTGATTGATCCAAATTTTAAAAGTGGAATCTTTATTTCGAAACGTTAGAATTAAAGGATATTTCTTCGGAATGACACTAAGTTTTTTACGAATTTAATACCAATTTGTAAATCATGAACAAAGTCTTTTTAAATGCTGGCAAAACAAAGAAATGATTTTCTGCTTATGTCCCTTTGAACAATTCTAATACTTAAGAAAATAAAATTCCATTTTAACTTTCATTGAATTCCCAAAAAAAAATTCCCATCCGAAGATTAAATCTTGGTTGTTATGATGATTTTTTGCCTTTTTTTCGTTACATAATAGTATATAAAAAAACATAAACTGAAAATATGGCTTAGTCAGCTATTTTTATCAATGCAAATATACTAAACCACTCATTTGGAGATTTCCCACTATGCCGTCAGATAAAGCAAACTACCTAGAAAAAGGAAGTATGATTGCGAACACGATCCGCATCGTCTTTGCATTCGTGATGTTATCAATTAATATTTTCTTCATGGTAGCAATTCCCACCACAGAAAAGACAATGAGCCTCACACTATCCTTCTTAGAAATTGTGATTCTATCCTATGGAATTTATACTTACTGGTTGTACAAACAAGGCAGGTTTTATATTAAATTTGCTTATTTATCCATTCTCCTCGATATCATCATCTACGCTGGTCTTTTTGCAATTGTTGTATTAACTTCCAAAACCCCAGCTGAAAAAGTAGCAATAGCAACACTTCCTTTTGTTATGTTGATCCTCCTATTTGTTGTGATTTATTCTGGATTTTTATTATCACACTTGCTAACAATGGCAGTTGGATACATTGCAATTTTTAGTTTGCTCTTATATGTTTATTTAGGTGTTGTTGGAGGAGCTGAAATTAAATTCATCGCAACTGCAGCAAATGAATTTGGCATTCCTTATATTGGTATCAATACAATTGCTATGATATGCGGTGTTCATATGATGAGTGCTGTCGTCAAATTTATGTCGAATTCAAGTAATGAGGCAACTAAATCAGCGGAAGATGCGAAACTTAAATCAGAAGCTGCCAATCTTACAAAACAAAACATCCAAACCGAAGCAGAATCATTAAACAAAAGTGTACAAGAAATGTTAAAATTTATGGATTCTTTGAATTCAGAAATCCAAACACAAGTATCAAGTGTTGAAGAAATCAGTGCATCAATGGAAGAACTTGCAGCATCCATGGACAATGCGAGTGATTTTGTAAAATCACAGTTTTCAAAAATTGAACACTTGAACCAAGAAAGTGCTGTGATGGATAAAATTTTAACCGAAGTTCATTCTGCTACTAGTAATTTGGCACAAACCACAGATGAATCAAAACAGTATAGTTTGCAAGTTACAAGTGCGATGGATTCTGTAAGTTCCAACTTTGAAGAAATCAAAGCAAGTTTCCAAAAAGTTGAAGATGTAAATCAAATTTTGAGAGATATTGCCGACAGAACCAACTTACTCGCATTAAATGCTTCGATCGAAGCGGCAAGAGCTGGGGAACATGGAAGAGGTTTTGCCGTAGTAGCGCAAGAGGTTGCAAAACTAGCCGATAGTGCACAAGAAAATGCATCCCTAATTTCGAAAATTATCACACAGGCCGCAAAACTCATTGTGAGTGGAAACACTGCCGCTTCAGAAACTAAAGAAAAAATGGGAATCCAAGACAAAGGTTTTGGTATCTTAGTTTCCAACTTATCTGACTTAAAGAGTAAAGTTGAAAAACAAGCAGGCATTCATAAATCGTTTCTCATCTCTTTCCAAGAACTGTTTTCACTTTCTAAACAATTAGAAGTTGTTGCTTCAGAACAAAAAACTGGAACACAAGAAATGTCGCGAGCCCTTGTTACAATTGAACAATCGGCGTCATCGCTTGCGGCAAATACTTCTCATCTAAGAGAGAACGTAGAGGAACTTTCTAAACAATCTGACAGGTTAGCTAAACACACTTAAAATAGAATTAACTAGATCGACTCAATTTTACCACTGCATCGTACAGTGGTGGATTGAGTTCTGGATCTATAATGTAGACAATTCTTTGTGTGCTCGAAGTTTGCGCTGCTAAGTCAATGATCGCTTTACGTTTGTCCATCCGGATCTCATTGATATCAAAATCAGCAATGCGATATTTTATACCTTTTTTGAATATAGGTTTGATAGTACAAATCCTTTGGATCACTGGACGAGTTTGATAACGATCCATTTTCAAAACTCTACAAATATCAAAGTGGGCTTGTTTTTCAGAATCAATAGATGCAGTGATTACAAAACTACCAACATGAATGATATTTTCATTATTGGTCAAACTTGCGCCAACATAGTCTAACAAATGTCTAATGTTTTTATTGCTGTAGGAAAAGAATGAATCATTTACTATAATTTTTAATGATGTTGCCGAGTCAAACGCTGGCCGCCAAGGTTGGTTGGTGGTTAGAGAAGCGTATTCACTCGCTAAAGAAAGTATCGCAATATCTTCTTCAAAATTTACTGAATTTACATTACTCTCTTGGATTCTTAGTTGGTGATCAATATCTGCAACTACTTTTGCTCTGCTTACATCTTTTGCAAATTTATCTCGCACCATCATCAGTTTATTAAAAACAGTTCGCGTATCAGGAAAATTATTGTTTAATGCATTGCCTCGAAATGGTCTATGATGGTTAAGAATCAATGTTCTAATTTCAGGAGTAATTTCAGGCGCAGACAAAGTCATCAAATAACTTAAAATTGGATGTTGTTGTATAGCTACATATTCTTCTTTAGTTAAATTTGGTTTATCTGGAACAACTAACTTTGAATATCCTATATCTGCCAAAAAACTAGCAGTCATTACTGCCAAATGGTCTTTTTTATTCGGTTTTTTGTCTGAATCGGTAACAATTTTTTTAGTACGAACTTTCATGCCCATGGCAACAATGGTTCGTTTTGTCATAAGTTCCGATTCCAAAGGAACACCGGCTCCATTCAATATTTCTAATATATTAAATAGGCCAGATTCAAAGTCAGGATTACTTGTAAAATCATCTAAAATTAAACCGACCGATTTATGAACCCTGAGTGCGTGATCAGAGGAAAACGCTTCTTTTTTTAATTCTGACAACAAAACTTCTGTTTGTTTGGCAAATTCTTTTGTTTTTTCCGAATCAAATAGTTTTACATTTTTTGAATCATTTGATTCTAAAATTTGCCTTGGTTTGTTAGAATCGGAAACTAAATAGTAAGCTCCTTGTAATTCAAATTTTAATAGTTTTCCAAAATCTTCTTCTGTTGGATTCCTTTTCTTTGGCATGATGATCTTGCCATCTTTATTGTATAAATCAATAGGAATGTGTTTATTCTTTCGAAAACTTGTTAATGACTCTTCACTAAATTCAAATTTTGCAAGTTGGTCTGTGGATACTGGCTCTTGTTGACTCAATTTTCTTACCTAGTTCAAACAATGGAGTAACGCTATAAACTCCATCGGAATTGGTTCCAATTCGTCGATAACACCTCACATTGTATGAGTGTAAAGGAACTTATGAATGAACATTCAAACTGTTAGCATTCTTTTAGGGAAAGTACGCAAAAAAAAGAGAATGCGAGCACTTGAACAATGCAAAGCGTATGACTATCTTTAAACCATATGATAAGACGAAATATTCATGCGATTCCAAACGGTTCGGTATGAAATCAAAAAAAAATGATCTCAAAAAGTTCATGTTTCTGCTTCATTGGTGAGTATCCTCCTTTTGGTAGAAGTGTCAATGGTCAAAACAAATAATAAAAAACTAATAGAATCATACCTCAAAAAATTATCAATTTTTGGAAACATTACAGCAAAATCAATGTTTGGTGGCTACGGATTTTATCTTGAAGGAATCATGTTTGCTTTGATGGCTTATGAAATTTTATATTTTAAAACAGATAAGGAAACAGTTGAAGTTTTCATAAAAGCAAAACAAAAACCTTTTATTTTCGAAGGTAAACCTGGTAGACCCATTGTCATGAGTTATTATAGCATCCCAAAATCTGCCTGGAATTCACATGAAAATTTAAAACCTTGGTTCGAACTTGCTTTGGATGCTGCCAGAGGGAATTTTAAAGCTAAAAAGATAAAAACACCAAAAAATCGTTTAAAAACAAAATAGTTTTAATTGATCTTTAACTTTGTTTCACATAACGCAGAGTATGAGTTTCCAGTTCATTCAATAAAGAAATGGTTTTTGGTAATTCTGAAAATTGGTTTACCAATTTTTCCAAAACAGCCTTGCCCTTATTTGATAAAAGTAACAATGTTTTTAACTTTTGTGATATAGTAGATTTTTCGATAAGACCAGATTCCAACAAACTCTTTATCATTCGTTCGCCATTTTCTCTTTCCAATAAAAGTTCTAAAATGAGCTGTTCTTTGGGAGAATTTGGATTTGCATCCAAATAGGCCAACATAGCATATTCATCCATCTGCTGGAGTCCAGAAGAGAGTAGAATGATTTTAGAGTGTATCTTAAAATATTTATAATTTAACCCAAGCATTTTTCCAAAATCAACATTTAGAGTTTCTCTTCCGAATTTGGCCAAAGAACCAGTTTGAATCATATGAATACTCCCATACTGAAAGAAAACCTATTTTAATTTAAGAGGTCAATGGAATATTCATACTAACATACATTAGCTATCTAAAGCGGAATGAACGCTACTTACATAGGAGTAAAAGTAAAAAGTCTATCCCAAGGTTTTTTACATTCGAGAAACATTTGAATGAATTTTATTTTCGATGGTTGCCATTTGCATCAATAAATTTGGAAGTTGATTGAACTCATTTTGTAATTCAGCCAAAACCCGCCGACCATTGGGTGTGATGGAGAACATTGTTTCTAATTTTTTTTTGCCATTCTTTGCATTTGTAATTAAATCCGAATCTAACATTCTATTTAACAATTGATTCATAGAATTTTGATCTAACGAAAGTTCTGATATAATTGTATTCTTATTTGAATGTTCTCTCGAATCCAAATGACCCAAAAGTGCAAATTCCTCCAAGGTTTGCATACCAAAAGAGAACAATATATTTTTTGAATGGATCTTAAAATATTTATAAAACCTACTGAATATCATTCCGAAATCAAAGTTTGAGCTTTCAGAAACTTTTGGTTGTCTATAATTCTTTTTGTTTTGAGTAAAATTGTTATTGTTTACAGTGTTTTCAATCATTTTGGTACTACTTAGTTTTTTTGTTTTTGGGCTTAGCTAAGTTTTCTTTGACTCTGTATTTTACAATTTTTGTAATGAGGGAATATGGAATCGGTTCATCCAAAGGAAATTGAATGGAACCTTTTCCTGTTTTGTATTTCGAAATTTCTTTTTGGAATTTTAAATTTCCCGTTGGTAAGGCATAAAATCCAATATGATTTTTAAATGCCGCAAAATGAACTAAGGCTCCATTCAATACAAAGGTAGGAATTGCATATTGAATGGTAGCGATTGCTTCTGGTGCAGCATTTTGTATTGTTATGCGAATTTTATTCAAAATTTCTTTTGAAATACCAGAATAGCCATTAATGTAATCATCTACAGTCTTGATCTTGGAATTTAACATAAAAATACTTAATTATTGAAATTTTATATTTTACTAAACTTTCGTTTCTTTCCATTTTCCACGTGTGAATAACCAAAGGGTAAACACTCCCACAAGTGATTCTGATACCATGATGGCCCAAAATACACCAGAATATCCAAATTGCAAATGGGTTCCAAGGAGGTAGGCCAAAGGAATTTGTATCAACCAGAAAAAAACGATGTTGATTTTAGTTGGTGTTACCGTATCCCCAGCTCCATTGAAAGCCTGTCCAGCAGCCATCCACCAAGCATAGATAAAATATGAGTACGATACAATTTGTAACCATTCTCCACCGATTTTGATTACCTCTGCATCCTCTGTAAATATACCAACTAAACTTGGTGAAAAAAAGTAATAAACAAAAGAAACTAGGATCAAGTAACCCATGTTACAGTATCCAGTGAACCAAACTGATTGTTCTGCTCGGTCTGGTTTACCAGCTCCTAAATTTTGACCAACGAGCGTTGCAACCGCATTTGACATACCCCAAGATGGCATCATAGTGAACATCATGATTCGCATAGCAATGGTAGCACCAGCAACGGTTTGACTTCCAAACTGTGCGAGGATCCGCATGATAAAAATCCATGATGTCATTGCAACGATCATCTGTCCAATTCCACCAAGAGAAGTTTTTAGAATTCCAAATATTGTATCCCAATCAATTTTTAAATGTGATAACAATAATTGAATATGTTTACCACCACGAAAGAGTAAATACAATTGGAAACAAACACCTATCCCTCTTCCAATATTGGTTGCAATGGCCGCACCAGTAATGCCGAGAGCAGGTATTGGCCCCCAACCAAAAATTAGTATTGGATCAAGGATGATATTGAATGTATTTGAAATCCAAAGTATTTTCATTGCGATGGCAGCATCACCAGCACCACGAAAAACTGCGTTGATTAAGAATAATAAAACAACAACGATGTTTCCACCTAACATCCACTGCATATAAGGATAACCTTCCGTCAAAACCCATTCGTCTGCACCCATAATTGCTAAAAGTTCTTTTGAATAAAAAATCCCAGCAATGGCAAAAGGTAAAGAACAGAGAAAGGAAATGATGATGGATTGTACAGCAGCAACACCCGCTTTGTCTTTTTCTTTTTCACCGATACGTCGTGCGACAATTGCCGTCACAGAAAAGGACAAACCCATTGCCACTGCATACAACAAAAATAAATATGTTTCCGTCAGACCAACCGTTGCCACAGCTGACGGACCTAGTTTTCCTACAAAAAAAATATCCACAACGGCAAATACAGACTCCAGTACCAGTTCGAGCACCATTGGTACCGACAAAAGAAATATCGCCTTACGCATGCTAATTTCTGTATAATCTGCTTCTGAACCAGCAAGTGCATTCTTTAGTTCTTTCCATAGAGATGCGCGCGTGATGCGGGATTTTTGTTTTATGTCTTCTGAATGAGTTTCCAATTTATTACCTGCATAATTGTATTTAATGTAATATCTGTAATGCCAAACTTAGTTTAAATTTCCAATCGTTACTGCTTTGTTGGCAAGGCAAAAGAATGTTTCTACAGAAATTTCTTTTATTCCCCGTGAAAGGCTTTTACCAAGAGATCCAAATCCAACTTCTTCATGGGAAGGAGTGCTGTCATCAATCGGTTCACTTTTGTTGGATCCGAATCTGTCATCATCATTTTGATTTGGGTGGGAACAATTTGCCAGGAAACTCCAAATTTGTCCTGCAGCCAGCCACATTGCTGAGCCCGAGGCTCACCATCTTTTGTTAGATGATTCCAATAGTAGTCCAATTCTTTTTGCGACTCCACATTGACTACAAAAGAAATGGCGGGATTGAAAGTGAAAGTGGGACCCCCATTGAGAGCCACAAACCTTTGTCCTTCCAATTCGAAATCTATAGTAAGGACAGTACCGGCATCCATTCCATGGTGTTCCTTACCTGCTCCAGTATAATAAGCTTTTTTTAGTATTTTCGAATCTTTAAATATACCTAAATAAAATTGAACAGCTTCTTCAGCGTTATCCTTGAACCACATAAAGGGTGTGATTTTTTCCATAATTATTTTTTTTCCTCCAAATGTTTTTCCAATTTTGCAAGTGTTTGTTTACCGCCTTCCACCGCTCCAAACTTTAATACATTATTTCGAGTTGATTCATCAGCGAAATCCATTTGCATTATGATTTTTGTCTTAAATTCTTCTACCTTTATGAATGATACTTTTCCTGAAAAATCATCGTTTGCGTCCGGAATCCCAGTACCATGTAGATAGGAAATAAATTCATATGGATTTAATTCTTTATAAAGAATTCTATTTGGGTAATCGGTTCCATCTGGACCGTGCATTGTGTACACCCATGAACCGCCAACAGATACATCCATCGAATGTGTTGTGAGTGTGAACCCATTTGGTCCCCACCATAAATGGACTGTTTTAGGGTTTAAAAATGTTTGATAAATTGTTTTTTGATCAAATGCCATCTCCTTAGCGATGATAACCTGATTCTTTTTCGGGAGAGCTAAATCTTCAAGTTTGTCGAAACTTTCTGACCAACCTTCTTTCATTCCAGACTTAGCAAAACCATCGCGAATATCATTATTCGCGAATTTAGTAATGAGAGTGACTTTTGTTTGCTCCGAGTCTTCTTCGAAAAGCACAGTCAATTCTGAATTCAGAATTTCTTTCGCTCCTTCGATACCTGTTTGTTTTTGCATTTCTTTGACCCAAGCTTCTGGATGTTCATCCACAAGATCAGTCATTACAAATTTTTTCATAGGTTCGATGGATATGAATTTGCCTGTGACAGGGTAATCCACACCTTCTGGTGAACGCATCACAATGCGATAGGCTCCACCCACTTGGAAATCAAATGTACAATTGGGAACAGTGAATGTTTTAGGTCCCCACCATTTGGAAATATGCAAAGGATTGATCCAAACTTCCCAAACAAGGGGGAGTGGTGCATCAAACCTGCGTTCAATTCGTACAATACGGTCTTCTATGGATAATTTCGCTTCGTAACGTTCCATTGTCGATTCCTGATTTTTTTCTATTTTAGCCAAACTCCGAGGATATGGGAAAAATGTTCGGAGAATTTCAATTTTGATGTATTTATTTAACCATATAGATTATTAACCATCTGGTTAAATAAATAGATTCATATAGTTTTGTCAAATAAAAAATTCGGATTGAATGCTTCGAAAAAAACCAAGGCAACTTTTTTCTATACCAAATTTAACTTTCTAAATTTTCTAAAATTGGACAATCAGGTCTATGGTCTCCATGACAATTGTGGAGTAGATGTTTCAAAGTTTGAGTCATTTCTTGGATGTTTTTTAATTTTAATTCTAATTCTTGCAAGTGTTTGGTGGCAAGTACTTTGACTTCGCGACTACTGCGAGACTTATTTTTCCACAACCCAATCAAATCTTTGATAACCTCTAGCGAAAATCCAAGTTCACGTGAACGTTTGATAAATTTTAAAAAATGGATGTCATCATTTGAATACATTCTGTACCCATTTTCTGTGCGCATTGGTTCTTGGATGAGACCAATTTCCTCATAGTGGCGAATTTGTTTGGAGCTTAAGCCCGACCTTTTTGCCAATTGTCCAATATTCATTTTTTCTTCCTTTCGTGGATGTTATCTGAAATGGAAAAAAAATCCAAAACTAACATTTTTTTTCGGATCACCCCTTGACCTTCCCATTATGGGAAGGTTTAAGATGGATATTATGTGGGCAAAAAGACAAAACATGAAACTAATAAAATTCCACTCGAATCTCTTCCCAAAAGGAAGTTCCGTGACAGAAGGTGAACGAGACTTCACACTGGATGTTTTTGGTATGACTTGTTCCAATTGTGCCCTTCGCATCGAAAAGGGTCTAACAAAGTTAGATGGAGTGAAGGAAGTCCGGGTGAATTTTGCTCTTGAATCCATTTTTCTAAAAACAGACAATGATCTAAAGGACAAAGAAATTTTTGAAAAGATTGAATCCCTTGGTTATACAGCAAACATTCACGACCAAAATCAATTTTCAGAAACAGAATCAAAACACAAACGTTATGAAAAAAATCTGAAGATCCGATTTTTTTTATCAGCCATTTTGTCTTTACCTTTGTTTTATGGAATGATCACTCACTTCGAATTCCTCCATTTTTTGCCTATGCCCAATATTCTTATGGAGAGATGGGTACAAGCAGCCATTGCAACACCAGTTCAGTTTCTCATTGGATTTCCTTTTTATCTCTCAGCGTACCGAGCCTTAAAGAACGGGACGGCTAACATGGATGTTTTGGTAGTACTAGGAACAACAGCCGCATATGGTTATAGCCTCTTCGGAAAGGAACTCTATTTTGAAACATCGGTTGTACTCATCACTTTTATTTTGGCTGGAAAGTGGATCGAACATATGGCCAAAGGTAAAAGTTCGGATGCGATCAATTCACTCCTGAAACTCCGACCCGAAACAGCAACCGTAAAATCGGCAGATGGGTGGACAAAGGTTCCTAGTGAATACTTGAAACTGGGAGACCATATCCAAGTGAAATCGGGAGAAAAGTTTCCAACGGATGGAAAAATTTTAGAAGGGATGAGTTTTGCCGATGAATCGATGTTAACTGGAGAAAGCTTACCTGTCGAAAAAAAAATGGGAGATCCTGTGATGGGTGGAACCATGAATGGGAGTGGATCACTCATCATCGAAGCAACAAAGGTAGGAAAGGATACTACCCTCTCCTCCATCATCAAATCCGTGGAAGATTCCCTTGGAACGAAGGCTCCCTTACAAAGGATCGCAGACCAAATCTCTGCTTACTTTGTCCCTTTTGTAATCCTAATCAGTGTTTTGGATTTTTTGGTTTGGTACTTTTGGATCACACCAAACTCTGTGACAAATGCAATTGAGACATCGATCGCAATCCTTGTCATTGCCTGCCCCTGTGCCCTCGGCCTTGCCACGCCAATATCTTTGTTAGTTGGAACAGGCCTGGCCGCCAAAAAAGGAATCCTATTTCGCAGTGCCGAAGCCTTGGAATCCGTTGCCAAAATCAATCTCATCGGATTTGACAAAACAGGAACTCTCACCGAAGGAAAACCCCGTGTGTTTGCAACTGTTTCGAGTTTCAATAAAAACGATGCAATCTATAGGCAAATCCTCGAAGAAATTGTATCGATCGAAAAAGGTTCCGACCACCCGTTGGCCAAAGCCATTGTGGAATATGGTCAAAGTTTGGGTCTTTCCTTGGACAATTGGATTTCATCGGAAACCGTGAGTGGCGGTGGAATTTTAGCAAATTGGAATGGACGGTTTTTTGTGATCGGCAAACAAACATTTATCGAAGAAAAGTCAGGATCCATCCATCCGAACTTATTGGAAGAGGCAAAAAAATGGATCTTGTCTGGTGGAACTCCAGTTTTTGTTCAGATTTCAGGAAATGTAACAGGAACCTTTGTTTTTGCAATCGAAGATACCATCAGGCCAAATGCCAAAAAAGCAGTGGATGATTTATTTTCTATCAACGTAGAACCAGTATTGCTCACGGGGGATACCTTAGAGTCAGCTAAAAAAGTAGCCAGTCTACTAGGCATTCCCTCTGTCCATGCAGGCCTCCTACCCACTGAAAAATCTAAAATTTTGGAACAACTCAAAAACCATAAAACGTACACAGCCATGATCGGTGATGGAATCAACGATGCACCTGCGCTAGCCAGCGCCGATGTCGGAATTGCCATGGGAACAGGAAGTGATATCGCAATCAGCACAGCTGACATAGTTCTTCTCAAAGGTGACATCCGTAAAATTGTCAGCCTCATCCAAATTGGAAAGGATACCGTTCGAAACATCCGCCAAAATTTCTTTTGGGCTTTGGCTTACAACACGCTTGGCATACCGATTGCTGCCTCGGGACTACTCGCACCTTGGGTCAGTGGGGCGGCCATGGCATTCAGCTCCATTTCTGTTGTCCTCAATGCTCTCCGAATGGGCTTTGAGGGGAAAAAAAAAAGGTGAATCAAAATAAACCATTTTCTGAATTCAAATTCTTTAGAAATCAATTGCCATCCCTAATTCAATGAACGAAACTTGGAGTACCTTTGATTTAGGGAAAGCAGTGAGGTTAGGAATGATTCAGAATTGGTTCGTAAGCAGAAGGTATTCTATTTTTTTCGTTTGTACATTCATATCGCTAACCCCTCTTTTCGGGCAGGTTAAACTAGATAACCCAGAATCCAAACTTCCAGAAACTTCTAAAAAATCTCGAATGTTCTATGATCTCAATCATGGGGACAAAACTTCTGTGTTACAGTTTTATAAAGAATTCTACCTGAAGTCAGGTCGGATTCCAAACGGCTGGACAGGGAATACCAAAACTTGCCAAGCAGGCGAAAACACTTCGGAATACAATGACGCCACCTTACAAAGAATCAACTATTATCGAATGATGGCCGGTCTTTCACCTATTTCTAGTTTTGTAGAAGAATTCAATCAAAAAGCAATCCGTTCTTCACTAATTATGGAAGCGCAAGGTTCACTCAGCCACTACCCCACTTCAGGTTGGCATTGTTTTTCAGAAGCTGGAAAAGAAGCCGCTGGAAAATCAAATTTAGCACTGGAAGCAGGGGCGGCAAGTATAGACAGTTATATTTTAGATCCAGGGGCTAGTAATTACTTTGTAGGACATAGAAGGTGGATTTTATTTCCTTCACTGGCAACAATGGGGACAGGTTCTACAAAAAATGCAAACAGCCTTTGGGTTATGGGAGAACGTAGCGAAAGTAATGCGAAAGTTCCGTTTGTTGCTTGGCCTCCCGAAGGGTATGTTCCTGTGGATTTGTTTTTAGATGCCAATTATAGGTGGTCTTTTTCTGTCGCGAAGGCAGATTTTTCGAAAACTAAAATCTCAATGACTTCCAACGGAAAAACCTTTTCTGTAATAAAGGAAAAATCCGCTTCTGGGTTTGGTGACAATACAATAGTTTGGCGAACAAATCTAAGGTTAAACCAAAATGATAATGACCAAAAAGTGAAAGTAACTCTCGAAAACGTAATTGTCTCTGGAGAAACAAAATCGTATTCGTATGATGTTATTTTTTTCATCCCTTTTTCATCTGAAGAACTCACAGAAGGTCCCACAGAAACAATTTCCATCAATCCTGATTTTGATTCCAAAGTTCTGAATATTGTATTCAAAGATGATCCTTTACAATTGAAAAAAATTTTAGAATCAGGAGGTAATCCTAATGCGATGCAACCAAGTGGATGGTCGGCACTACTCATTGCAGCCAATAAAAACCATACGAATATGGCAAAATTATTGGTGTTATACGGAGCCAAAGTTAACTTTAATATGAATGGATGGACTCCACTTAAATTTGCACAAAACAATGGGAACCAAGAACTAATTGAATTTTTTGAAAAGATATTGGGTTCGAAAGTGAAGGACTCGGATTAGTCACCACAATTTCCCTTGGCCCAAATTCAAATTGACGAACCTACTCATTCGGAATAGGATATGATCATGTCGGACACTCTCACCAAAGTAACACCTAAGTATGTCGGCTGGAAGGTAACCCGCGAAGAATACCTAAGTCTTCCCGACGATGGATTTACGTATGACATGATCGAGGGAGTGCTTCATTTGAGCCCGAGTGCGTATTTTGATCATGGTAATTTGCAAACTTATTTTGCTACTGAATTAAGCATTTATTTACGAACTCACCCGCTTGGCAGATTGACTACCGAAACCGACATCTTCCTTCCAGATGATGGTGATGTCCTTAGACCAGATCTCAGTTTCATTCTAAACGAAAATCTTTCCATCATCAAGGGACATATCCACGGCGTGCCCGATCTCATCTGCGAAGTGTTAAGCGAATCTACAAAATCGAGGGATTTGGGTGTGAAGGCAGACCGGTACTTACGATGTGGAGTCAGAGAGTATTGGATTTTGGATCCGAAGGAAAAAACTTCCCAAGTTTGGTACAACGTGAACTCGAAATCCTGGCAAAAACAAAAGCATGAAAAATTAGTAAGCAAAATTTTGCCTGATTTTGTTTTGGAAAAAATAGTTTAATATCAAATTATTTTTACTTTTCGAATTTTCTCCACAGTCTATTCTTTATCTATGGGATTGAATTACAAACCTGATCTGAGCTCAAAGGAATTGGGAAACGAAAAACAAACTTTGTTGTCCAGAAAGGCTTGGATTTGGAAATCCATCACTCTACTCGGAGCCATAGGTATTGGATCCTATACAATTTTTAAATCCAAGGAGAAAAATATGAAAACATCCCAAATATTACACAAACAACCGTTAGATTTTCAGTGGCCTACTTCAGATCCTTTTTTATTTTGTGTTCACCACGAAGACCACTACCCCAAAGGTAATGGAAAATTTGGTCCCGATGCTTCTCTAGCTGGTCGCGATATTGGCCAAGACTTTGCTGGTAAGGATGGTTGGAGGATGTACCATGGAGATGATATCCCAGGGTTTCCAGGCCACCCACATCGGGGTTTTGAAACTGTGACTGTTGTACAAAAAGGCATTGTAGACCATGCCGATTCTTTGGGTGCTGCTGGTCGTTATGGTGATGGAGATGTGCAATGGATGACAGCAGGTGCTGGGGTTCAACACTCTGAAATGTTTCCATTATTATCCGAAGAAAATGAAAATCCAATGGAGCTGTTTCAGATTTGGTTAAATCTTCCCCAAAAAAATAAGTTTGTTCCACCACATTTTACTATGTTATGGAATGAAAATATACCTGTTCGCGAATTTGTGGATAAGAACGGTAAAAAATTAAATGTGAAAACGGTCGCAGGATCCTTGTTTGGTGACAAACCATTGGATCCCCCACCCAATTCATGGGCTGCGGATGAAAAAAATGAAGTGGGAATTTACATTTTGAATTTTGATGCAGATGCTGAATTCACAATTCCTGCAGCTTCAAAAGGATTGAATCGAAACATTTATTATTTCAGAGGAAAAGGTCTTTCAGTTGGTGGAGAAGTTCTTTCTAGTTCACATCTATTCAAATTTGCTTCAGAAGAAACTTTGACTTTGAAAAATGGAAGTGAACCAGGTAAAATTTTAATTTTAGAAGGGCGTCCCATTGCCGAACCTGTTGTCCAATATGGTCCGTTTGTAATGAATAGCCCTGAGGAAATCCAACAGGCTTTCAATGATTATCGCAGGACACAATTTGGCGGGTGGCCATGGGATAGTTCTGATCCAGTACATGCTGGAAGAGGAAGGTTTGCTCGCCACGCCGATGGGAGAGAAGAAAGCCCAGCTTAAATTCGAATCATACCGTTTGGATGGATTTTATAGTATAGTAAACTATAGATAAAATTCATCCATTTTCTCGAATGATTTATTTAAATTTTGATATATTATTTTTATAATTCTGATCCAATCAATTCCATTTGGTTCGGAAGGATTAAACAATGTTCCTAAACTATCGTTTCCTATTGTTCGTATTTGTAATTTTTGTTCAATGTTCGTTTGGCTCTAATATCGAATATACAACTCTAAAAAAGTCTTACCCAACCACAGAGTGGAATAAAAAAAAATCGGAAGCCACTAAAATTCTCTCCGACCTATTAAAAATTTCTACTGTTCGAAACAATGAAATCAACGCAGTCAAATACATTCAGAATATTCTAAAGAACGAAAACATTCCATACAAACTTTACTTTGACCCAAAACACCCCAACAGACCAAATTTAGTGGCTGAACTGCAGGCGACAGTAACAAATCCAGAACCAGGAATTATCCTCGCAAACCATTTGGACACCGTTGAGTTTGATGCAAAAGAATGGGATGTGCCACCTTTGTCAGGCAAAATTTCTGATGGTCGAATTTGGGGTCGTGGTGCCATCGACATGAAGGGGATGGCAGTGATGGAACTCATGGCATTTTTAGAAGTGAAACGAAGCGGAATTCCACGTAAACGCAAACTTATGTTTTTAGCCCTGGCGGATGAAGAATCTGGTTCCAAACTCGGTGGAATATATATGACAAAAAAACATCCAGAAGTTTTTAAAGGATACGAATATGCACTGAATGAAGGTGGTGTGGCCACAAAAGACATTGTTATAAAAGGTAGCACGATCTTTAACATTCAATATGCGGAAAAAGGAAATATTTGGATCCGTGCAAAGGTAACAGGAACAAGTGGGCACGGGTCTACTCCTCCGCAAACATACCCGGCTCTTACCCTAATAGAATTTTTTAAAGAACTTCGTGAATTGGATTCTAATATCCAAATAACTGATGAAACAAAATCGTTTTTTTATCAACTGGGAACTATAAGTGATTTTCCAAATTCTTTTTTCTTAAAAAATGCAAACAATCCTCTCATTAAACCTTTATTAACCCCGACTATTAGGAGTAACCGTCACCTTACAGCAATGACAACCAATACAAAATCCATTACTGGCCTTAAAACATCTGAAGGTGAAAATGGAGAAAACGTAATTGCTGGTGAAGCTTTGGGTCGGATGGACTTTCGCATTTTACCAGGTGTCGATATACAGGCATTTTGTGATAAAATTCGAAAAATAGCGGAAAAACACAAAGTTGAAATTGTATTTACAGACATCAACCCAGCAGATGAATCACCTATTGATACTGATTTTTTTCGAACCCTTGCTTCTGTTTCGGTTCAAAAGTTTCCAAAAAGTACAGTCACTCCTTTTTTGTCCCCAGGAAAGACAGACAACTCTTACTTACGACGATTGGGCATCAAATGTTATGGATTGATTCCTGCTGTTTTAGAATCCAAAGACATCGATACAATGCATGGAAAAAATGAAAATATCTCAATAGAAAATTTGGAATTGGGTATGAAAATCATTTTCGAAACCCTTGTGGAAATGAACCAATCATAAACTTTATCTTTGTTGTTTTAAAGATAATTTTCTTGCGCTAGCGATCGTAGTGGAAATCTCTCCCAAAATATAAAGCCGTCCATTCTTATCGAAATATTTTGGGAGGATTGGAACGAAGAGCGCGGTCGCTTTTACTTTCAAGTAGTAAAATTCGTTATGATTCGAAGCGCCCAGGCAAAAATATGAATTGACTCAAAACAATTTATTAACCTAAATTCCTTCTATCATTGCGTAAATGATGAAATTTTTATAATCATAAAATTTATTCGTACAAAACACAATGATAACTAACCAAGTTCGGTAAATAGGGAATATTATGATAATCAAACGTGCGGATGGAACAACAAGAAAAGTAAGTGGGTATCGCGCTTCAAAACCAAAAGATGGCACCAAACAGTTCAAAGGTTTTGGAAAACCATTACCGCCTAAAGTTGATTTGCGGAAATACATGACAGAAGTAGAAGACCAAGGCGATTTGAATAGTTGCACTGCGAATGCTGTCGCAGGGGCTTATGAATATCTAGTAAAACGACACAAAGAAATTGAAAACTATGATGTGAGTCGATTATTCATTTATTATAATGCAAGGCATGCCGATGATTTACATGAAGAAGATCAAGGTTCCGTCATTTCATCCGCCATCCAAAGTTTGCAAGAATATGGTGCTTGTTCTGAAGAAATGTGGCCTTACGAAGAAAAAATTTGTAACGACGAACCAGACGATGATGCTTACACAGAAGCAGCAAATTTCATAGTCGAAGACTTTCAATCTGTTCCCATCGATTTGAATGCTTGGAAATCGGCTTTGGCTGAGGGACACCCAATTATTTTCGGAATTAGTTTATTCGAATCTTTTGATAAACACAGAAAGCCAGGTTTGGTTCCCGCTCCTACCAAAAAGGAAGCATCTCGTGAATCACATGGTGGACATGCAATGTTATGTGTTGGCTACTCTGACTTTGACAAAGTATTCATTGTCCGCAATTCTTGGGGTAACGAATGGGGTGATGAAGGTTATTGTTACATTCCGTACGATTATCTGATGAATAAAAAATACAATGACGGGGACACCTGGATCATTAAACAACTATCTAACTTTGAGATTGATGAGAGTACTTGGGGCGATAACACTTCAGTAACGGGCGACTTTGATACAGAACTCGCAGAAATGACCGACGAAGAATACAATGATATGTTGGATGCAATGGGGGAAGACTATCCATTAGAGTTTAGAATCGGCCTTATCATACTCACTGCGGCTGGCGCCGATGGAGATATTAGTGAAGAAGAATATGATGAACTCTCTAACTATATGAAAGAAACCCTTGACAAACTTGGTGTGGAAATGTCTGCAAAAAAAATCCTCAAGAACTGCGCCAAACTCTTGGAAGCTGGTGATGAGGATGATATTTTAGAAGAATCAATCGAACTTCTGGGGGAATACCTTTCCAATGGTCTCCTAGCAAAACTCTTAAATGACATCCGCGAAATTGTGGGTGTGGATGATGTATCCGACGAAGAAGAAGAATTTCTCGGTGCCCTCACACAAGCTTGGCAAATCGATGAAGATGAAGATGAAGACGAAGATGAAGATGATGATGATGATGAAGACGAAGAAGAAGATGATGATGAAGATGATGAAGATGATGATGATGATGAAGACGAAGAAGAAGATGATGATGATGACGAAGAAGAAGATGATGATGATGACGAAGAAGAAGATGATGATGAAGACGAAGAAGATGATGATGATGATGATGATGACGACGAAAAGTGAGCGATCCAGTCTTCATTTGAATGCAGACACCTTGGAGAAGCCAAACTCCAAGGGATTTGTGTTTTACTACAGATTCCCCCGACTGTACATTCCTAACCCCTACGAACAGATATCATTCTACTAAGAAAGGGTCAGGCCATTCCAGGGTTCGCTAGATGCTCCCGCCTGCCTTGGGCAGACCAGAGCCTTTCGTATCCCGCATGGGTGAAGGTAAATTTAATTTACACTCCAAATACTAATTTTGTCTACCTTCAATGATCTGTAAGAGTATTACGATGGAAATACCCATCCTTCGGTCCAAAGACTTGGAAGTATCAGCAGAAAAATCGATATTGAACTGGGGAACAAATGGATTGAAAGTTTGTTTCAATATTCCCACCTGACTATTATTTAGCGAAATAAAGAAAGTCTGCGGGATTAAATTTGTCAAAAACCTGCGGAGTAAGGCTTTGAACATACTATCTTCATCCACAGAACCTATTACTTGGTCATTAGAATCTAAAATTTCCCAAGAATCTTTCAAGATAGATTTGAAACCCTTTCGTCTCAGGGCCCCTATTGTTTGATTTGTAGTAACATCCGTCACATCATACACAGCCGAAAAATCAATCACACTCCTTGCTTTTATTTTGAGTAACTCTTTTGATTTGGCTTCGTCTGCAAAAACTGTGATGTCTTCTTTGAGTTTGAACGCTTTCTGTTTTACAAAAAACAAAAGATTATTTTTATTTTCATCGAATATTCGAATTTCTCCACCAAAAATTTTTAAAAAACTTTTTTTGGCAAAATATTTGTTAAGTGTGTACTGTTGCATAGCCAAACATTTTCTACATTTAGCATCACAATCAAGTCAAAAAATATCTTAAAAAAGTATTTCAATTCAAATTGATTCAAAAAAAATATATAAAAGATAGGTTTGGGGTATCACCAATGGATTTTAAAAAAATAACAGAAGAGTTTCAAAAATACAAAGGTAAAAAAGGCAATTACCAAGTGAGCGGGGCATTTGATCCCAAACTTACACCCGAAAATTTAAAAGCAGGTTACAAAAGTTTTTTCTGTGTCACTATCCATTTAAAAGCGCCCGCGATGGAACTTGGAAAAAACGAAACAGGTTTACCGAACCCAGAACTCACAGAAAAAGCATTTCAAAATTGTGGTCAAATTTTTGAAACCATCCACAAGGTCGGAAAACCAATTTTTTTCGGATATTATTTTTGGTTCAATGAAATGAATCTTTTATTTTACGTAAACGAGTCCGATTCGAACGCCATTTGGAACTCACTCAATCCAATGCTCGAAGAACCAAAACAAGGTTTGAATATAGTTATGTCCACTCGTTTGGATCCTGAACGAGAAGAGCTCCAATTTTTCCAAAAATCAAACCACGATTATTAAAGGAAAAAATACCAAGTTCTGTAGAAAAAGAATAGAAAAACGATTTACAAATAAAACGAACGATCGTACTTTATTTATATGGGCAAAGGTGAGGAAACAAAAACTTTAATTTTGGAAAAGGCCGTCCAAATTGCAAGTATCCAAGGGTTAGAAGGACTTACCATTGGAAGTCTGGCAGATGAACTGGGTATGTCCAAAAGTGGTTTATTCGGTAAATTTTCCTCCAAAGAAAATCTACAAATCGAAGTTTTGCGAAGAGCAAGCGAACTTTTCCGCCGTAGTGTAATTTATCCCACTCTCAAATCCAAACCTGGACTCACTCGGCTAAAAACAGCATTTCTCCGCTGGCTAACTTGGGCCAATCAGGGAGGTTTACCCGGCGGCTGTTTGTTTTTGTCCAGCAGTGCAGAATTTGATGATAGACCAGGCATTGTCAGAAATCATTTACAGAAAATCCAAAGGAGCTGGAAAGATTCTTTATCAGAATTTGTGGAGGAATCAAAACGTACAGGCGAATTGCATTCAAAAACGAAAGCAGATTCGCTAGTGCAAGATATTTGGGGCATTATTTTGGCGTTTCATTTTTTCCACCGACTCTTAGAAGACAAAACAGCGGAAAACCACGCTAAACAGTCGTTTAGCGAATTATTAAAAAGAAATTCAATGTGAAAATTTAATCAATAAGATATTAAGAAATGGTAGGTTTTTATGGAAAATAATAGCACGATCGATCGTTCTTTTAGAAAGAAACCAATGTATTCATTGGCAGACAAATGGGAATTTGCAAAAAGAAATCCAAAATACATTGGTTATGTAGCGAGCCAATTATTTTTATCCACCCAAAAACCCAAACCCAGCCGAAAAGAAATGGATATTTTGGCAAAGGCCGATTTGAAAGAGTTCCAAATAAACGAACACAAAATCAGATATTACCACTGGAAAGGTGAAGGCGAAACCATTCTGCTCGTTCATGGCTGGAATGGGAACACTGGAAATTTCTCTCGATTGATTCCTTCATTATTAGAGCAGGGTTATAATGTGTTTGGAATTGATTTGCCAGGCCATGGATTATCATCGGGAAGGTATTCCAATATTGTACTTTCAGGTAAAATGGTACGAAACTTAGTTGAGCAGATTGGAAACCCAAAGGTTATCATTACTCATTCTTTCGGTGGTGCGGTTGCAACCGTAGCACAAGAATTAGGTGTTAATGCAAAAAAATTAGTATATATATCTCCACCCTCCAAATTGGAATTATTACGAAAAAGTTTTAGCGAATATTTTAATTTGGATGATTACGAAAGCGATGCTATGCGCCACATTTTAGAAAGGAAAGTTAAACGACCTCTCAGTAGTTTGGATTTAGAACGATCTGGAAAAAATTTTACTAATTCTTTGCTCGTCATTCACGATGAGGAAGACGAAGAAATACCCTATTCAATGGGTGTTGTTGTGGCCAATTCGTGGAATGATTCCAAACTGATCACAACAAAGGGACTGGGGCATAAAATGATTCTAAGATCAGACATAGTCAGAGAAGAAATTCTGGCATTTATCAACGAACATTAACGAAAAAATGTAAAAATTCGAACTAGACGCACAAGGGATAGTAGCGGAAATCCTTTCACGAAGGGAAAGATTGCAGCGGATAGCCCGGCCGTTCCAAACGGAACGGTGTGCCCAGAACCCTATTTACCTAACATGCATTAGGTAAATAAAATTTTATTCTTTTTTTAAACGAATATAAAGCTCTTTTGAAGGGATGCGACATGTGTTCCATCC